>NZ_JAMLWO010000006.1:0-278654 GCF_056991255.1 Salmonella sp. A1325 | reverse complement strand
GCGGGAATAGCTCAGTTGGTAGAGCACGACCTTGCCAAGGTCGGGGTCGCGAGTTCGAGTCTCGTTTCCCGCTCCAATTCTTATCTACAGTAAAATTATCCACAACGAATATCGCGTTGGGGCACGTTTTGTTCCGCTTTCGTCAGATCCTTGTAAACAGACTTATCCACAGGGCGGCCCATTACTCCTGGAATGCAAAAAATTATACCTGACGCGTAGAATTTCTATAATTTACTGAAAAATATAGAAAAAATAAGATTTCAAAACGTTAGCGTTATTGTCTGTTCCTTTTTTCCCTCTTGAATCGCAATGTGTTTTTATTTTTATACACAGCCTGTGAATAATTCAGGCATCGCGCACCAGCCCTTTTTCAATCACCCTGACCAGACGCTGTTTTTTCGGTAGCTGCACTTCAATGATGCAGGCGTTGCGCTTTTCAATTTGTTGCGCAATCGCCCATTCGATATGCTCATCAAGAAGTGGATGCTCACCCTTGCGGCTTTCCAGCGCCGTAATGACGGCATTACTCCACGGCGCATTCCCCAGCGCGACGGCAACATTGCGCAGCCAGCGTAAATGGCCAATGCGCCGAATCGCAGAACCTTCAGTGACTTTCAGAAACTGCGCTTCGCTCCAGCTAAACAACTCAAGCAAATCTGGGTTATGCAGCGCCTTGCGTGGGCTAAAATCTGCTTCGTCGGTCAACTGAGAGTAACGATTCCACGGACAGATAAGCTGGCAGTCATCGCAGCCGTAAATACGGTTGCCTATCAGTGGGCGAAATGCTTCCGGAATAGCGCCTTCCAGCTCAATGGTGAGATAAGAAATACAGCGCCGCGCGTCCACCGTATACGGTTCGACAATCGCCCCGGTCGGGCAAATGGTCATACAGGCGACGCATTTGCCGCAACCTTCCTCGACCGGCTGGTCGACCGGTAGCGGTAAATCAATCAGCAATTCCCCCAGGAAAAAGAATGAGCCGGCCTCCCGATTAAGGATAAGTGAGTGCTTACCCGTCCAGCCAAGTCCGGCTTTTTCCGCTAATGGGCGTTCAAGAATAGGCGCAGAGTCGACAAACGGTCTAAAATTCAGCGAACCGCAGTACTGCTGGATCTGCTCGCCCAGTTTTTTAAGGCGGCTGCGCAACAGCTTGTGATAATCACGCCCCAGCGCATATCGGCTAACGTAGCCCAGCGTGGGATCCTTCAACGTACTGGCAAACGCGGCGTTGGCGGGCAGATAGTTCATGCGCACGCTGATGACACGTAGCGTACCGGGTAAGAGTTCATGAGGCCGGGCGCGCATCATACCGTGGCGCGCCATCCATGCCATCTCGCCGTGGTATTGTTTGTCCAGCCACGCCTGCAGCGCAGGTTCGGATGCGCGCAGATCGGTATCAGTAATACCGACCTGCTGAAAGCCCAGCTCCAGCCCCCACTGCTTAATATTTTGCGCTAACTGATTGAGATCGAGGGGCTTTGACATGATGGACCATAACATGAAGAAAAACCCTGTAAGTATACCACACTCCATTTGGCCCGCCGATGACATCAAACGGCTGGAACGCGATGCGGCGGATGCCTTCGGACTCACACTCTATGAATTGATGCTGCGCGCTGGCGACGCGGCATTTCGGGTAGCCCGTGACAGTTATCCTGACACCCGACACTGGCTGGTGTTGTGTGGTCATGGCAACAACGGCGGCGATGGTTACGTCGTGGCGCGACTAGCGCAAGCGGCGGGCATTAGCGTAACGTTGCTGGCGCAGGAGAGCGACAAACCGTTGCCTGAAGAAGCGGCGCAGGCGCGCGATGCCTGGCTGAATGCCGGCGGCATTATCCATGCTGCCGATATTATCTGGCCGGAAGCGACGGATCTGATTATCGACGCGCTGCTTGGCACCGGCATAGCCCAGGCGCCGCGCGACCCGGTAGCCGGTCTGATTGAACAGGCGAACGCCCATCCTGCGCCGGTTGTCGCCGTCGATATCCCGTCAGGCCTGCTGGCGCAAACGGGCGCCACGCCTGGCGCGGTGATAAGCGCCGCGCATACGGTCACGTTTATCGCCCTGAAACCAGGCCTGCTGACCGGCAAAGCGCGTGACGTTACCGGCATATTGCATTATGACGCGTTGGGACTGGAAGGCTGGCTGGCGAGCCAGACGCCGCCGCTCCGGCGTTTTGACGCGACGCAGTTGGGGCAATGGCTAACGCCGCGTCGACCGACCTCGCATAAGGGCGATCATGGTCGTCTGGCGATTATTGGCGGCGACCAGGGAACAGCGGGCGCAATTCGGATGGCTGGCGAGGCGGCGCTGCGTACGGGGGCTGGGTTGGTCAGAGTTCTGACTCGCGGTGAAAACATCGCGCCGTTGCTGACGGCCCGCCCGGAACTGATGGTACATGAACTCACGCCTCAGTCGCTGGAAGAGAGCCTGACCTGGGCTGACGTTGTGGTGATCGGCCCGGGGCTTGGGCAGCAGGAATGGGGCAAAAAAGCCTTACAGAAAGTAGAAAACGTCCGTAAACCTATGCTGTGGGATGCGGATGCGTTGAACCTACTGGCAATCAATCCTGATAAACGTCACAATCGCGTGATTACGCCGCATCCGGGAGAGGCTGCCCGCCTGTTAGGATGTTCTGTGGCAGAAATTGAAAGTGATCGCTTACTTTCAGCGCAGCGTCTGGTAAAACGGTACGGAGGCGTGGTCGTGTTAAAAGGCGCAGGAACGATTATCGCCGCTGAACACCACCCTCTGGCTATCATTGACGCTGGTAATGCGGGGATGGCGAGCGGCGGGATGGGCGATGTCCTGTCCGGCATCATCGGCGCATTGCTCGGACAGAAGTTTACCCCGTATGATGCGGCATGTGTGGGATGTGTGGCTCACGGCGCGGCGGCGGACTTACTGGCAGCGCGTTATGGCGCTCGCGGCATGTTGGCGACCGATCTTTTTACTACGCTGCGGCGTATTGTTAACCCTGATGTGATTGACGTAAACCATGATGAATCGAGTAATTCCGCTACCTGACGAACAGGCGACGCTAGACCTGGGGCAACGGGTAGCCAACGCCTGCGATGGCGCGACCGTTATTTATCTGTATGGCGATTTAGGTGCCGGTAAAACGACGTTTAGCCGGGGATTTTTACAGGCGTTAGGCCATAACGGTAATGTAAAAAGCCCCACCTATACGCTGGTAGAGCCTTATGCGCTTGATAACATGATGGTATATCACTTCGACTTATACCGTCTTGCGGATCCGGAGGAGCTGGAGTTTATGGGCATTCGCGATTATTTCGCCAACGACGCCATTTGTCTGGTGGAGTGGCCGCAACAAGGTAAAGGCGTTCTCCCCGACCCGGACGTCGAAATCCATATTGATTACCAGGCGCAGGGGCGTGAGGCTCGCGTAAGCGCGGTATCCTCATCGGGTCATTCGTTACTGGCGCGTTTAGCCGATTAGCTATAAAGGTGGCGGGATGATTTATCGCATCAAAAATGCCGTAATAGCAGCCTTAATCCTGCTGTGCGCGCAGGCGGGCGCCGCCAGTCTCTCTGATATTCAGGTGTCCAACGGCGAGCAGCAGGCGCGCATTACGCTGAGTTTTATCGGCGAGCCGGAATATGCTTACTCACAGGACGGTAAACGGACTGTGGCGCTGGATATCAGGCAGACCGGCGTGATTCAGGGGCTGCCGCTTCAGTTTAGCGGTAACAATCTGGTGAAAACGATCCGTGCCGGAACGCCGAAAGATGCGCAATCTTTACGGTTGCTTGTCGATCTGACGGAAAATGGTAAAACCGAGGCGGTGAAGCGGCAAAACGGCGGCAACTATACGGTCATTTTCACCATTAATGCCGATGTTCCGCCGCCGCCACCGCCTGTCGTCGCGAAACGGGTTGAAAGCGCGCCCCGCCCGACGGAGCCTGCCCGTAATCCGTTTAAATCTTCTGATGATCGCCTGACCGGCGTAACCAGCAGCAATACCGTTACGCGGCCTGCGGCGCGCGCGTCGGCAGGCGCTGGCGATAAAGTGGTGATTGCTATTGATGCCGGACATGGAGGCCAGGACCCCGGCGCGATAGGCCCGGGCGGTACGCGCGAGAAAAATGTCACCATCGCCATCGCGCGTAAGTTACGCACATTGCTGAATAACGATCCGATGTTTAAAGGCGTGCTGACGCGTGACGGCGACTATTTTATTTCGGTGATGGGGCGGTCTGACGTGGCGCGTAAGCAAAACGCCAACTTCCTTGTCTCTATTCATGCGGATGCCGCGCCAAATCGCGACGCCACCGGCGCCTCCGTCTGGGTATTGTCCAATCGTCGCGCGAACAGCGAAATGGCAAACTGGCTTGAGCAGCATGAGAAGCAATCCGAACTGTTAGGCGGCGCTGGCGATGTGCTGGCGAACAGTCAGTCAGACCCTTATCTGAGCCAGGCGGTACTGGATTTGCAATTCGGTCATTCGCAGCGGGTAGGGTATGATGTGGCGACGAACGTGCTAAGCCAACTCGACGGCGTGGGGTCGCTGCATAAACGTCGCCCGGAACACGCTAGCCTGGGCGTGTTGCGTTCGCCGGATATCCCGTCCATTTTGGTGGAGACGGGCTTTATCAGTAATCACGGCGAAGAGCGATTGCTGGCGAGCGACCGTTATCAGCAGCAGATTGCTGACGCTATATACCGGGGGTTGCGTAAGTACTTTGCAGCGCATCCGATCCAGTCTGCGCCGCAGGGCGGCCCAGGCCAGACGGCCAGTACCAACCAGCCTGGCGCCATAACCGCCGCGAATTAAGGAGATTTCATGCCGATTCAGGTTCTGCCGCCGCAGCTTGCGAACCAAATCGCCGCTGGCGAAGTGGTGGAACGCCCTGCGTCGGTTGTTAAAGAGCTGGTAGAGAATAGTCTGGATGCAGGCGCTACCCGCGTTGATATCGATATCGAGCGTGGCGGCGCGAAGCTTATTCGTATTCGCGACAATGGCTGCGGCATTAAAAAAGAGGAGCTGGCGCTGGCGCTGGCCCGTCATGCCACCAGTAAAATCGCCTCGCTTGACGATCTGGAAGCGATTATCAGTCTGGGATTTCGCGGCGAAGCGCTGGCCAGTATCAGTTCGGTCTCGCGTTTGACGCTAACGTCGCGCACGGCGGAGCAGGCGGAAGCCTGGCAGGCGTATGCGGAAGGGCGCGACATGGACGTGACGGTAAAACCCGCCGCGCACCCGGTCGGCACCACCCTGGAAGTTCTGGATCTCTTTTATAATACGCCCGCCCGGCGCAAATTCATGCGTACCGAAAAAACGGAATTTAATCACATCGATGAGATCATCCGTCGTATTGCATTGGCCCGTTTTGACGTCACGCTTAACCTGTCGCACAACGGCAAATTGGTACGGCAGTATCGCGCTGTCGCAAAGGACGGGCAAAAAGAGCGCCGGTTAGGCGCCATCTGCGGGACGCCGTTTCTCGAACAGGCATTGGCGATCGAGTGGCAGCATGGCGATCTGACCCTGCGCGGCTGGGTCGCCGATCCGAATCACACCACCACGGCGTTAACGGAGATCCAGTACTGTTATGTGAATGGCCGCATGATGCGCGACCGCTTGATCAACCATGCCATTCGCCAGGCCTGTGAAGATAAACTGGGCGCGGACCAACAGCCTGCGTTTGTGCTGTATCTGGAGATTGACCCGCATCAGGTGGATGTCAATGTCCATCCCGCCAAGCACGAAGTGCGTTTTCATCAATCCCGGCTGGTGCACGACTTCATCTATCAAGGGGTGCTGAGCGTTCTGCAACAGCAGACGGAAACGACGCTGCCGCTTGAGGACATTGCGCCAGCGCCGCGGCATGTCCCGGAAAACCGTATCGCCGCGGGGCGCAACCATTTTGCTGTACCCGCCGAGCCAACTGCGGCGCGCGAGCCCGCGACACCGCGTTATTCCGGCGGCGCATCGGGCGGTAACGGCGGGCGTCAGTCCGCAGGTGGTTGGCCGCACGCGCAGCCAGGTTATCAGAAGCAGCAGGGCGAGATTTATCGCGCGCTTTTACAGACGCCGGCGACGAGCCCCGCGCCGGAGCCGGTTGCGGTTGCGCTTGACGGACATAGCCAGAGTTTTGGTCGCGTACTGACGATAGTCGGCGGTGACTGCGCGTTGCTGGAACACGCGGGGACTATCCAGCTCTTGTCGCTGCCGGTTGCGGAGCGTTGGCTGCGTCAGGCGCAGCTTACACCGGGTCAAAGTCCGGTTTGCGCGCAGCCGTTGCTGATTCCGCTGCGTTTAAAAGTGAGCGCCGATGAAAAAGCCGCGCTGCAAAAAGCCCAATCTTTGTTGGGAGAATTGGGTATTGAATTTCAGTCAGATGCGCAGCATGTGACCATTCGGGCGGTGCCTTTACCCTTACGACAACAAAATTTACAAATCTTGATTCCTGAACTGATAGGCTACCTGGCGCAACAGACCACATTTGCAACGGCCAATATTGCACAATGGATAGCGCGTAATGTGCAGAGTGAACATCCGCAGTGGTCGATGGCGCAGGCCATATCGCTGCTGGCGGATGTTGAGCGGCTATGTCCGCAGCTGGTAAAAGCGCCGCCGGGTGGCCTGTTACAACCTGTTGATTTACATTCGGCGATGAACGCCCTGAAGCATGAATGATGTAAGCAAGGCGAGCCTGCCTAAGGCGATATTTTTGATGGGGCCGACGGCCTCCGGCAAAACGGCGCTGGCGATAGAACTGCGTAAAGTTTTGCCAGTAGAGTTGATAAGCGTTGATTCCGCCCTCATTTATCGGGGAATGGATATTGGCACGGCTAAGCCGAATGCCGATGAGCTGAAAGCGGCGCCGCATCGACTGCTGGATATACGCGACCCGTCGCAGGCGTATTCGGCGGCGGATTTTCGCCGCGACGCGTTAGCGCAAATGGCGGAGATCACCGCTGCGGGGCGTATCCCGCTGTTAGTGGGCGGTACCATGCTGTATTTTAAGGCATTGCTGGAAGGGTTATCGCCGCTGCCTTCAGCAGATCCGGAAGTCAGATCCCGGATAGAGCAGCAAGCAGCGGAGCTTGGATGGGAGGCGTTGCATCAGCAACTTCAGGAGATAGATCCGGTTGCCGCCGCGCGAATTCATCCAAATGATCCGCAAAGACTTTCCCGGGCACTGGAAGTTTTTTTCATTTCGGGTAAAACTTTAACGGAGCTAACGCAAACGTCAGGAGACGCGCTACCGTACCAGGTGCATCAGTTCGCTATCGCCCCGGCGAGCCGTGAACTGCTCCATCAGCGCATTGAACTGCGTTTTCATCAGATGTTGGCTTCAGGTTTTGAAGCAGAAGTCCGGGCGCTTTTTGCCCGAGGAGATTTGCATACGGACTTGCCTTCCATCCGTTGTGTGGGATACCGCCAGATGTGGTCATACATTGAGGGCGAAATCTCATATGATGAAATGGTTTATAGAGGTGTTTGCGCCACGAGACAGTTGGCGAAGCGCCAGATGACCTGGTTGCGCGGTTGGGAAGGGGTGCGCTGGCTTGACAGTGAGAATCCCGATCGGGCGCGAAAAGAAGTATTACAGGTTGTTGGTGCTATCGCAGACTGAATGTGTACAATTGAGACGTATCGTGCGCAATTTTTCAGAATCGAAAGGTTCAAAGTACAAATAAGCATATAAGGAAAAGAGAATGGCTAAGGGGCAATCTTTACAAGATCCGTTCCTGAACGCATTGCGTCGGGAACGTGTTCCAGTTTCTATTTATTTGGTGAATGGTATTAAGCTGCAAGGTCAAATCGAGTCCTTTGATCAGTTCGTGATCCTGTTGAAGAACACGGTCAGCCAGATGGTTTATAAGCACGCGATTTCTACTGTTGTCCCGTCTCGCCCGGTTTCCCATCACAGCAACAATGCCGGTGGCGGCGCCAGCAATAACTACCATCACGGTAGCAACGCGCAGGGTTCTACTGCGCAACAGGACAGCGAAGAGACTGAATAAGTTCACGCGCTGTTTATCCATGTCGGGGGCGTCGGATAATCGCCCCCGCTGGTTATTAAGAGGGTTTACGCTTGTTTGACCGTTATGATGCCGGTGAGCAGGCGGTACTGGTACACATCTATTTTTCGCAAGACAAAGATATGGAAGACCTCCAGGAGTTTGAATCTCTGGTCTCTTCCGCCGGTGTCGAAGCAATGCAGGTGATTACCGGTAGCCGTAAAGCACCGCACCCGAAGTACTTTGTAGGTGAAGGTAAGGCAGTTGAAATTGCGGAAGCCGTGAAAGCGACTGGCGCAGCGGTCGTATTGTTTGATCATGCATTGAGTCCAGCCCAGGAGCGAAACCTGGAGCGTTTGTGCGAGTGCCGGGTTATCGATCGCACCGGTCTTATCTTAGATATTTTTGCCCAACGTGCGCGAACCCACGAAGGTAAGTTGCAGGTTGAGCTGGCGCAGCTACGCCATCTGGCTACGCGTCTGGTGCGTGGCTGGACCCACCTTGAACGTCAGAAAGGCGGGATTGGTTTGCGCGGTCCGGGTGAAACCCAGCTCGAAACCGACCGTCGTTTACTGCGTAATCGCATTGTGCAGATTCAGTCGCGCCTGGAGAAGGTTGAGAAGCAACGTGAGCAGGGGCGGCAGTCGCGCATCAAGGCCGACGTTCCGACGGTATCGCTGGTGGGCTATACCAACGCCGGAAAATCCACCCTTTTTAATCAGATCACTGAAGCGCGGGTCTATGCGGCAGATCAGCTATTTGCGACGCTGGACCCGACCTTACGTCGTATTGATGTAGCGGATGTCGGTGAAACCGTTCTGGCGGATACGGTAGGCTTTATCCGCCATTTACCGCACGATCTGGTGGCTGCCTTTAAAGCTACCCTGCAGGAGACGCGTCAGGCGACGCTGCTGCTGCATGTGGTCGATGCGGCGGATGTTCGCGTGCAGGAAAACATCGAGGCGGTAAACACCGTTCTTGAAGAGATTGACGCTCACGAAATCCCCACCTTAATGGTGATGAACAAAATCGATATGCTGGACGACTTTGAACCGCGTATCGACAGAGATGAAGAGAATAAACCCATCCGCGTTTGGCTTTCAGCGCAAAGCGGCGTGGGGATACCACAGCTTTTTCAGGCTTTGACGGAGCGTCTTTCCGGCGAGGTGGCGCAGCATACGCTGCGTTTGCCGCCGCAGGAAGGGCGTCTGAGAAGCCGGTTTTATCAGCTTCAGGCAATAGAAAAAGAGTGGATGGAGGAAGACGGTAGCGTCAGTCTGCAGGTACGAATGCCGATTGTCGACTGGCGTCGCCTCTGTAAACAAGAACCGGCGTTGATCGAATACGTGATCTAGACGCGAAGTCATTCAGGTCGTATTGAGGCGGTAGCTGAGAGAATCTCAGGAGCTCACAACTAAGTGACCTGGGGTAAAAAAGCCGCCACTCAAGACGCAGCCTGAAAGATGATGTCTGTAACGGCGGTTCGTCTGAAGCATGGAGTAATTTCGCCTTATCCTCTGAGGTCGAAAGACAACGGGGATCACCGCATAACAAATATGGAGCACAAACATGGCGTGGAATCAGCCCGGTAATAACGGACAGGACCGCGACCCGTGGGGAAGCAGCAAACCTGGCAGCAACTCTGGGGGAAATGGAAACAAAGGTGGCCGCGATCAGGGACCTCCCGATCTGGATGATATCTTCCGTAAGCTGAGTAAAAAACTCGGTGGTTTTGGGGGCGGTAAAGGCACCGGTTCCGGCGGCGGTAGCTCATCGCAAGGCCCGCGTCCGCAACTGGGAGGCCGTATTGTCGCCATCGCCGCGGCGGCAGTAGTCATTATCTGGGCGGCCAGCGGTTTTTATACCATTAAAGAAGCCGAGCGTGGCGTTGTGACGCGTTTTGGTAAATTCAGCCATCTGGTAGAGCCAGGTCTGAACTGGAAGCCGACATTTATTGACGACGTCACGCCGGTGAACGTCGAAGCGGTGCGCGAACTGGCGGCGTCAGGCGTGATGCTGACGTCTGATGAAAACGTCGTGCGCGTTGAAATGAACGTGCAATACCGCGTCACCGATCCGCAGAAATATCTGTTTAGCGTGACCAGCCCGGACGATAGCCTGCGTCAGGCCACCGACAGCGCGCTGCGTGGCGTCATTGGTAAATACACGATGGATCGCATCCTGACCGAAGGCCGTACCGTTATTCGTAGCGATACCCAACGCGAGCTGGAAGAGACTATCAAACCGTACAACATGGGGATTACCCTGCTGGACGTGAACTTCCAGGCTGCGCGTCCGCCGGAAGAGGTGAAAGCCGCCTTTGACGACGCGATTGCCGCACGTGAAAACGAGCAGCAGTACATTCGTGAAGCGGAAGCGTATACCAACGAAGTTCAGCCGCGCGCCAACGGTCAGGCGCAGCGTATTCTGGAAGAGGCGCGCGCCTATAAAACCCAGACTATCCTGGAAGCGCAGGGTGAAGTCGCCCGGTTTGCGAAGATTTTGCCGGAATATAAAGCCGCGCCGCAGATTACACGCGAGCGTCTGTATATTGAAACGATGGAAAAAGTGCTGAGCCATACCCGTAAAGTACTGGTTAACGACAAGAGCGGTAATTTAATGGTGCTGCCGTTAGATCAGATGCTGAAAGGCGGGAATGCGCCGGCGGCAAAGAGCGACAATAGCGCCAGCAACCTGCTGCGCCTGCCGCCGTCCACAAAGTCTAACGCCAGCGGAGCAAGCAACACGTCGTCCTCAAATCAGGGCGATATTATGGACCAACGCCGCGCGAATGCGCAGCGTAACGACTACCAGCGTCAGGGGGAATAACGATGCGTAAGTCAGTTATTGCGATTATCATCATCGTGCTGGTAGTGCTCTACATGTCCGTCTTTGTGGTCAAAGAGGGCGAGCGCGGCATTACGCTGCGTTTTGGTAAAGTTCTGCGTGACGATGAGAACAAACCGCTGGTTTACGCGCCGGGTCTGCACTTTAAGATCCCGTTTATTGAATCAGTGAAAATGCTTGATGCGCGTATCCAGACGATGGATAACCAGGCCGATCGCTTTGTGACTAAAGAGAAGAAAGACCTGATTGTCGACTCCTACATCAAATGGCGTATCAGCGACTTTAGCCGTTACTATCTGGCGACCGGCGGCGGCGATATTTCGCAAGCCGAAGTGCTGTTAAAACGTAAATTCTCGGACCGTTTGCGTTCTGAGATTGGTCGCCTGGACGTAAAAGACATCGTGACCGATTCTCGTGGTCGTCTGACTCTGGAGGTGCGCGACGCGCTGAACTCCGGTTCAGCCGGTACCGATGATGAAGTGGCGACCCCGGCGGCGGATGACGCGATTGCCGAAGCGGCGGAACGCGTCACGGCGGAAACCAAAGGTAAAGTACCGGTCATCAACCCGAACAGTATGGCGGCGTTGGGTATCGAAGTGGTCGATGTGCGTATTAAGCAGATCAACCTGCCGACCGAGGTTTCTGAGGCGATTTACAACCGTATGCGCGCCGAGCGTGAAGCGGTCGCGCGTCGTCATCGCTCACAAGGTCAGGAAGAAGCGGAAAAACTGCGTGCGGCTGCTGACTATGAGGTGACGAAAACTCTGGCGGAAGCCGAGCGTCAGGGGCGTATCATGCGTGGTGAAGGTGATGCTGAAGCCGCGAAGCTGTTTGCCGACGCGTTCAGTCAGGACCCTGATTTCTACGCGTTCATTCGTAGTCTGCGCGCTTACGAGAAGAGCTTCGAAGGTAATCAGGACGTGATGGTACTGAGCCCGGACAGCGATTTCTTCCGCTACATGAAGACACCGAGTTCGACGACACGCTAAAATAGCGTCAGCGGTTTTAGACCAGCAAAACCACCGCATCCAAAGGATGCCGGTGGTTTTCTTTTATAAGGGCGATAAATGAATTCAACAATCTGGTTGGCGCTTGCTCTGGTATTAGTCCTCGAAGGGCTGGGACCGATGCTGTATCCCGGCGCATGGAAAAAAATGGTTTCGGCACTGGCGCAACTGCCGGAAAATGTTTTACGTCGTTTTGGCGGCGGACTTGTGGTCGCGGGAGTTGTGGTCTACTACATGTTGAGGAAAACGATTGGCTGAGCAAAAAGTGGTCGGATTTGCCGCAGATTGAGTGCAAAAAGTGCTGTATATCTGAAAAAGCGATGGTAGAATCCATTTTTAAGCAAACGGTGATTTTGAAAAATGGGTAACAACGTCGTCGTACTGGGCACCCAATGGGGTGACGAAGGTAAAGGAAAGATCGTCGATCTTCTGACTGAACGGGCTAAATATGTTGTACGCTACCAGGGCGGTCACAACGCAGGCCATACTCTCGTAATCAACGGTGAAAAAACCGTTCTCCATCTTATTCCATCAGGTATTCTTCGCGAGAATGTAACCAGCATCATCGGTAACGGTGTTGTGCTGTCTCCGAGCGCGCTGATGAAAGAGATGAAAGAACTGGAAGACCGTGGCATCCCCGTTCGTGAGCGTCTGCTGCTGTCTGAAGCCTGTCCGCTGATCCTTGATTATCACGTTGCGCTGGATAACGCGCGTGAGAAAGCGCGTGGCGCGAAAGCGATCGGCACCACCGGTCGTGGAATCGGGCCTGCTTATGAAGATAAAGTGGCACGTCGCGGTCTGCGTGTTGGTGACCTTTTCGACAAAGAAACCTTCGCTGAAAAACTGAAAGAAGTGATGGAATATCACAACTTCCAGTTGGTTAACTACTACAAAGTTGAAGCGGTTGATTACCAGAAAGTTCTGGATGATACGATGGCTGTTGCCGACATCCTGACTTCTATGGTTGTTGACGTTTCGGACCTGCTCGACCAGGCGCGTCAGCGTGGCGATTTCGTCATGTTTGAAGGTGCGCAGGGTACCCTGCTGGATATCGACCACGGTACTTATCCGTACGTAACTTCTTCTAACACCACTGCAGGTGGCGTGGCGACCGGTTCCGGCCTGGGCCCGCGTTATGTTGATTACGTTCTGGGTATCCTCAAAGCTTACTCCACTCGTGTAGGTGCAGGTCCGTTCCCGACTGAGCTGTTTGATGAAACCGGCGAGTTCCTCTGCAAGCAGGGTAACGAATACGGCGCCACTACCGGCCGTCGTCGTCGTACCGGCTGGCTGGACACCGTTGCCGTGCGTCGTGCGGTACAGCTGAACTCCCTGTCTGGCTTCTGCCTGACCAAACTGGACGTGCTGGATGGCCTGAAAGAGGTGAAACTCTGCGTGGCTTATCGTATGCCGGATGGCCGCGAAGTGACTACCACTCCGCTGGCAGCTGACGACTGGAAAGGTGTAGAGCCGATTTACGAAACTATGCCGGGCTGGTCTGAATCCACCTTCGGCGTGAAAGATCGTAGCGGTCTGCCGCAGGCGGCGCTGAACTACATCAAGCGTATTGAAGAACTGACCGGCGTGCCGATTGATATTATTTCTACCGGCCCCGATCGTACTGAGACGATGATTCTGCGCGATCCGTTCGACGCGTAATTGATGGATGATGCCCGGTAACGCTACGCTTACCGGGTCTATGATGAGTACGCATTTGTTGGCCGGATAAGATGCTTTGCATCATCCTTCGGCTCAAATGCGTCATTGTTCCCCGCTTTTTTCCTTCCTGAACCGAAATAAATTAGCAGCCTGACAGGTGGCTGGTTTATCATCAATACAGATAAGTTATATCCCGTTTTCCCTTTTCCTGAGGTTGATGTGCAGTTAACGAGTTTCACCGATTACGGCTTACGTGCGCTAATCTATATGGCGTCGTTACCAGATGGACGAATGACCAGCATTTCTGAGGTGACAGAAGTCTACGGCGTGTCCCGTAATCATATGGTCAAAATTATCAATCAGCTTAGCCGGGCGGGCTTTGTCACCGCCGTTCGGGGAAAAAATGGCGGTATCCGCCTGGGTAAACCGGCTAATACTATTTGTATTGGCGATGTGGTGCGTGAGCTGGAACCCTTATCACTGGTCAACTGTAGCAGCGAATTTTGCCACATCACCCCTGCCTGTCGTCTGAAACAGGCGCTTTCTAAGGCCGTGCAGAGTTTTCTCAAGGAGCTGGATAACTACACGCTTGCCGATTTGGTTGAAGAGAATCAACCGCTTTATAAATTATTACTGGTGGAGTGAAGTAAACTTCATTAGAGATGACAATGGAGGAACCTCAATGTCACAAGATCCTTTCCAGGAACGCGAAGCAGAAAAATACGCGAATCCTATCCCGAGCCGGGAATTTATCCTCGAACATTTAACGAAACGTGAAAAACCGGCCAGTCGCGAAGAACTGGCCGTAGAACTGAATATTGAAGGCGAAGAGCAGCTTGAAGCCTTGCGTCGCCGCCTGCGCGCGATGGAACGCGACGGACAACTGGTCTTTACCCGTCGCCAGTGCTATGCGCTGCCGGAACGCCTCGACCTGCTGAAAGGCACCGTGATCGGTCATCGTGACGGTTACGGTTTCTTACGTGTCGAAGGCCGCAAAGACGATCTGTATCTTTCCAGCGAGCAGATGAAAACCTGTATTCACGGCGATCAGGTGCTGGCGCAGCCGCTGGGCGCCGATCGTAAAGGTCGCCGCGAAGCGCGTATCGTCCGTGTACTGGTACCGAAAACCAGTCAGATAGTCGGGCGTTATTTCACCGATGCGGGCGTCGGCTTTGTAGTGCCGGACGACAGCCGTCTCAGCTTCGACATTCTTATCCCGCCAGAAGACGTCATGGGCGCGCGGATGGGGTTCGTGGTCGTGGTTGAACTGACCCAACGTCCAACTCGCCGTACTAAAGCGGTAGGGAAAATCGTCGAAGTGCTGGGCGACAATATGGGCACCGGTATGGCGGTTGATATGGCGCTGCGTACCCATGAAATACCTTACATCTGGCCGCAGGCGGTAGAGCAGCAGGTCGCCGGGCTGAAAGAAGAGGTGCCGGAAGAGGCGAAAGTCGGTCGTGTCGATCTGCGCGATTTGCCGCTGGTCACGATTGATGGCGAAGATGCCCGTGACTTTGACGACGCGGTTTACTGTGAGAAAAAACGCGGCGGCGGCTGGCGTTTGTGGGTCGCTATTGCTGACGTGAGCTATTATGTACGGCCGCCAACGCCGCTGGATCGCGAGGCGCGCAATCGCGGCACGTCGGTTTACTTCCCGTCACAGGTTGTCCCAATGTTGCCGGAGGTGCTCTCCAACGGCCTGTGTTCGCTAAACCCGCAGGTTGACAGGCTGTGTATGGTCTGTGAAATGACCATCTCGGCGAAAGGTCGGCTGACCGGCTACAAATTCTATGAAGCGGTGATGAGCTCCCATGCGCGTCTGACCTATACCAAAGTCTGGCATATGCTGCAGGGCGATCAGGATCTGCGTGAACAATATGCGCCGCTGGTGAAGCATATTGAAGAGCTGCACAACCTCTACAAAGTGCTGGATAAAGCGCGTGAAGAGCGCGGGGGGATCTCGTTTGAGAGCGAAGAGGCGAAGTTTATCTTCAACGCCGAGCGTCGCATTGAGCGTATCGAACAGACCCAGCGTAATGACGCGCATAAGCTTATCGAAGAGTGCATGATCATGGCGAATATCTCGGCGGCGCGCTTTGTCGAAAAAGCTAAAGAGCCGGCGCTATTCCGTATTCATGATAAGCCCACCACCGAAGCGATCACCTCATTCCGCTCCGTACTGGCGGAGCTGGGGTTGGAGCTGCCGGGCGGAAACAAACCGGAACCGCGCGATTATGCCGAACTGCTTGAATCGATTGCCGACCGGCCGGACGCCGAAATGCTGCAAACTATGCTGCTGCGTTCAATGAAGCAGGCGATTTACGATCCGGAAAACCGCGGGCACTTTGGCCTGGCGTTGCAGTCTTATGCGCACTTTACCTCGCCGATTCGCCGCTATCCGGATCTTTCTTTGCACCGCGCCATTAAGTACCTGTTGGCGAAAGAGCAAGGGAACAAGGGCAACACCACAGAAACGGGCGGTTATCACTACTCGATGGAAGAGATGTTGCAGCTCGGCCAACACTGTTCGATGGCGGAACGCCGCGCTGATGAAGCGACGCGTGATGTCTCCGACTGGCTGAAATGTGACTTTATGCTGGATCAGGTAGGCAACGTCTTTAAGGGCGTGATTGCCAGTGTCACCGGTTTCGGCTTCTTTGTCCGTCTTGATGAACTGTTTATCGATGGGCTGGTACACGTTTCCTCACTGGATAACGATTACTATCGCTTCGATCAGGTAGGGCAACGTCTGATTGGCGAGTCCGGCGGGCAGACATATCGCCTGGGCGACCGGGTCGAGGTACGCGTCGAAGCGGTGAATATGGACGAACGGAAAATTGACTTTAGCCTGATCTCCAGCGAGCGCGCACCGCGTAACGTCGGCAAAACGGCGCGTGAAAAAGCGAAAAAAGGTGAAAGTAAAAACGCCGGTAAACGTCGTCAGGTAGGTAAAAAAGTTAACTTCGAGCCTGATAGCGCCTTCCGCGGCGAGAAAAAAGCGAAGCCGAAAGCAGCGAAGAAAGACGCGAGAAAAGCAAAAAAGCCATCGGCTAAAACGCAGAAAATAGCCGCAGCGACCAAAGCGAAGCGTGCGGCGAAGAAAAAAGCGGCAGAGTGAGCAACACCCTCTTCAAACAGAAGAGGGTGAATTATCTGTAGGCCGGGCAAGCGTAGCGCCCCCGGCAAAACGTAAACAATGAGTACATTAATGAGCGAAATGATTTACGGCATCCACGCAGTGCAGGCCCTGCTGGAGCGCGCCCCTGAACGTTTTCAGGAAGTCTTTATTTTAAAAGGCCGTGAAGATAAACGTCTGTTGCCGCTGATTCACGCCCTTGAGTCCCAGGGCGTGGTTATCCAGCTGGCAAACCGCCAATATCTCGACGAGAAAAGCGACGGTGCCGTGCATCAGGGCATTATCGCTCGCGTGAAACCAGGCCGGCAGTATCAGGAAAACGATCTGCCGGATCTGCTCGCATTACACGATCGCCCCTTTTTGTTGATCCTCGATGGCGTCACCGATCCGCATAATCTTGGCGCCTGTCTGCGCAGCGCCGATGCCGCTGGCGTACATGCGGTAATCGTGCCGAAAGACCGCTCCGCGCAACTTAACGCGACGGCGAAGAAAGTCGCCTGCGGCGCAGCGGAAAGCGTGCCGTTGATCCGCGTCACCAACCTGGCGCGCACGATGCGCATGTTGCAGGAAGAGAATATCTGGATTGTCGGGACGGCGGGCGAGGCTGACCATACGCTGTATCAGAGCAAAATGCCTGGCCGCATGGCGCTGGTCATGGGTGCTGAAGGTGAAGGTATGCGTCGTCTGACCCGTGAGCACTGCGATGAGCTGATCAGCATTCCTATGGCCGGTAGCGTGTCGTCGCTGAATGTCTCTGTGGCGACCGGGATTTGTCTGTTTGAAGCCGTTCGCCAGCGCACCTGATGCTAATAGTATTTTTTAAGAAAAAACCATCCATAATCGGATGGTTTTTTTTTATCTTTGGCTGGTAATATATAAAACAAAACCTACCCTGTAATTTCCTTTATTTATAAAAAAGAGATAGAGATAATAATATGGCATGGACTCCACGGACGCTGGCGGATGCATTAAACAACATCGCTGAATTAAATATTGATATACAAAATAATGAATCTTCATTAATAATAAAAATGAATGATTATGGCGATTTACCACTGGCGGTTTTATTTACCTCGCAACAAATAGTTATCGAGACTTATATCTGTCCGGTAAATACGATTAGAGATACCGCGGAATTTAATCTTTTCTTGCTGAGAAATCAGAAGATTTTACCGCTGTCTTCGGTCGGTATTACCCAGGTAAAACAGGAGGAATATTATGTCGCTTTTGGCGCGTTGTCGTTAAATTCGTCGCTTGCCGACGTGACGCTGGAAATCACCACGCTTGTAGAAAATGCGTTGGATATCGCTGAAATAACACAAGTCTATTCACAGGAATAATACAGGCGGCTTACATGGGAATTTTAAAAAGTTTGTTCACGTTAGGTAAATCATTCGTTGCTCAGGCAGAAGAAGCCATTGATGAAGCACAGGGTGTACGTATGCTGGAGCAGCATATTCGCGACGCAAAAGCCGAGCTGGATAAAGCGGGTAAATCCAGAGTGGATTTATTGGCGCGGGTGAAGCTAAGCCATGACAAGCTGAATGATTTACGTGAGCGTAAAGCCAGCCTTGAAACGCGGGCGTTGGCGGCAATGAGTAAGAATGTCGACGCCGCTTTACTCAACGAAGTGGCGGAAGAAATAGCCCGTCTGGAAAATGCCATTCTTGCCGAAGAACAGGTGCTGACTAATCTGGAAGCCTCTCGTGATGCGGTGGAGAAGGCCGTAACGGCGACAGGCCAGCGGATTGCGCAGTTTGAGCAGCAACTTGAAGTGGTTAAGGCGACAGAAGCCATGCAGCGCGCCCAGCAGGCGGTGACGACCTCGACCGTCGGAGCCGCGTCGAATGTGTCTACGGCGGCGGAGTCGCTTAAACGTTTACAAACGCGTCAGGCTGAACGCCAGGCCCGGCTGGATGCCGCCGCGCAGCTGGAAAAAGTCGCCGATGGACGCGACCTGGATGAAAAACTGGCGCAGGCCGGCATTGGCGCAACCAATAAAAGCAATGCTCAGGATGTGTTGGCGCGTTTACAGCGTCAACAAGGCGAATAATGCTCTTTACGTGGATGGTCAAAACCTGCCAGCGTCATTTGTCCAGACTGACCTGGCCTGTTTATCGGGCAGTATCTGCTTTGTTATCGGTAGCGCGAAAGCGCGCTACCGTGCTGAGCTCGTCGCTTTCATACGAGACGGCACATGAATGCGCGATCTCAAATGGCATTATGCCTAACGACAATCGCATTCTGGCTGAAGAGGTCGCATGGCAAGAGATAGAGGTTCCCCTATGATGCAATTTTTTCAGCGTTTGCTCGGTAAAACAAGCGCGCCAGCGCCGATTCGCGGACCATTAGGATTACATCTTAACGCCGGTTTCACGCTGGATACGCTGGCATTCCGGCTACTGGAGTCGTCGTTGCTGGTGGAGCTACCGGGTGAAAAATACACTGTCGCGGCAGCGAGTCGCATAGATTTAGGCGGCGGCAGTCAGATTTTTCGCTACTACACCTCTGGCGATGAGTTTCTACAAATTAACACCACTGGCGGCACGGATGTTGACGACATTGATGACATCAAACTTTTTGTATATGAGGAAAGTTTCGGTATTAACGAGGAACGTCACTGGCGTTCAGCCATTGCGCCAGCGGCAATAGGGCCGATGACGCTCAACTGGCAAGAACGGCGCTGGCAGCGCTTTTTTAACCATGAAGAGCCGGGCAATATTGAACCTGTCTACATGCTGGAAAAGGTTGAAAATCAGCAGGCAGAGAAATGGGACGTTCACAATTTTACGATGGGCTTCCAGCGCCAGGTGACGGATGACGCCTGGGAGTATCTTCTATTGAACGGGGAAGAATCATTTAACGAACGCGGTGAGCCTGAATGGGTGTTTTCGCGCGCGCTCGGCGTGGATATCCCGCTCACCTCACTGACGGTTATTGGTTAAGCACATACAGGACAATTATGCATATACTGGACGCATTACTGGCTTTCTGCGCCTATTTTTTTATTGGCGCGGCAATGGTCATCGCATTTCTTTTTATTTACTCAAAGATAACGCCGCATAATGAATGGCAGTTGATAAAAAATAACAATACTGCGGCATCGCTGGCCTTTAGCGGTACGTTGCTGGGCTATGTCATCCCCTTATCCAGCGCGGCGATAAACTCGGTCAGCATCCCGGACTATTTTGCCTGGGGCGGCATTGCGCTGGTGATTCAACTGCTGATTTATGGCTGCGTAAGGTTATACATGCCTACGCTGAGCGAAAAAATTATTCATCACAACGTGGCGGCGGGGCTATTTATGGGAACCGCAGCGCTGGCTGGCGGTATTTTTAACGCTGCCTGTATGACATGGTAACGGAAGATCATGGCAAAAAAACGAAAATCCAGAAGAACATCCGGCGTAGGCCATTCGGCAATAAGACGGATAGCCGAACCGGTTAATCCCTTTGAGCGGCAACGAAATCGCTACACGCCAAAATGCCTGACGCTGGCGATTATGGGCGGAGCGGCCTTTTTTCTCCTGAAAGGGTGCGGTGATGGCGGCAATACTGACAACGACGGCGATGGGACGTTTTACGCCACGGTGAACGACTGTATTGACGATGGCAATAGTGCCAGCGTTTGCGCTGACGGCTGGAATAATGCGAAAACAGAATTTTACGCGAATGTGCCTAAGCAATTGACGCAGGAGAGCTGTCAGTCGCAGTTTGGCGATTGCTACTTTGATAGCACCGATCGGAGTTGGGTTCCGGTATTAAGCGGCTTTTTGCTCAGCCGCGCGATTCGTCAAAACCGTGACGAACAATACATCTATAGCAGCGGCGGTTCATCCTACGCCTCCCGTCCCGTCTGGCGCACCACGTCCGGCGATTATGCGTGGCGCAGCGGTACCGGGAAAAGCGATACCGCGACCAGCCCTGGTTATATCACACGGAAAGCGTCCACCGTCTCCCGCGGCGGCTATGGCCGTTCTTCCAGCGCCCGCGGGCACTGGGGAGGCTAACCATGCTACGACATAACGTACCGGTACGCCGGGATCTGGATAAGATCGCCTGCGATCACGGTTTTGACTTTCATGTTATCGATAACGAAATTTACTGGGATGAAAGCCGGGCCTACCGTTTTACATTACGGCAAATTGAAGAACAGATCGAAAAACCGACCGCAGAGCTTCATCAGATGTGTCTGGAGATTGTCGAGCGGGCCGTCCGGGATGAGCAGATCATGCAGCAGTTGGCGATCCCGCCATTGTACTGGGATGTCATCGCCGAAAGTTGGCGCAGCCGCGATCCTTCGCTTTACGGACGGATGGATTTCGTCTGGTGCGGCAAAGATCCGGTTAAATTGCTGGAATACAACGCGGATACGCCGACATCGCTCTATGAATCCTCCTACTTTCAATGGCTATGGCTGGAGGATGCTCGTCGTAGCGGCGCCATTCCGCGTGATGCCGATCAATACAACGCGATACAGGAGCGGCTGATCGCCCGCTTCAGCGAGCTGTACAGTCGGGAACCGCTCTACTTTTGCTGTTGTGAAGATACCGACGAAGATCGTACGACGGTGCTGTACCTTCAGGATTGCGCGCAGCAGGCGGGCCAGGAAACGCGATTTATCTATATTGAAGAACTGGGGCTTGGCGTAGGCGGCGTGCTGACCGATCTGGACGATAACGTGATTCGCCGCGCCTTTAAGCTCTACCCGCTGGAATGGATGATGCGCGATGACAACGGCCCGCTACTGCGAAAACGGCGTGAGCAATGGATTGAGCCATTGTGGAAAAGTATTCTGAGTAACAAAGGGCTGTTGCCGTTATTGTGGCGCTTTTTCCCTGGCCATCCGAATCTGCTACCGGCCTGGTTTGAGGGCGAAAAATCGCTCGCAGCGCCAGGCGAAAGCAGCGTACGGAAGCCGATTTATTCACGTGAAGGCGGCAACGTCACGATTTTCGACGAGCGGCAAAATGTTATCGATCATGCCGACGGCGACTACGCTGACGAGCCGATGATTTACCAGGCGTTTCAGCCTTTGCCGCGCTTTGGCGATAGCTATACGCTGATTGGCAGTTGGATCATTGACGATGAAGCCTCCGGAATGGGGATTCGCGAGGACAATACGCTGATTACTAAAGACACTTCCCGTTTCGTCCCACATTATATTGCCGGTTAATCATACTTTTGTGATCTTGCTCCGGCGTCAATGGCGCAGTCATGACCATACTTGACGTCAGCGCCATTGAAGGAGGGAGACACCATGTCCTGGCAAACACATACCGTTTTTAATCAACCTGCTCCGCTCAATAACAGTAACTTATTCCTGTCTGATGGCGCGCTGTGTGAAGCGGTTTCCCGGGAAGGCGCGGGATGGGATAGCGATCTTCTCGCCAGCATTGGCCAACAACTGGGAACGGCGGAATCACTGGAACTGGGGCGTCTGGCGAACGCGCATCCTCCTGAGTTGCTGCGTTACGATCCCCAGGGACAGCGTTTGGATGACGTTCGCTTTCACCCCGCCTGGCACCTGTTGATGCAGGGGCTTTGCGCTAATCGGGTACATAACCTGGCCTGGGAGGAGGAGACAAGGGCGGGAAGTTTTGTCGCCCGGGCGGCGCGTTTTGTATTACATGCTCAGGTAGAAGCGGGAACACTCTGTCCTGTCACGATGACCTTTGCCGCGACACCGTTGCTATTGCAGATGCTTCCCGCCACTTTCCATGACTGGCTGGTGCCGCTGCGCAGCGATCGCTACGATTCGCATTTGCTGCCGGGCGGGCAAAAACGGGGCCTGCTTATCGGCATGGGAATGACGGAAAAGCAGGGCGGATCGGACGTACTCAGTAATACGACCCACGCGGAGCGGCTGGCGGATGATTCATATCGGCTGGTGGGACATAAATGGTTTTTCTCTGTGCCGCAAAGCGATGCGCACCTCGTGCTGGCGCAGGCAAAAGGAGGACTATCCTGTTTCTTTGTGCCGCGTTTCCTGCCAGACGGGCAACGGAACTCTGTTCGTCTTGAACGCCTGAAAGATAAACTCGGTAATCGATCTAATGCCAGCGCCGAAGTCGAGTTTCAGGATGCCGTCGGCTGGCGGCTGGGAGAAGAGGGCGAAGGGATTCGGCATATCTTAAAGATGGGCGGTATGACGCGTCTTGACTGCGCGCTCGGGAGTCATGGTTTAATGCGGCGCGCGTTTTCAGTCGCGATTTACCATGCTCATCAGCGTCAGGCTTTTGGTAAGCCGCTGATCGAACAACCGTTGATGCGACAAACCTTAAGTCGTATGGCGCTATGCCTGGAGGGGCAGACGGCGCTTTTGTTTCGGCTGGCGCGCGCCTGGGAGCAACGTCGCGAGGCGAAAGAGGCATTATGGGCGCGATTATTCACGCCAGCGGCGAAATTCGCCATCTGTAAGCAGGGAATCCCTTTTGTGGCTGAGGCGATGGAGGTTCTCGGCGGGATGGGGTATTGCGAAGAGAGCGAACTCCCGCGCCTGTACCGTGAAATGCCGGTGAACAGTATCTGGGAAGGTTCCGGCAATATCATGTGTCTGGATGTACTGCGGGTGATGACAAAACAACACGGCCTCTATGACGTATTGAGTGAGGTTTTTACGGAAGTCAAAGGTCAGGATCGCCATTACGACCGCGCGGTACGTCAGCTACAGCAACGTTTACGCAAACCGGACGAAGCAATGGGCAGAGAGATTACGCAGCAGCTTTTCTTGTTGGGATGCGGAGCGGAAATGCTGCGTCATGCCTCGCCGCCGCTGGCGCAAGCGTGGTGTCAGATGATGATGGATACACGCGGCGAAATGCCGCTGTCTGCCCAGGTGCAAAATGATTTACTGTTAAGGGCGACCGGGGGACTGCGGTAACGTTTGGCCTGTGGTACATGCCATCCGGCGCGAGCCACGCGGCATCAGGCATAGAGTATCGCCTGTACGCGCCAGTTATCCGACTGTTGTTCTTCATACATTTGAATAATTCTGTACCAGGACGCACCCTGTTCGTCGGCTTTCAGGGCGATAATCCGCTCCACATCCTGTGGGTTTCCTGCAATATTACTGACCGAGATCAGGCCGATTTCATTCAGACCCGTTACGCAGTCAGCACTGGCGAATTCGGCAGACTGTGCCGTCGTACTCACCAGTCCGGCAGAAAGCAGCAGTGAGGATAAGGCAAGTTCTTGTTTCATCGTCAGCTCCTTATTACATACCCCGCATTTAACAGGACGCTCCATCACGGTAAACCTGTTTGTGTATTGTGCACAGGTAAACGCATAGGGGCGCAAAGCAATGTAAAACTGACTAAAAATCAATCTACTGTTATTGACGATACAAAATGGCTTGTGAATACCACTGGCCGGTTACAACCGTTTCATCAACCATTAAGATAACGTAATAATCGGCTTTCGCAGCGACGGCTTTCGCTCTGATTTCATCTATAGCATCATCCGGGGAGCCCCGAACCAGCGCGCTTACGGTCCCCATCCGCTGTAGTCCTTGCGTTTGATCGCGACGGATTTCCTGCGGGTGATCGGCGACAGGCGGCGCAGGTTGCGGCGTACCCTGCAGCACGCTACACGCGCTTAATAACAGCGCTGCTATCAATGAAGCAAACCGACGCATAACTCTATCTCGTTTCCTGATAATCATAGTGTAATGCCTTATTGATTTCCCTTTAGGGGGAATGTTCCCGAAGTGTTACCTGTCACGCGATTTTCGAATGAAAACGTTGCGAAAGCGTAACCCAGTTCTCAAACATTATGAATTATTGCGCTATCCATAAACTTGCGTTAAGTATTTCTCCGTGGCATACCGGATAAAAAGGAGAGAATAATGATAGCGATTGAAACACGACAATTAGCCGGAGGCGTCGTACTACATGCCTTCCCGGAAGGGAAACGCGCCGTGCCGCTTCCCTGTGTGGTGTTCTATCATGGCTTCACCTCCTCCAGCCTGGTTTATAGTTATTTTGCCGTTGCCCTGGCACAGGCAGGATTCCGGGTAGTCATGCCGGATGCGCCGGAGCATGGCGCTCGCTTCGGCGGCGACTCACAGGGACGGATACACCGATTCTGGCAGATTCTGCACCAAAACATGCAGGAATTTACGACGTTACGTGCGGCGATTCAGGCGGAAAATTGGCTACTTGACGGGCGGTTAGCGGTGGGCGGCGCATCCATGGGCGGTATGACGGCGCTGGGCATTATGACGCGTCACCGGGAGGTAAAATGCGGGGCCAGTTTAATGGGGTCGGGCTATTTTACCGGGCTCGCCCGGACGCTTTTCCCGCCGTTATCCCCGCAGAACCCGGCGCAGCAGGCGGAATTCGACAATATCATCGCGCCGCTACGTGAATGGGAAGTCACACACCAGTTAGAGCGACTGGCCGACAGGCCGCTTCTGTTGTGGCATGGTCAGGAGGATGACGTGGTGCCTGCTATCGAAACCTTCCGGCTCCAGCAGGCACTCGCCGCGGCGAAGCTGGATAAGCATGTGACCTGTTTATGGGCCGCAGGCGTGCGGCATCGCATTACGCCAGAAGCGTTGTCGGCGACGGTAGCGTTTTTCCGACAGCATCTTTAAACGCGGAGTATGCTTACACCCTGGGCTTCAAGCTGTTGCAAAACCTGCGGATTGGCATTTTTGCCGGTAATCAGCATAGCAATCTGATCGGCGCGGCTGAACAGCATTCCCGCGCGCTCGCCAATTTTACTGCTATCGACCAGCGCGACCAGTTTCCCGACGACGCTGAGCATTTTTTGTTCCGCCATGGCGGTTAGCATATCGGTCTTGTACAGGCCATCCGCGGTTAAGCCCTTTCCGCTGGTAAACATCCAGTGGCCCGCATAGAGACTGTTTTCACTTCCCTGCGGGCTCAGGGTAATCGACTGGCTTTTATTATACTGACCCCCCATGATAATCACGCTTTCATGCTCTTGATCGATCAGATAATTCGCCAGCGGCAGATAGTTGGTAATGATCTGTACCGGCTTCCCGCACATTTCGCGCCCCAGCAGGAAAGCGGTGGAGCCGCAGTTAATCACTACGCTTTCACCCGGGTTCACCAACTGCGACGCCGCTTTCGCGATGCGTACTTTTTCATCGTGGTTTTGCGCCTGGTGCAGATTCATCGGCGTCCAGCGGGGCCGCTGTTGGGTAATGGCCTCTGCGCCGTTGCGCACTTTTTTAAGTTTCCCGCTTTCGTCGAGCTTGTTGATGTCGCGGCGCGCTGTCGCCGGGGAGATCCCCAGACGCTCAATCACGTTTTCGACGGTAACAAAGCCCAACTGTGCCAGCATATCCAGCAGTATTTGATGTCTTTGTGCTTCAGTCATGAGCTATTCCGATACAAATTGATTTGAAAAGATGATATTTGAAATAGCCTGGAAATACTAAAGTAAATGGAAAAAATGCCGGGTAATCCCGGCATGATATCGACTCACAGGAAGGATTTGAACGGTAGATCGGGTTCAATGGTAAAGCAATCGTCAAACCCACGCGGATAGTGGTATTCGAAATTGTCTTTATCCAGCGGCCAGGTAAACTTGCCGCCAACCTGCCAGATAAACGGTTTAAAACCATACTTCAGGCGATCTTTCTTCATTTCCCATAGCACGCGGATCTCTTGCGGATCGGCCTGGAAGTTCGACCAGATATCGTGATGGAACGGGATCACCACTTTGGTATTCAGCGATTCCGCCATGCGTAAAATATCCGCGCTGGTCATTTTGTCCGTAATACCGCGCGGGTTTTCACCGTAAGAACCGAGCGCGACATCAATTTGATGTTCGTTGCCGTGTTTCGCATAGTAGTTGGAATAGTGAGAATCGCCGCTGTGATAGAGATTGCCGCCCGGCGTTTTAAACAGATAGTTAACCGCGCGTACATCCATGCCGTCCGGCAGTACGCCAGCGGCTTTCTGATCGGCGGGCAGGGTGATTAATGCGGTGCGGTCAAAGGCATCAAGCGCATGAATTTCAATATCTTTCACTTTCACGACATCGCCCGGTTTTACCACGATGCAGCGTTCTTTCGGCACGCCCCAGCCAACCCATAAATCCACGCAGGTCTGCGGGCCGATAAACGGAACATCATCGGCGCAATTCTGCATTACGGCAGCCGCGACATTGACGTCAATGTGATCGTTATGGTCGTGGGTCGCCAGTACGGCGTCAATTTGACGGATAGCGAAAGGATCGAGAACAAACGGCGTGGTGCGCAGGTTAGGCTGTAATTTTTTGACGCCAGCCATACGCTGCATCTGATGGCCGGTTTTCATCAACGGGTTACCGTGGCTCTGTTTACCGGTACCGCACCAGAAATCGACGCATACGTTAGTGCCGCCTTCAGATTTTAGCCAGATACCGGTACAGCCCAGCCACCACATAGCGAACGTACCCGGCGCGACCTGCTCTTGCTCAATCTCTTCGTTCAGCCAGCTTCCCCACTCCGGAAACGTGCTCAGAATCCATGATTCACGCGTGATGCTTTGTACTTTACTCATCGCATTTACCTTCATGTTTGTTCAAAATAGTTCAAAACGTGATTTGTTTTGATTAATCCTGACACTATTTTCTCAAGAAGGCAATGGGCTATTTTTTGACTTTTGGGTAGGGGAGAACGCAGCCAGAAGAAAACTTAATCTTTTCTGGCGTCATGAGGATGTATTCATCTTTATGATTTTACTTATTTTAATGAAGAAATGAGTTATTTATAAGTAAACCATGTATTAAGTGTGCTAATTATTTGCGCGCTACGTCACATTTAATCAAATTCAATCTTGTTGTGATTACTTTTGAAAATTACAGTGGAGGGACATTATTCTGAGCGCCTGCGACTCAGCAACCTTGTCTACCGGAGATCGTTATGGAGATCCTCTACAACATCTTTACCATTTTTTTTAATCAGGTAATGACCAATGCCCCGCTATTACTGGGTATTGTGACCTGCCTGGGCTATATCCTGCTGCGTAAAAGCGTCAGCGTGATCATCAAAGGGACGATCAAAACCATCATTGGCTTCATGCTGCTACAGGCCGGGTCCGGCATTCTGACCAGCACCTTTAAACCGGTGGTGGCGAAAATGTCTGAGGTTTACGGCATCAACGGCGCGATTTCCGATACCTATGCTTCGATGATGGCAACGATCGAGCGGATGGGTGATGCGTATAGTTGGGTAGGCTACGCGGTGTTGCTCGCGCTGGCGCTGAATATTTGTTACGTCTTGTTGCGACGCATTACCGGTATTCGCACCATCATGTTGACCGGGCACATCATGTTCCAGCAGGCGGGGCTGATTGCGGTCTCTTTCTATATCTTCGGCTATTCCATGTGGACCACCATTATCTGCACGGCGATACTGGTTTCCCTGTACTGGGGTATTACCTCCAACATGATGTACAAGCCGACTCAGGAAGTGACGGACGGCTGCGGTTTCTCCATCGGTCACCAGCAGCAGTTTGCTTCCTGGATTGCCTATAAAGTCGCGCCGTTCCTGGGCAAAAAAGAGGAGAGCGTTGAAGATCTCAAACTGCCGGGCTGGCTGAACATTTTCCACGACAACATCGTCTCCACGGCGATTGTAATGACCATCTTCTTTGGTGCCATTCTGCTCTCCTTCGGTATCGACACCGTGCAGGCGATGGCGGGCAAAGTGCACTGGACGGTCTACATCCTGCAAACCGGTTTCTCCTTTGCGGTGGCGATTTTCATTATTACTCAGGGCGTGCGTATGTTTGTCGCCGAGCTCTCTGAGGCCTTTAACGGTATCTCCCAGCGTCTGATTCCGGGCGCAGTACTGGCGATTGACTGTGCGGCTATTTATAGCTTCGCGCCTAACGCGGTGGTCTGGGGCTTTATGTGGGGCACCATCGGCCAGCTGATTGCGGTTGGCATCCTGGTTGCCTGCGGCTCCTCGATCCTGATTATTCCTGGCTTTATCCCGATGTTCTTCTCTAACGCCACTATCGGCGTGTTCGCTAACCACTTCGGCGGCTGGCGTGCGGCGCTGAAGATTTGTCTGGTGATGGGGATGATCGAAATCTTTGGTTGCGTCTGGGCGGTGAAACTCACCGGTATGAGTGCCTGGATGGGCATGGCGGACTGGTCGATTCTGGCACCGCCGATGATGCAGGGCTTCTTCTCCCTCGGTATCGCCTTTATGGCCGTCATCATTGTAATTGCACTGGCTTATATGTTCTTCGCTGGCCGCGCACTGCGCGCAGAAGAAGATGCAGAAAAACAACTGGCAGAACAGTCTGCTTAATAAGGAGTTTTGATTATGACCGTACGTATTCTGGCTGTGTGTGGCAACGGACAAGGCAGTTCCATGATCATGAAAATGAAAGTGGACCAGTTTTTAACCCAATCAAACATTGACCACACGGTAAACAGCTGCGCGGTTGGCGAGTACAAAAGCGAGTTGAGCGGCGCGGATATCATCATCGCTTCTACCCATATTGCAGGCGAAATCAGCGTGACCGGCAACAAATATGTGGTTGGCGTGCGCAACATGCTCTCTCCAGCTGACTTCGGCCCGAAACTGCTGGAAGTGATCAAAGAACATTTCCCGCAAGATGTGAAGTAAGGATGCAACATGAAATTACGTGATTCACTGGCGGAGAATAATTCTATCCGCCTGCAGGCTGAAGCGAATACCTGGCAGGAAGCCGTCAAGATCGGCGTCGATTTACTGGTGGCTGCCGACGTGGTGGAGCCGCGCTATTACCAGGCCATTCTCGATGGCGTTGAGCAGTTTGGCCCCTATTTTGTGATTGCCCCCGGCCTGGCGATGCCGCATGGCCGCCCGGAAGAAGGGGTGAAGAAAACCGGTTTTTCTCTGGTGACCCTGAAAAAGCCGCTGGAGTTCAACCACGAAGATAACGACCCGGTCGATATTCTGATCACCATGGCGGCGGTAGACGCCAATACCCACCAGGAAGTGGGCATCATGCAGATCGTCAACCTGTTTGAAGACGAAGCTAATTTTGACCGTTTACGCGCCTGCCGCACCGCGCAGGAAGTCCTGGATCTCATTGACCGCACCAACGCGGCAGCTTAAGAAGGAATTGAAAATGTCATTACCAATGTTGCAGGTCGCGCTGGACAACCAGACTATGGATAGCGCCTATGAAACCACTCGCCTGATTGCCGAAGAAGTCGACATTATCGAAGTGGGCACCATTCTGTGCGTGGGCGAAGGCGTGCGTGCGGTTCGCGATCTGAAAGCGCTTTACCCGCACAAAATCGTGCTGGCGGACGCCAAAATTGCCGATGCCGGTAAAATCCTCTCCCGTATGTGTTTCGAAGCCAACGCGGACTGGGTGACGGTCATTTGCTGCGCCGACATCAACACCGCGAAAGGCGCGCTGGATGTGGCGAAAGAGTTCAACGGCGACGTGCAGATCGAACTGACCGGTTACTGGACCTGGGAACAGGCGCAGCAGTGGCGCGATGCGGGCATTCAGCAAGTGGTTTATCACCGCAGCCGCGATGCGCAGGCCGCAGGCGTGGCGTGGGGCGAGGCGGATATTACCGCGATTAAGCGACTCTCCGATATGGGCTTTAAAGTGACCGTGACCGGCGGACTGGCGCTGGAAGACCTGCCGCTGTTCCAAGGCATTCCGATCCATGTCTTTATCGCGGGGCGTAGCATTCGCGATGCCGAATCGCCGGTAGAAGCCGCACGGCAGTTCAAACGCTCCATTGCCCAACTGTGGGGCTAAGGAGCGGCTATGCTGTCGAAACAAATTCCGCTCGGCATCTATGAAAAAGCGCTCCCTGCCGGGGAGTGCTGGCTGGAGCGCCTGCGGCTGGCGAAAACGCTGGGTTTTGACTTCGTTGAAATGTCGGTGGACGAGACCGACGCCCGACTGGCGCGGCTCGACTGGAGTCGCGAGCAGCGCCTGGCGCTGGTGAGCGCGATTGCTGAAACCGGCGTGCGCGTGCCGTCCATGTGTCTGAGCGCGCATCGTCGTTTTCCGCTCGGTAGCGAAGATGACGCGGTACGGGCGCAGGGGCTGGAGATTATGCGTAAAGCGATTCAGTTTGCGCAGGACGTCGGGATTCGCGTCATTCAACTGGCGGGGTACGACGTTTACTATCAGCAGGCCAATGACGAAACGCGTTGCCGCTTCCGCGATGGGTTAAAAGAGAGCGTTGATATGGCCAGCCGCGCCCAGGTGACGCTGGCGATGGAGATCATGGATTATCCATTGATGAATTCCATCAGTAAAGCGCTGGGCTATGCTCACTACCTCAATAACCCGTGGTTCCAGCTCTATCCGGATATCGGCAATCTGTCTGCCTGGGATAACGACGTACAGATGGAGCTACAGGCGGGAATCGGGCATATCGTCGCGGTACACGTCAAAGATACTAAACCCGGCGTGTTCAAAAATGTGCCGTTTGGCGAAGGCGTTGTCGATTTCGAACGCTGCTTCGAAACGCTCAAACAGAGTGGCTATTGCGGGCCCTATCTGATTGAGATGTGGAGTGAAACAGCAGAGAACCCGGCGGCAGAGGTAGCGAAAGCGCGTGACTGGGTGAAAGCGCGCATGGCCAGCGCCGGTCTGGTGGAGGCAGCCTAATGCAAAAGCTCAAGCAGCAGGTATTTGACGCTAACATGGATTTGCCCCGTTATGGACTGGTGACGTTTACCTGGGGCAACGTCAGCGCTATCGATCGCGAACGCGGGCTGGTGGTGATTAAGCCAAGCGGTGTCGCCTATGAAACCATGAAGGTAGATGACATGGTGGTGGTGGATATGGATGGCAAAGTGGTGGAGGGACGTTATCGTCCTTCTTCCGATACCGCTACCCATCTGGCGCTGTATCAACGCTATCCGTCGCTTGGCGGCGTCGTTCATACCCATTCCACCCACGCCACGGCATGGGCGCAGGCGGGGATGGCTATTCCAGCGCTCGGCACCACGCACGCGGACTATTTCTTTGGCGATATTCCTTGTACCAGGGCGTTAAGCGAAGAAGAAGTGCAGGGCGAGTACGAGCTGAACACCGGTAAGGTGATCATCGAAACGCTGGGCGAGGTGGAACCGCTGCATACGCCAGGCATTGTCGTGTATCAACACGGGCCGTTCGCCTGGGGGAAAGATGCGCACGATGCGGTACATAACGCGGTGGTCATGGAGGAAGTGGCGCGAATGGCGTGGATTGCGCGCGGTATTAACCCTGGCCTCAACCCCATCGACGATTATCTGATGAATAAACACTTCATGCGTAAGCATGGCCCGAATGCGTATTACGGGCAGAAGTAAAACAACGCTCCGGGATCCTATCCCTCAGGGATGTAATTGGTCAGATTCCGGAGCTTCTTTCATAACACTCTATAGAATCATACTATTGTGTCTATCAACGGATTGTTTGTTAAAACTGACCCACAGCGGCGTCGGTATGGAGTAGCTGCGTTAATTGGTTTTGCAGCGGGTATTATTTCAGCATTTGTAAAATGGGGCGCGGAAGTTCCTTTACCGCCGCGAACGTTTTCCGGCGGGCGCGATGAGTTTAATCCACCGTATATTTTTTTGCGGGATTATTTAGGCATTGACCCAACACAAACGGTTTATACCTTTTCTGAGCATGTTATTAACCCTGTGATGGTAACTCACATTATCTTTTCGCTGGTATTCGCAATAGGTTACTGCGTCGTCGCGGAAATTTTCCCGAAAGTTAAATTATGGCAGGGGATACTGGCGGGGCTGATTGTTACGGTTGTCGTGCATGGCATATTCTGCCCGGCGCTGAACTTAACGCCTCCGCTTACACGACTTCCTTTTGACGAGTACGCTTCTGAAATTCTGGGACATGTATTTTGGTTTTGGGTGATTGAATTAATGCGCCGCGATCTGCGAAACCGCATAACGCATGAGCCGGATGCCGAAGTGCCATTAACAACCCGATAAGCGAAAAAAATGCCCCCTGACCAGGGGGCAAAACTATGGCATTTTCCTGATACTAGCGATAAATCTCCGCGCTGGCATGCATGTTGCCGTTACTACCGGGCTCCCGTAAAAAAATCGGGTGGTAGTACATTGCGCCTCGCGCATCAGTTTCTTCTTTCAGCGCCTGGCGGGCCTCGCTTTCAGTCGCGAAATTATGGTTTATGTAAATCACGCCTAAGCTCTGTATATCGTCCATATTTCTGGCCTGACGATTATCAATTTCAATGGCTGCCATTGTATTTACGCTGAGCAAAAATCCAGCCAGAAGGGGGAAAATACGGAAGAACATAGTGACCTCCTCGGCGGCGGTTGCTGACCTGGCCCTGCCTCCTTTTTTGTGAACCTCTGATGTTATTTTAATCGCTACCAGCAGGAGCGATAGCGACCATTTCTGATGCTGTTGTTCAAAAAATTACCGCATTTCCCGCTTCTGCCTGATAAATCGTCAACTCGCTAGCTGTTATGGTGGTTAACAGGTCGGTATCTCAGCCTTAATCTTTTACATTTCAGAACTGATCGGCAGGCACATAAATAATCGAACTATTGCCTTGAGTTTCGCCGGGCGTGTCAGTATTATAACGCGTCATTTTTCAGCCGACCTTTAACACGTTCCTTGCCTCCATGGGCCGCGGCTGACCCAGACAGGAGGCTGAATAATCCGTAAGGAGCAATTCGATGCGTCATTACGAAATCGTTTTTATGGTCCATCCTGACCAGAGCGAACAGGTTCCGGGTATGATCGAGCGTTACTCTGCCGCCATCACTGGCGCAGAAGGCAAGATCCACCGTCTGGAAGACTGGGGCCGCCGTCAGCTGGCTTACCCGATCAACAAACTGCACAAAGCGCACTATGTTCTGATGAACGTTGAAGCGCCGCAGGAAGTGATCGATGAGCTGGAAACTACCTTCCGCTTCAACGATGCCGTTATCCGCAGCATGGTTATGCGTACTAAGCACGCTGTTACCGAAGCTTCTCCGATGGTTAAAGCGAAAGACGAGCGCCGTGAGCGTCGCGATGATTTCGCTAACGAAACCGCAGATGATGCTGAAGCTGGGGATTCTGAAGAGTAATTTCTGATGACCAACCGTCTGGCGTTGTCCGGCACTGTGTGCAGGGCCCCCCTTCGAAAGGTCAGTCCATCAGGAATTCCGCATTGCCAGTTCGTGCTTGAGCATCGTTCTGTGCAAGAGGAAGCCGGCTTTCACCGGCAGGCGTGGTGCCAAATGCCCGTTATTGTTAGCGGACACGAAAACCAGGCCATTACTCACAGTATAACGGTCGGCAGCCGCATAACCGTTCAGGGGTTTATCTCTTGCCACAAGGCAAAGAACGGTCTGAGCAAAATGGTTCTGCATGCCGAGCAGATTGAATTGATAGATTCTGGAGACTAGCCATATGGCACGTTATTTCCGTCGTCGCAAGTTCTGCCGTTTCACCGCGGAAGGCGTTCAAGAGATCGACTATAAAGATATCGCTACGCTGAAAAACTACATCACCGAAAGCGGTAAGATTGTCCCAAGCCGTATCACCGGTACCCGTGCAAAATACCAGCGTCAGCTGGCTCGCGCTATCAAACGCGCTCGCTACCTGTCTCTGCTGCCGTACACTGATCGCCATCAGTAATCGGTCACGGTCCATTAATACGACTTTGAGAGGATAAGGTAATGCAAGTTATTCTGCTTGATAAAGTAGCAAACCTGGGTAGCCTGGGTGATCAGGTTAACGTTAAAGCGGGCTATGCTCGTAACTTCCTGGTACCACAGGGTAAAGCTGTTCCGGCTACCAAGAAAAACGTTGAATACTTCGAAGCACGTCGCGCTGAACTGGAAGCTAAACTGGCTGACGTTCTGGCTGCTGCAAATGCACGCGCAGAGAAAATCAACGCCCTGGAAACCGTTACTATCGCGTCTAAAGCAGGCGACGAAGGTAAACTGTTCGGTTCCATCGGTACTCGCGACATCGCTGACGCTGTGACTGCAGCTGGCGTTGACGTGGCTAAGAGCGAAGTTCGTCTGCCGAACGGCGTTCTGCGTACCACTGGCGAACACGAAGTGAACTTCCAGGTTCACAGCGAAGTATTCGCAAAAGTTATCATCAACGTGGTTGCTGAGTAATCAGGCATTCTCGTTTTTGCTAGCAACGAAACGTCGGCCCAGCGCCGACGTTTTGCTTTTTTAACCCCATCGCTTTTCGACTGGCTATCTCCCCCTCTTTTCGCGATAATCAAAAATAAAACATTATTTTAATTTCTTGGTGAAAGAATGGATACCCAACGCCAGGCCTCCCCGTTTGCCCGCAAAAACGTCGTTTATGTGTGTGCCGCATTTTGTTGCCTGCTATGGGGCAGCGCTTATCCAGCCATCAAAAGCGGTTATGACCTCTTTCAGATAGCCACCGACGATATCCCTTCTAAAATTGTTTTTGCTGGTTATCGTTTTTTGTTTGCGGGTGGGTTGCTGCTACTGTTCGCGCTGCTTCAGTGTAAACCGATTGGTCGGTTTCGTCCGCGCCAGTTTGCTCAGTTGACATTACTGGGGCTGACTCAGACGTCGCTGCAATATCTCTTTTTCTATATCGGCCTTGCGTTTACCTCCGGCGTGAAAGGCTCAATCATGAACGCGACAGGCACATTCTTCAGCGTATTGCTGGCGCACTTTATTTATCAGAACGACCGATTGAGCTACAACAAAACGCTCGGCTGTATTCTGGGCTTTGCGGGCGTCATGGTGGTGAACGTCAGCAACGGCCTGGATTTCAGCTTTAATCTGCCGGGAGAAGGCTCCGTGGTGCTGGCGGCGTTTATTCTTTCTGCGGCCACGTTGTATGGCAAACGTCTCTCGCAGACGGTCGATCCGATGGTCATGACTGGCTATCAATTGGGGATTGGCGGTCTGGTACTGGTCATTGGCGGTTACGTTTTTGGCGGTACGCTAACGATACATGGCTTCTCGTCGGTGGCGATTTTAGTCTACCTGACGTTACTCTCGTCGGTCGCTTTTGCGCTATGGAGCATTTTACTCAAATATAACCGCGTGGGGATGATTGCGCCGTTTAACTTTCTGATCCCGGTTTCTGGCGCGGCTCTTTCGGCTATTTTTCTCGGCGAGAATATATTGGAGTGGAAATACATGATTGCGCTGGTGCTGGTGTGTTCGGGGATTTGGTGGGTGAATAAGGTGAAGCGGTAATGCTTCACCTGAACGAATAGGGTATAGGCGGGGTAAGGCGTAGCCGGCGTTACTGTGCGCGAATAAAACTGCCGTCAGGCTGACGCGTAAACAGCACCTGTTGGCCGTTATCGCCATCTATCGTTAAACCTGTCACCACCCCGCTGGCATTCTGGCGAATTTTAATCATTTGACCATTTTTGAGATTACTCAGCGGCTTGCCAGCGCCTTCTACCTGCGCCATTGCATAAACGTCTGTTGGGGGCAGTCCGTGGTCACGGAACAGTTGCGCCAGAGTTTTACCAGGCTCTACCCGGTACGAGCGCCACTGTTGACCGATGCCGCTATCCTGCTGGAAAGGCTGCGTCTGCGGCTGGTTTTGTTCTTCCGGCTGGCCTTCCTGGATAGGTTCCGGCGCAACGGGCGCCACCTGATCCGGATCGTTTTGCGGCGCGACCAGTTGCGCCTGAAGCTGGGCCTCCGTCGGCGGCTGTGATTGCGATTGCAGATCCAATTGCGCTTCCCGCGTGACGACAGGCGAGTCGCTGGTCTCGCTGGCGGGCAGCAGGAAACCAATCACCAGCACGATAGCGGCAATGATAATGCCACGACGATGCATAGGCGGCAGCGGTTCCATGATGCGAAAATTATCCGGCGCGTGCCAGATTTTCGCCAGGGTTGGTTTTAATTCAAAGCGCCCGGGCATGGTTTACCTCCTGCTCCGCATCTCGTTCCTTAATCATAGAGTATAGATGGCTAACGCTATGATACTGGTAGTGCTATCCGCTTTCGTGACATCAATACGGATAATCTATTGTTTCTTTTTCCCTGCGATTTGTCATCCTCCCTGAGACAAAGTTTTACCAGAAGAAGCGTGGCTGTTATGCTGCCCGCTACTTTTTTGATATCCGATGAAGGAAAAATAATGGCCACCCCGACTTTTGACACTATTGAAGCGCAAGCGAGCTACGGCATTGGTTTGCAGGTAGGGCAGCAGCTCAGCGAATCCGGTCTTGAAGGGCTGTTGCCTGAAGCGCTGGTTGCAGGCATTGCTGATGCGCTGGAAGGTAAACACCCAGCGGTTCCTGTTGATGTGGTGCATCGCGCGCTGCGTGAAATTCATGAGCGTGCGGACGCGGTGCGTCGTGAGCGTTTCAAAGCGATGGCGGCCGAAGGCGTGAAATACCTGGAAGAAAACCGCGAAAAAGACGGTGTGAACAGTACTGAATCTGGTTTACAGTTCCGCGTTCTGACGCAGGGCGAAGGCGCGATTCCGGCGCGTACCGACCGCGTACGCGTGCATTACACCGGTAAGCTTATTGATGGCACCGTATTTGACAGCTCCGTCGCGCGCGGCGAACCGGCTGAATTCCCGGTAAATGGCGTGATCGCCGGCTGGATTGAAGCGCTGACTCTGATGCCGGTAGGTTCCAAATGGGAACTGACTATCCCACAGGAGCTGGCCTATGGCGAGCGTGGGGCCGGGGCATCTATTCCGCCATTCAGCACCCTGGTGTTTGAAGTGGAACTGCTGGAAATTCTCTAAGCGCCCCGGGTTTGCCGGATGATGGCGTAAACGCCTTATCCGGCAACCCTGACTTCAGCAGATGCCAATATTTTATTTTGCAAATGGCGTCGTTACGTGTATTTTTGTGAGCTAATTCGCATTATCAAAGTGATATAACACTCATTTTAAACATAAAATTAACATTGTATTTGAATCTTAGTATTCATCCCGCCGATTCTTACCTAATATCGATGAGTCCTGATAACAGGATCGTCGTATCATAGACCAAAGGCCGTAGAGCCCGCACAACACAGACAGGTACAGGAAGAAAAACATGGTAGATCAGGTAAAAGTCGCAGCCGACGAACAGGCTCCGGCTGAACAGTCGCTACGGCGCAATCTTACAAACCGTCATATACAGCTTATCGCTATTGGCGGCGCTATTGGTACCGGTCTGTTTATGGGATCGGGTAAAACGATCAGTCTCGCCGGACCGTCGATCATTTTTGTGTATATGATCATCGGTTTTATGCTTTTTTTCGTGATGCGCGCCATGGGGGAATTGCTGCTCTCGAATCTGGAATATAAATCGTTTAGCGATTTTGCTTCCGACCTGCTTGGCCCCTGGGCGGGATATTTCACCGGCTGGACGTACTGGTTTTGCTGGGTAGTGACCGGTATGGCTGACGTGGTGGCGATTACCGCCTACGCGCAGTTCTGGTTTCCCGGCCTTTCCGATTGGGTCGCCTCGCTGGCGGTAGTGATCCTGCTGCTAAGCCTCAACCTCGCCACCGTTAAAATGTTTGGTGAAATGGAATTTTGGTTTGCTATGGTCAAAATCGTCGCCATCGTGGCGTTGATTGTGGTCGGGCTGGTCATGATTGCGATGCACTTTAAATCGCCGACCGGCGTTGAAGCGTCTTTCGCGCATCTGTGGAATGACGGCGGCTGGTTCCCGAAAGGTATTAGCGGGTTCTTTGCCGGTTTCCAGATTGCGGTGTTCGCCTTCGTGGGCATTGAGCTGGTCGGTACTACCGCCGCTGAAACTAAAGATCCGGAAAAATCGCTGCCGCGCGCGATTAACTCAATACCGATCCGTATCATCATGTTCTACGTCTTTGCGCTGATTGTCATTATGTCGGTGACGCCGTGGAGTTCCGTGGTGCCGGATAAGAGCCCGTTTGTTGAGCTGTTTGTACTGGTGGGTCTGCCTGCCGCCGCGAGCGTGATCAACTTTGTCGTGCTGACCTCGGCGGCGTCTTCCGCCAACAGCGGCGTCTTCTCGACCAGCCGTATGCTGTTTGGCCTGGCGCAAGAAGGCGTGGCGCCAAAAGCGTTCGCTAAGCTATCGAAACGCGCGGTACCGGCGAAAGGCCTGACCTTCTCCTGTATCTGCCTGCTGGGTGGGGTGGTTATGCTGATGGTCAACCCGAGCGTGATTGGCGCATTCACCATGATCACTACGGTTTCGGCCATCCTGTTTATGTTTGTCTGGACCATCATTCTGTGTTCATACCTGGTGTACCGCAAAAAGCGTCCCCACCTGCATGAAAAATCCATCTATAAGATGCCGCTCGGTAAGCTGATGTGCTGGGTCTGCATGGCGTTCTTTGCGTTCGTGCTGGTATTACTGACGCTGGAAGACGATACGCGCCAGGCGCTGATCGTGACGCCGCTGTGGTTTATCGCGTTGGGTCTGGGCTGGCTGTTGATAGGTAAGAAACGGATGGCGGGAATGCGTTAATTGTTTTGCCCGGTGGCGCTGGCGCTTACCGGGCTTACAGCGTAGCGTTGATTTGGAGGCCGGATAAGGCGCCGTTTACAGCCGCCATCCGGCAAAATGCCCGGCTGGCGATTATTCCCCGGCCAGCGCGCGTGGGAACAGCACGTTATTCTCCAGACTGATGTGCTCCATCAGATCATCAATCATCTCATTAATGCCGTTATACATCGCTTTCCAGGTGGTGCAGGCTTCTGGCGGCGGCGTTACATTTTGGGTGACGTGTTTGATGACGTCTACCAGCTCTCCCGCCTCGTCATGCTCGCTTTCCATTACGCTTATCGGGCCCGTTGCCTGGCGACCCATACCCTGTTTAATCATTGGGAACAGGATCTGTTCTTCTTTCATCATATGGCTGGAAAGCTCTTCATGCAGCGCGGTGAGATATTTTGTCAGGCCGCGTGGGACGTTTGGCTTATCCGCGTGGACGCGTTCCACTTTGGTTGCCTGCAGGATAAGCTCCGGCAGTTGTTCGCGGTGTCGGTCATGATAGCGCACAACGATATGGTCAATAATGTCCGCCAGCGGAACGGCGCGCCAGTCTTTTTCGATGGGCTGTTCAGCCAATTGCGCCAGTTGCGCTTCTATGATGTCAATATCGACGTCGTGACGCGCGGCGGCGCGCGCCAGCGTCTGTTTTCCGCCGCAGCAGTAATCCATATCGTACTGGCGAAACAGCGCCGATGCGCGGGGAATAGAGAGCGCCAGTTCGCCTAAAGGTTGATCGCGATAAGCCATAGCCGTTACCTCATTTGCCATAATATAAGTTGTATTTTAAATGCATCTTTAAGGCTAGGCTATAACTCTTTCGGGGTGCGTATAATTTAAGCCAGTATGAAATTAGCGTTCCGTGACCGGAACGACGGTCGCTTTTTCCGGTTTCGCTCTCACGGCAATGACCACGCCCGCCACCAGGAGCGCAATGCCGCTTAACGTCAGGAATGGCGGGATTTCCTGGCGCAGAATGAAGGTATAGAGCAGTCCCGCCAACGTCTCAAAAACAATCAGCGGCCCTAAAATAACGGTTGGCAATTTTTGGCTGGCGATATTCCAGCACAGCGCGCCCACCCAGGAACACAGCACCGCGATGGCGATCATCAGACCGATAAACAGCGCGGGATGCGGGCCAAAGGGCAGGGTAAACAGCGGTTTCTGGATACTCAGCCACAGACAGACCGCCGCATAGCCGATTAACGAGACCGGCAGCGTAACCAGCGCCTGCGCCGTTGCCCACATCATGGGATGTTTGTCGGGATTTTCCCGCAGCCAGCGGGCGTTGCGCAGCGCATACCATGCCCAGCACGCTACGGAAATCAGCGCCAGCACAATGCCTGAACCATAGCGCCAGCCGCTAACATCGGACAATCCCTGGCTAAGTTCAGCAATATTGACGCACAGCAGGCCAAAACCGATAAGCGCCAGCGCGGGCGCTAAACGCCGCCAGGATAATCTGCCGTCTCGTTGGCTATAGAGAACGTTAGCGAAAAGCGGAATGACGACCGGCAATGTCCCGATGATCATCGTCGAAATCGGCGCGCCGGTTCGCTGAATGGCGCTGGCGAGGCAGGCGTAATAGATTACATTGCCCATCAGAGTCAGCGACAGGGCGGTGGACCAGTCTTTGCGCGTCAACTGGCGTAACCGTGTGCGGCCTAACCAGGCAATTGGCAGGGCAATCAGCCCCAGCGCCAGATAGCGTCCCATTGACTGTAAGAGGGCCGGGTAATCCGGTACGATTAACGGGCCAACGAAAATCAATCCCCACATTAGCCCTGCCAGCAGGGCGTATAGCACGCCGCTAATCATCAGATTCTCCTCATAAACCGTTCCGTCATTATCAGAGAAGGTCTATGAGGATGCCACATAAATTAACTAAATTTTAACACTTACAGTACGGAGCGAAGGCTTTCTGTGAGCGTCGTCGTCGGGCGACCGATGAGTTTACGCAGCGTATGGCTGTCATCAAACAGGCCGCCTTTCGCCGCGCCAGCGTCAGAATTGGCCAACATATCCGCCAGTCCGTCAGGCAGGCCTGCGCCTTTCAGCGCGGCGGCAAAATCGACTTCGCTCAGGTTCTGGTAGACGATTTTTTTTCCGCTCTGATGAGTAAGTTCATCCGCCAACTGGCTTAATGTCCAGGCGTCATCACCCGCCAGTTCGTAGACATTCCCGGCGTGACCCTCTTCACGGATGACGCGCGCGGCGGCGGCGGCATAGTCAGCGCGCATTGCGGAGGCGATTCTCCCTTCTCCCGCTGCGCCAATAAAGACGCCATGCTTCAGCGCGGCAGGGACGCTCGCCAGGTAGTTTTCCGTATACCAGCCGTTACGTAATAGCGTGTGAGGAATACCTGACTCAGCCAGCATTTTTTCCGTTTCAATATGTTCATCGGCGAGCGCCAGCGGCGATTTATCTGCATGTAGCAGGCTGGTATAGGCGATGAATTTCACCTTCGCGGCAATGGCGGCCTGAATGACGTTGCGGTGCTGCGCGGTGCGTTGTCCCACTTCGCTGGATGAAATGAGCAGCAGTTTATCAACGCCCTGTAAGGCGGTGGTCAGCGCGGCTTCGTTAGCGTAATCCGCCTGGCGAACGGCAATCCCGCGCTGACTGAGCGGGGCGGCTTTTTTCGGGTTACGGACGATCGCGATGAGGTGACTGGCGGGCGTCGTTTTTAGCAGGTTTTCAATAACGTGTTGGCCCAGTTGGCCTGTTGCGCCAGTGATAGCAATCATGGTGAACTCCTCAGTGTTGGTCTTGTGTTTTATTACGCTACCACCTAAACTTACTTTTAGTAAGTACGTACAAAAAGGTAAGTATCAATGCGCGCTCATACTCTTTCCCGGCAGTTGCGTGAAGGCAATCTCTTTGCTGAACAGTGCCCGTCCCGTGAGGTGTTAAAACATGTCACCAGTCGCTGGGGCGTACTGATTCTGGTCGCGTTACGCGACGGTACACACCGTTTTAGCGACCTGCGCCGCAAGATGGGAGGCGTGAGTGAAAAGATGCTGGCGCAGTCGTTACAGGCGCTTGAACAGGACGGATTTCTCAACCGGGTGTCATATCCAGTTGTTCCGCCACATGTGGAGTACAGCCTGACGCCGCTTGGCGAGCAGGTGAGCGATAAAGTCGCCGCACTGGCGGACTGGATAGAACTGAATTTGCCCCAGGTATTGGCGCAGCGGGAGCGTTTATCAGATGGCGGCTAGCGCTTTATTCGGCCTGCCAGTCAGGCCGAATAAACGCAGCGCCATACGGGACTCACGTTACTTGCTCAAATCTACCTGATAAATGGCAAAACCAATATCATCAACGGCAACCTTCTTCATCGGATACTGCCCTTTCGCTTTAATGAAGGCAGCGGCTTTATCGCCTGGCGATGTTTCAAAGCGGATATCCAGCGCCGTATCGCTGTGGATTGGTGCCAGACGCCAGTTATTATCCGCCGCCGGATGGATTTCGCCCGCGCGTTTTGATTCTGCGCCAATCCATGCCGCCAGCACGGCGCGATTTTCATCCGGAGACGCAAAGGCGATATGGCTGTCGCCCGTGCCGGCAAACTTGCCGCCGTAAGCGCGATAGTTATTCGTGGCGACCAGGAACGTAGCGTTCGGGTCGACAGGCTTACCGTTAAAGGTCAGGTTTTTAATACGTTCCGCCTGCGGATTCACCATCTGGCATTCGCCATCATAGCGGGCGGGCTGTGACACATCGATTTGATAATTCACGCCGTCAATGACATCGAAATTATAGGTGCGAAAGCCATCCCAATTGATCAACGATTGCGGTTTGTTGCTGTGAATATCAATTTGATTAAACTGTCCGGCAGAACATTCCAGCCACTCTTTTACCTCCTTGCCGCTGGCTTTCACCACCACCAGCGTATTCGGATAGAGATAAAGATCGGCGGCGTTACGGAAGGTCAACTGGCCTTTTTCCACTTCGACAAAACTGGCAGGATCGTTCTTACGCCCGCCAACTTTAAACGGCGCGGCGGCGGACAGCACCGGCAGTTTCGCCAGATCCGGATCGCCCTGAATAAAGTGTTCCACATACGCTTTTTGCGCGTTATTCACCACCTGTACGGTAGGATCGTCCTGCACCAGAGCAAGATAACTGTACATGTTATCGGCGGATTTACCGATGGGCTTGCTGACAAACTCGCGGGTGGCATCGTGATCGGCTTTCAGAATACCGACCAGCTTACTGTCTTCCGCTGCCAGCGACTTTTTAGCGGCGGCGTCGTAAATAGGCCGCGCTTCCGCTTTCGCCTGCGTAACCTGCCATTTACCGCTGTCGTTATTGAGCACCAGATCGACCACTCCCAGATGGTCGCCCCACATGCCTGGCATTACCGCAGGAATGCCGTTAAGCGTACCTTTGGCGATATCCGCGCCTTTGATGTCGGCAAAATCTTTACCGGGGAAGACGGCATGGGCGTGGCCAAACATAATCGCGTCGACGCCGGGAACTTCGCTGAGGTAATAAACCGAGTTTTCCGCCATGCTGTGGTACGGATCGGCAGAAAGGCCTGAGTGAGCAATGACTACCACGATATCAGCGCCTTTCTCGCGCATTTCGGGCACATATTTCCGGGCGGTTTCCGTAATGTCATTGACGGTAACTTTGCCGCTCAGATTCGCTTTATCCCAAATCATGATTTGCGGCGGAACAAAGCCGATATAGCCGATTTTCAGAGTTTGCGGGTTGCCGTCTTTATCAATAACGCTCGTCTCTTTAATCAGATAAGGCGTAAAGAGCGGCTTTTGGGTTTTAACGTCGATAATATTGGCGTTAACATAAGGGAATTTCGCGCCGGCCAGCGCGTTATGCAGATAGTCCAGACCATAATTAAACTCATGGTTGCCGAGGTTTCCAACCGCGTAATCCAGAGTGTTGAGCGCTTTATAGACCGGGTGAATATCACCGTCTTTGAGCCCTTTTGCCGCCATATAATCGCCCAGAGGGCTCCCCTGAATCAGGTCGCCGTTATCCACCAGCACGCTGTTTTTGACTTCATTTCGGGCGGCATGAATCAAACTTGCGGTACGTACCAATCCGAATTTTTCGGTTGCGGTATCCTTGTAATAATCGAAATCCATCATGTTGCTATGTAAATCAGTAGTTTCCATGATACGGAGATCGACGGTGGCCGCATTCACGCTGGCGGCGATCAGCGTAGCCAGAAGCGTTGCACTAAACTTAATCATCAGAGGCACCTTTTAAGAACGCAATAGAAAAGCCGGATAGTGAAAAATAGCGATGATAAACAGTGAAACCCGATATCGTTCCGACCGTCGCCAGAAGAAGGCGAAACCGCCCCATCCGGCCGATTTTTTGCGAGTGTTCACAGAAGGGTGAATCATGCCATGAAAGGTATTATCAAAACCGCAGACGGTATCACAGTTGGCGGAACCCTTAACGATCGGGTATAAGTAAAACAACGAGTTAACGCCCCCGTCATAAAGAGGTGGAGAATGTTAGAACAAGTATGCCAGCTTGCACGGAACGCGGGCGATGCCATTATGCAGGTTTATGATGGAGCCAAACCGATGGAGTACGCCCGCAAGCAGGACGATTCTCCAGTCACTGCGGCGGATATCGCCGCACATACCGTGATTCTCGAAGGGTTACGCACGCTCACGCCGGATATTCCGGTGCTTTCAGAAGAAGATCCGCCTGCCTGGGAAGTGCGCCAGCACTGGCAGCGCTACTGGCTGGTCGATCCGCTCGACGGCACCAAAGAGTTCATCAAGCGCAATGGCGAATTCACGGTCAATATCGCGCTGATTGAGCAGGGCAAGCCGGTGTTGGGCGTTGTCTATGCGCCGGTGCTGAAAGTGATGTACTACGCGGCGGAAGGTAAGGCCTGGAAAGAGGAGTGCGGGGTGCGTAAGCAGATTCAGGTCCGGGATGCCCGCCCGCCGCTGGTGGTGATTAGCCGTTCGCATACGGATGATGAACTCACCGAATATCTCCAACAGCTTGGCGAACATCAGACTACCTCTATTGGTTCCTCGCTGAAATTCTGCCTTGTGGCGGAAGGCCAGGCGCAGCTTTACCCCCGATTTGGGCCGACCAGCGTCTGGGACACTGCCGCTGGTCATGCCATTGCCGTTGCAGCCGGAGCGCACGTTCACGACTGGCAGGGAAAAACGCTGGACTATACCCCTCGTGAATCGTTCCTTAACCCCGGCTTCCGGGTGACTATTTACTGAGGAGCTTATGCAGCAGGTCGACCACCTGCTGTACCTCTTGCTGGGTTAACGCGCCATCTTTCACCCATTGAACCCGACCGTCTTTGTCAAGCACGATGACGGCGGACCCCTCTTCTTTTAATTGCCAGGCGTTACGCGCCACGCCATTGCTGTCGACAATAAATTGCGACCACGGGTAGAGCTTTTTATTACTTTCTATACTGCTACGCACGAACATACCGGAGCCTGGGATCGCATCATCGGTGTTCACAATTGTGGTCGTCTGGTATCTGTCATGCGGAAGCCCGGCGGATTTAATCGCTTCAATCAGCGTGGCGTTTTTTTCCTTCGCTGACGTTCGACCCGCAATGTGCAGCAGGACGCGCACTTTTCCCGCCAGCTGAGCGCTATTCCAGTTTTTATAACTAAACTCATCTTTATTCAACGTCAGTTCGCCACGGTCGGCAATGCCTACCGGCGGCACCCGTTGGTTAACTTCAAGGTTATGCGCACAAGCCATTATGGGGAGTAGCAGACACGACATCGCCAGAATTTTACGTAGGGTCATGGTCATTCCTTCTTTATTTTTTTGCAGGTGATCCGACCACTTTGGGCCGATAGTTAATCATATGTGCGATTGATGCTTTTTCCCGCAAAGGGGATGCCAGTTTGCGGGCGGGCGCACACTTCCTGTGAAAAATGAAGGCATATACTGAGAAAAATGAGCTGATGTTTAGATAATTCTGAATAACTGTAATCAAAAGGTAAATATACTTATGCACACTGGAAACGACGTAGATATGGTCTATAGTCATATGGCATTAAAATTTGCGCCTTAAAACTGTTGGGCCGATTGTGGCACCGCAAGGGCGTAATACTCTGCAGGAGACAACAATGAAAATTTTCCAACGCTACAACCCGCTACAGGTGGCGAAGTACGTGAAGATCCTGTTCCGTGGACGGTTATATATCAAGGATGTTGGCGCTTTTGAGTTCGATAAGGGTAAGATTCTTATCCCAAAAGTGAGAGACAAGCAGCACTTGTCTGTGATGTCTGAAGTTAACCGTCAGGTTATGCGTCTGCAAACTGAGATGGCGTAACCAAAAGTGCTATGCAGTAGGTTAAAAAAGTAAAAAAAAAACGGCTCCTGAATCAGGAGCCGTTGATGTTTCTGGCAAACGGATTTCAGGCCGCGCTGTCTTCTTTACCTTGCGCATCGGGCAGTTTCGGCGCCGGTACGTTGCTTTTATTGTCGAGACGCGTCACCAGCAACTGATCGATACGGTAGTTGTCGATATCCACCACTTCAAATTTGTAGCCGGAAAACTTCACTGAATCAGTGCGTTTTGGGATCTTGCGCAGCATAAACATCATAAAGCCGCCAATGGTTTCATAGTTGCCGGATTGCGGAAACTCATCGATATCCAGCACGCGCATGACGTCGTCAATCGGCGTGCCGCCGTCAACCAGCCAGGAATTTTCATCGCGCGCCACAATTTGCTCTTCCAGTCCCTGGCCGACCAGGTCACCCATTAGCGTGGTCATCACATCGTTCAGCGTAATGATACCGACGACCAGCGCGTATTCATTCATAATGACCGCGAAATCCTCGCCCGCCGTTTTGAAACTTTCCAGCGCCTCAGAAAGGGTCAGCGTATCCGGCACAATCAAGGTATTGCGAATTTGCACGCCGCCATTCAGCGCCATACTTTGGTTCGCCAGCACGCGGTTCAGCAGATCTTTGGAGTCTACATAGCCGATGATGTGGTCGATATCTTCATTACACACCAAAAATTTTGAGTGCGGATGTTCGGCGACCTTTTTCTTCAGGCTTTGCTCGTCTTCGTGCAGATCAAACCAGATGATACTTTCGCGCGGCGTCATGGAAGACGGTACGGTGCGGGATTCAAGTTCAAACACATTTTCAATCAGTTCGTGCTCTTGCTTGCGCAAGACGCCCGCCAGCGCGCCGGCTTCCACCACTGCGTAAATATCATCAGAAGTAATGTCGTCTTTCCGCACCATTGGAATTTTGAACAGGCGGAAGATGTTGTTTGCCATGCCGTTAAACAGCCACACCAGCGGGCGAAAAACGAACAGGCAGAAGCGCATCGGGTTGATGATACGCAAAGCCACAGCTTCTGGCGCAATCATACCGATGCGTTTCGGGGTTAAATCCGCGAACAGGATAAACAGCCCCGTCACCAGCGAGAAAGAGAGAATAAAGCTCAGCTGCTCGGAGAGTTCTGGCGACATATAGTGCGAGAAAAGGGCGGAAAAGGCGGGCGAAAATGCCGCATCGCCGACGATACCGCCAAGAATAGCGACGGCGTTCAGGCCAATTTGCACAACGGTGAAAAACATGCCGGGATTTTCCTGCATTTTCAATACGCGTTGTGCGTTGATACTGCCTTCATCAGCTAATAACTTAAGTTTAATCTTACGTGATGCGGCAAGCGAGATCTCGGAGATGGAGAAGAACGCACTTACAGCGATCAGGCAGAATATAATGAATATACTGTTTAACATATCTTATCCGGCGAAACGCCAGATCCTCGGAAGGGAAGTTTATAAATCCGTGTGGTAACGTTTAATGAAAACCGGCTCGTAGCAGTGAGCCGATAAGTTCAGGGCTAGTATAGCGTAAGCTACTGTAAAGTCGCCAGAGGGTTCATTTTCAACTCCGACAAGTTCCCCCTACGCCAGCGTCGTCACGCGTCAGGCGGCAGGCAAACGCCGATCCCGCCAATCCCGCAGTAACCGTATGGATTTTTGTGCAGATACTGTTGGTGTTCATCTTCGGCGTAGTAAAACGGCGTCGCATGGGCGATTTCCGTGGTAATAGGGCGATGGTCTCCGGCGGCGGCCATTGCCGCCTGAAAGCGCTCGCGACTGGCGTGAGCGGCGGCATTCTGTTCCGGCGTTAAGGGATAAATCGCAGAACGGTATTGCGTACCGTGATCGTTACCCTGTTGCATCCCCTGCGTCGGATCGTGATTTTCCCAGAAGGTCTGTAAAAGCTGCTCATAACGGATAACGGCAGGATCGTACACTATCCGTACCGCTTCGGCATGACCGGTCTGCCCGGAGCAGACTTCCCGGTAGGTTGGATTAGGCGTGTAACCGCCTGCATACCCTGCCGCGGTGCTATATACGCCGGGCAATTGCCAGAATAAACGTTCTACGCCCCAGAAACAGCCCATAGCGAAGTAGGCGATCTCCATCCCGGCAGGGACATTGGTCATAGAGTGTTCATTTACCGCATGCAGAGTGGCGATCGGCATCGGGGTGTTGCGTCCTGGTAACGCATCTGCTTGAGTAACCAGATGTTTTTTATCAAATAAACTCATGAGCTATTCTCCCGAAAGCGTTAATTGGCGTTAAGGTTGTAACGAGACGCATCTTTGCACACAATAACAACATTAATGTATCTGGATTTAACCATAAGAAATATTTGGGCAGTCGTCTGCTTTTCAATCGAAATTGTTGATTTTATGTTAAGCCGCGGAGCGGTAGTGTGATTTTTTCCAGGGGTGGGAATAGGGGATATTCAGGAGAAAATGTGCCACATATCCGTCAGTTATGTTGGGTTAGCTTACTGTGCCTGAGCAGTTCTGCGGTAGCCGCAAATGTTCGTCTGAAAGTCGAAGGGCTATCCGGAGAGCTGGAAAAAAACGTTCGCGCACAGCTCTCTACGATTCAGAGCGATGAGGTGACGCCGGATCGGCGCTTTCGCGCCCGAGTTGATGATGCGATTCGCGAAGGGCTTAAAGCGTTAGGCTATTACGAACCCACTATCAAATTCGACTTGCTTCCACCGCCTGCGAAAGGACGGCAGGTATTAATCGCCAGGGTTACGCCCGGCCAGCCGGTGTTGATTGGCGGTACAGAAGTCATTTTACGCGGCGGCGCGCGCACGGACAAAGATTATCTGGCCTTACTGAAAACGCGTCCGGCAATCGGCACGGTGCTGAACCAGGGAGACTATGACAATTTTAAAAAGTCGTTAACCAGCGTGTCGCTACGTAAAGGCTATTTCGACAGCGAATTCGTTAAAAGTCAGTTGGGAATTGCTCTGGGCCGTCATCAGGCGTTTTGGGATATTGATTATGATAGCGGTGAGCGCTATCGCTTCGGGCCTGTCACCTTCGAAGGTTCGCAGATTCGTGATGAATATTTACAAAATCTGTTGCCGTTTAAAGAGGGCGATGAGTACGAGTCGAAAGATTTGGCGGAACTAAACCGCCGACTTTCCGCTACCGGATGGTTTAATTCTGTCGTGGTGGCGCCGGAATTTGAGAAATCGCGTAAAACAAAAATTCTGCCGTTAAAAGGCGTGGTATCGCCGCGAACCGAAAACACGATTGAAACCGGGGTGGGGTACTCCACCGACGTCGGGCCGCGCGTGAAAGCGTCGTGGAAAAAACCGTGGATGAACTCCTACGGTCATAGCCTGACCACCAGCACCAGTATTTCTGCGCCGGAACAGGTGCTGGATTTTAGTTATAAAATGCCGCTGCTGAAAAACCCGCTGGAGCAATACTATCTGGTACAGGGCGGTTTTAAACGTACCGATTTGAATGATACGGAGCAGGACTCGACCACGCTTGCCGTGTCGCGTTACTGGGACCTTTCCAGCGGTTGGCAGCGGGCGATTAACCTGCGCTGGAGTTTCGACCACTTTACCCAGGGGAACGTCACCAATACCACCATGCTGTTCTACCCGGGCGTGATGATCAGCCGAACCCGCTCGCGAGGGGGACTGATGCCAACCTGGGGCGATTCGCAGCGCTACTCGGTAGACTATTCGAATACGGCCTGGGGCTCCGACGTGGATTTCTCCGTGCTGCAGGCGCAAAACGTCTGGATTCGGACTTTGTACGATCGCCACCGTTTTGTGATGCGCGCCAATTTGGGCTGGATAGAAACCGGTGATTTCGACAAAGTTCCGCCGGATTTACGTTTCTTCGCCGGGGGCGACCGCAGTATTCGCGGCTATAAATACAAATCTATTTCGCCTAAAGATAGCGACGGCAATCTTAAAGGCGCCTCAAAACTGGCAACCGGATCGCTGGAGTACCAGTATAACGTCACCGGCAAATGGTGGGGGGCAGTGTTTGTCGATAGCGGCGAGGCGGTGAGTGATATTCGCCGTAGCGATTTCAAAACCGGGACCGGGGTCGGCGTGCGCTGGGCGTCGCCGGTTGGGCCTGTCAAACTCGATTTTGCCGTACCGGTCGGCGACAAAGACGAACACGGTTTACAGTTTTATATCGGTCTGGGGCCTGAATTATGAGTTTATGGAAGAAAATAAGCCTCGGCGTGTTGATTTTCATTGTGGTGTTACTGGCGAGCGTTGCGTTTCTGGTCGGGACGACGACGGGGCTGCATCTGGTATTCAGTGCGGCGAACCGCTGGGTGCCGGGGCTGGAGATTGGGCAGGTCACCGGCGGCTGGCGGGACTTATCGTTAAAAAATATCCGCTATGAGCAGCCGGGCGTTGCGGTGAATGCGGGCGAAATTCATCTGGCCGTCGGGCTTGATTGCCTGTGGCGCAGTAGCCTGTGCGTCAATGATCTGGCGTTAAAAGACATTAATGTCGCTATCGACAGCAAAAAAATGCCGCCTTCCGAACCGGCGCAAGAAGAGGAAGAAAGCGGACCGCTGAACCTCTCCACCCCCTGGCCCATCACGCTGTCGCGCGTGGCGCTGAATAACATCAATATCAAGATTGATGACACTACCGTTTCGGTGCTGGATTTTACCTCCGGGCTGGCATGGCAGGAGAAAAACCTGACCCTGAAACCGACGCGGCTTCAGGGATTGCTGATCGCGCTGCCGAAGGTCGCTGACGTGGCGCAGGAAGAGGTGGTTGAACCCAAAATCGAGAAACCTCAACCGGATGAAAAGCCGCTTGGCGAAACGCTAAAAGATCTGTTTGCAAAACCAGTAATGCCGGAGATGACCGATGTTCACCTGCCGCTCAATCTGAATATCGAGTCATTTCGCGGCGAGCAGCTACGCATCACCGGCGATACCGATCTGACGGTGCGCACGATGCTGCTTAAAGTCAGCAGTATCGACGGTAATATGAAGCTGGATACGCTGGATATCGACGCCAACCAGGGCACGGTGAAAGCCTCCGGTACGGCGCAGCTCGCCAATAACTGGCCGGTTGATATTACGCTCAACAGTACGCTGAATATCGATCCGCTAAAGGGTGAAAAGATAAAACTCAAGGTCGGCGGCGCGCTACGCGAACAACTGGAGGTCGGGGTGAATCTTTCCGGGCCGATGGATGTCGCGCTTCGCGCCCAGACGCGGCTGGCGGAGGCCGGTTTACCGCTCAATCTTGAGGTCGTCAGCCAACGTATTGCCTGGCCATTGACGGGTGATACCCAGTTTCAGGCTGACGATCTGAAGCTCAAACTGAGCGGTAAGATGACCGACTATACGTTGTCGATGCGAACCGCCGTGAAAGGACAAGATATTCCGCCGGCGACCATTACGCTGGATGCTAAAGGGAATGAGCGGCAGATTAATCTCGATAAACTCACCGTCGCCGCTCTGGAGGGAAAAACCGAACTGAAAGCGCTGGTGGACTGGCAGCAGGCGATTAGCTGGCGTGGCGAACTGACGCTGAATGGCATCAATACCGCTAAAGAGATCCCGGACTGGCCCGCGAAGCTTAACGGCGTCATGAAAACCAAAGGCAGCCTCTACGGCGGCACCTGGCAGATGGATGTCCCGGAACTCAAGCTGACCGGCAATGTGAAGCAGAACAGCGTTAACGTCAACGGGACGCTAAAGGGCAACAGCTACATGCAGTGGACGATCCCGGGGCTGCACCTTGCGCTGGGCCCAAACAGCGCCGATATAAAAGGCGAGCTTGGCGTTAAGGAGCTGAATCTTGACGCCGCCATCGATGCGCCAGGGCTGGATAATGCGCTGCCAGGGCTGGGCGGCATGGCAAAAGGAATCGTTAAAGTCCGCGGTACGGTAGAAGCGCCGCAGTTGTTGGCGGATATCACCGCCCGCGGCTTGCGCTGGCAGGAGCTGTCTGTCGCCCAGGCGCGCATTGAGGGCGATATTAAATCCACCGATCAGATAGCGGGCCATCTCAACGTTCGCGTAGAGCGGATTTCGCAACCCGACGTTAACATCAATCTGGTGACGCTTGACGCCAAAGGCAGCGAGAAGCAGCATCAGCTACAGCTCCGTGTTCAGGGAGAACCGGTATCCGGTCAACTCTCCCTGACAGGCAGTTTTGATCGCGAGGCGGCGCGCTGGAAAGGGACGTTAAGCGACACCCGTTTCCAGACGCCAGTGGGGCCATGGTCGTTGACCCGCGCGATTGCGCTGGACTACCGTAATAAAGAACAGAAAATCAGTATCGGACCGCATTGTTGGCTGAACCCGAACGCCGAGCTGTGCATCCCGCAAACCATTGATGCGGGTGCCGCAGGACGGGCGGTGGTCAATCTCAACCGCTTTGATCTGGCGATGCTGAAGCCATTTATGCCTGATACCACTCAGGCCAGCGGGATCTTTAGCGGGAAAGCGGACGTGTCGTGGGATACCACCCAGGAGGGATTGCCGCAGGGGAAGGTCACGCTTTCCGGTCGTAACGTGAAGGTCACGCAGACCGTCAATGACGCGCCGTTACCGGTCGCATTTGAGACGCTGAACCTCTGCGCCGATCTGCACAATAATCGCGCCGAGCTGGGATGGCTGATTCGCCTGACGAACAATGGTCAATTCGATGGCCAGGTGCAGGTAACCGATCCTCAGGGGCGGCGCAATCTCGGCGGTAACGTCAACATGCGCAATCTCAATCTGGCGATGGTCAACCCTGTCTTTTCGCGCGGCGAAAAAGCGGCGGGAATGTTAAACGCCAGGCTACGTCTGGGCGGCGATGTACAAAGCCCGCAGTTGTTTGGTCAGTTGCAGCTTAGCGCGCTGGATATTGACGGTAATTTTATGCCGTTTGAGATGCAGCCGAGCCAGCTCACCATGAACTTTAGCGGGACGCGTTCGACGCTCGCCGGTATCGTGCGAACACAACAAGGGCAAATTAACCTGAACGGCAACGCCGACTGGAGTCAGATTGACAACTGGCGCGCGCGGGTGACGGCGAAAGGCAGCCGGGTGCGGATTACCGTTCCGCCGATGGTGCGCCTGGATGTCTCGCCGGATGTGGTCTTTGACGCGACGCCTTCGCTGTTCACGTTGGATGGGCGTGTGGACGTTCCGTGGGCGCGAATTGTGGTGCACGACCTGCCGGAGAGCGCGGTCGGCGTCTCCAGCGATGTGGTTATGCTCAACAATGACCTGCAACCAGAAACGCCGCAGACAGCGTCTATTCCCATCAACAGTAATCTGACGGTCCACGTCGGCAACAATGTGCGCATCGACGCCTTCGGGCTTAAAGCGCGTTTGACCGGCGATTTGAAAGTCGCGCAGGATAAGCAGGGGCTGGGGCTGAATGGTCAAATCAATATTCCTGACGGCCGATTCCGCGCCTACGGCCAGGACCTGCTTGTCCGTAAAGGCGAGCTGCTGTTCTCCGGCCCGCCGGATCAGCCGCTGCTCAATATCGAAGCGATCCGTAACCCTGACGCCACCGAAGACGATGTCATTGCGGGCGTGCGTGTCACAGGCACTGCTGATGAACCCAAAGCGGAAATCTTCTCCGATCCGGCGATGCCGCAGGCTGAAGCGCTTTCTTATCTGCTGCGTGGGCAGGGGTTGGACAGCAATCAGAGTGATAGCGCAGCAATGACCTCCATGCTTATTGGCCTGGGGGTTGCGCAAAGTGGTCAGGTTGTGGGTAAAATCGGAGAGACATTCGGCGTAAGTAATCTGGCGCTGGACACGCAAGGGGTGGGCGATTCGTCTCAGGTTGTGGTCAGCGGCTATGTACTGCCGGGTCTACAGGTGAAGTATGGTGTAGGGATATTTGACTCTCTGGCGACGCTCACGTTACGTTATCGCCTGATGCCTAAGCTATATCTGGAAGCAGTGTCTGGCGTAGATCAGGCACTTGATTTGCTCTATCAGTTTGAGTTTTAGCAATGCGAATATTTGTCTATGGCAGTTTACGACAGAAACAAGGCAACAGTCACTGGATGACCAATGCCCAATTGCTTGGCGATTACCGTATCGATAACTACCAGTTGTATAGTCTGGGCCACTATCCAGGCGCAGTTCCGGGAAACGGAGCGGTATACGGTGAAGTTTATCGAATTGATAACGCCACGCTGGCCGAACTTGATGCTTTGCGCACCAGGGGCGGTGAATACGCACGCCAGTTAATCCAGACGCCTTACGGCAGCGCATGGATGTATGTATATCAACGTCCTGTTGATGGGTTAACTCTGATTGAAAGCGGTGACTGGTTAGACAGAAACCAGACCTGAACTGAACACGCCACCCTCGGGTGGCGTTGTTTTTTTACATTCTGGCTGATGGCGCTAGCGCCGGGCATGGTGAGCTCTTATTCTGCCGTAGATCAATAATGACGCGCCGCCCAGGATAACAATGCATCCAAGAACCATAAATCCCTGCATATAGCTGCCAGTTGTCCGGTAAAAATAGCCGACCATTAGGCCTGCCAACGTACCGCCGCCGCCAGCGCCGATGCCATTAATAATACCGGAGGCTGGGCCAATCGCATGGGGTTTAACGTTCGACTGGATAATCGACCAGATATTGGGGGTAAAGCTGGCGGCATAATAACCCATCGCCAGGGTAATGAGCGTGATTTTAAAGCCCGGCGCATCGACAAATGGCAGGAGAAATAACATCACGCCGGGGATTAGTAGGCCCAGTGAAGCAATAAGTACACGCTTTTGTGTCTTATCACTGATCCATGAGATAGGGATTGCCAGTATAACCGCAGTCAGATAAGGCAGAGAACTGACCAATGCTTTACTGAATCCGGTATAGCCGAGAGAATTGACAACCATGGGGATCCATAACGTAATTCCCCAGAACAACATCCCTTGAGTGATGTAGGTAAAAATAAGAAGTAGGAAGGGGGTTCCGCCCAGCGATTCCAGGGTAAGCTTAGTTTTCTCTGTTGGCGCCGGCGCACGATAATAAGGCGCTTCTTCCTGTTTTTTCAGCATTGTTATATAAAGTGGAACTACAACAACAATGCCGATCACACCAGTGATAATAAAAACATTTCGCCAACCGAAGGCAGCATCCAGCGGGGACAAAATCATAAATCCCAGGCCTAATGCCAGGAACTGTCCATAATACTGGATAATACTGTTCGCCTGCGTCCGTTCTTTGTCTGAAAACCAGTCGCTGGCGAAGCGGGACTGCTGCGGCCAATAAATGCCTTCGGTAATGCCAAGCACCAGCCGACAAATCAAAATAACGTACACTGACGAGGTAAATCCGACAAAAACGGTCGCAATCGACCAGATTAGCACCATCAGAATGACTATTTTTTTCGGATCGTATCGCTGGGTAAATACGCCGCCAAAAATATTTGAAAAGGCATAGCCAATAAGAAATATGGTTAATACAATGCTGGCCGTTGCGCCATCAATATTCAGGTCGTGTGTAATCGTAGGTAACGTAACGGAAAGATTAGAACGGTCAAGATAAGCAACAAAAAGGCCGAACATTAATGTCGCGCCGATCCGTAGCCATTTTTGCATTGAGGTCATTTTTCAACTCCGTTTGGCCGCGCGCCAAAATCAATTTGACGAAATAATATCTCACCGGATTTTATGGTCATTTGTGGTACCAGCACATGCGTCCCCGTGAGCGTTTCACCATGAATATCGGCAAATTCAACATGCCTGTTTTTTAATTTAAAGATGGCGATATCGGCAAATGCCCCAGGGGCCAGCGTACCAATTTCTGCTGCCATACCCATTAAAACTGCTGGGGTATGGGTACAGGCGTTAATGACATCGGTAAGCGCGACGCCGAGTGCTAAATATTTCGATAAAATCCATGGTAAGGCGTAAACAGGCCAGGCGAGTTTAGTGATGGTTGAGAGATCGCTACTGATGATATCCGGAAGAAAGCCATTGGCGATGGCCCGGCGTGCCGTGTTCATTGAAAAATGACTGCGACCATTGGCGGCATCAAATATAACGCCTCTTTCCCTTGCCTGACGGACTTCGGCTAAGACAGCGCCTTCATCAGTAAGAATGGTGCTACCTTTGCCGTGAAACGCATGAGCGATAATATCGCCGCGGCGTAGCAAGGAGACAAGTTCTTTCATGGGAACGACGGGATGAGTCGAGTGTATTGCCACGGGGCACCTTAAATCGTTGGCAATACGAAGGGATTCAGTCAGCGGTTTTAAGCCATATTCAGCAATGTCCTCAGTCTGAACCTTGAGTTTTAATCCCTGAAGAACATTGCGATACTGGCGAAACAGCGCGTGGATCTTATTTTCATCAATATTGTCAGGATCATAATTTTCTTGTGACCAGGTTTGGCCCGGCGGCGACACGGTCAGAAACGCTTTGATTCGAACTTTGCTGGCGCAAATCACCGTTCGGTAGAAGGCATCAAAGTTTGCCGTACCGGCAGAACCTGCATCCACGACGGTGGTGACGCCATTCGGCGGCATGTACATATCAGGCCTGACGCCGCCTTCCGTCGCGTCATAAAAAACATGCGCGTGATAATCGATAAGACCGGGAGTGACGATCATGCCGTCGGCATGGATAATCCGGGTCTCCGAAGTTACAGGATATTTATCGGCATCAACGATAATATCGTTAATGATGCGTAAATTGTTAATCTCATTAATATTACGAGCGGGATCGATGATATGTCCACCGGTAATTAATATATCATTTTTCATCATAATCTCTTAAAGTAGTAAATAATTATGGCAGCCCTTAAAAATATATTAAAAAGTGTGTTTTGAGCGGATGTTATGTTGGATTAAAAATACAATTATTGGTAGGGAGAGCTTAGGATACCTTATTAAAAAGGTAATCGGGCTTATGCACTAAATAAGAATTTAGCGCTTGCTAATATTTAGGGCGTAAGTCCAGGGGAGTCTGGGGGCATTCACAAAACAATTATTATCTTAAGCTTTTTAGAGAAACCGTGAGCGTATTCAACCCTTTTTAATAAAAAATCAGGTAAAGTCTTATTCATTCCGTGAATGTTAAATTAATAATGATAAAAATTGTGTTCTATTCATTAGCCAATAAAAAGGCCCTCATTACTATGAGAGCCTTTATCTTGACGATTATGTAAAAGCGGACTTATTTCTTCGCGGCGCGCTCGAAGGAGGCAACGATTTCCGCTTTAGCCGCTTCGGCGTTGTCCCAACCGTCAACTTTCACCCATTTGCCTTTTTCGAGATCTTTATAATGCTCGAAGAAATGAGTGATCTGCGCTTTCAGCAGTTCCGGCAGATCGTTCACATCTTTAATGTGATCGTACTCTTTGCTCAGTTTGGTGTGCGGTACGGCAACCAGTTTCGCATCTTCACCGGATTCGTCGGTCATTTTCAGTACGCCAACCGGACGGCAACGGATGACGGCGCCTGGCTGCAGCGGGTACGGCGTCGGGACCAGAACGTCTACCGGGTCGCCGTCCAGAGACAGGGTATGGTTGATGTAACCGTAGTTGCACGGATAGAACATCGCGGTGGACATGAAGCGGTCAACGAACAGCGCGCCGCTCTCTTTGTCAACTTCGTATTTGATCGGATCTGCGTTAGCCGGGATCTCGATAACGACGTAGATATCTTCCGGCAGTTCTTTACCCGCCGGGACGTTGAGTAAGCTCATGTCTGTTTCCTTTGAATTTATGACAAACAAGTGGCGAGTATTATAGCCAACTCACGCCGAAAGTCTTCGCTTGTTTTCGTTTCCGCCTCATCTGGCGCGTCGTTGCGGAGCATGAACTACAAAGGTTAAGAAACGAAAAAATCACGGGCCTGATAAGGCAACGCCGCCATCGGACATGTTATTGCCCAATGGCGGCTTCATGCGTTATTCCGCATGGTGGTAAAGATTACGCGTCCGGGTATTCGCGGATAAAGCGTTCCACATCGTCAACCATATGGCGGTTGCCGACGAAGAACGAGCGGCGCTGGTGAAGGCTTTCCGGAATGATATCCAGAATACGTTCTTTACCATCGCTTGCTTTGCCGCCGGCCTGTTCCGCGAGGAACGCCATCGGGTTGCATTCATACAGCAGACGCAGTTTTCCCTGCGGATGGCTGGCGGTGCTGGGGTAGAGATAGATGCCGCCTTTCAGCAGGTTGCGGTGGAAATCGGCCACCAGAGAGCCAATGTAACGTGAGGTATAAGGGCGACTTGTTGAACTATCCTCTTCCTGACAGAATTTTATGTACTTCTTCACGCCATTCGGGAATTTAATGTAGTTGCCTTCGTTAATGGAGTAGGTTTTACCCTTTTCCGGGAAACGCATACGTTCCTGGCACAGACAGAACACGCCTAACGACGGATCGTAGGTGAAAGCGTGTACGCCGCAGCCGGTGGTGTAAACCAGCATGGTGGACGAGCCATACACGACATATCCCGCAGCGACCTGTTTGTTGCCGGGTTGCAGGAAATCTTCTTCGGTGACCGGCGTGCCGACGGGCGTCACGCGGCGATAAATCGAGAAAATCGTACCGACAGAGACGTTAACGTCGATGTTAGAAGAGCCATCCAGAGGGTCCATCAGCACCACATATTTCGCGTGTTCGCAGCCTTCAAAGACGACAATTTCGTCCTCTTCTTCCGATGCGATGCCCGCTACAATATCGCGCGCTTTTAGTGCAGCTTTCAGTTTCTCGTTCGCGAACAGATCGAGTTTCTGCTGAACCTCGCCCTGTACGTTCTCAGCACCGCTGGCACCCAGGATATCGACCAGACCGGCCTTATTGATATCGCGGTGGATGATCTTGGCGCCCAATTTTATTGCCGACAGCAAAGCAGTGAGCTCACCGGTAGCCTGAGAGAACTCGTGCTGCTTTTCGACAATAAATTCACCTAACGTTTTCATAACACTTTCCCTGCAATTGATTGGAGTAAAGCGACCGTAACAATCTTAACAAACATTTCAGATGATGCGCTCAGGTGAATCGCGCCAGCAAAGTACAGATTTACCTGAAATGCGTTTCTCACTTGCCAGACATGTGCGTAAAATGGCTCGCAGATAAAAAAAGGATAGTGACGTATGCGCATTCATATTTTGGGAATTTGTGGCACTTTCATGGGGGGGCTGGCGATGCTGGCTCGCTCGCTTGGTCATGAAGTAACGGGTTCGGACGCCAATGTGTATCCGCCGATGAGTACCTTACTTGAGAAGCAAGGCATTGATCTGATCCAGGGTTATGACGCCAGCCAGCTCGATCCGCAGCCGGATCTGGTGATTATCGGCAATGCGATGACGCGCGGGAATCCGTGCGTGGAAGCGGTGCTGGAAAAAAACATTCCCTTTATGTCTGGTCCACAGTGGCTGCATGACTTTGTGTTGCGCGACCGCTGGGTACTGGCGGTCGCCGGTACCCACGGCAAAACCACGACCGCAGGCATGGCGACCTGGATACTGGAAGCGTGCGGGTACAAACCGGGCTTCGTGATCGGCGGCGTACCGGGCAACTTTGAGGTTTCCGCGCGCCTGGGCGAGAGCCCGTTCTTTGTTATCGAAGCGGATGAGTACGACTGCGCGTTCTTTGATAAACGTTCTAAATTTGTGCATTACTGCCCGCGGACGTTGATCCTCAACAACCTTGAGTTTGATCATGCCGACATCTTCGACGATCTGAAAGCGATCCAGAAGCAGTTCCACCATCTGGTGCGCATCGTGCCGGGGCAGGGGCGCATCATCTGGCCGGAAAACGACATCAACCTGAAACAGACCATGGCTCTGGGCTGCTGGAGCGAGCAGGAGCTGGTGGGCGAGCAGGGACACTGGCAGGCGAAGAAGCTGACTACGGATGCTTCCGAGTGGGAAGTGTGGCTGGACGGCGAAAAAGTCGGCGATGTGAAATGGGGCCTGGTCGGCGAACATAACATGCACAACGGTCTGATGGCGATTGCCGCCGCGCGCCACGTGGGCGTCGCGCCCGCTGAAGCGGCCAGCGCGCTGGGGTCATTTATTAACGCCCGCCGCCGTCTGGAACTGCGCGGCGAAGCGAACGGCGTGACGGTGTATGACGATTTTGCTCACCACCCGACGGCAATTCTGGCCACGCTGGCGGCGCTGCGCGGTAAAGTGGGCGGCACCGCGCGCATTATCGCAGTGCTGGAGCCGCGTTCTAACACGATGAAGATGGGGTTATGCAAGGATGACCTGGCACCGTCGTTAGGGCGTGCGGATGAAGTGTTCCTGCTGCAGCCGCCGCATATTCCGTGGCAAGTGGCGGAAGTCGCTGAAGCCTGCGTACAGCCTGCTCACTGGAGTGGCGATGTCGATACGCTGGCGGAAATGGTGGTGAAAACCGCACAGCCTGGCGATCACATCCTGGTGATGAGCAACGGCGGTTTCGGCGGCATCCATCAGAAATTGCTGGATGGGCTGGCGAAAAAAGCACTGGTTGTGGAGTAAAAAATGCCCGGTGGCGCTGCGCTTACCGGGCCTACAATAGGTACATTCCTGTAGGCCGGAGAAGGCGCTAGCGCCGCCATCCGGCAGATGCTACCAACGTGTAAAATTACCCTTCGTTTTCCGCCAGCTCGCGCAGATACTGGAAGATCTGACGCGCTGATTTCGGCGGTTTGTTGCCTTCTTTCTCTTTCTTCGCATTGCGGATCAATGAACGAAGCTGTTGACGATCGGCGTGCGGCCACAGGGTCAGTACTTCGGCTACCGCGTCATCGCCTTCGACGATCAGACGATCGCGCAGATGCTCAAGCTTGTGAAACAGTACCACCTGCTGATTATGGCGGTTCTTCAGCTTGTCCAGCGCCTGGCGAATAGGTTCAACGTCGCGTTGGCGCAGCATTTTTCCGATAAGCTGCAACTGGCGGCGGCGTCCTTCCATTTTGATTCGCTGGGCCAGTTCAATGGCGTCGCGCAGATCGGCGTCCAGCGGGATCTTATCCAGCGCGTTTTTCCCCAGATCCACCAGTTCCGCGCCCAGGCGTTTTAATTCCTCGGCATCGCGTTTAATTTCACTTTTACTGACCCAGATAATTTCATCGTCTTCGTCTTCGATGTCATCACCGGGAACGTCGTCGAGCCAGTCTTCGGGCTGCTTTGTCATGTCAGGCTCCTTAAAAAAAGAGGCTAATGTTACCAGTTAAGATGCGCACTGAAAAACGGTTCTCTGTTAGACTTCAGAGAAACTCTCTCTACATTATGGCATTTGCAATGAAAGTAATCTCACAAGTTGAAGCGCAGCGTAAGATTCTGGAAGAAGCAGTTTCGACAGCGCTGGAGTTAGCCTCAGGCAAATCGGATGGGGCGGAAGTCGCCGTCAGCAAGACCACCGGCATTAGCGTCAGCACCCGTTATGGTGAAGTAGAGAATGTCGAATTTAATAGCGACGGCGCGCTGGGCATTACGGTGTATCACCAGAACCGCAAAGGCAGCGCCTCTTCGACGGATTTAAGCCCGCAGGCGATTGCCCGTACCGTGCAGGCCGCGCTGGATATCGCGCGTTACACGTCGCCGGACCCGTGCGCAGGCGTGGCGGACAAAGAACTGCTGGCGTTTGACGCGCCGGATCTGGACTTGTTCCACCCGGCAGAGGTTACGCCAGACGAAGCCATTGAACTGGCCGCGCGTGCGGAACAGGCTTCTCTAAAGGCGGATAAACGCATCACCAATACCGAAGGCGGGAGCTTTAACAGCCATTACGGCATTAAAGTGTTTGGCAACAGCCACGGCATGTTGCAGGGCTATTGCTCCACGCGCCATTCGCTCTCAAGCTGCGTCATCGCCGAAGAGAACGGCGATATGGAGCGTGATTACGCTTACACCATCGGTCGGGCAATGGCGGATCTGCAAGCGCCGGAATGGGTCGGGACCGAGTGCGCGCGCCGCACCTTATCCCGCCTGTCGCCGCGCAAGCTCTCCACCATGAAAGCGCCGGTCATTTTCGCCAATGAAGTGGCGACAGGGCTATTTGGTCATCTGGTCGGGGCGATTGCCGGCGGCGCGGTATACCGTAAATCCACTTTTCTGCTCGACTCGCTGGGCAAACAAATTCTGCCGGAATGGTTAACCATCGAAGAACACCCGCATCTGCTAAAAGGGCTGGCGTCTTCACCGTTCGACAGCGAAGGCGTGCGTACAGAGCGCCGGGACATTGTGAAGGATGGCGTACTGACGCAATGGTTGCTGACCAACTATTCCGCCCGCAAACTGGGGCTGAAAAGTACCGGTCATGCCGGCGGCATTCATAACTGGCGTATCGCCGGGCAGGGGCTGAACTTTGAGCAGTTACTGAAAGAGATGGGCACCGGCTTGGTGGTGACGGAACTGATGGGCCAGGGCGTCAGCGGTATTACCGGCGACTACTCCCGCGGCGCTGCGGGATTCTGGGTTGAAAATGGTGAAATCCAGTACCCGGTAAGTGAAATTACCATTGCCGGTAATTTAAAAGAGATGTGGCGTAATATTGTCACTGTGGGTGATGATATTGAAACGCGCAGTAATATACAGTGTGGTTCGGTATTGTTACCGGAGATGAAAATCGCCGGACAATAATACCCGTCATACTTCAGGCTGCAGGCGCGTTGGCTGCCTGCAACTTGAATTATTCAGGGTATTACACTTATCGTTAATAATAAAAAAGGAAGTGAGCAATGCGTAAAAGCCTGTTAGCTATTCTTGCTGTGTCATCGCTGGTATTCGGTTCGGCTGTTTTTGCTGCCGATCTTGAAGATAATATGGATATTCTCAATGATAACCTGAAAGTTGTTGAGAAAACGGATAGTGCCCCTGAACTGAAAGCGGCATTAACCAAAATGCGCGCGGCCGCGCTGGATGCTCAAAAAGCTACGCCGCCAAAGCTGGAAGATAAAGCGCCGGATAGCCCGGAAATGAAGGATTTTCGTCACGGTTTTGACATTCTGGTCGGCCAAATTGATGGCGCGCTGAAGCTGGCGAACGAAGGTAACGTTAAAGAAGCGAAAGCGGCGGCGGAAGCGCTAAAAACCACCCGCAATACGTATCATAAGAAGTATCGTTAATTTTTGTGGGATGGCGGCTTCGCTTTATCCGCAGGTCGCCATCCGGCAAAATGTAATACCCATCACACTTTCTCACTTTATACGACAACGTCATTGTTTCGCCATTTCCTCTTTATGCCGCGATAGATCTCACACTTTCCCGGCGATAATTCATTAATGCCGCCTTTTCTGTGGCGCAGATCACCTATCCCACTCGCGTTTCCACTTCGAGGTGGAAAATAACTCGCTACAAACTTTTAACCCTTGCCGCTAGTTTTATCTCATTGCCATTAACGGGGTGAGACGCGTGGATAACGGAGCAGTAAAACACGATGCCGGTGAGCGAATTAACAAATTAGCTGAACAGGTGTTAACGCAGGTGGATGGCCTGCTGGGGCGACATCACATTGTCCCCAATGCGGTACAGACGCAAATGCTGACCTCGCACGTTCGCGCGATGGCGCACCGGTCAATTACCGGCGAGCCTTTACCGGAAGTCGATGCCAGCTTGTTTGATGAAATCTCAGCCGAATCAATGGCGCTCGCCCGCGAAATCGTGGCGGCGTTTGGCAACCTTCCTGACGAAGAAGCCTGGCTATTATCGGTACATTTTGAAGTCGCGAAAGACAACCTCTAAGGAGCAAAAAATGGAACAGATTACCGTCGTGATTGGCGATCGCCTGGGTAAAGGCCAGAAAGTGGCGGCAGGCGTGGAAAAAGCGGGCGGTCGCGCGGTCGTCGTACCGGGCGTCGCGGCAGACATGAAGCTGGGCGATGTGATGAAAGCGGAAAACGCCACCTTCGGCATTTCATTTTGCGGCAGCGGCGGCGCGGGCGCTATCACCGCGCAAAACAAGCATGGCTACAAAGCCAAATATGGCATGCGGTCAGTGGATGAAGGCGTCACCGCTATCAATGAAGGCTGCAACGTGTTGGGTTTCGGCTTTATGGATAAAGAAGAGCTCGGCGAGCGCCTGGTGCAGGCGTGGCAAAAGAAATACGGCGCCTGATGATGAAAGAGCAATTCACCACCACGGTGAGAGTAAAAGGCAAGGGCGACGCCAAAGCACGCGCCTTTGCCGATGCGCTGAACCATGTTCAGTCGGCGGTGATGAGAGAGTCGCCGTATATCTTACTGCGTATTGAGCCACAGGATGTGCGGATTGTTCAGGCGCATGAGTCGGTGCGTAAAGAGGCCTTTCTGTTTTTCTTTTTGCGCCGGGAACGACGCACTTACAGCGTGGAGCTGGATGTGACCGTCAACGTGACCGCCATCAATCTCGACAGGGTGGATTTCGTCGCGAAACGCTGATTTTTATTAAAAAGGCATAGTTATGTTCCTGATAATACTAATTAAATCGCTCATTATCGGCGCGCTGGTCGGCGTAGGGGTGGGCGCTGGGGCTGCACGCATGTTTCACGCGCCAACCACACAGGGGATGGGCGCGTTCCGTACGTTGGGCGAACTCAACTCTTGTGAAGGCGACCCGGCATCTCACTTCTCCTTTGGACTGGGTTTCTTCTTTAACGCCTGGGCGTCGTCTGTGGCGGCCGGATCGTTCACCCAGGATGTCGATCACCGCATCATCCCTAACTGGGGCGCGGCGGCGCTCATGATCAAAAACCGTAACGTTGGCGAGACGCTGCACGACCCGAAAAAAATGGCGATTGCCTGCGCCGTCATCGGCATGATCGTCGTGACGTTCCTTAACCTGACCGCCTCATCCGTGCCAGAAGCGCTACAGGTGACAGCGGTTAAGGTGCTGGTACCGGCGGCAAACCTGCTGGTCAACATCGTCATGCCTGTGATCTTCTGGTTAGCGGCGATCGACGCCGGTAAAAAATCGGGCTTCTGGGCCACCGTTTTCGGCGGCGCGGCGCAGCTCATCATGGGGAACGCCGTACCGGGGCTGGTGCTGGGTATTTTGATCGGTAAAGGCGTAGAAGAGAGCGGCTGGAACCATGTCACCAAAGTGATGATGGTCGCCATCGTTTTGCTGTTTGTGTTGAGCGGCTTCTTCCGCGGCTTCGACATGAAAATGATCGAGTCTTTCAACATGACGGTACCGAACTGGCTTGAACTGATCCACAACTCGCTCAGCGGCAAATAACGGAGGCCACAATGGAAGAGAATAAAGGTTTTTGGTATGCCGACTGGTCGTTCCCGATCTTTGTTGGTCTGCTCTCCTCCGGCGTTTTCGCCGGGACGCATATGTACTATCTGTACGGTATCGGCGCATTTAACGAAGTTGCTTTTGTGGCGATGTTGAAAGCGGGGATGGATACCGGCGTCTACGGCGCGGTCGCCGCTTTCGGCGCCAGCTTTTTATTTGCCCGCATTATCGAAGGTTCGCTGGTCGGAATTCTGGATATCGGCGGGGCAATTCAGACTGGCGTGGGCTTAGGGGTTCCGGCGTTACTGCTGGGGGCTGGCTTTGTCTTCCCGGTGGCGAACTTTATCGCTTCGCTGATAACCGGTCTGGTGATTGGCCTGGCGATTGGCTACATCATTATTCTGGCGCGTAAGTTCACCATCAATCAGAGCGACTCCACGTACGGGGCGGACGTCATGATGGGGGCCGGTAACACTTCAGGTCGTTTTCTGGGGCCGTTGATTATCCTCAGCGCCATGACGGCATCGATTCCTATTGGTCTGGGCTCTCTGGTGGGCGCGCTGCTGTTTTATATCTGGCAGAAGCCGATTACCGGCGGCGCGATTTTAGGCGCGATGATCCTCGGTTCCATCTTCCCGATTGCGATTAGCTAACTGTTGATTTGTAGGCCGGATAAGGCGGTTGCGCCGCCATCCGGCAAAGGAGAGAGCGATGTTTGATTTACTCCTGCGCCATGCGCGTCTGGTCGATGACACGCTGACTAATATTGCCCTGCAAGATGGCAAAATCGCGGCGTTGGGTGACGTTGATGGCCCGGCGGTGAAAACCATTGACCTGCGCGGCGAGTGTTACGTTAGTGCGGGTTGGATTGATTCTCACGTTCACTGCTACCCGACATCACCGATTTACCACGACGAACCGGACAGCGTGGGTATTGCCACTGGCGTTACCACAGTGGTGGATGCCGGTAGCACTGGCGCAGATGATATTGATGATTTCTATGCTCTGACGCGTCAGGCGACCACCGACGTTTATGCGCTGCTGAATGTTTCACGCGTTGGGCTTATTGCCCAAAACGAGCTGGCTAACATGGCCAATATTGACGCCGATGCGGTCCGGCAGGCGGTAAAACGCCATCCGGATTTTATCGTCGGCCTCAAGGCGCGGATGAGCAGCAGCGTGGTAGGCGTTAACGGCATCACGCCGCTGGAACGCGCTAAAGCCATGCAGCAAGAAAACGGCAACCTGCCGCTGATGGTACATATTGGAAATAACCCGCCGGATCTGGACGAAATCGCGGAGCGTCTGACGGCGGGCGATATCATTACCCACTGTTACAACGGTAAGCCGAACCGTATTCTGACGCCCGAAGGCGAGCTGCGCGCCTCGGTGACACGAGCGCTGGCGCGCGGCGTGCGTCTGGACGTTGGACATGGTACCGCCAGTCTGAGCTTTGCGGTGGCGAAACGCGCCATTAGCCTGGGGATTTTACCGCATACCATCAGTTCCGATATCTACTGCCGTAACCGCATTAATGGCCCGGTGCATTCGCTGGCTAATGTGATGTCGAAATTCCTCGCCATCGGCATGTCGCTGCCGCAGGTCATTGCGTGCGTGACGGCCAATGCCGCCGATAGCCTGAATCTGAAAACCAAAGGTCGTCTTCAGCCTGGTCTGGATGCCGACCTGACCCTCTTTACGCTTAAACGCCAGCCCACCGTGTTGGTAGACGCGGAAAACGACAGCTTACAGGCTGAAGAATTGCTGACGCCGCTTGCCGCGATACGCGCAGGCAAGGGCTATATGACCGAACAGGGGAGCGCGGAACATGCCTTCGATTTTTGAGAAGTATCAATTAAAACAGGTGATTAACGCCTCCGGACGTATGACGGCGCTCGGCGTCTCCACGCCGCGCCCGGAAGTGATAGACGCGGCGATGGCCGGAATGAATCAGTATTTCGAGATGAAAGATCTGGTGAATAAAACCGGTGAGTACATTGCGAAATTGCTGGAAGTGGAAGGGGCGACGGTAGTCTCCTGCGCCAGTGCGGGCCTTGCCCAGTCGGTTGCCGCGGTCCTGGTTCAGGACCGCGACTGGCTGCTGGAAAACCTGCACATTACACCGATTGAAAATAACGAAATCGTCCTGCCAAAGGGCCACAACGTCAACTTTGGCGCGCCGGTGGGAACGATGGTGGCGCTGGGCGGCGGCAAACTGGTGGAAGCCGGTTACGCCAACGAATGTTCTGCTGCGCAGTTGGCGGCGGCCATTACGCCGCGCACGGCGGCTATTCTCTATATCAAATCTCACCACTGCGTACAGAAAAGTATGCTCAGCGTGGAGCAGGCTGCGGTGGTGGCGCGCACGCATAATCTCCCGCTGATTGTGGACGCGGCAGCGGAAGAAGATTTGCAGTGCTACTATCGCGTGGGCGCAGATCTCGTTATCTATAGCGGTGCGAAAGCGATTGAAGGGCCGACCAGCGGGCTGGTGATTGGTAAAACGCAGTATGTTGAGTGGGTAAAACGTCAGTCAGCGGGCATTGGCCGGGCGATGAAGGTCGGCAAAGAGGGAATTGTTGGCCTGACCTGCGCCATTGAATTGTACCTGCGGGCGCAAAAAGAGAGCGGCGCGGAGATGGTAGAAAAAATGGCGCCCTTTATCGACACGTTGAACACGTTTAACGGCGTCAGCGCCCGTGTGGTGTGGGACAGCGCCGGACGCGACATCGCGCGCACGGAAATTAAGTTTGATGAAGCCGTTACCGGCATCGCCACAGGCGAACTGGTCGACGCGCTGAAGCAAGGGGAATACGCGATTTACTTTCGCGGATACAAAGCCAACGAAGGAATTATTGAAGCGGATGTCCGCAGCGTCGATCGCGCGCAGTTAGCGATTGTGGCGCGTCGTATTGGCGAGGTGATTAATCAGGAGAAACAAGCATGAAACTGACCCCTAACTTTTACCGCGATCGCGTTTGCCTGAACGTACTGGCCGGTTCGAAAGATAACGCCCGGGAAATCTACGCGGCGGCGGAAGGTCATGTGCTGGTTGGCGTGCTCTCCAAAAACTATCCGGATGTGGCAAGCGCAGTCGCGGATATGCGTGAATATGCGGCGCTTATCGACAATGCGCTCTCCGTCGGACTGGGGGCAGGCGATCCTAACCAGTCGGCGATGGTGAGCGAAATCTCGCGTCAGGTACAGCCGCAGCATGTCAACCAGGTGTTTACCGGCGTCGGGGCCAGCCGGGCGCTGCTGGGGCAAAACGAGACGGTGGTGAACGGTCTTGTCTCGCCGACCGGCACGCCGGGGCTGGTGAAAATTTCCACCGGCCCGCTAAGCAGCCGCGCGCCGGACGGCATCGTACCCATAGAAACGGCGATTGCGCTACTCAAAGACATGGGCGGCAGCTCTGTTAAATACTTTCCGATGGGAGGACTCACCTGTCGCGACGAGTATAAAGCGGTGGCTGAGGCCTGCGCCCGCCATGATTTCTGGCTGGAACCGACGGGCGGCATCGATCTGGAAAACTTCGCCGAGATTCTGCACATCGCCCTTGATGCAGGTGTAAGCAAAATCATTCCTCACATTTATAGTTCGATTATTGATAAGGTGAGCGGCAACACCCGTGCGGACGATGTGCGTCAGTTACTCGCTATCGTCCGGTCGCGTGTCGGCTAATCATGAGGAGAGAGACGTGCGATTCCCCAACCAACGTTTAGCGCAGCTATTTGCGATGCTGCAAAACGAGACGCTGCCGCAGGATGAGCTGGCGCAGCGGTTGTCGGTCTCCACGCGTACCGTTCGGGCGGATATCGCCGCGCTGAACATGTTGCTGACGCCGCATGGCGCGCAATTTACTCTCAGCCGCGGCAACGGGTATCAGCTCAAAATTGATGATCCGGCACGTTATCAATCCCTGCAAACGCAGCAATCTCCCGCCCTGGCGCGCGGTCCGCGCACCAGCCAGGAGCGGATACACTATTTGCTGGCGCGTTTTTTAACCTCCGCCTTCTCGCTGAAGCTGGAGGATTTGGCAGATGAATGGTTTGTCAGCCGTGCGACGCTGCAGAACGACATGGCGGACGTGCGCGAGCATTTGCTGCGTTATCATCTGACGCTGGAAACGCGTCCGCGTCATGGCATGAAACTGTTTGGCGGAGAGATGGCGATTCGCGCCTGTCTGACCGACCTTTTATGGACGCTGGCGCAGCAGGAGCCCTCCCATCCGTTAATTGTTAGTACCACGCTGAACACCGAGGTGTCTCAACGGCTGCAGTCTCTTTTGCCGGATATTTTCTCTCATTGTCAAATCCGCCTGACCGATGAGAGCGAGCTGTTTCTGCGTTTATACTGCGCGGTGGCGGTACGGCGTATTCGCGAGGGGTATCCGTTATCGGAATGCGTGGCGGAGGAGGTCGATGAAAAGGTGCGCCATGCGGCGCATGAGATTGCGGAGCTACTACAACAGCTGGCCGACAAGCCGCTGTCGGAGCCGGAAGTAAGCTGGCTGAAGGTGCATATTGCCGCCCGCCAGGTACAGGAGATTGCCCCCAGCGCCATTAATGCCGATGATGAAGAGGCGCTGGTGCGCTATATCCTCAATTTTATTAATACCCAGTACAACTATAACCTATTGAATGATAAACAGCTTCACGCGGACTTGCTGACCCACATCAAAACGATGATCACCCGCGTGCGCTACCAGATCATGATCCCCAACCCACTACTGGAAAATATTAAGCAGCACTATCCGATGGCGTGGGATATGACATTGGCGGCGATATCGAGTTGGGGAAAATACACGCCGTATACCATTAGCGAAAACGAAATCGGTTTTCTGGTGCTGCATATTGGCGTTGGGCTGGAACGTAGTTACAACATTGGCTACCAGCGGCAGCCGCAGGTACTGCTGGTGTGTGATGCTGGTAATGCGATGGTGCGGATGATTGAAGCGGTACTGGCGCGGAAATACCCGCAGATTGAGATAGCCCGCACTTTGACGCTACGCGACTATGAGGCGCGGGACAGTATTGTGGAGGATTTTGTGATTTCCACAGCGCGGATCGGCGAAAAAGATAAGCCGGTCATCATGATCGCGCCCTTTCCTACTGACTATCAATTGGAGCAGATCGGTAAGCTGGTGCTGGTGGACAGAACCCGTCCGTGGATGCTGGATAAATATTTCGATGCCTCGCATTTTCGCATCGTGGAGGGGGAAATAGATCAACAGACGCTGTTTAAAACGCTGTGCGATCAGTTGCATGAGGAAGGCTTTGTTGATGCGGCGTTTCTCGATTCGGTTATTGAACGTGAAGCTATCGTCAGTACGTTATTAGGCGACGGGATTGCCTTGCCACACGCGCTGGGGCTGCTGGCGAAGAAAACGGTGGTTTATACGGTGCTCGCGCCACAGGGGATTGCCTGGGGTGACGAAACGGCGCACGTTATTTTTTTACTCGCCATCAGCAAAAGTGAATATGAAGAGGCGATGGCCATCTACGATATTTTCGTCACTTTCCTGCGCGAACGCGCCATGACGCGCCTCTGCGCATGCCAGAATTTTACGCAATTTAAAACGGTCGCGATGGAGTGCGTGAGTCGTTTTTGAGAGGCGTTATCCAGAATTCGATGTAATGCGAATGTAATGCTAAACTGCATTACACATTCGATTTTACTGGAGGCATAATGGCCACGCTGAACGTCCGTCTGGATGACAAACTCAAAAATGAGGCTTATGCCGTGCTGGAAAAACTGAACATTACTCCAACGGAAGCCGTGCGATTACTGTTCCAGTACGTCGCGGAAACGGGGCGCATGCCAGTGAAAACCGTCACTCTTAGCGACAGTGAGGATGCACTGATTCAGACAGTTCGGGAGAGGCTGTCTAGCCCGCAAAAGGGAATCAAGGTTAGTCTGGATGACTTATGAACTGGAATTCGACCCGAGGGCCTTAAAAGAGTGGCATAAGCTGGGCGATACGGTGAAGGCTCAGCTTAAGAAAAAGTTGGCTGATGTGCTATTGAACCCCAGAATCGACTCTGCCCGTTTAAACGGTCTTCCTGACTGCTATAAAATTAAGCTTAAATCGTCCGGTTATCGTCTGGTGTACCAGGTTCGGGATGACGTTGTGATTGTGTTTGTTGTCGCGGTCGGCAAGCGAGAACATTCAGCCGTCTATCACGATGCAAACAAACGGCTTTAGCGATCAACGCAAATGATGCACTACCTGGTTGCTGCTACCGCGCCAGATAAGCGCTGGGTCTTTCAGATCCTGCACAAATTTGCCATCGACCAGCACGTTGATGAGATCGACCACCTGCATCTGCGCGGCGTTGAGTTCATCGAGCTTGTAGCCGGTCCACACCCAGATATCTTTCCCCGGGCACTCCGCGTGGATGCGTTGTACCAGTGCCAGGATATCCGGTACGTTTTGCGGATGCAACGGATCGCCGCCCGACAGCGAGATCCCCTGACGGTGAATGCGCGTGTCGTTCAGATCGGCAATGATCTTATCTTCCATCTCTTTGGTAAACGGCTGGCCGGAATTGAGCCGCCAGGTGCTTTTGTTATAGCAGCCAGGGCATTCATGCACGCACCCTGACACAAACAGGGTGCAGCGGGTGCCGGGGCCGTTAACGATGTCTACGGGGTAGTATTGGTGGTAGCGCATAGCGGGTGTCCAGAAAGCATGTAGGCCGGATAAGGTGCTTGCACCGCATCCGGCAACATTGTGATGCCTGATGACGACGCGATTGCGTCTTATCAGGCCTACGGTCTTTGCAAACGGAAATTAACCGATCTGCCCATTGCCTAAATGCTTCACGCGGCGCTTCACTTCTTCCTGCTTGCCGGCGTTAAACGGACGCGCGTCCGGGCTGCCTAAATAACCGCACACGCGGCGGGTGACCGAGACGCGCGCGGCGTCGTGGTTGCCGCATTTCGGGCAGGTGAAACCTTTACTGGTACATTCGAACTCGCCGGTAAAGCCGCACTCGTAGCATTCATCGATCGGCGTGTTGGTGCCGTAATACGGTACATGCTGATAGCTGTAATCCCAGACATCTTCCAGCGCTTTCAGGTTGTGCTGAATGTTCGGGTATTCGCCGTAGCAAATGAAGCCCCCGTTCGCCAGCGGCGGATACGGTGCTTCGAAATCGATTTTGTCGTACGGGTTGACCTTCTTCTCCACGTCGAGGTGGAAGCTGTTGGTGTAGTAACCTTTATCGGTTACGCCCGGCACCACGCCGAACTCGGCGGTATCCAGACGGCAGAAGCGGTCACAGAGGTTTTCACTTGGCGTGCTGTACAGACTAAAGCCGTAGCCGGTCTCTTCTTTCCACTGATCCACGGCCTGGCGCAGACGCTCCACAATCGCGATGCCTTTAGCGCGAAGCTGCTCGCTGTCGTACAGGTGCTCGCCGCCGAACAGCGCGTTAATGGTTTCATGGATACCAATGTAGCCCAGAGAGATGGACGCACGACCATTTTTAAAGATTTCAGACACGTCGTCGTCCGCTTTCAGCCGCACGCCGCAGGCGCCTTCCATATACAGGATAGGCGCGACGCGGGCTTTCACGCCTTCAAGGCGGGCGATACGGGTCATCAGCGCCTTCCGCGCCAGCGCCAGACGTTCATCCAGCAGTCTCCAGAATGCGGTTTCGTCGCCTTTTGCTTCCAGCGCGATGCGCGGCAGGTTAAGGCTAATCACGCCCAGGTTGTTACGACCGTCGTGGATCTGCTCGCCGTTTTCGTTCTCCCACACGCCGAGGAAGCTGCGGCAGCCCATTGGCGTTTTGAACGAACCGGTGACTTTGACCACCTGATCGTAGTTGAGGATGTCCGGATACATGCGCTTGCTCGCGCACTCCAGCGCCAGTTGTTTAATGTCGTAGTTCGGATCGCCAAACTTGTGGTTCAAACCGTCGCGGATAGCGAAGACCAGTTTCGGGAACACGGCGGTTTTGCGATTTTTACCCAGACCGGCGATACGGTTACGCAAAATAGACGCCTGGATCAGACGCGACTCCCAACTGGTGCCGAGGCCAAAACCAAAGGTCACGAAAGGCGTCTGGCCGTTAGCGGTGTGCAGCGTGTTAACTTCGTATTCCAGCGACTGGAACGCGTCGTAGCACTCTTTTTCGGTGCGAGAACGCGCATACCCTTCGGCATCCGGGATCTGCCACTCATCGGCGGTTTTGCGGTGCTTGTTATAGCTTTCGGTGACAAACGGCGCCAGCACTTCGTCGATACGGTTAATGGTGGTGCCGCCATAAATATGGCTGGCGACCTGCGCGATAATCTGCGCGGTAACGGCAGTGGCGGTAGAGATAGATTTTGGCGGTTCGATCTCGGCGTTACCCATCTTAAAGCCCTGGGTCAACATGCCTTTCAGGTCGATCAACATACAGTTGAACATCGGGAAGAACGGCGAATAGTCGAGATCGTGATAGTGGATATCGCCGCGCTCATGCGCTTGTACTACGTCACGCGGCAACAGGTGCTGGCGGGCATAGTGTTTGGCGACAATCCCGGCCAGCAAATCGCGCTGGGTGGGAATGACTTTACTGTCTTTGTTGGCGTTTTCATTGAGCAACGCGGAGTTAGTTTGCTCTACCAGGCCGCGAATTTCCTGGTTCAGACGACCACGCTTTTCACGCTGAATGTCGCGATCGTGACGGTATTCGATGTAGGCGCGGGCAAGCTGTTTGTACGGGCCGGACATCAGTTGGTTTTCAACCGCAGTCTGGATCTCGTTAATATCCACCTGACTGCGTGCGTTCATTTGGCTGCTAACGACTTCTGCGACGGTGGCACAGTAATCTGCGTCATCGACTCCCGCTGCTTTAGCTGCACGTAGAATGGCTTCCTTAATGCGCTCTGATTTGAATGGCACTTTACAGCCATCTCGTTTCATCACATGCGGTGTCATGATCACTCCATATTTGTAAGAACAGGTTATCCACAGAGGCCGGGGAAGCCATAACAGGTTTATTCATCTCTTTTCCAACGACTTCCCGCAATCCTGACCCAGGTTATCCACAATTCACCTTGTGTCGAGTGAACAGGTGTTGTAGCAATTGTAGTCAATTAATACAACATATTGGGTCGGCGTGCATTTTAAAGTCTATATGTAGTGATTTGCATCAAGGATGTTTGCAATTTTATTGATGTAGAACAAGGTAAAAATCAGAGCGTACAGATGGCGGGCGCTGTAGCGTTTGTAAAAGATAGCAAGAAAAATCTGATTAATTATTCAACAAAAACAGACAGTAACCTGGAGCAACGCCACAGCCCGTGTCAATAGGTTTGTGGCGTTTATCCGTATAAGGACGTCGCGTTAGCGTTGTAACCACCAGATGGCTTCAAATGGGCGGAGCGTCATCGCGGCTGGCTGGCTGGCGACCTCGCCATAATTGTGCAGTAGCGCCTGCCACTGTCCTTTGATATGCGACGGATGCCACTCCTGGCACTGGTCGCTCAGATTGGCGACAACCAGCAGGGCTTGCCCCTGCCACTGGCGGCGATAACACCATACTGATGGGCTATCCGGGAGGAGATCCTGATAATCGCCCCAGATCAGTACAGGCTGGGTTTTACGTAGCGCAATCAGCTTTTGATAGGTGTAAAACACCGAGTTTTCATCGCGTAATGCCGCCGCGACATTAACCTCCGTATAGTTATCGCACAGGCTTATCCACGGCTCGCCCTGGGTGAAACCGGCGTTTTTACCGTTGTCCCACTGCATCGGCGTGCGGCTGTTGTCGCGGGATTTACTGGCCAGGATAGCCAGTAGTTCGTCGGGGTCGCGTCCGGCGGCGCGTAGCGCGGCAAACATGTTATGGCTTTCCACGTCGCGATAATCGGTGATGCGGGTAAAGTGTGGGTTGGTCATGCCGATTTCTTCGCCCTGATAGATATAAGGCGTCCCTTGCATACCGTGCAGCGCCATCGCCAACATTTTCGCGGCTGGAACCCGGTATTCACCCTCGTCGCCAAAGCGGGAAACGATGCGCGGCTGATCGTGATTACACCAGAATAACGCGTTCCAGGCGACGTTATGCATTCCCTGTTGCCAGTGGCGGAACAACGCTTTCAGCGCCACATAATCAGGTTTTGCCAGCGTCCACTTTTCGCCATTGGGGTAATCCACCTTCAGATGATGAAAATTGAAGGTCATCGAGAGTTCGTCGCCGCTAAGCGCGGCATATTGCTGGCAGTTTTCCAGCGTGGTAGAGGACATTTCGCCTACCGTCATCAGATTACGCGGCGTAAAAACGTCACGGTTCATTTCGCGTAAAAACGTATGCGCGCGCGGTCCGTCGGTATAAAAGCGGCGTCCGTCGCCCGTCGGATCGTCAGGAAAATCCTGATCTTTGGCGATCAGGTTCACCACGTCCAGACGCAGGCCATCCACGCCGCGATTGGCCCAGAATTCGCAGACCTTTTTCAGCTCGGCGCGCACGGCGGGGTTTTCCCAGTTCAGGTCGGCCTGTTCAGGCGCGAAAAGGTGTAAATAATATTGTTCGCTCTGGTTATGCCAGCGCCAGGCGCTGCCGCCAAATTTGGATTGCCAGTTATTCGGGCAGACATCCGGCGTGCCATCGCGCCAGATATAAAACTGACGGTATGGGCTCTCTTTGTTCAGCGCTTCGCGAAACCAGGCGTGCTGGGTAGAAGTATGGTTAAACACCATATCCAGGATGATGCGAATACCGCGTGCTTTCGCCTGCGCGACCAGCTCGTCAAAATCATCCAGCGTGCCGTAGGTCGGGTCGATGGCCGTATAATTTGCGACGTCATAACCGTTATCCACCTGCGGCGAGATATAAAACGGCGTGAGCCAGATGGCATCTACGCCGAGTCGCTGTAGATAGTCAAGGTGCTGCGTGACGCCGCGTAAATCGCCGGTGCCGCTGCCGGTCGTGTCCTGAAAACTTTTCGGGTAGATCTGATAAATAACGCCGTTTTGCCACCAGAGGGGAATAGTCATTGTTGTTTCCTGCAAGTGCGTTGGGACGCAACTGCGCCCCGAAGAAGTATTAGACAATTTGTAATGTGCCCTGACGATGCTTACGCTGATAGATAAAGGTGGTCAGAATCACCGGGATCACGATCGCGATAACCATCGCCATGCCGTACACCTGCCAGTAGCGCGGCGGTATAGACAGGATACCCGGCAGGCCGCCCACGCCGATACCGTTGGCGATGACGCCGTTCAGACCGCAGAGCAGTCCCGCCAGACCAGAGCCGATCATCGCGCATAGCATCGGAAAACGATACTTCAGGTTGATACCGTACATCGCCGGTTCGGTTACCCCAAGGTAAGCGGAAATGGCGGCAGGAACGGAGATCTCGCGTTCATTGTGTTTACGGCTGGAGATGATGATGCCCACCACGGCGGAGGCCTGCGCGATATTCGACAGCGCAATCAGCGGCCAGACTGGCGTACCGCCCATGCTCTGGATCATCTGCATATCGATAGCGAGCGTTGTCTGGTGGACACCGGTAATGACCAACGGGGCATACAGGAAGCCGAACAGCGCCGCGCCTATCGGGGCGAAACTGCCGGTCATCAGATAACGTACCGCAAAGGCCACGCCGTCGCCGATCATACGACCAAAGGGGCCGATAAAGGTGTGGGCGAGAAAGACGGCCAGTATCAACGAACAAACCGGGACGACGACCAGGTAGAGATAATCCGGTACGATGCGTTTCAACCGCGTTTCAATAAACCCAAGCGCCAGCCCTGCCAGTAGCGCCGGGATAACCTGCGCCTGGTAGCCCACTTTCTCAATGCTAAATACGCCGAAGTTCCAGACGTCCGGCGTTTGCTGGCCCAGCAGATACGCATTCATCAACTGCGGCGACACCAGCGTCACGCCGAGCACGATACCAAGAATCGGCGTGCCGCCCATTTTTTTCACCGCCGACCAGCAGATCCCCACCGGCAGATAGAAAAAGATCGCTTCGCCGATCAACCATAAAAAATCATAAAGCGTTTTTAGCGCCGGATGCATCTGCGCCAGCGTTTGGCCGTTGCTCATCGGCACATCGCCGATCACGTTACGAAAGCCTAAGATCAAACCGCCGCTGATCAACGCCGGTAGTAGCGGAAAGAAGATCTCCGCAAAGTGGGAAATTAACTGCTCATGCCATTTCATGTTCTGGCGAGCGGCTTTTTTGGCCTGCTCTTTATCGGCATACGCTTTGCCGGTGGTCTCCAGCAGCGCGTTATAGTAATCGCCGACTTCGGTGCCGATCACCACCTGAAACTGCCCGGCGTTGGTGAAACAGCCTTTAACCATCGGTAATTGTTCGATCTCTTTTGGCCTGGCGTTCGCGGGCTGGTGGAGCACAAAGCGCAGGCGAGTAATGCAGTGGCTCACCGTGGCGATGTTGTCGCGCCCGCCAACCAGGTCAACCAGCCGGTCGATATCGGCTTGTTTTACTTTGCTCATCGTAAAGCCTCATGGCAGAGGAGGTATGTTATGGGTTGGCGCAAGAGTATCTCTTCAACGTTGGTTTAAAAATGGGAACGTTCCCGAAACGCAGCGACGATCACAAATTACTCGTGGTATTTCGTTTAATCAGTCACTCAGGCGAGGGTAGAAGGAATGACGATCCGGCGCGGATCGCAGCGGCCATTGATCTGTTCGATCAGCTGCGAAGCCGCCTGCCGTCCGGCTTCAGCATAGCCGGGATCGACAGTGACGATCTCCGGGTGCAGGAATTTTATCAGCGGCGTGTTTCCGACGCTTGCCAGTTGCAGCGTCTCAATACGTTGCTCCTGTAAATACTTACTGGCGCCCAACGCCAGCGTATCGGTGGCGCAGACTAACGCGGTGGTATCCGGCATGATGACACTTGCCGTATGCTCATAGCCCTGCTTCATGGCAAGACCGGGCAGGGCGGCGACGGGATGAAGTTTATGTTTTTTGCAAAACGCCAGGTATGCGTCATGCCGACGTTTGCCGGTGGTAATATCGCTATGGGGAACGCCCAGAAAGCTAATGTTGCGGTGTCCCTGCTCATACAGCCGCTGCATAAGGATATGAATCGCGCCCTCGTCGTCGTAACAGACGGAGGCAAAACCTTGCGCATCTCTTGCCAGCAGCACCAGCGAGGCTTTCCAGGGGGCGATCAACTCTTCTGTGATGCCGGTAAAGCCAAACAGCACCACGCCATCAATGTTACGTCGTCTGAGCATGCCCAGATGTTCCATTACCAGCGTCGGCGAGAACTGACTTTCCATCATAATAGGGTCGTAGCCCTGTTCATAAAACGCAGGCAGCATGGTCTGAACCGCGAGGTTTTCAGACAACGAATCAAGGCGAGTGACGATAATAGCGACCACTTTATCGCTTTGTCCCCGCATCGCGCGGGCGGAGCGGGACGGAGAGAAACCGTGTTGATTCATCACCGCTTCGACACGCTCGCGGGTACGTTCGCTTACGCCGCTTTCATTGTTAAGCACGCGGGAAACAGTTGATTTCCCTACGCCGCTCAGGCGGGCGATGTCTTTGATAGTGAGCCGGTTTTGCATCCTGTTTTCCCGTGGCGTGACGCTGATGGTGATAAAAAGAGTAACTTTACTCAAGCGAAGGGCAATGGGCAAAGTCTGGTTTATCGTTGGTTTAATTACGTAACGGTATGATACCGCCATAATTGCCACAAAACTTATGGATTTATGAGTATAATCCACGGCGCAAATCGTTTACTTACCGGAGGCGACATGGACCCTGAACCCACCCCTCTCCCGCGATGGAGAATTTTCCTTTTCCGGTAAGCCTGCCTCTGCTGTCTTACCGGTGTGTAAGACAGTGACACAATAACGTCCCTGTTTTTATTTAAACATTGCTCATCGGGCAAGGCTTTGCCGTGCCTGAAGAATTTTCTGCGCCTGACTTCGGTGCGGAGGGATTACCTATGCTAAAAACCATTACCCGCCAGCTTTTTGCCCGGCTTAATCGTCATTTGCCTTATCGTCTGGTTCACCGCGATCCGCTGCCCGGCGCGCAGACCGCGGTAAATGCGACTATCCCGCCTTCGCTGAGCGAGCGCTGTCTGAAAGTCGCGGCAATGGAGCAGGAGACGCTCTGGCGCGTTTTTGATACGCACCCGGAGGGATTAAACGCCGCCGAGGTGACGCGCGCGCGTGAAAAGCATGGCGAAAACCGCCTTCCGGCACAGAAACCCTCGCCGTGGTGGGTGCATCTGTGGGTATGTTATCGCAATCCTTTCAACATCTTACTCACGATTCTTGGCGGCATTTCTTATGCCACGGAGGATCTGTTTGCCGCAGGCGTTATCGCCCTGATGGTCGGTATCTCAACGCTGCTGAATTTTGTGCAGGAAGCGCGCTCGACGAAAGCGGCGGACGCGCTAAAAGCGATGGTGAGTAATACCGCTACCGTACTGCGGGTTATTAATGAAAATGGCGAAAACGCCTGGCTGGAATTACCCATCGATCAACTGGTGCCCGGCGATATTATTAAGCTGGCGGCGGGGGATATGATCCCGGCGGATTTACGGATTATCCAGGCGCGCGATCTGTTTGTCGCCCAGGCGTCGCTGACCGGCGAATCTCTGCCGGTCGAGAAAGTCGCCGCGACGCGTGAGCCCCGGCAAAATAACCCGCTTGAGTGCGACACGCTGTGCTTTATGGGGACGAACGTCGTGAGCGGAACGGCGCAGGCCGTGGTGATGGCGACCGGCGCCGACACCTGGTTTGGTCAATTGGCGGGGCGCGTGTCGGAACAAGATAACGAGCAGAACGCTTTCCAGAAAGGAATTAGCCGCGTCAGCATGTTGCTGATCCGCTTTATGCTGGTCATGGCGCCGGTAGTACTGATTATTAATGGTTACACGAAAGGTGACTGGTGGGAAGCGGCGCTATTTGCGCTTTCGGTCGCGGTAGGACTCACCCCGGAAATGTTGCCGATGATCGTCACCTCCACCCTCGCGCGCGGGGCGGTGAAGCTCTCGAAACAGAAAGTTATCGTGAAGCACCTTGATGCGATTCAGAACTTCGGCGCGATGGATATTCTGTGCACCGATAAAACCGGCACTCTGACGCAGGACAAAATTGTGCTGGAGAATCATACGGATATTTCTGGTAAGCCCAGCGAGCATGTACTGCATTGTGCCTGGCTGAACAGCCATTATCAGACCGGTCTAAAAAATTTACTGGATACGGCGGTCCTGGAGGGAGTAGACGAAACCGCCGCGCGTCAGCTCTCCGGACGCTGGCAGAAAATCGATGAGATCCCGTTTGATTTTGAGCGTCGCCGGATGTCGGTGGTGGTCGCCGAAGATTCGAACGTGCATCAACTGGTCTGCAAAGGCGCGTTACAGGAGATCCTGAACGTGTGTACTCAGGTGCGCCACAACGGCGATATTGTGCCGCTGGACGACAATATGCTGCGCCGGGTGAAACGCGTTACCGACACGCTGAACCGTCAGGGGCTACGCGTGGTCGCCGTCGCGACCAAATACCTGCCTGCGCGTGAGGGCGATTACCAGCGTATCGATGAATCTGACCTGATCCTGGAAGGGTATATTGCTTTTCTCGATCCGCCGAAAGAGACCACCGCGCCGGCGCTGAAAGCGCTGAAGGCGAGCGGAATTACGGTGAAAATTCTCACCGGCGACAGCGAGCTGGTAGCGGCGAAAGTTTGCCATGAAGTTGGGCTGGATGCGGGCGATGTCGTTATTGGCAGTGATATTGAAGGGTTAAGCGACGACGCGCTGGCGGCGCTGGCCGCCCGTACGACGTTGTTTGCGCGTCTGACGCCGATGCATAAAGAGCGCATCGTCACTTTGCTCAAACGCGAGGGGCATGTGGTCGGTTTTATGGGCGACGGGATTAACGATGCCCCGGCGTTGCGGGCGGCGGATATTGGTATCTCGGTAGATGGCGCGGTGGACATCGCCCGTGAAGCCGCCGATATTATTCTGCTGGAAAAGAGCCTGATGGTGCTGGAAGAAGGCGTCATTGAAGGTCGTCGTACTTTTTCTAATATGTTGAAATATATCAAGATGACGGCCAGCTCAAATTTCGGTAACGTGTTTAGCGTGCTGGTAGCGAGCGCCTTTTTGCCGTTCCTGCCAATGCTGCCGCTGCACTTGCTGATTCAAAACCTACTGTACGATGTATCCCAGGTGGCGATTCCGTTTGATAATGTCGATGAAGAACAAATTCAAAAGCCGCAGCGCTGGAATCCGGCGGATTTGGGGCGCTTTATGGTCTTTTTCGGTCCGATCAGCTCGATTTTCGACATTTTGACCTTTTGTCTGATGTGGTGGGTATTTCATGCGAATACGCCAGAAACGCAAACTTTGTTCCAGTCCGGCTGGTTTGTGGTGGGATTACTGTCGCAAACGCTGATTGTGCATATGATCCGTACCCGTCGTCTGCCGTTTATTCAAAGTCGCGCCGCCTGGCCGCTGATGGCGATGACATTGTTGGTGATGGTCGTGGGAGTTTCGTTGCCGTTTTCGCCGCTGGCGTCTTACCTGCAATTGCAGGCGCTGCCGTTAAGCTATTTCCCGTGGCTGATTGCCATTCTGGCGGGCTATATGACGTTAACCCAGTTGGTGAAAGGGTTTTACAGCCGACGTTATGGCTGGCAGTAAGCGTCGAAGTATTGTGCATTATCGGCCTGGATGGCATACCAGGCCGAATAAGCGATAGCGCCATCCGGCCACTATCTATAAACGAGCGTTAGCGACGAACAGCGATCGCTTCAATCTCAATTTTCACGTCTTTCGGCAGACGGGCAACTTCCACGCAGGAACGCGCCGGGAAGGTGGCGTTGTGCTCGGTGAAGAAGGCTTCGTAGGTGGCGTTGACGGTCGCAAAGTCGTTAAGGTCTTTCACGAAGACGGTCGTTTTCACAATGTCGCCTACTTTCAGGCCAGCGGCTTCCACGATAGCTTTAACGTTTTCCAGCGACTGACGTGCCTGAGCGGATACGTCTTCCGCTACGGCACCGGTTTTCGGATCAACCGGAATCTGACCGGAAGTGATTACCATGCTACCCAGGTCAACGCCCTGTACGTATGGGCCGATTGCTGCTGGTGCATTTTCCGTCGCAATAGTTTTGCTCATGATTTCTCCTGAATTACAGCGGTAATAGAATGTCCCCGCTCATTATAGGGAGCCGGGATCTCATAACCAACCCCCATTAGTTGGCCAGCACCACATTATGCGAAAACTCTTTTTCACAGTATTTGCATTTGAGGGCGATATCATTGGCGCGTTTTTTCACTGCAAAGCTGGAGGATACCGGTTCCGCGTGGCTGATGCAGTTGCTGTTCGGGCAAACCAGCACATTATTAATACGCTCCGGCAGGCTGGGGCGTGATTTCCCGACTACGTCGTAGTTGTCGATGCGGTTAACGGTGGCCTGCGGCGCGTACAGAGCAAGTTGGTTAACCTGCTCATCGGTGAGGAAGGTGTTTTCTATTTTGATTAAGTCTTTACGCCCCATCTCGCCAGACGGGAGATTCAGACCGATAGTGATTCGCTGATCGGTCTCGGTCAATTTAAACAGACTCAGCAGTTTAAAGCCTACCTGCGCAGGGATATGGTCAATCACGGTGCCGCATTTAATGGCTTCAACCTGCAGTTTGTTATCGTGTGTCATCGCTTTTCTCCCTTACAGACTCAGTTCGCTATTCAGTACCAACGCCAGTAACGCCTGGCGAGCGAAAATACCGTTGCCCGCCTGTTGGAAGTACCAGGCGTGTGGCGTTTTATCCACATCCGTGGTGATTTCATCAATCCGCGGCAGCGGGTGCAGCACTTTCATATTTTCACGCGCGCCGTTCAGGTCGCTGGCGCGCAGAACAAACTGCGCCTTCACATTGGCGTACTCGGACGGGTCGAGACGCTCTTTCTGTACGCGAGTCATATAGAGGATGTCGACGTCGGCCATGACCTCTTCAATAGAACCATGCAGGCTCCAGGCCATTCCTTTTTCATCCAGCATATCCAGAATGTACTGCGGCATCGCCAGCGCGTCCGGCGCGATAAAATAAAAACGGTTGCCGCTAAATTTCGCCAGCGCCTGGGTTAGCGAATGCACGGTGCGGCCATATTTCAGATCGCCGACCATCGCGATATGCAGGTTATCCAGACGGCCCTGCGTTTCCTGGATGGTGAACAGATCCAACAGGGTCTGCGTCGGATGCTGGTTTGAACCGTCGCCCGCATTGAGCACCGGCACCTGACCGGAAAACTCCGTCGCCAGACGTGCCGCGCCTTCTTGCGGATGGCGCATCACAATCGCGTCCACGTAAGTGCTAATCACTGAGATCGTGTCGGCTAACGTTTCTCCTTTTTTCCCCAGCGACGTGTTGGCGCTGTCGGAGAAGCCCACTACGCTGGCGCCCAGGCGATGCATTGAAGTTTCAAACGACAGGCGGGTACGCGTGGAGGCTTCGAAAAAGCAGCTGGCGATCACTTTATGTTTCAATAGCTCCGGCTGCGGGTTGGCTTTTAATTTCGCCGCCGTCGCCAGTACCAGATTAAGATCGTCGCGGCTGAGGTCGTTTATGGAAATGATATGTTTTTGATATAGCGGGTTAGCCATGTTTATCTCCTGACGCCTGGGCAAAAAAAAGCCCCTCAATTGAGGGGCTTGGTATTGGTTTTCAACGGAAAGAAAAACGGCAGGCCTGCGTCTTTTTTCAGACGCGGTAAGACAGAATGTCGTACACACTGAACCATGCTTCCTCCCGGCAAATTGTCCGCGATTATACTCAGCTCTGTTTTGGGATCAAGCGAATTAATGCATGATTTACTTGTCGCAAACGGTTCTTATGAATTTAAATTCATTTTAAGCAAATAATTAATTTGTTTGTGTACCAGCGCCGTGCGCTGAACGACCCGCGGTGCGACCCAGACAATACTGCTACCGGCAACGACGCCGAGAATTTCCGGCAATGCGTGGTAATCCAGAATTCTCGCGACGGCGCGACCATAACCTGCCGCCGTATGGATAAGGATAAATTCGCTATTATGTTCAACGCTGACGACCATTTCAGCTATTGAACGTCCGGCATCCGGCGAAGGACGCCGCTGGGGATTTACGGAATAAATCTTTTGTCCCTTCGTATTTCTGATTTTTATTGCGCCCAGCAGCTTGAGCAGGCGCGAAACCGTAGACTGACTGATACCTTCAAATCCCTCATTTTGTAAATCGCGGCGAATCTCCTCCTGGGACAGGTAACTTTTTTCACTAATCAGGCGCTGACAAACCGCCAGTTGCTGTTGTTCTTTGGCGGAGTAATCATCGTATTCCTTCATAAATGCACCTTATCTTTATTATTAATATCAACGGACTGGCGAAATTCATCACATTTGTCACATCGATTGCGGATCAATCGGGCGGTTTTGCAGGAAAATGAGAAGCCGATCAAAAAAGGTGACGGCGTGCCTGATGGCGCTGTGCTTATCAGTTCTCTCGGATAAGACGCGTCGCCATCTGGCTCGTTACATCATCGCTCCGATGCTCAGTACCGCCATATTCAGCAATGTCAGGATCAGCAACAGCGGCGCGACCCATTTCAGATAGCGGACATAGGGAACCCGCGCGATCGCCAGACCGCCCATGACCACGGCGGAGGTGGGAGTAACCAGGTTCACAATCCCGGAGGCCGACTGGTAGGCGGTTACGACCAAATCCCGCTGTACGTGGGCAAAATCCGCTAACGGCGCCATAATGGGCATTGTCAATACGGCAAGACCGGAAGAGGAGGGCACCAGGAAGGAGAGCAATACTTCCAGCCAGTAGGTTACGTTTATGAAAATGGTGGTAGAGAGGCCGGAAACCAGATTTTCCGCGCTGTGCAAAATAGTATGGGTAATCATACCGTTATCCATGACCACCACAATGCCGCGCGCGATACCAATAATTAGCGCCACGCCGAGCAAATCCCGCGCGCCGTCGATAAAGGTACTGGTGAACGCTTCCTCGCCCATCCGCGTTATCACGCCAACGATAATCGCCGCCGCCAGAAAAACGCCGGAGATTTCCGCCATCCACCAGCCGAGAACCGCCACGCCGTAAATCATCACCGCGAAAGAGGAGGCGAAGATCAGCAGCACCCATTTCCGGGTAGCCGTAAACTCCAGCAGTGTATTGGCGCGATTGCCGAGGAAATGGGCGCGATTTTCCTCCATTTTATCCGCCACGATAGAAAGCTCAGGATGGGCGCGGACTTTGCGCGCATAGCGCATTACCCAAAACACGCACAGTACGTAGCCGACAATTAACAGCAGTACGCGCATCAGCATTCCCTGAGTAAAAGGGATGCCAGCGGCGTTGGCGGCAATGACCGTGGCGAAAGGGTTAATGGTCGAACCGAGCGTGCCTATCCCGGCGCCGAGCAGTACGGTTGCCGCCGCCACTAACGAATCGAAGCGGGCCGCCATCATAACCGGCACCAGCAGCGTGTAGAAGGGTAACGACTCCTCCGCCATGCCATAGATAGTGCCGCCTGCGGCGAACAGCGCCATCAGAATGGGGATCATCCACTCATCTTTGCCGTTGAGTTTGACTGTTACCCGTTCAATACCGGCATCAATCGCCCCCGTTTTATTCACCACCCCCAGAAAGCCGCCGATAATCAAGACAAACAGCGCGACGTCAATGGCGCCGGCGGTGTAGGTTTCGTGGTTATAGAGGCCGTCAATCGGCGCCAGTAAAACAGCGGTAATCCCTTGCGGATGCGCGTCCACGGGGGCATACGTTCCCGCCACCGGCACCTCTTTTCCCAGCGTGGCGTTCATCGCCATTTGGTATTTTCCCGCCGGCACAATCCAGGTCATCACCGCGACCAGGGCAATAAGAATAAACAGGATGGTATAAGCGGTGGGAAATTTAAATTTACCCATGATGTTCTCTCCTGATATCACGGATATGCGCCGCGAGGGCGCATATCCTGTGGGATTAGTCGCCGAGCGTCGCCACCATGACCGCTTTGATGGTGTGCATCCGGTTTTCCGCTTCATCGAAGACTATCGAGCCTGCGGACTCGAACACCTCTTCCGTGACCTCCAGTCCTTTCAGGCCGTAAGCCATTTCGATTTCGCGTCCCACTTTGGTGTGCTCGTTATGGAAGGCGGGCAGGCAGTGCATAAACTTCACATCAGGATTACCGGTAGCGTTTACCACCTGCTGGTTGACCTGATATGGCGTCATCAGACTGACGCGCTCCGCCCAGGCTTCTTTGGGTTCTCCCATCGAGACCCAGACGTCGGTATAGAGGAAATCCACACCGTGAACACCGTCTTCAACGCTCTCCGTTAAGGTGATACGAGCGCCGGTAACGCTGGCGATTTCCCGGCACTGCGCGACCAGCGCGGCATCAGGCCAGAAGGACTTTGGCGCTATCAGGCGGATATCCATGCCCATCTTCGCCGCGCCCACCATCAGCGAGTTGCCCATGTTGTTGCGCGCGTCGCCCAGGTAGGCGAAGCTCAGTTCCGGCAGCGTTTTACCCGGCGCGTGTTCCAGCATGGTCATCAGATCGGCCAGGATCTGGGTGGGGTGAAATTCATCGGTCAGGCCGTTCCAGACGGGAACGCCCGCGTATTCCCCCAGCTCTTCCACAATGTGTTGACCAAAACCGCGATATTCGATGCCGTCATACATCCGCCCCAGGACGCGAGCAGTATCTTTCATGGACTCTTTATGGCCGATCTGCGAGCCGCTTGGGCCGAGATAAGTCACCTGCGCGCCCTGGTCGAAAGCGGCGACTTCAAACGCGCATCGGGTGCGGGTAGAGGTTTTTTCAAAAATCAGCGCGATGTTTTTGCCGATCAGTGTTTGCTTTTCGCATCCGGCTTTTTTTGCGGCTTTCAGCTCAATAGCCAGATCGATGAGGTGTTGGATTTCCGCCGGAGTGTAGTCAAGCAGCTTCAAAAAGTTACGATTTTTCAGTGTAATAACCATTACAATATCCTTGTTAAAATGAATTGCCTGATGGCGCTGCGCTTATCCGGCCCACGGTTATGTGCGCTCTGTAGGCCGGATAAGGCGGAAGCCGCCATCCGGTAAAAAGCCTTATGCGTCAACGTCGGCGGTTTCACACCGAATCAAAGTGCCTTTCTCGCCCGCGAGAATGGCTTGCCCATCCGCCAGCGAGCCGATTCCGGCAATGCCGCGGCAATGGCTGACAAACTCAGCGCAGGCGGTCACTTTCGGGCCCATCGAACCGGCGTCGAACTGCATTTCACGAAGCAGCTCCGGCGTAACCTGCGCCAGCGGGCGCTGGGTGGGCTTGCCCCAGTCGAGATACACCGCGTCGGCATCGGTCAGAATGAGCAGCGCGTCGGCGTGAATTTGGCTGGCAAGCAGGGCGGCGGACAGATCTTTGTCGATCACTGCCTCGATACCGTGGTAGCCATCGGCTTTTTCCACGACCGGTACACCGCCGCCGCCGTTACAGATAACCAGGTGATCGCGGCTAATCAGCGCGCGGATGGCATCGTTTTCCACAATGCGTTTCGGCTGCGGGGAGGGCACAACGCGGCGGAAGGCGTTACCGTCGGCTTTGAATACCCAGCCCTTTTCTGCCTGTAACGCACGGGCCTGCGCTTCGTCGTAAATCGGTCCGATATATTTGGTTGGATTGAGGAATGCCGGGTCGTTGGCATCGACTTCGACCTGGGTGAGCAGGACGCTGATTTCACGCTCCGGCAGATGATTCTTCAGCGCCTGTTGCAGCATGTAGCCAATCATGCCCTGGCTTTCCGCACCGAGAATATCGAGCGGGTAGGGCGTAACGTTAGCGTAGGCGCTATTTTGTAGCGCCAGCAGTCCTACCTGTGGGCCGTTGCCGTGCACTAATACCACGCGCCATTGCCGGGTAAGCTGGGCGATGGTTCTGGCCGCCAGTTCGATATTTTTACGCTGAATATCAGCCTCCAGCGGTTCGCCGCGTTTGAGCAGCGCATTGCCGCCCAGCGCGACGACCAGTGTGCGTTTGTTTTCCATAACGTCTCCTTTAAATACCATCGCGTTCCAGTGGACAGCTCATGCAGCGTGCGCCTCCGCGCCCGCGACCCAGTTCATCGCCGGGAATGGGAAGGACGGTAATGCCGGCTTTGTCGTATTTTTCGTTGGTCCAGATGTTGCGCTCATAGCCCACCACCACGCCGGGACGCAGGGTGAGCACGTTATTGGCGTCATTCCACTGTTCGCGCTCAGCTTCAAATGCGTCGCCGCCAGTGGTGATTAAGCGCACCTGATCGATGCCAAGCGCTTTTTCAAGAGCATGAACCAGCGTGCTCTCCTGGGTTCGTTTCAGACCGCCGCGTCCGTCTGGCGTCAGCGTCCAGCACTGAACGTCCGGGCGAACGACTTCCGGATAGACGGAGAAGGTGTCGATATCAATGTGGGTCATGACGGTGTCAAGGTGCATACAGGAGCGATGTTTTGGCAGTTCAACGGCAATGACGCGTTCCGCCTGACGATGTTTAAACAATGCCTGCGCCAGGAACTCGACGCCCTGCGGCGTAGTACGTTCAGACATACCGATCAACACCGCGCCGCGGCCAATCACCAGCACATCGCCGCCCTCTAAAGTGGCGTGGTCGTAATTAATGTCCTCGTCGCCGAAATATTTAATGAAATCACCGCCTGCGAATTGAGGATGCCAGCGATAAATAGCACGTAAATTATTCGTTTCACGTTGGCGTGCAGGTTTTGCCATGGGGTTAATTGAGACGCCGTTATATATCCAGCAGGACGTGTCACGGGTAAATAGGTGATTCGGTAATGGCTTCATAATAAAGTCATTAATATCGTGAGTATCGACCACCATATTTTTTATGGAGGCGGGAATTTCGCCGTAAGTTAAACCGCCGCTTAAATGGCGAGCCAGTTCACGGTGCGGCATATCCGCCAGCCAGGCGCGAATATCTGCGGCAAAGGTGGGCCCAAGGCGATAATCGGAAATTTGCGTACCCAGTAGCCAGGCTTTAGCGTCAGCCACATCCAGCGTTTGGGTGAGCAGGTCGGTTAACAGCAACACTTCTATCCCTTGCTGGCGCAGCGTGTTGGCAAAAATGTCATGCTCTTCGCCAGCGCGCTCTACGGATAATACATCGTCAAAAAGTAATTCCTGACAATTTGAAGGGGTAAGTCTTTTTAGGCTGAGATTGGGCCGATGCAACATTACGCTGCGTAATTGACCGATTTCAGAACCGACAAAATGCTTTTCCATCATTATACCTTTTACATAATTTCAAGAATAAAGAAGGAGTGGCTGCAAATATTTAGCGTGCTTGCAGTCGCGGCGTTTCAGTTAAATTCGGGAGCAATGATTGAATTTTATTTGGGTTGTTAATGTGATGAGATTCACATCAATCAAGGAGTGCTATTTTTCTTACTTAATATATGAGCCGGGTCAGAGAAATTCAAAAAACAATAAGGCATTAAATGAATTACTACGCAGCTATATGGTTTGTTATTTTTTTATTGTTAATTATTTGTTTGTTGTATTGAATGATATTTAAATCTTAACTAATTGAAAATAAAGTGATTATTCTTGAGAATTGCATAACTATGCGTGAGGGGGATTTTATTATCGGGGATATTTAAATAATTTAAAAATAACTATGGATATAGAAGTCATTTATGCGGGAAGAGCGAATTGTGATCGCTAAAACGTTTTTATGTTAACGCCTTTAATATCAAGGGGTTGTTAGTGATGGCGATTTGGCGCCGCTGGGGTTTATGCATAGGTACTGCATAAAGTTGGGCGAACTATTAACAATATATAAACACCGCTGGCGATAAACATGCGCTGGCGCAAAATCGATGAGCGTAAGGGTAGTATGGCAGCCATTTTTCTCGTATAAAGAGAAAAAATAAAACGCTGTTTTAACTAAGGGGATGCGATGATTATTGGCAATATTGAACATCTGGAGGCCTGGCTGCCGACGGCGTTACGGCAGGCGATTGAGCACGTCAATGCGCATGTCACGGCAACGACCGCGCCAGGTAAGTATGACATTGACGGCGACAGGCTGTTTTATATGATTTCTGAAAATATGACGGAGCCGGGCGAATCGCGCAGCGCAGAGTACCACGCCCGTTATCTTGATATTCAGATTGTGCTACAAGGTCAGGAAGGGATGGCATTCAGTACCCGGCCTGCGGGAACGCCGCACACTGACTGGCTGGCGGATAAAGACATTGCATTTTTACCGACGAGCGTCGGCGAGAAAACCGTCGTCCTGAACGAAGGTGACTTTGTGGTGTTTTATCCCGGCGAAGTGCATAAGCCCCTGTGCGCGGTGGGAGAACCGGCGCGGGTACGTAAAGCGGTTGTGAAAATGCTGATAGCGTAATATTTTGTGCCGGATGGCGGCGCCTGCACGTTGTGATCTTGTAGGCCAACCGCCATCCGGCATCATAACGACATTATTTAGACAGCGTCGCTACCATTACTGCTTTGATGGTATGCATTCGGTTTTCCGCTTCATCAAAGACAATGCTGGCCGCAGACTCAAAAACCTCGTCGGTCACTTCCATCCCGCCATGTAAACCGTACTCTTCGGCCATTTTTTTGCCAAGCGTGGTTTCGTCATCATGGAACGCAGGCAGACAATGCAGGAACTTAACCTGCGGATTGCCGGTTAACGCCATCATCTGGCTGTTGACCTGATAATCACGCAGCAGGGCAATACGCTCCGCCCATTTCTCTTTGGGTTCGCCCATAGAGACCCAAACATCGGTATAGATAAAATCCGCGCCTTTTACGCCCGAGGCGATATCTTCGGTCAGGGTGATGGCGCCGCCATTCTTTTTCGCCATGGCGCTGCACTCCGCCACTAACGCGGCTTGCGGCCAGCAGGCTTTTGGCGCGACCAGACGGAGATCCAATCCTGTTAACGCGGCGGCTTCCAGCATGGAGTTACCCATGTTATTACGCGCGTCTCCGGCATAGACCAACGTCATCTCGTTAAAGGCTTTACCCGGCAGATGTTCCTGCATGGTGAGCAGATCCGCCAGTAATTGCGTTGGGTGATACTCATCGGTTAAACCGTTCCATACCGGCACACCGGAATATTCAGCCAGCGTTTCGACGATCTCCTGGCCATATCCTCGATACTGAATACCGTCAAACATCCGGCCCAGGACGCGGGCAGTATCTTTGATGGACTCTTTATGGCCGATCTGGCTCCCGCTGGAGCCCAGGTACGTCACGCGCGCCCCCTGATCGTATGCGGCAACTTCGAAAGAGCATCGTGTCCGGGTCGAGTCTTTTTCGAAGATGAGCGCAATATTTTTACCCACCAGCTTTTGTTCTTCTTTACCGTTTTTCTTATCGGCTTTCAGTTTGGCGGCAAGCTGCAACAGAGCAGTGAGTTCGCTGGCGGTGAAATCAAGTAACTTTAAAAAAGGTTTTTGGTAAAACGTAGACATACTTCCCTCACATGGCTTAGGCCTCTCATTGAATTAAAATTCACTTTATATGGATGATTATTCATTTGCAACCCTGTTTGATAAAACTTTTCTCGATAAGGTGGAGGCAACGTCGGCGGTATGTGACAATAAGAGTATCGGCAGGACATCTATGAGGAACGAGCTATGGCAAACCCGGAATTACTGGAAGAGCAGCGTGAAGAAACGCGGTTAATTATTGAAGAGTTACTTGAGGACGGCAGCGATCCGGATGCGCTGTACACTATTGAGCATCACCTTTCCGCTGACGATTTCGAAACGTTGGAAAAAGCCGCGGTAGAAGCCTTTAAACTCGGCTATGAAGTGACGGAGCCGGAAGAGCTGGAAGTGGAAGAGGGCGATACGGTTATTTGTTGCGACATTCTCAGCGAGTGCGCGTTGAACGCCGAACTCATCGACGCTCAGGTTGAGCAACTGATGAACCTGGCGGAAAAATATGATGTTGAATACGACGGCTGGGGAACCTATTTCGAAGACCCTAATGGCGAAGAGGGTGACGACGACGATTATGTCGATGAAGATGACGACGGCGTGCGTCACTAAAGCTGTATAGTATGACGGTACGGCAGCGTCTGCTGTCGTATTTTTTTAACAGGTTACGTATGAATTACCCGCAAATACTCTCTCCGGTGCTTAATTTCCTGCATTGCCCGACGCCGCAGGCGTGGATTGTCCAGGCCCGCGATCCGCAAAATCTTCCTCTTCTGCTTACCGATCACTTGATCTGCGAACTGAAGGCTGCGCAAACCGCGTTGCTGTTGGTGCGTAAATATGTCGCCGATAAATCGGGCGCCGACGCGCTGCTCGCCTGGCTGCAACCTTACGAGGCGTTCACGTTTCGTCAGGGGCCGGAGCCGGATTTTGTTGCCCTGCATAAACAGATTAGCAAAAGCGCCATGCCGCAAACTGATGACCCCTGGGGTCGTCAGCTTATCGACCGTATGGTGTTATTGATTAAAGAGGAGTTGCACCATTTTTGGCAGGTACGCGAGGTCATGCAGGCCAGAAACATTCCTTATGTGAAAATCACCGCCAGCCGCTACGCGAAAGGAATGTTGAAAGCGGTACGCACGCACGAACCGCTCACCTTAATTGATAAGCTGATTTGTGGGGCGTATATCGAAGCCCGCTCCTGCGAACGTTTTGCTGCTCTGGCGCCCTGGCTGGATGAGGATTTACAGACGTTTTATCTCTCGCTTCTGCGCTCCGAAGCGCGGCATTATCAGGATTACCTGGCGCTGGCGCAGCAGATTTCCACCGAGGACATTTCTGCGCGCGTGCGCTATTTTGGCGACGTGGAAGCTGACCTTATCTTGTCGCCAGACCGCGAGTTTCGTTTTCATAGCGGCGTGCCAGCCGTCGGATAAAGGGTAAAATTAAAGATTAGCGTTTTTATCTTTTACGCTGTCGCCGTCTGCAAAATTTGTGGTGGTCATCCGCCCAGCATCAAGCTGCTGGCAAGCAGGAAAAGTCATTTTCATGATATTCTGTTCTGAGTAAAGCCTGCCAGCGGCAGGCAAAAAAGAACTCACTCAGTGTTATATTCCCGAAAGTTGACCGTGAATAATGCCATTTTTGCATCAACCACTACGGGTTTTTGTGTTGAAATAGTTACTGTTTCACGCCTTTTGACGCTTCAGAGCAGGTCTTGCCAACAAAAGTTTGTTTAATTTTGTTGATGGAGGTTGTTTTATTACCTCCTGCATCGACATCCGATTTCATGGTCATCGCAAATTCTGTATCGCTTATTTTCGTCGTTTCTACAATAGAGTGCGATTTGACATCAGGATTATTACACACAGTCTCATTGATCAGTTTGGTATCCGTACTTTCTACAAATGTTGTCGTGCAACCGCCTGCACTGGTAGAAAAACCCTTCACCATTTTTTTAGAATCTTCAGACATTTTAGGGGTATAACACATAAGCGTCGCTATGCCCGAATTTTTTTCATCCATTAATACTTCTTTTGTATCTGGATTGATGGTGCGCATTTCTATATTTTCCATTTTCCATTTTCCATTTTCCATTCGCCGGGCTGTATATCTAATGCATATACATTAGAGATACTAATAAACATAGCGGGGAAAACAATTGCTGATAATAGGCGTTTCATTTATAACTTCCTTGAATAATAAGTGATTCCCGGATAACAGGATGTTTCCGGGATTACTTATATCAGCAAAAATAATACCTGGCGAGGATAAATAAACGCCTGGTTTTCAGAGATCCTTTAACATCCTCACTTCGCAATCGACATGTCCGGTGCAGCCGAGCGGTTCGCTAATATGCTCAAATCCTAAACGTTCGTATAGCGCAATCGCCTCGCGTAAAAAAGCCGTTGTTTCCAGATAGCAGCGTTTAAAACCCTGTTCACGGGCATGATCCAGCGCCATCAGCGCCAGCTTTTTCGCCAGCCCCTGACCACGAATCATCGGTAAAAAATACATTTTTTGCAGTTCACAAATGTCTGGTTCGCTACAGGATAACGGCGCCACGCCGCCACCGCCCACCACACAACCGTTTTGCTCTACCACCCAGTAGGCTGCGCCCGGTTGGCTATAAACCTGATACAGTTCATCCAGATTGGGGTCGGCAACGGTATAACCTTTATCGGCGGTAAGTCCGTATTCCGCTGAAACCTGACGGATGACACGGGCAATAGCGGCATTGTCGGCGGTAGTGATTCGGCGCACCGTGAGCGTTGGCGAGGCGACATTATTCATAATATGGCTCAATTTTTAAAATTTATTTATAGATTACTTTAATACCACCGTCTTGAGTCACGCGCAAGGAGATCCTGAATCAGACAAAATAAAAGGCGGAAAAATTAAACAAAAATAGTATTGTAGTCGAATCAGTAACAATCTACTGATTTTTATTATTAATTCTAATAGACTGCAAGTCAGGGATATGATTCATGAATAACGTTATCAGTAGTAAAGATAACCATAATCACACGTTGGTGTTTACAGGCAAGGGCGGAAAGTATTTTGTTATTTGCCTTGTGAATTTCTTGTTGACGTGTATCACGTTGGGAATCTATGCGCCGTGGGCGATGGTGAAGTGTCGACGTTATATTTATACTAATATGACGCTAAACAATCAGCCTTTTGCTTACAAAGCCACGGGCAGCGCATTATTTATTAGTATGTTGTTAGTTTTTATTATTTATATTGTTAGCCTCTCTCTTATTGAACACGGTCATCCCGGTCTCGGTTTTACGCTATTCGGCTTATTAATTGCGATTATTCCTTTTATGGCGGTGAAAGGATTACAGTATCAGGCGATGATGACTTCGCTTAATGGCGTACATTTTGGATTCCAGTGTTCCATGCGGCGCGCCTGGTGGTACATGTTCGCTCTCCCGGTACTCCTGATGGTGGCGCTTTATATTGTTCTTTATATTATCTCACTGGTAACCATCGCCGTCGGCGGTTTAGTGTTCAATATCGTTTTTCTCGGTTTGCTGGCTATTATTGGGATAGGGGTTATTAACGGTATTACCTACAGCAAATGGATGACCTTGTTTGGCAATGGCGCAAACTTTGGCATTCATCGTTTCTCGATTCAGGTTAATGTTAAAACGTGCATCAGAGGGTGCGTGTTGGCAATGTTGACCCTTTTCCCTTTTGCTGTCGTGATTGGTTATCTAATCGCGCCGGTGTTCACCGACATGATTCTTTTGAGTATGATGGGGAATGCGCAGGCAGGAGGGGCGCTTATTCTGCAATATTATAGCCAGATAATGGCATGTTATTTCCTCTATTTTCTCGCGATTATTGTGGTAACCAGTTACTTATATGTGGCGTTACGCAACCTGTTTTTAAACAATTTGTCACTGGCGAACGATTCGATTCGTTTTCATTCCTCTGTCACTTCACACGGTATGCTGTGGCGGTTACTGGTGGTGTTTGTGATTTCCGGCGTGACCTTAGGGCTGGCTTATCCGTGGTTGAAAATTGGGCTGGTGAGCTGGCTGGCGCAGAATACACAGGTCCAGGGCGATCTGGATTCACTTGAGTTAACCAATGATGAGACGCCGCTGGAAAATGGCCCGCTAATGTGGATTTCTCGTGGCATCATGCCTTACTTCCCGTTTATCTGATGTAAAAAGGCCGACGTTTACGTCGGCCCATAATTCATGTTGTCGGATGGCGGCGTGAATGCCTTATCCGGCCTACCGATCGCGCCATTTCAATAAGCGAACGTGTAGGCCTGGTAAGCGAAGCGCCATCAGGCTTTCAGATTACAGCGCGGCGATAACCGCCTGCTGCTCAATCAGCTTCGCTTTCGCTTCTGCGTAACCGTCCAGCTTCTCACGCTCTTTGGCAATGACCGCTTCCGGCGCGCGGGCAACGAAACCTTCGTTGGAGAGTTTGCCTTCGATACGGGCAATCTCGCCTTCGATTTTCGCCACTTCTTTCGCCAGACGCGCCAGCTCATCGTCTTTGTTGATGAGGCCAGCCATCGGGATCAGCAGTTCAGCGCCGTCGATGATTTTGGTCACGGAAACCGGGCCTTTGTCATCAGCTGGCAGCACGGTGATGCTTTCCAGACGCGCCAGGGTTTGCAGGAAGCTACGGTTGTCGTTAACACGACGCACGGCTTCTTCACTACAGCCGCGCAGCAGCAGTTCCAGCGGTTTACCCGGGGCGATGTTCATTTCCGCACGAATATTACGTACCGCGACGATCGCCTGCTTCAGCCACTCGGTATCGGCCAACGCGGCTTCATCCACCTGTGCGGCGTTATATTCCGGGAACGGCTGCAGCATGATGGTGTCGGCGGTAATACCGCAAATGACCTTCACGCGCTGCCAGATGGTTTCGGTGATGAACGGGATGATCGGGTGCGCCAGGCGCAGCAGACCTTCCAGTACGGTGACCAGCGTATGGCGGGTGCCGCGCAGTTCAGACTCGGAACCCCCGGTCATTACCGGCTTGGTCAGCTCCAGATACCAGTCGCAGAACTGGTTCCAGGTGAACTCGTACAGAATGCCCGCGGCGATATCGAAGCGGAAGCTGTCCAGCGCGTCGCGGTAGGCTTTAACGGTCTGGTTGAATTCCGCCAGGATCCAGCGGTCCGCCAGCGACAGGGTCATTTCGCCGCCATTGAAGCCGCAATCCTGCTCTTCGGTGTTCATCAGCACGAAGCGGCTGGCGTTCCACAGCTTGTTACAGAAGTTACGGTAACCTTCCAGACGCTTCATATCCCAGTTGATGTCGCGACCGGTCGAGGCCAGCGCCGCCAGGGTAAAGCGCAGGGCGTCGGTGCCGTGCGGCTCAATGCCGTTCGGGAACTGCTTCTCGGTACGCTTGCGAATTTTCTCCGCCATCTGCGGCTGCATCATATTGCCGGTGCGTTTTTCCAGCAGTTCCGGCAGGGAGATGCCGTCCACCATATCCAGCGGGTCGATAACGTTACCCTTGGATTTGGACATCTTCTGGCCTTCGTCGTCGCGAATCAGACCGGTCATATAGACGGTATGGAACGGCACCTGCGGCTTGCCGTTTTCATCTTTGATGAAGTGCATGGTCATCATGATCATGCGGGCAATCCAGAAGAAGATGATATCGAAGCCGGACACCATCACGCTGGTGGGGTGGAACTGACGCAGGGCGTCGGTGTTTTCTGGCCAGCCGAGGGTGGAGAAAGTCCACAGCGCGGAGGAGAACCAGGTATCAAGAACGTCTTCGTCCTGACGAAGCTGAACGTCGGCACCGAGGTTATTTTCCTGACGCACTTCGTCTTCGGTACGGCCAACGTAGACGTTGCCGTCGTTGTCATACCATGCCGGGATACGGTGACCCCACCACAGCTGACGAGAGATACACCAGTCCTGGATATCGCGCATCCAGGAGAAGTACATGTTTTCGTACTGCTTCGGCACGAACTGAATGTCGCCGTTCTCAACCGCTTCCACTGCCGGTTTCGCCAGCACGTCGGCACGGACGTACCACTGGTCGGTCAGCATCGGTTCGATAACCACGCCGCCACGGTCGCCGTAAGGGACGGTCAGATCGTGAGGTTTAATTTCTTCCAGCAGGCCCAGCGCGTCAACGGCAGCAACGATGGCCTTACGGGCAGCAAAGCGTTCCAGCTTCTGGAACTCAGCCGGAATCTCGCTGGAATAAACGTCAGACTCTTCACCTTTGGTATCGAACACTTCCGCGCTTTCGCGAATGTCGCCGTCAAAGGTCAGGATGTTGATCATCGGCAGGGCGTGACGTTTCCCGACTTCATAGTCGTTAAAGTCGTGCGCCGGGGTGATTTTTACGCAGCCGGTGCCTTTTTCCATATCGGCATGTTCGTCGCCTACAATCGGAATGCGGCGGTTAACCAGCGGCAGAATAACGAATTTGCCAATCAGATCTTTATAACGCGGATCTTCCGGGTTCACGGCCACGCCGGTATCGCCCAGTACGGTTTCCGGACGGGTGGTGGCGACGACCAGGTAATCTTTACCGTCTGCGGTTTTCGCGCCGTCGGCAAGCGGATAGCGGATGTGCCACATCGAGCCTTTGGACTCGCGGTTTTCCACTTCCAGGTCAGAGATGGCGGTGCGCAGCTTCGGGTCCCAGTTCACCAGGCGTTTGCCACGGTAAATCAGGTCTTCTTTGTACAGGCGGACAAAGACTTCTTTCACGGCATTGGAAAGGCCTTCGTCCATGGTGAAGCGCTCGCGCTCCCAGTCAACGGAGTTGCCGAGACGGCGCATCTGACGGGTAATGGTGCCGCCGGATTCCGCTTTCCACTGCCAGATTTTGTCGATAAACGCATCGCGGCCGTAGTCGTGACGGGTTTTACCTTCTTCAGCGGCAATCTTGCGCTCAACCACCATCTGGGTTGCGATCCCGGCGTGGTCGGTGCCGACCTGCCACAGGGTGTTTTTACCCTGCATACGCTGGTAACGGATCATGGTATCCATGATGGTTTGCTGGAAAGCATGTCCCATATGCAAACTGCCGGTGACGTTCGGCGGCGGGATCATGATGCAGAAGGACTCTTTGCTTTCGTCGCCGTTAGGCTTGAAATAGCCCTGCTTTTCCCAGTGCTCGTAAAGCGGCTGTTCGATATCTTGGGGGTTATATGTCTTTTCCATTATTTCCAGGTTGCCGTATTCAGGTTAAAACCAGCCACGCGGTAGGCTTTGTAGCGTTCGCGCGCCAGTTGTTTCAAAGTTTCTTCGTAAGGGACGAAGTCTACCACTTCTGTGAAAGCGGTGGCAAAATCTGCAAAGCTTGTACGCAGGCTGATTAAAATATCGCGCGGGCTGCTGTTGCGTTTTTGCGGCCAGGCAATTTCAACCGGCGCGCCGCCGCGTGGGCCTTCGCCTGCCAGATTGTGCGGGACAAAACTTTCCGCCGGTCTCGCCCACAGCGCTTCATCCAGCCGAATGGCCTGCTTCTCATCTTCGCAGGCGATCAGCACGCGCTTGCCGGCGCGCCAACGTTCTGCGGCAATTTCACACACCAGTTGTTCAACGGCGCTTAAACCGTTGACGGTAGTGTCATTGTCCAGAAGATAGAACGTCGCATTTTTCATATATGGGGCTTCTTGTGGTGGATTTAAATGCGTTGCCATGATGCCTCCCGTAGGCCGGATAAGCGCAGCGCCATCCGGCAAAACGCCTGATGGCGGCGCTAATACGCCTTATCAGGCCTACGGGGTAATCTCAAACTTACTCTTCGCCGTTAAAGCCCGCACGATTGAGCAGGAACTGCGACAGCAGCGCTACCGGACGACCCGTCGCGCCTTTCGCTTTGCCGGAGCGCCAGGCGGTGCCGGCGATATCCAGGTGCGCCCAGTTGTACTTACGGGTAAAGCGCGACAGGAAGCAGCCCGCGGTGATAGCGCCGCCAGGACGACCACCAATGTTCGCCATATCCGCAAAGTTGGACTCCAGTTGTTCCTGGAACTCATCGCCCAGCGGCAGACGCCACGCGCGGTCGCCCGCTTGCTCGGACGCGCCAATCAGTTCATGCGCCAGCGGGTTATGGTTCGACATCAGACCGGTAATGTGATGGCCCAGCGCAATCACGCAGGCGCCGGTTAGCGTCGCCACGTCAATGACGGCTTCCGGTTCGAAGCGCTCAACGTAGGTCAGCACGTCGCACAAAACCAGACGGCCTTCGGCGTCGGTGTTCAGGACTTCAACGGTTTGACCGGACATGGTGGTCAGCACGTCGCCAGGGCGATATGCGCGTCCGCCCGGCATGTTTTCGCAGCCCGCCAGTACGCCGATAACGTTAATCGGTAGCTGAAGCTCGGCGACCATACGCATCACGCCGTAAACCGCCGCCGCGCCGCACATGTCGTACTTCATCTCGTCCATCCCTTCAGATGGCTTGATGGAGATGCCGCCGGAGTCGAAGGTCAGGCCTTTACCCACCAGCACGATCGGGCGCGCGTCTTCGGATGGATTGCCCTTGTACTCAATCACCGACATCAGCGATTCATTCTGCGAACCGTGGCCGACTGCCAGATAAGCGTTCATACCCAGTTCGCGCATTTGCTGTTCGCCGATGACGCGGGTGATGACATTTTTGCTGTAGCTGTCGGCCAACTGGCGCGCCTGTGACGCCAGGTAGGCGGCGTTACAGATATTGGGCGGCATGTTGCCGAGATCTTTCGCAGCCTTAATCCCGGCGGCGATGGCCAGACCGTGCTGAATGGCGCGTTCGCCGCTGGTGAGCTCACGGCGGGTCGGCACATTAAAGACCATCTTACGTAGCGGGCGGCGCGGCTCGCTCTTGTTGGTCTTGAGTTGATCAAAGCTATAAAGCGTCTCTTTGGCCGTTTCGACGGCCTGACGCACTTTCCAGTAGTTGTTGCGGCCTTTGACGTGCAGTTCGGTCAGGAAACAGACGGCTTCCATCGAACCGGTATCATTCAGAGTATTTATCGTTTTCTGAATAACCTGCTTATACTGACGTTCATCAAGCTCGCGCTCTTTGCCGCAACCAATGAGGAGGATTCGCTCGGAAAGAACGTTAGGAACATGGTGCAGCAACAGAGTCTGCCCCGGTTTTCCTTCCAGTTCGCCGCGACGCAGCAATGCGCTGATGTATCCGTCGCTAATTTTGTCGAGCTGTTCTGCAATCGGAGAAAGGCGACGCGGTTCAAAGACGCCCACGACAATGCAGGCACTCCGCTGTTTCTCCGGGCTACCGCTTTTTACACTGAACTCCATGCACTATGCTCCTGAATCTTAAAGACAACAGTGGTGGCTACAGCTATACTCGTCGTCTTTCAAGTTGCAGATGCGTTGGCTGCGCCTGCTCACCCCTGTCGCTTACCTGATGTAAGCTCCGGGGCTCCACAGTCTTGCCGCCTGCCTGCAACTCGAAATCCATTAGAGTATAGAAATTGAAAGCTTTCGTAACTCATATCCGCTGTTGCGGTGACTTCGTGTTAATCTTAACGTTATTACGGCATTGGCACGTCAGAACAAGTTCTGAGAGGTGAATCCGCTGAGTATAATGATCTTAGCGATGATTTCGACGACTCAAGAGAATAAATGACGTTTAAGCCATGAAACAAGCTAAATTCCAGCAAAAAAATGGGTTTTTACGGGCGTATTTAAAGTGATAATCATAAGATATCTGGTGCGGGAGACGCTCAAAAGCCAGCTGGCGATACTCTTCATCTTACTTTTGATCTTCTTTTGTCAAAAGTTAGTGAGGATTCTCGGCGCGGCGGTTGACGGCGATATTCCCGCAAATCTGGTGCTCTCGCTTCTGGGGCTGGGCGTACCGGAAATGGCGCAGCTCATCCTACCTTTAAGCCTGTTCCTGGGGCTGCTGATGACGCTGGGCAAACTGTATACCGAAAGTGAAATTACGGTCATGCACGCCTGTGGGTTGAGCAAAGCCGTGCTGGTAAAGGCCGCCATGGTACTGGCGTTATTTACCGGTATCCTTGCGGCGGTTAACGTGATGTGGGCCGGCCCCTGGTCGTCAAAACACCAGGATGAAGTACTGGCGGAGGCGAAAGCGAACCCCGGTATGGCGGCGCTGGCGCAGGGGCAATTCCAGCAGGCGACCAACGGCAGCTCGGTGCTGTTTATCGAAAGCGTTGATGGCAGCGACTTCCACGATGTTTTCCTGGCGCAGATTCGCCCTAAGGGCAATGCTCGTCCTTCTGTGGTCGTGGCCGATTCCGGACACCTTACTCAGTTGCGCGATGGTTCCCAGGTTGTCACCTTAAACAAAGGGACGCGTTTTGAAGGGACGGCGTTGCTACGCGATTTTCGCATCACCGACTTCCAGAACTATCAGGCGATTATTGGCCATCAGGCCGTGGCGCTGGACCCGAACGATACCGACCAGATGGACATGCGCACGCTGTGGAATACCGACAACGATCGCGCTCGCGCCGAGCTGCACTGGCGTATCACGTTAGTCTTTACCGTATTTATGATGGCGCTGATGGTCGTGCCGCTCAGCGTGGTGAATCCACGTCAGGGGCGCGTCTTGTCTATGTTGCCCGCCATGCTGCTTTATCTGCTGTTCTTCCTGATCCAGACCTCCATTAAATCGAATGGCGGTAAAGGCAAACTGGACCCGGTTATCTGGATGTGGGCGGTCAACCTGATCTATCTGGCGTTGGCGATTGGTTTAAACCTGTGGGATACGGTGCCGGTCCGCCGCCTGCGTGCCCGTTTTCTGCGTAAAGGAGCGGTATAATGCAGCCATTTGGTGTACTTGACCGCTATATCGGTAAAACCATTTTTACCACCATCATGATGACGTTGTTCATGCTGGTGTCGCTCTCCGGGATCATCAAGTTTGTCGATCAGCTGAAAAAAGCGGGGCAGGGTAACTACGACGCGCTGGGCGCGGGTATGTACACCCTGCTCAGCGTACCTAAGGATATCCAGATCTTCTTTCCTATGGCGGCGCTGCTTGGCGCGCTGCTGGGACTGGGGATGCTGGCGCAGCGTAGCGAACTGGTGGTGATGCAGGCATCGGGTTTCACCCGTATGCAGGTGGCGCTGTCGGTGATGAAAACGGCTATCCCTCTGGTGCTGTTAACCATGGCGATCGGCGAATGGGTCGCCCCGCAGGGCGAGCAGATGGCGCGTAACTATCGTGCGCAGGCGATGTATGGCGGTTCGCTGCTTTCCACCCAGCAAGGTCTGTGGGCGAAAGACGGGAATAACTTTGTCTATATTGAACGGGTGAAGGGCGACGAGGAGCTGGCCGGCATTAGTATTTACGCTTTCAACGATCAGCGTCGTTTGCAGTCGGTGCGTTACGCCGCTTCGGCAAAATTCGACCCGGAGCATAAGGTCTGGCGTTTGTCGCAGGTGGATGAGTCCGATCTGCAAAACCCGAAACAGATCACCGGTTCGCAGACGGTGAGCGGCACCTGGAAAACGAATCTGACGCCGGATAAGTTAGGCGTGGTGGCGCTGGACCCGGATGCGCTTTCCATCAGCGGTCTGCATAACTACGTTAAATATCTGAAGTCGAGCGGACAGGACGCCGGACGTTATCAGCTCAATATGTGGAGTAAAATCTTCCAGCCGCTCTCCGTGGCGGTGATGATGCTGATGGCGCTGTCGTTTATCTTTGGACCGCTGCGTAGTGTGCCGATGGGCGTGCGCGTGGTGACGGGGATTAGCTTCGGCTTCGTCTTTTACGTCCTCGACCAGATTTTTGGCCCGCTGACGCTGGTATACGGCATTCCGCCGATTGTCGGCGCGCTGCTGCCGAGCGCGTCTTTCTTCCTGATTAGCCTGTGGCTAATGCTGCGTAAGTCGTAATCACAGTAGATGGCGCTGCGCTTTTCAGGCCTACTCCGGACCCGTAGGCCGGATAAGGCGTTAGCGCCGCCATCCGGCAGACAGCCTGGTATTCCTCGAATGATGTAGCGCGTAACCTGACGCGTGGCGCTTTTGGCTACGCGTTAAGCTCAGGCAAGCTGCGGGAAAAAGTAGATCAAAAAATTTATAACGTGCTGCCGTGATAAATCTGATAACCCAAATCAATCGTATTATGGTTGAGATCGTTATTTTTAATTTTGTTGAGCAACATCTGCGCGGCTCTGCGCCCGATCTCAAAACGAGGGGTAATTACGCTGGCGAGGCTCGGTATCATTTGCCTGCCCATCTCCAGACCGTGGAAGCCGGCGATGGAGATCTGCTCCGGTACGGCCAGTTGACGCTCGCGGCACCACAGTAGAGCGCCCATTGCGATATCGTCATTTGTACAAAAGACGCCATCCACGTCCGGGTGCGCAGTAAGCGCATCACGCATTAGCTGTATCCCCAGATGGATAGAGGAGATAGCGCGGGGATTGATGCGCAACGGCGCCAGCCCCCGGCGCGTCATCGCATCGCAGTAGCCGTGATAACGCTGCTCATCTCGGATATCGTCTTTTGAACCCAGATAGAGGATTTTTCGCCGCTGGCGTTTATCCAGCATGGTACTGACCATATCAAAGGCGGCCTGACGGTTATCAAACCCTACCTCCATATCTAAGCGGTCGCCCTGGATATCCATGAGTTCTACAATCGGAAGGGTAGCTGAGCGCAGGAATTTGACGGTTCTGAGGGTATGATATTTTTCTGAAAGAATAATGCCGTCGATATTGTAAGACAGTAAATTGATAACGGACTCTTCTTCCGAATCGCGATTGTAATTGTAATTCGCAATGAGAGTTTGGTAGTTATGACCCGACGTTACGGATTCAATCCCGGCAAGAATGTCGGCAAACAACTGGTTCTGAAAAGAGGGGATCAGCACGCCCAGAGTGTAACTTTGCGCGTTTAACAGCATAGCTGGCGCGCGATTTGGTATGTAGTTAATTTCCTCCATGATCTGCGCAATACGCTCGCCGGTTTCCCTGGCGACTTTTTTCGGTGAGCGGATGTAACGGCTCACCGTCATTTTTGTCACGCCTGCAAGCGTAGCGATATCCTGCAAAGAAATTCTGTGATTCCTCATGTTTTCTCCAGTACCGGGGGCGGGAACGTCGCCCCCATGGTTAATTGGGCTGCGGATGATGAATTAATGCAGAACCGCATTCAGCGCCAGTACGCCCAGCAACCCCATGACAGAAATCAATGTTTCCATAACGGTCCAGGTGCGTAGGGTTTCCCCGACGCTAAGATTAAAATACCCTTTAAACAGCCAAAAACCGGGATCGTTAACATGTGATGCAATAACGCTTCCCGCGCCTGTCGCCAGTACCATTAACGCCGGATCGGCGTGGGTTACGTTAATAATCGGCAATACGACGCCCGCTGTGGTTATCGCGGCCACGGTCGCGGAACCTAACGCAATACGCAGCACGGCGGCTACCGTCCAGCACATTAATAACGGAGATAGCGAGGTGCCGGTCATTAATTGCGAGATATATTGGCCCACGCCGCTATCCACCAGCACTTGCTTAAACGCGCCGCCGCCCGCGATGATAAAAACAATCATCGCAATAGCGCCAATGGACTCGCCGACGATATCCATCACCTGCTCAACCGTACGTCCATTGCGTCGGCCCAGCGTAAAAATGGCGATGATAATGGCAATAAACAACGCCACTGCTGGATTACCGATAAATTCGAAGAAAACCCGCACGGCATTCGTTTTTGGCAGCGTGATTTCACATACCGCTGCGATGGCCATCAGAATGACCGGGATCACGGCGGCAAAAATACTGTTCCAGAATGACGGCATCTCCTCTTCACTGAATAGGTGAGGATTAAATAATCCTTCAGGCGGCGCTTTTTCAAATCGCGCCAGCAATTTTGAAAACAGAGGGCCGGCAACAATCACGGTCGGTATGGTAATGATTAACCCATACAGCAGGGTCGTACCGAGATTTGCCTCAAAAATTGTCGCAATAGCGGTAGGGCCGGGATGCGGCGGCAGGAAGCAGTGCGTAACGGATAAGGCGGCGACCATTGGAACCCCGACATACAGCAAGGGCAGTCCCGATGAGGCCACAATCGTAAAAACGAGCGGCAACAGCAGTACGAATCCGACTTCAAAAAACATTGCCAGGCCGACGATAAGCCCGGTGATCACCAGCGCCCATTGCACGCGTTTTTTGCCGAACGTATTAATGAGCGTCGTCGCAATGCGCTGCGCTGCGCCTGTATCGGAAATTAATCTTCCCAGCATCGCGCCAAAACCGAGGATCATGGCGAGTCCGCCCAGAGTACCGCCAATTCCGTTTTGTATGGAGTGCAGGACGTCTTGCGCGCCCATCCCTTCGGCAAATCCCACCACGGCGGCAACCAGAACAAGGGCGATAAAGCCGTTAACTTTAAAGCCAATCATTAAGACCAACAGCAGCGCAACGCCTGCCGCAATAATTATTAATGGCATATTCGTCTCTCTTATTAGCGCCAAAATAGCAGCGCTTACGCGCTGCGTCGTATTTCCCTGGTCAGACGGCAACCAGCATACCGCCATCGACAAACAGCAGATGTCCGTTAACAAAGTCGGAGGCTTTTGACGAGAGAAACACCGCTGCGCCAATAAGCTCCTGGGGATCGCCCCAGCGTGCGGCAGGCGTACGTTTGCATAGCCAGGAGGTGAAGGCTTCATCTTCAACCAGCGCTTTGGTCATCTCCGTTTTGAAGTATCCCGGCGCAATACCGTTGACCTGGATATTATGACGCGCCAGCTCCACGCACATGCCGCGAGTCAGCATCTTCACGGCACCCTTCGATGCGGCGTATGGCGTAATCGTGTCGCGGCCCAGCTCGCTTTGCATCGAACAGATGTTGATCACTTTTCCTGCCTGCCGCGCCACCATACGGCGCGTAACGGCCTGAGAGACGAGAAAAACCGCGGTCTGATTTACGGCGATGACGTCGTTCCACTCCTGCTCGGGAAACTCAGTAAACGGATGACGGCGCTGGATACCGGCGTTATTTATCAGGACGTCAATGACGCCGATATCTTTTTCGATATGTTCAACCGCAGCTTCAATGTCCTGTTTATGGGTGACATTAAAGGGAGCGGCAATAGCCTTTATCCCTTCCTGCTGAAGTTTCGTCACGGCTGTTTCGGCGCGCTCCGGGGTAATATCGTTAACAATAATGCGCGCGCCATAGCGACCAAGACCGGTCGCCAGCAAATAACCAATTCCCTGAGCGGCTCCGGTGATAAGGATATTTTTACCTGCCAGTGAAAAAAGATCGTTCATGATAGTGTCCCTTATTTTACTTTCTCAGAAAACGAGCTGAACTTTTGCCGCCTGTGTTTTGTCTCCGGCAAAGATCAGCGCCGCTTCCAGGTCGGTAAATGGATATTCCGCGCTCAGTAACGGCAGCGGATTGATAACGCGGTTGGCAAGCCAGGAAACCGCAGTATTAAATTCGGTAGTAAAGCGGAAAGAGCCTTTCAGGGAGATCTCTTTGCTTATTAGCATCATCATCGGGAAGTTGGGGACTGCGCCGCCCATGCCAACCTGCACCATCACGCCTTTGGCCCGTGTGACTTCCAGACACGTTGAGATAGAGGAAGGATGCCCAGAGACTTCAAAACTGATATCGAAATACCCTTTTTCTGCTTTCCAGTCATCGAGAGAGTCATGCTGTGGGTTCACCAGCGTATCCGCGCCCATCTGCCGGGCCAGCGAGAGAGAACGGGTACTGATATCAGCACATACCACTTCCGCCGCGCCCAGCGTTTTTACCGCGCTAACAATCAGGCAGCCGATAGGGCCAACGCCGGAGATAAAGACGCGTTTGCCTTGCAGATCGCCCGCCTCATGAGCCGCATGAATGGCAACCGCCAGCGGTTCGGCAAAGGCCATGGCTTTTTCGTCTGCCTGTTCCGGCCAGGGAATGCACTGAACGGTATCGACAGCTTTAAATCGGGTAAAACCGCCATCGACATGCGGAAAATACATGGCGCTGCCAAAGAAACGCATTTCAGTACAGTGGTTTTCTTCATGCTGCAGACAGTATTTGCAATGACCGCAAGGCTTCGATGGATTAATCGCTACCGGTTGTCCTTCACGTAATAAATCTGAGTCGCTATGAACAATTTTGCCAATCACTTCATGACCTAAAATCATTGGCGCTTTTACTGTAAAATTGCCGACTTTGCCTTCCTGATAATAATGTAAGTCAGACCCACAAATGCCGCCACGGGTAATTTGTACGAGTGTTCCTTTATTATTCCATTCAATATTTTGTTCCGTAACGGCAACAGCACGCTTACCCGCAACAACGCAGGATTGAGTTTTTACTTCCATAAATTCCTCACTGGTCAGGTAGTTACCCTGAACGCATTTAAGCGGTTTTATTTGTCATTATTTGTGACTTATGTCACGCTGGAAAATTGTTACACTACAATGTTACGCATAACGTGATGTGCCTTAGAGTTCTTCTCTATGGAAATTAAAAAACGTGAAATTGTCGAACGTAGAGGCGTAATATTGTGGTGTGGAATATGACTCAGAGGTATTTAAATGGCCGGGGAAAGCTATATTTTAATGGGTGTTTCAGGTAGTGGTAAGTCTTTAATAGGCAGCAAAATTGCAAAATTATTTTCTGCAAAGTTTATTGACGGCGATGATCTCCATCCGGCGAAAAACATTGATAAAATGTCTCAGGGAATACCGTTAACTGATGAAGACCGTTTACCCTGGCTGGAACGATTAAATGACGCTTCATACAGTCTTTATAAAAAAAATGAGACGGGATTTATTGTCTGCTCGTCATTAAAAAAACAGTACCGCGATATTTTACGTAAGAGCAGCCCTAACGTACATTTCCTGTGGCTGGACGGCGATTATGCCACCATTCTGCAGCGAATGCAGCGTCGTGCCGGGCATTTTATGCCGCCAGACCTGCTGCAAAGTCAGTTTGACGCGCTGGAGCGACCCTGTGCCGATGAACATGATATTGCGCGTATCGATGTTAATCATGACATCGAGCACGTGACGGAGCAGTGCCGACAGGCTGTACAGGCTTTTCGTCAGGCACTCAGCGCTTCCTGATCATTATCAAAGCGCTGAGTCAGGCGGTCAGAAGTCAGCTTTTAGCACTACACGATAGCGGGCTTTGCCGTCGCGAACGTGCTGGATAGCCTCGTTGATTTGTGACATTGCGAACAGTTCCGTGGTGGGCGCGACTTTACTGCGTCCGGCGAATTTCATCAGTTTGCGAAGTTCATATGGCGTTCCGGTTGCCGAGCCTGAGATACTGCGATCGCCGGCAATTAATGTAAACGCCGGTACGGGCAGCGGCTTCAATACGGCCCCAACGGTATGGAAGTTGCCGCCATACGTCAGCGCTTCGAAGTAGGGCTGCCAGTCGAGATCGACGTTGACCGTGTTAATAATGAGATCGAACTGGCCCGCCAGTGCTTTTAACGCTTCCGGATCGCGGCTGTTCACCACGTTATTGGCCCCCATCGCCAGCACTTCCTGCTCTTTCGATGGATTGGAGCTGAACGCGGTGACTTCGCAGCCCATTGCATGTAACAGCTTTATGGCGATATGCCCCAGCCCGCCGATACCGATGACGCCAACGCGGCTGGTAGCAGTAATATGGTGCATCAATAGCGGTTTAAAGACCGTAATCCCGCCACATAACAGCGGACCTGCGGACGCCATATCCATATTCTCCGGAAGAGGAATTACCCACTGCCAGCCTGCGCGAAGCTTCTCGGCAAAACCGCCACGATTGAGGATAGTGGGCACTGCGCCTTCCAGGCAGTTAATTTGATTGCCGCTGATACAGGCATCGCAGTGTCCGCAGCTGCGCGCCGTCCAGCCTATTCCAACGCGCTGGCCGACTTTTAGCCCCTTATCCTGTGCCGCGCTGCCGAGTGCGGCCACCCGACCGATGACCTCATGTCCGGCAACCAGAGGGTATTGAGAGAACCCCCATTCATTGTCGATCATCGACAGATCGGAATGGCAGATCCCGCAGTAGTCGACCCGTACCTCGACATCTTCCGGTTGGAGTTCTCCCGCGTCATATTCATAGAGTTCGAGCTCGCCGCCCGCCTCTTTGGCGGCGTAGCTTTTTATTATCGTCATTGTGTTTCCCTTAATGTGGTGTTGAACTGAAAAGTGTAGAGCATGGAGGCAAGGGACGCCCGGCGTTAATCTGCTGGAGAAGGCGGGAAGTAGCCTGATTATTCTATTTAATACTCAACGCTGCTGAAATTTTCAGCACTTAGCGGTACAGGTGTATGCTCGTGCTTGCATGGCGGCGTATGACAGGTATAATCCACAACGTTTTCCGCATACCTCTTCAGTGCCGAAGTGGCGAAATCGGTAGACGCAGTTGATTCAAAATCAACCGTAGAAATACGTGCCGGTTCGAGTCCGGCCTTCGGCACCAAAAGCATGTAAATGGACCTCAATTGAGGTCTTTTTTTATGCCTGAAATCCGCGCTATACAAGGCTTTACCCGCTTTTCACCTCAACTGAATTCAACCTGGGTCAACCCACATCAACAAGCTTGTGAGTATACTAATGAGTATATTTTCCGATTCTATATTGCTTGTATGCTCACGAGATACCAATGGAAGGAGGACCATTATGGCCCTAACGGATACTAAAGTTCGTTCTGCGAAACCTGAGGAGAAAGAGTATTCACTTGTTGACGGCGACGGCATGTCCTTACTTGTAAAACCTAAATAGCTGCGCCAAATAGTAGATCACTTTGAGGGAACTCAGCCCGGATTGTGCGATCTGATCAATCGCCAAAAATCACAAATCACCAGCCGGACTGAGCGATGCCGATCATAGCACCAATTCCCCGTGACGAACGACGCCTGATGTAGAAAGCTATCCATAAAACGCACGATAAAAATTATGCCCGCAGGCTGACTGCCATGCTGATGCTGCACCGGGGCGATCGCGTCAGCGACGTTGCCAGAACGCTCTGCTGTGCCCGTTCCTCCGTCGGTCGCTGGATTAACTGGTTCACGTTGTCGGGTATTGAAGGTCTGAAATCATTACCTGCCGGGCGTACCTGTCGCTCGCCGTTTGAGCATATCTGCACGCTGTTACGTGAGCTGGTAAAACACTCTCCCGGTGATTTTGGCTACCAGCGTTCCCGCTGGAGTACAGAACTTCTGGCAATAAAAATCAATGAGATAACCGGTTGCCAGTTACATGCCGGAACCGTTCGCCGCTGGTTGCCGTCTGCGGGGCTTGTGTGGCGAAGGGCCGCGCCAACTCTGCGTATCCGTGACCCGCATAAAGATGAAAAGATGTCTATTCGCTACTTCCAGAAGGGCAGCGGATATATCACGTTCAAGCGTCTGGATCTGATGGAGAAGATGAATGATATCGTGGCGAAACACTATCCGGGGATGTTGCCTGCGAAATAAGATATGATGTTTTTATAGGCACCTCTATGCTAATCTTAATAGGAGTTATTAAGTATTATTAAACGAGGTAATCCCTATGGCTTCTTCCGCTAAACAGACCATCAGCGCCCAGATTCCAGTTGAGTTGGCTGCTGCTGTTGAAAATCTGGCTGTAGAGCTGGATCGTTCAAAGAGCTGGGTCATAAAGGAAGCATTACTCTCCATGCTGGCTGAAAGAGAGCGACGTCACCAGAGCATCCAGGCCGGTCTTGCCGATGTGGATGCTGGTCGTGTGGTGAGTCATTCGGATATGGTAGATTTTGCCAACCGTTTAAAGGAAACCTGACAGGCAAAGATGTTGCTATCCGAGATAGTCGCCTCTCATTGCCATTTGCTTAAATACTCCCCATACTAGATACATGTGTTTATTACACGTGTAATTTCAGGAGGCTCTATGTCGGGTATGAGTGTACGACATAAAAAAACAGTCAGTGTCACGCTGGAACCTGCATTGCTTCAGCAAGCCCGTGATGCAGGTATTAATCTGTCTGCGGTGCTTACCGCTGCGCTGAAAGAGGAAATCAGTGCCACAGGCGTTGAACGCTGGAAAGCAGAAAATAGAGCGGGTTTGCAGGAGCTCAATCGTATTACTGATGAGCACGGCCTTTTATCGGACGATTACAGGACGTTTTAATCATGCAATACATGGTTTATCGCAATAAAGGAAACAGCAAGGCTTATCCTTATTTACTTGATGTGCAAAGCGATATTATTGATGAACTGCATACTCGCATGGTTATCCCATTGTTTCCTGTGAGCAGGTTGGTAAATAACCCAGTTAAGCGTCTCACGCCCACTCTGAATGTGGAAGGTAATGACTATCTGGTGATGACTCACGAAATGGCGAGTATCAGGCTTTCGCAGATTGGTGATGAGGTGATGGATGTTCGTTCCCACAGGCAAACCATCAAAAATGCTCTCGATTTTATCTTTGACGGGTTCTGAATGGCTTGCAGGTTAAATGGAGAGTTGTTCACCGTTCTGGAGGGGACTTGACGCGCTTGAACCTGTGGAAGAAGATGAGGCGTGATTTTAAGTTAACTGCGTTTTCAGAGAATCGCGCATGAGTATACATGTGAGTATATATAGCGGTTCTCTTGTTTTGTAATCTTATTTACTTCAATAGGTTACGTCGAGAATCGCGGTGCGGCCTTCGCACCAAGTGATGCAATAATTAGCTGCCTAATGGTAGCTTTTTTTTGTGTCCATTTCTGTCCAGGTTCGTCCATATCTGTCTGTAATTCAAAGATAATTTATTTTTCGCTAATAACCATATTTATTTTATTGCCTTTACGTGTTGGTCATTTTTCATCCATTGACATCCACGCGCTCTGGGGGCAAAAAGGGGTAAATCCGGTTCGATAGAGGAGTGACCCCCAAATGGCGCTTACAGATCTCGCAATCCGGCATGCCAGCCGCCTGGCAAGGCATACAGGCTCTTTGACTGCCACGGTCTTTACATTCAGGTGAACCCCAGCGGATCCAAGCTGTGGTATCTGAAATTTCGCTTTGGAAACAAAGAGAACCGCATGGCATTAGGCCCTTATCCGCTCATTTCTCTCGCACTGGTAAGGGAGAAGCAAGCGGATAGAAGAAGGCTTATTTTAGAAGGCATTAATCCGGCGGAAAAACGCAGAGAGGACAAGCGGGGTGGAGAGCCCCTTTATACGTTCGAGTCCGTGGCGCGCGAATGGGGCGCCAGTAACATAATCTGGTCGGCGGAACATTCGACAGCGTTATTTTCTGAGCTTACAGGTTCCAGTATTGCACTGAACGCTGCCCAGTCGAGCTCACGGGTTTCTGGAACGTGCTACGTAACCGGTAACCCTCTTCTGGTTCAGTTATAACGCTTTTATGTGACATGCAGCATGATATGGTCGTTTTCTGAACTCCGTATAACCTGAGTATTTTTATCGAAGCGTGAACAAAACATTGCAGCCAGCCTTTCAACGTGGACAATAGTTATCCATACGGTGATTTTATATTCGATAAATCAATGGGTTTCATTGAAACATAGGACTGGTAATGGATGACAATGCTTTAGGGTTTGCCTCATACTGGCGCAATTCGCTGGCAGATGCTGAGTCAGGAAAGGGCAGTTTTGAACGCAAAGATGCCAAAAATTTCACTCACTGGCATGGGATAGCGGCGGGACGTCTTGACGAAACGATCGTCGGTAAATTTTTTGAGGGAGAAAAAGACGACGTCGAAACAGTCGATGTCATCTTGCGGCCAAAGGTTTATTTCCGGTTACTGCAGCGTGGAAAGGACCATTCCGCTGGTGCGCCTGATATTGTTACCCCGATAGTGACGCCAGCCCTGTTGAGCCGTGAAGGTTTTTTATATCCGACGCCAGCGACCTCCATTCCCAGAGACCTGCTTGAACCTTTGCCAAAAGGGGCATTTTCAATTGGTGAGATTGGGCAGTATGATAAATATAAAACGACACATACCTCATTCTCTATCAACTTTGATGACAGCGTTGATAAGACCGCCGAAACAGATGAAGAACGAGAAGCACGATATGCAGCCTGGCAGCAGGATTGGCGTCAATATCTGGATGATTCAGAGAGGCTACTGAAGAATGTTGTCGGCGACTGGATTAAAAATCCCGAGCAATATGAACTCGCTGAGCACGGTTATATTGTTAAAACGGCGCAATCTGGCGGCGCCAGTTTCCATATCCTTTCGCTTTATGATCACCTGCTTATTTGCAAAAAGGATGTGCCGCTCTTCAATCGCTTCGCCTCGCGAGAGGTTCATGCTGCAGAGTCATTACTTCCTCCGGAAGCAAAATTCAGCGACAGACTTGGACACTCCGGGGATAAGTTTCCGCTGGCAAAGGCTCAGCGCGATGCCTTAAGCCATTTTCTGGATGCGAGGCATGGCGATATCCTTGCCGTTAATGGTCCCCCGGGAACCGGAAAAACCACGCTGGTGCTTTCTATCATCGCCACACAGTGGGCCAGAGCGGCTCTCGAAAAAGCGGAACCTCCGGTTATTATCGCGACTTCAACGAATAACCAGGCTGTAACGAACATTATCGAGGCGTTCGGGAAAGATTTTTCCCAGGGCACTGGTGCAATGGCCGGACGATGGTTGCCAGAGCTGAAAAGCTTCGGCGCTTATTTTCCCTCAAGCACTCGTAAAGCCGAGGCCGCCAAAAAATATCAAACTGAAGATTTCTTCAACCAGGTTGAGTCAAAAGAGTATGTAGAGGATGCACAGCTGTTTTATCTGGAGAAAGCTAAGGCAGCCTTTCCTGAAAAAGAGTGTTCATCCCCTGAAAAGGTTATTGAACTCCTGCATGGTCAGTTGGCAGCAAAATCCGAACAACTGGTAAGGCTGAACGCTGTATGGCAAACGTTAAGCCAGGTTCGGGCAGCGCGTGAGCTTATTGCTAACGACATTAAGCAATATCTCGATAATTTAAATAAATTACTTTCCGGGCAAGAACAAAATGTCACTCTACTAAAAAGTGCTAAAGCGGAATGGAAAAAATATCGGGCCAGTGAATCACTGATCTATCCATTATTTTCATGGCTACCAGCGGTTCGCAGTAAGCGGCAGTACCAAATACAACTGTTTCTCGAAGATAAATTAGGTGCGCTGATTGCGGGAAATCAGTGGTCTGATCCTGAAACCATCGAACGTAATATCGATGGGTTGCTTAATTCCGCCGAGCGCGAGCAGACAACCTACCGGCAGCAGATTGACTCCGCGCATGAAATCGTTCTTAAAGAACAGCAGGCGGCTCAGGAATGGCAGAGGCTGGCACTTGATTTAGGGTATGAGGGGGGCGAGGAACTGAGCTTCTCACAGGCAGATGAGCTGGCTGATACGCAAATCCGCTTCCCTGCATTCTTACTGGCGACCCACTACTGGGAAGGTCGTTGGTTGATGGATATGGCGAAGATCGATGATCTGCAGAAAGAAAAGGGCAAGAAAGGTGCTAAAGGAGTAGCCGCTCGCTGGCAACGCCGAATGAAACTTACCCCATGCGTGGTCATGACCTGCTATATGCTGCCCGGCAATATGCAGATAAGTGAACATAAAGGACAACGTAAATTCGAGAAAAGTTATTTATATGATTTTGCCGATTTACTCATTGTCGATGAAGCCGGGCAGGTGCTTCCTGAAGTGGCTGCTGCTTCGTTTGCTCTGGCTAAAAAGGCATTAGTGATTGGTGATACGGAACAGATCCCGCCAATATGGAGTATTACTCCTGCTATTGATATAGGTAACATGCTGGCGGAAAAAATTCTGTCAGGCAGTACGCAAGAAGAGATTACTGAGAAATATACGGCAATCGCAGAGCTTGGTAAAAGCGCCGCATCTGGCAGCGTCATGAAAATAGCGCAGTGTGCTTCACGCTATCAATATGATCCCGAACTGGCACGTGGCATGTACTTATATGAACACCGCCGGTGCTTCGATAATATTATTGGATACTGCAATACGCTTTGCTATCACGGTAAGTTGTTGCCTAAAAGAGGATGTGAAGAGAGCAATTTAATGCCCGCAATGGGTTATCTCCATATTGATGGTAAAGGAGAGCTGGCAAGTAGCGGAAGCCGATATAATTTGCTGGAGGCTGAAACGATAGCGGCCTGGCTGACAGATAACCAGCAAAGTATTGAAGCGTATTATGGTAAATCGCTTCATGAAGTTGTCGGTATCGTGACGCCTTTTAGTGCGCAGGTATCGACCATCAAACAGGCGCTGGATAAACAAGGCATCAGCGCAGGCGCGAATGAAAAGTCGCTTACAGTAGGCACCGTGCATTCTCTTCAGGGCGCTGAAAGAGCGATTGTTATATTCTCGCCAGTCTATTCAAAGCATGAAGACGGCGCGTTTATTGATAGCGATAACAGCATGCTGAACGTTGCTGTCTCCCGAGCTAAGGACAGTTTCCTTGTCTTCGGCGATATGGACCTGTTTGAGATCCAGCCAGCCTCATCTCCGCGGGGATTACTGGCAAAATATCTCTTTGAGTCAGAGAAAAATGCACTCTTTTTTGACTATAAAGAGCGTGAGGATTTAAAAACTTCCGAGACCAAAATCTACACCCTCCATGGTGTGGAGCAGCATGATAATTTCCTGAATCAGACGTTTGAAAATACCGGTAAACACATCACGATAGTCTCTCCATGGCTGACCTGGCAAAAGCTGGAGCAAACCGGTTTTCTTGATTCCATGATTGCGGCGTGTTCACGTGGTATTAACGTCACGGTAGTCACTGACAGAAGCTACAACACTGAACATAATGATTTTGAGAAGCGAAAAGAGAAGCAGCAGAACCTCAAAGCGGCGCTGGAGAAACTGAACACCCTTGGTATTGCGACAAAACTGGTCAATCGTGTTCATAGCAAAATTGTTATTGGTGATGATGGTTTGCTGTGCGTGGGATCGTTCAACTGGTTTAGCGCGACACGTGAAGCGCGATATGAACGATACGATACATCGATGGTTTATTGCGGTGATAACCTGAAGGGCGAGATTGAGGCAATTTATAATAGCCTTGAGAGGCGTCAGGTTTAGACAAATTCTTTTATTAAGCCATCTTTTTTCGGATGGCTATTTTTATACTGATTATCGTTGATGTAATATATTCAATATTGAAAGAATATAATGAGTTATGGTATATTCTGTGGACTGTTATTATAAATATGAGTATTATAATGAAATTGCTAAACACTTACGAAGATAAAGATGAAGCAGAGGATGCATTAACAAAAATCTCGGGTGAGAAAAGGCTTGCTAGTGAAAGAGATAGTACGGAAACCATTTATAATCTTTTTGGTCAAGCAACGTGGAGTAATTTTTATAAATTAGAAATGTTCTCTCTCCCGGAGTTGCAAAAACTACTTGAGCTGCGAAAGGCTGGTCAGCCTATAGATCAATCCAAGCATGCTGAAATAATGAACACACTGAATCATGTATCACGAGCTTTCGATTTAGAAGTTCCTGCACATTGGTTGTGATGCTTGCCCCATATCTTAAATAAGAAATGGGGCAAGAAGAATGGTTGTTAAGCAACCATCTTTTTGAAAAGCTTCTCCAGATAAATAGAACCAGTATCCTCTATAAAGAGTACGTTACGTTCTTCAATTTTATCTTTAGGTTCGGATACATTTATTAAATCAACGAAACGAGTTTCAGAAATAATAAACGCACTTAGGCTTAATTTATCATCAGATAATTTCTTCTCAAGCTCTTTTATTTCCTTGTACAAGCCAAATTTAGCATCGTCAAGATTCAGATTTCTAATACCTTTTGGATCAATCAGGCTTAACCATTGCTTCCCACTTTCATCATCAACTAGCCACAATAAAAAGTCAGGATAGAAGTTACCCGCAGTAGCGAAACCTAAGCCTTTAGCTTTGGAATCAGCATTGCGCAACAAGTATAAGTTCTTATTGCCGATGGTTTTTTGACCTTTTGGTGTTTCAATAAATTCTTGTAAATCCTTAATGAAGGTAATTTCGCTCGGTGCATCAAAGGCGGTTGGACGCATTTTTAGCGGTAAATCAGCATTTTTCTCAATTGAAAGAAGAGGATAATATAGATGCTTGTCGAAGGTTACAGCAATCATGCCGGGAGCGTTCCAGGATTTAGCTTTACCAATATCACCTTGAGCGACGATCTGCTGCAATTGCTCAAGTCGCTTTGTATAATCCAGACCGTCATCAGACTCTTCAATTTCAAAGTGATACATTTTGATCATGCATGGATCGTCTTCATTGACTTGAGTTATTTCATAGAATTGACCTTCATAAGCATTCTTTAATGCATTATAAAAGCGGTCGGTATAATCAGTCAGAAGGCGAAGCATAATATCTTCTTGCTTAGCAATATCGGAATACTGCTTAATTTCGAGCTCCGATGCCGGAATCGAAAGCGTGTACCAATTGTTTGCGATATTCGCCTTTCCAAGGCAAAAATCGATCAACCGTTGTTTATCCAGACGTAAATTTGACCATCCACGCTGTAGTTTATAGGCCTGAATAGCGAGATAAAGACGATCAAAATCAAACGCACTGATTACTTTATAATCTAATTTAGCCTCGTTTCTGACATTAACAGGTGTATTGTCACCCTTCCTGCTCGTATCAATCGACTCAAGTTTAGGATATAAATCGAGTTTGATGTGTGGATGCTTTATCTTGCCTTGCAGTTCAGCAGGAACCTCATAAAGCTCAGGAAAGTAAACACGCTTGAAGCCGTTTTTTTGATTATCCTTGTAGCCATCTTTGAGCTTAAGTGTTTTAAGCTTTGTATTAGGCATGTTTGGCCGAGTTTCAAAATTTAGCTCTAGGATCTCATCACTTGGCGTTATTCCTTCGTCTTCGAGATATTGTTTAAATGTTGCCATATAGTCAGCACGAACACCGAAAATATTCAGTGTCTCTAATTTCTCCAGATGCAGTCCTTTAGGACGTTCTCCTGGTGTGCTTCTTTTTAAAGAATAGTTGCGACCTTTCAGGCGTACCCCGCGACCAAAAAGCTGAATAATCTGTGAGCCTTCCCCACGCCCCATATTGAGTAGACCCATAGTTGATACACGCCAACTGCTCCAGCCCTCAGTAAATTTTCGGGACCCAATTAAGATATGCAGTTGGGAATCTTTATCGTTCAACGTATGGAACAGAGACTTGGCAAAATCGTCTCTTTGATAATCGAACGTCGTATCTTCCTCGCACATTTTATAAAGAGAGGGTGAATCGCCAATATTGATCAAACCAAAAGGTTCTGCTTCACCGACCTGTAATGCAAGTTCACCTTTACTTCCGATCAAATTTAATACTCTTAACCGCTGACCTGAATGTGTGGTATTAAACAGGCGAGCAAGGATATCCAAATAGATATCTTCCGGTCCATTTATTAGAGCAGTGAAGCGTTTTTCAAAGATGTTACGATCTTTGGTATCCAGAATTCTGGCTTTATTTTCAACAAGATCCCGAATCCATGATTTTGCTTGTACTTCATTGTTTAAAAACCATGCTAAAAAACGCAGTACTGCGTGAATATCCGAGTCTTCACCACTGACAGTGTTGCCAACAAAGACCCATAATGGTTTTTCAATGTTGAATTCGCCTAACTTATCTTTATTCTTATTGAATAAATATTGTTGCTGGTAAAAACTGAGTAAACAAGCAGTGAAGTATTCGTAGCGATGCTCATCTTTTTTATCTTCATTGGGATTAAGGTTAAGAATCAGAGACTCTTTTCCATAGCCATCTTCATAGAAAAATTTATAGGAATAGTCGAATAGAATTGATTTACCATAAACTTCTCTTGTGGCCTGAATACGCGCATCACGTAACTCCTCTGAGGTCAGCTCTAATTTTTCTAACTGCTCAGCAGTCAGTTTTCCTAATGCAGTTGTCTCAAAGAGTAATTTTGCTTTTTTCTTTTTGATTTCGGCTTCGACAGCTTCAACATTATTTCCGCCAGATACTGCTTGTCCAAAAGTAGCCGAGTATTCGAATGCAAAACCGTCTCGTGTTAATTTGTCGCGACGACGCATCCAGGCACCAGCAGCAGTCCCTGTTCCTTTATGACCTTCATCAATTAGAACCAGATTGTTGCCTTCAAATGCCTCAACAGCAACGGTTTTATCACCCATGTCATCAGCAAGTTTATTGATATCAATAACTTCAACGGTACCTTTAAACGGAGCTGATTTGTTCTTATCAAACAACTGAATGTGGGAAAAACCAGAATTATACAACTCATCCAAGTGTTGTTGTGAAAGACGTTCGTCTGGCGTAAGCAGGATGATTTTATCCGGATAATGATGAGTATTACCATTCTGATAGTAATGTAGGTACTGTAAAATATTTACATGTAATAACAATGTCTTACCGGAACCTGTAGCATTCCAGTATGCCAGTTTATTCAAATCATCCAGGATGTATGATTTAAACTGATTAGCTCTATCCTTTGCTGTTTCATTATTTTCAGCATTGTATATATTGAGTTCACTGTTAAGACCATCAAGTAATTCTTGTTTACGATTGAAGTACCAATCGAGATAGATCTCAGTAAACAAAAGAGACAGGTATTGAAAATATTTCATATTCAATACAGTATCTTCTTTAAGATTACGATGCTCTGTTATTTGTTGCCAGTGCTTAACAATATTAAGATCGTAGCGACGTAATTCATCGAGGTCGATGAGATCGACCTCGAATAAGTAGTTACTTAACTCATGGAAGAACAGGCTTTGGCCATCTTCATGAATACCTTCAAATCGGTCTTCACCTAAACGGATTTTCAAACCATGCAGTGTACCGTCTTTAAAAAAACGGAACATAAAGCGATTTAAAACCAGCTGCTTATGAAAACTTAATTTGCTGTTAGTCTGCTTTTTGACGGCTTTTCCGGTAGTGGGTTTTTTAGCCATTCTTAAACCTCCTCAGCAAACATTAAGTTTAGGAACTCAGGTTCGATCTGGCGAATTTTCAAACTACGGACGATTTCACCGTCTTCTTCATCAACTGTAAATGCAGTTGGTAGGTTATGATCGCCATTGATATAAATAACATCAAATGTTTTCTCTTTAGCATATAAATCAAAACGGTTAGCGTATTTATTCAACTCTTCATAACCGATTTTATCGCAGTCGCGCCATAGTATTAGCGTACGTTCTCCTGTAGGCAGAGTTCCTTCTATCCGTACATAGCCCCGCTCAACGTTGGATTCAATAGATTTCACATGTAACCCAATAAGATAATTGAACGTTTCGATTAAATCGATACATCGAGGTTCAGTTGCTCCTGCGGAATCCATAGCAATGTCCATTTTATATTTGAATGGATTCTGGAAGCTATCCGTGTTGATTAAAGAGTTTTTACTTTCCTCTTGTAACATATAATTTATCAAATAATTGTTTTTGACATTTGATGATGCATCTTCAAAAAGATCTCGATTTTTATTTTTTAATGAAATGTTATTCAGAGCATCCTCGTAACTCTCGATTTTAATGGTTTTAATGATGCATGATTTATTGCGAATTTGGGTTGCCTTCCCATCTTTCCATTGAGCAGAGAATATACATTTCAACATTCTAGGCTTAGTTATAATATCAAAATAGTCACCTTGCTCAATAAGTATTGAACGTCTTGAACCATTATCATCATCATTCATTGCTATTACTGCATGACCTGTACTAGCAGAACCAGCAAAATAATCTAAAATAAGGCTTTCTTTATGTGCACCAGCAACTTTCAAGCTGTCAATTACTGCTTTAAATGATTTAGGAAATAAAAACAATCTATCTCGGGTAAACATAGACGATAGAAGATTAGTACCATGAGAACCAGCTGCATAAGCAGAATCATCCCACCACGTTCCTGGCAATTTGCCATCATCATTTATATAATTTCTACGATAAACCTCATAACGACCACGCACAATCTCGCATTTAAGATGTGCAATTTCCTTCTTGGCTCTATCAACTCCCCATTTCCAGACTCGCTCTGTGCCTGTTGAGTCAATAGGGAAAATTATATCATGTGAATGATATTGAGATAGATCATAATCCCACTCATCATTTTCATCATTCCAATACATTTCCGGTATAAATATTTTATTACCAGAGTGAACTATTGGGTAAAATTGTTTTGGTCTATCCTTTCTACTTGAGTCTGTGCCAGTTTTTCGAAAGTTTTCCCATAAATATTTTAGGCCGTTTTCATCCGTTTCATTATAACGTTGATTTTGAGTGTCATTTCTTGGTAAACGTCCGACAGATTCTACAAGGTCCGTTTTTCTGTGGAAAATTGCATACTCATGATTAATAGAGAACCCTGATACCGTGGAACGACCTTGTGGATTATTTCGGATTGGTACAGTAGCTAAGTGGTTTTCGGCACCGAATATCTCATTGTTTATAAAAATACTGTTTTCAAGTTCGTAATCATCAATAGTAAAAACCTGAATCCCTCTTTCAGAGAGTAGTTGATAACCTTCAGACACTCTATTTTCAATTAAAGTATTCCAGGCGCTATGTTTGAAACCATTCTTATAAAGAATTTCTGAGGCATTAGTGTTGTAAGGAGGATCGATATAGATTGAGTCAATGCGATTTGCATATTTGTTTTTTATTAATCTTAAAGCCTGAAAATTATCACCATTAATTAAAACATGATCAATTTTGGCATCTAAATTCTCGATAGAATTAACAATTTTCTCTTTGAATCTATCATCAAATAATTCTGTATCAACTGGTAGGTATTGAAGATGTGAGCAAGTATCATCTGTGATGAATCCTAATTCTTTCCATCTTTCAATTTGATTTTTATTTGATAAAGCCTCAGCTTTAAGTTCTTCGCTTAAAATGTCTAATGTTACGGTATAATTAGAGGAAACAATAAACTTCTTCTTGTTCCATAGTTTTTTCTGAAAATTTTCAATTTGTGCTAAAAATGCAATTAATTCAAGTGCAACTGAACGCAGGCACTGGATCATGCGCAGTTGTTTTTCGATATTTGAAAATATTTCTGCATTTTGTAAATTATCAAGATTCATGACTTCATTTTTAATATAAAAATCAAGTTCATTAGTCAAGAACCCACCAAGATCTTTGTGTATAAAGTAGTCTGCTGTATTACGCTGAGTATAGGTAGTAAGATGGCGTTCTAACTCCGTACGCATCGGATTCTTTTCTGTCGGTACTCGTTTAGCAAGGTCAACCCAATGCTGCTGGACATTATTGTCTGACAGAATTTTTGAAATAGCTGACTGGACTAATGTCTCTTGCTTAGTCCCTTTCTTCATCGCTTTGTATTCAAAATGAATAATTAATTCTTCTGTGTCAACGGATTTGCCATCAACAATCGATGAAGTTTTAATAACTTCGACTGGTTTATATTCTTGTTCGTATTCTTCACCTTCATCATCAAATTTAGTACGTACATGAGGCTCAATAAGAACAAAGCAGCGATCTAAATCATTATCTTTACGGTTATCTTTTGCCGTATCTGCTGCAAGTAATTTGAAGCTAACTTTTCGGCCATCGGCTAATTTAAACGAATAGTTGGCAAAATTTTCACCGCTTTTAATATAATACTGATCTTTATTTGCCCAATGCAGCATGACTTCTTCACCTGCATATGGGATAGCGTAAGTATTTCCTTTATAACGACGCTTGCTAATGAAGTCACCATTGTCGTAATAACGTGAGAAAAAAGTGAGCAAGTGGGAGAAAACTGCATTTTCGTGCTCACTGGCTCCAGAGGTTATAGTAGACAATTTCTTTTGAATTTCTTGAACTTTTGGGCTTTCATCTGATTCAAAACCAGCATCTGTTGCCGCTTTGATTGCGAGATGTAACTGTTGTTCTAAGTCTGCTTTGTTAGCGTTCTCTGCATCAGCAAGTGCAGACTGAATTTTAATCTTCAGTTTATTCTCAAGATAATCATTAATTTCATCCGCGCGGGCATTCAAAATGCGGTAAATGCCGAAATCCAGCTCTGGTCGATCAATCTGAAAAATTTCTTTAAGTTTCTTAACTAATTCGTTGTATTTACTCATTGTTTTCTCTTATAAATCAACTAAATAACTTTCCAGCGAATGGTAAACAATTCTGCGATCTCTGTTTTCTGCTTCATTCTCTCTTCAAGGGCACTGATCAACAGGTCTCGTTTGTCTGATATTTCATCTTCAATATCAAAAATCTCCATTCTCTGGCGCTTCTGTTGTCGCTCCAGTTGTTTTAGTCTTTCCTGGTTTTGTTTTTGTTCTTCAATGGATTGTGCCAGTCTTGCATCTCTCCTCAAAGACTTGATTTGCATTTTCGTATCGCGTAACGCTTCTTCCGCAGCATACATCACATCCTCTGCCCATTTTTCCAGCTTATCTCTTTCTAGTTCAAAGAGGGCATTGTTCTGCTCCATGACTTCAGCAAGTTGGGCATCGATTTGTCTCTTTTTGAGTAAGAGCAGGTCATCGGGCAGTGTGTTCGCCTCTGCAGACATACTTTCTCTATCGCCTGGTGTTGCAGCAATCTGAAACAACCGCTTGCATGCTTCACCGTCTATTATTTGCCCGCGATCGGTCTTTGCCGTAAAGACTAAAAACTGCTGTGTGTTAAACGCATCTACAGTAAGCAAGTTCAGCGTCAACCAACCCGCCTGTCCTTTTAGTTGCTCAGCAACGGAAACTTTCGTTGCATGGTCACTGTAATTGAAGATGACTTCTGCCATCTCCGTATCTAGCCTTTTGGCGTTATCAATCACATACTCACCGAGAGAATGGTTGATGCGATACGCAAAACTATGATGTTCTTGCCTTTGTAACTCACTTTTTTGGTTAACACTTCTGCGTAGTAATTGATACTGCCCTACTGGTAACCCATTGACTGGCTCGCACAATGTGAAACGGTGATGCTCATGATCAAAATTGGCACAATGTTTAAGTTGGTAATGTGTCACCGCCCAAAACCAGCGGCCAACCTTATCTAAGCGCTCTTGTGTTTCATCAAGCCTGATCTTTAGAACATCGTGAATATCTTCATCAAAATGCTCGAGTAGCTGCTCTTGAGTCTTTTGCATCTTGAGGTTAATTTCGTCTTCAAGCTCTTTTCGCAGTTTTTCAAAGGCGGCCTCAATCTCTTCAGGTGTCCGACATGACTCATAAATGGACTGAATTTTTTTTTCAAAGTCTACGCCGTTTTCAATGCTGCCCAAAACACTGTCTGATGCCCCAAACACACCATCGAAAAGATTGAATTTCTCAGTCAACAATTCCAGAACACGTTGATCTGCTTGATTTCTTTGGTTAAGGAAGTTAATAACCACCACATCAAACTCTTGCCCGTAACGATGGCAACGACCAATTCTTTGTTCAATGCGTTGAGGGTTCCATGGCAAATCGTAATTAATCAGCAACGAGCAGAATTGCAGGTTAACCCCTTCCGCTGCTGCTTCAGTAGCGATCATAATTTCAGCATGATCTTTGAAATGGTCGATCAATGCCGAACGTTTATCAATCTGCGCCGAACCTGTGATGCGAGAAGAACCACGATATTCTTCAAGCCATTGCTGATAAATTTGGTTTGTCTGCGGCGTGTTGTTGGTACCACTAAAAGTAACCACTCTACCCAGATAACCATGATTTTCTAAGAAGTGAGCAAGATATTGCTGAGTTCTCATCGATTCTGTAAAGATGATGACTTTTTTTGCTGCCCCCATTTCTGCAAGCTGTGCAAAACCTTGCTCCAGGCCAAGGAGTAACTCCTTTGTTTTAGTATCAACACCAATTTGTTCAGCTTTGAAGATGAGGGTCTCAAGCTCATTGATTTCAGCCTGAAGTGCTACTAGATCGATAATTTTGTGCTCTGTATCAGCGTTGAATATTTCATCACCTTCAACGATGTCATCTTCAAGATCATCATCAACAATAATCTGCTGAATGATATCTAGCTCATCTTCAACGATGCCTTTGTGCTTTAGTTTCTCAAGACGAATCTTAAGTATCTGTAAGTTATTCAAAACTGCTTTCGTACTCGACGAAAGCAGTTTTCTGAGAATAAGCCCTGTCAGATGCCTGTGTCGCTTAGGCAGCGCGTAGCTATCCTCACGTTCCAGCAGATTTTGAACACGCTCATAGAGTTCATGCTCTTGTTCACTTGGATAGAATGGGATTGTGATGGCTTTACGTTCCGTATACTTGACGTACTCGAGTACATTCTTACGTAATGTTCGTTTGATAAAGTGCGCCAGTCTCCCTTTCAGCTCCACCATATCACTGTCTGTCTGCATATATTGCTTTCTGAAAGCCTTAGGGTCGCCGAAAGTGTGCTCATCAATAAGTGTCGATATGCCGTACAGTTCCATTAGCGAATTCTGCAAAGGCGTTGCCGTCAATAACAATTTTTTCCGGCCATAAAGCGCGCGTTTTAATGCTTGTCCCATCTTGTTACTGTCGCGGTGTGCATTCCGGAGTTTATGAGCTTCGTCAATTACCACTAGATCCCACATTTCAGCTACCAGCTTCTCTTCTAACCTGGCTGCATAGTGGAAGGACATTATTGTTATCGATTTGTTATTTAGAGGGTTATAGACACCTTCTTTTTGAAGCTGGCTGAAAGTCTTTGCATCCAATACCTGTGAAGGTAAGTTGAATTTCTCAATTAGTTCACTTGCCCACTGGCGACGTAAAGACGCTGGGCAGATGATCAGTAGTTTTCGCTTCCTTTCTGCCCAGTATTGGCAAAGTACTAATCCCGCTTCGATGGTTTTACCCAAGCCGACTTCATCGGCAAGTACCACGCCCTTACTTAAAGGATTCTCTATAGCAAATAACGCCGCCTCAATTTGGTGAGGGTTGAGATCAACGCTGGCATCAAACAATGACTGAGAAAGACGATCCACGCCATTGTTTGAATGGAGGATAGAAAGCTCATGCGCAAAATATTTAGCATGGTAGGGAGTTGTACCGATCATCTAAGCTCGCCCTTGTTTCCTGACGCTGAAATCACTGTGTATGGTCCACGACTTTAGCATGTCACCGTGCCCTCTGAACTGCTAAGTCTTAGATGCCCTCAGGCGAGCACCATGCGGATTAAGCGATGCCGATCTTATCATTTTAACCCTTACAGGCCGATATCTGATACAAAAGTTGATACGTGATAATCCGGTCAATATCTCCTTGCAATTGAAGTGGTTTTACTTTTTCTTCAACGCTAAGATTGCCTTCAAGTTAAGTAATGCTGCACAAGCCTGCCGGGAAGACTATGTATCTGAGCAAACCGGTGAAAATAGAACATTAATGAGATTAAAAATGAATACCGCTGAGGACTTCAACCGGCTTTATGCCGACGTAGGGCGTAACATTGAGCAAACTAGCTGATATTGCAGGGCTTCATGTTGAAAACGAAGATGGCAAAAAGCAGCTTAATGCTATGACGGCGCAATTACAGATTCTGCAGGATACTTTCAATCAGAAATTGGCTTATCTACAGCAACATGCCGAATGGGACAAGTTTACCCTTGCTTTTTTTGGCGAAACTAACGCTGGAAAAAGTACAATTATTGAGTCTTTGAGAATCTTGTTCGATGAAACCACCCGCCGACAGCTGCTACAAAATAATCAAAATGATCTGCATAAGGCGGAGCAAGAGTTGCGCGAAAACTTAACGCAGTTACGAAAGTGTACTGATTTTTGGCCCGTAACCGAAATCACGTGTGGTGTGGGGAGCTAATGAGGCAATTTAGGGTTAGGATAGGTATTGTTGATGGGTGAAAAACACACAACTTTGTGATCTTCCACGCAGTATTCAATTTTATGTCCCATTTTGGGGGCAAATCCCCAAACTAAAATCTCAAAACCAATTAATTTTCAATAGATTAAATGAAAAGGCAAGTCCGGCCTTCGCACCAAAAGCATATAAATGGACCTCAACTGAGGTCTTTTTGATGCCTGAAATCCAGAAGTTACCTACCTTTCTCGGTTGAGCGCTGTGTTTTTTCCGTTGTTATCAGAATGCTAACCGTCACTACAGAGCCGACAGACAAAATGTATGTCTGCAATAATGTCTTGAATGTACATATAGTTGCGAGCATCATCGCAACTATGTGCTCATGGATTCTTCAATGTAATGACCTCTGACAAAACTCTAAAGCAAGCGATATCAAATATTACTATTTGGCGCAAAGGCGAACAGCGAGCACCGCATAAGCCGTTATTGCTGTTATATGTTCTCTCGCACTATCGGCAGGGTCACGATCGCCTGTTTGATTATGGTTCTGAAATTCATGAGCAATTGCTGGATTTGCTGGAGCGCTATGGGCCACAGCGCCGTGAACAGCGCCCGGATATGCCGTTCTGGCGTCTGAAGGGCGATGGTTTCTGGGAATTGCAAAACGCGGAATTCTGCTCAACCAGCGGTAGCCGCCAGCCGCCCAAGCGCGAACTCATTGAATATAATGTTGCTGGTGGGTTTGATGCCGTCAATTTCGCGCTGGTAACAAAAAAACGTAAGCTAATCGACACGCTGGCGCAGCAGATCCTTGAGGCGCATTTTCCGACCAGTATTCAGGAAGACATCGCTGACGAGATGGGTTTTGATATTCGCACCTCTCTCAGGCAACGCGATCCGAAGTTCCGCCAGGCGGTGCTACGAGCTTACAATTATCAATGTGCGGTCTGCGGCTTCAATATGCGCCACGACAACGCCCCTATAGCGCTTGAAGCAGCTCATATCAGATGGAAGCAGCATCATGGTCCTTGTGAAGTACCTAATGGCCTGGCGTTGTGCGCAATCCATCATAAAGCGTTCGATCGTGGTTCGATTGGCCTGGATGAAAATATGCGCGTGGTGGTTTCCGACGCGGTGAATGGTGGCGGGGTGGTACAGCGGCTGTTCTGGGATTTTGCGGGGAAAGAGATCGCGTTGCCGCAGATGAAAGAAAATTATCCGGGTGAACGGTTTGTGGAATGGCACAATAGGGAGGTGTTCAGAGGAGGGCATTGATCTGGGGGAGGATTTTGAGTGTGGTATACGTTATCTGTTAAAAATAGCTCCACATCAAAAGCATCAAAGTAATCGGCCACGGTTCTCGCACTATGGTCTGTAGCGCGCTGGTGGAGTCACACCTGTGGTCAAGCGACGCGGTAGAGCGCCAGCGGAATTTATAAGGGCGGTGCCTTAAAGAGCACAGGGAGATTGTAAGCAACCCGATATTGCTGGCTTTTGCTTAGCTTGCTGACGGGATTCGTCGTATGAAACATGAAAATTACCTCATGTTTCATATAAGGATTCGACACTATATCAAAACCGGTAACTCTCAATCTTTCAAGGCTATGTGTCAGATCAGGTCGTGACAAGACACATAAATTTAAAAATCTATATATCTGGCCAGATAGACTTTTTTATAACAGCTTTATAAATTAAACAAATCTGCCATAGTGACAGATTTGTTTAATTTATAATTAGAGGTTTGCAACGTTATGATATACTTTTTGCACATCATCATCATCTTCAAGGGCATCAACAAGTCCTTCAAAGATTTCTAAATCTTCTGGTGAAAGTTCAACTTCTGATTGAGCAATCATTTCTAATTCTGTTGTTGAAAATTCAGTAATTCCAGCTGCTTTTAGCGCTGCAATTCCTTTATGCAGGTCTGTAGCTTCAGTATAAATAACGATGTTTCCTTCTTCTTCGGTTACATCACGAACATCAACTTCAGCATCAAGCAAAATTTCAAAAATATGGTCAGGGTCTGTTCCTTTAAATACAATCACTCCAGTATTGTCAAACATATAGCTGACAGCACCTGCCGCTCCGATATTCCCGCCTTTTTTATTAAAAATTGTGCGGATATTAGCAATCGTACGGTTAACATTAGACGTCAACGTTTCAGCGATAACCATTGAACCATTTGGTCCAAAGCCTTCATAACGCCCTTGCACGAACGTTTCATCTCCGCCACCTTTGGCTTTATCAATGGCTTTATCAATAACATGTTTTGGAACCTGTGCTTGTTTCGCACGTTCAATAACGAATTTTAAAGCTGAGTTTGATTCCGGATCTGGTTCACCTTGTTTAGCCGCAGCATAGATTTCTACACCAAATTTTGCATATACTTTAGACGTTGCACCGTCTTTAGCCGTTTTTTTAGCAACAATATTTGCCCATTTACGTCCCACTGGAAACATCTCCTCAAAGAATTATTTACATTAATGGCAGGTTAATAACCTGCATGTTTTTCTGCCGCATTATATCATAATATATAAATTCTCGTCTATGAGAAATAAAAATATCCAGCTTTTACGGGGGATTACTTTGATTTTAACAATGGCCAATATGGTGGGTAAGTCATTTTTTAATTTTCTTCTGGTTCTTTTTTATTTTTAATAATTGAATCGCAGCAATAACGTCTTATTGATGGTGGTTTCGCTCATCAGGTGAGGTGGAACGCTTGCACGTCTTGCGACATATTGTGGCAGAAACTTAATGGCGAAATTAAGAGCCTATCCCATTAGGGCTATTTTACTTGCCATTTTGGACCTGGGCAGTGCTCAAAATCCTCACGTACTACGTGTACGCTCCGGTTTTTGCGCGCTGTCCGTGTCCAAACTGGCTGCGCCAATAACGCCTACTGGGATAGTCTCTAAGACGATATATTCCCGCCTTGAGCCGCGTTAATTTGTTGCATACTTTTAAATGGAGGTATACCTCTTGTAGGCTATACCTCCTGCTTCACGTTATCGCGCGATTAACGCAAATACGCCCCAGCCAAAGTATTCTCGTGTCCAGGTGACGTGACGTTTGGGGGCTACCGTCAGTTCTGTTCGAACCTCTTGCGCAAACTCATCGTCAGGGTTTTCCTCCAGCCAGCGGCGCATGGTCATCCACTTCGCGGCTTCATATCTGTCCCAGCCTTGCGGGTCCGCCAGCACCATTTCCACTACGTCATAGCCGAGTTGGTCGAAAAAGGCGACCAACTCGGGCAGGGGACGAAAATCGGCGACGGATGAGACGCCACAGGCGTGGGCGATCTCTTCCGTTGCGGGGATCCGACGCCAGTACGGTTCACCGATGAGAATGATCCCGCCTGGTTTGAGGCTTTTGGCCAGCAGATCTATTGTCCCCGCGACACCGCCCGCAATCCAGGTAGCGCCTACGCAGGCCGCCACGTCATATTTTTCCTCATCAATATAACCGGCCGCGTCGTTATGAATAAAATGTACATATTCACTGACGCCGAGCTCTTCTGCACGTTGTTTTGCCTGTGTGGTGAAGAGCGGGCTTATGTCAATGCCAGTACCTGTAACACCGTAATCGCGAGCCCAGGTGCAGAGCATCTCACCCGAACCGCTACCGAGATCGAGAATCCGCGTGCCTGGCTTCATGCGTAACGCATGGCCCAGTGTGGCGTACTTTTCCGCTGTAAACGGATTATGGATACGGTGTTCGCTTTCGCTAATGGTAAAAATACGTGGGATATCCATTGGGTTATTCCTTTTACTGAGGGCAATACCCTCAGAAGTGGATGCTTTTTCAGCCAGCAGCGCAAACAGCTTGCCTGCAAAAGTCTCGCCGACCGGCCAGGTGTGACTGTCCGGGCGCTGCAACACAGTGAAGCCAGCATCACCAAGCAGGCTGATATATTCATCATCGCGCCAGGCCTTCATTTGACTGCCGAAACGGGTGGTACAGCCGTTTTCCGCTATCGCCCAGAACTGCGTTGAGCTGGTTTGGGCCTCTTCATCCCAGGCATTTTCCGTTAACAGCAGATGAGGCTCGGCAAGAAACAGGCCGTGCGGACAACGCTGCCAGCCTGGCTGCGCCATGCCCTGGCGTTTAACTTCATCGAAGGTATGCACTTCAACAAGCAGTTTGCCGTCCGGTTTCAACCACTGCGCGCAACAACTGATGAGGCTTTGCGCATCAGCAGCGCTAAAGACATTCAGTTCCCCAAACGTCATCATAATGAAATCAAAAGGTTCCGTGGGGTGGTACGTACGAATATCCTGCTGAATGTAGTCAATATTCAGGTTTGCGGCTTGCGCCTGCTGGCGAGCCCATGTGATGGATGCCGGAGAGAAATCTACGCCTGTGCAGTGAAACCCACGCTCCGCTAACAGGCGGGTATAAAAACCGGGTCCACAGCCGAGATCCAGAATGCGGGCGCCAGCGGGTAACAGACGGGTAATCCATGTTACCTGTTGCTCAATCACGGTTAGCCGGCGGCTGGCCCAGTCGTGGTCCTGCGACAGATGATTTTCCAGCATGCGTTGGCTGAAGGCTGGCTCGTCCCAGGGGATTTTGCCTTCATCGGGTAATAGCCGAATGCGATGCGTTGCAAAAATAACGGCGCTGATATCCATCATCATCTCCTTAGCGATTGTCAGGCTGGGCGCGAACGTTGTTCAGCCCGGTTGTATTAATGCGGTAGGGCTGACCATTAACGGATTTGATCAGCTTTTTGGTTTTGAGTTTTTTGAATACAGCGAGCGTGCAATCGGCGAGCAACAGCCCTTCGCGGCTATAGCACTCAACGGCGGTGACGCGGCCTGACGCATCGCGGATGTGCGTAATGCGTCCGCCTTTGGCGAGAACGTGTAAGGTGCGTTGTTCCTGACGGGATAAATTCATACTGAAGAACCTGTTTAATCATCATAGGCAAAACGTGCAAACACACTGCGGTGTCCGCATTCGATTTCGGCACATTGATAATCAGTCCGGCCTGAAAAGGTCGGGGAACTGATTATCAGATGATGACATTCTCCAGCATCAAAGCCTCGGGTTGAGTTGAAAGGTATTTACGTCGTGAATGATAACACCTGATTTCTGTAAGTGAATAACCGGGAGTGAAAAGTGTGATCTCAAAGGGAGGATCATGCGTTTAGTAAGTCAGTTGAATCGATCCCGCCGCTACCATAATGAATATTGATTAAACTCATATACCCGATAATGGCCGCTTTGATAATCTCGGCGTATCTTTTTAGCCATTGACAGGGTTGTTGCGTTGAAAATCTTTTTTTAACCCACTGAAAAATATCACTTAAATATTTTTCATACATAAACATTTATGGTCCGCTGAGTTCGGATCCGGTTTTGTATGGGTTAAAAAAGGTACGTTATGAAAGTCATATGGACTGTCACTCCTGTGGGGTATCAGCGCATAGCGAAACGTTGCCCTTCATGCAGCGTAAAACGGGACTTCACGCCTTCTGGGGCATTTCGGGTTAATTCGCAAAAGAAGGTACTCGATGTCTGGAGTATCTATAAATGCACACACTGCGATTACACCTGGAATATCTCCCTGTTCTCGCGCCTGCCAGTCAGTAAAATTAACCGCGATCTTTATGGTCGACTGATGGCGAATGATGCTGCCACGGTGCAATATTTTGCTTATGACAACGCGATCCTGAAGCGAAACAATGCTGAATTATCGGGGCAGCCTGATTTTCAAATTCAGGAACGGTGGCTGGTCAGTATCGCCTCCCACAAGCAGGTCAGTGTTAGCGTCAGGATTTCCCGTTCTTTTCAGGTCAGCCTGCTGTCGATTTTGAAGAAGCAACTCCTGTTAAGCGCAGCCGAAATCAAGAGACGGATTGAAACAGGGCAAATAAGTGGCGTCACGATGAAAATTCTTAAATCGCGAAAACTGAAGAATGCGAAATATGATTTGCAGCTCTCTGTTGAAACACTGTATGACCGGCGAAGGATTGTTCTGACCCGTCGATAAAAACAATAAGCTCACCTTACGTTTAAGTGTGCTGGTATGGCAACGACGTAACGGAATGAAAGAAGGATTAAGGGACAGGTGAGCTTTAGTTGAATAACCCTTGTCTGTGGCATTCAGTGAAGGCTGAATGCCATGGATAATCCAGATTTTCGCACCAGTGATGATCAGCAGAATGACAAAGGGCGATGGGTTACAATTATCTGTAGAGTAAATAAATATTCACTCAACACCATAAAAAAATAAGAAAAAGTGTCTCACTGTTGAGCTGATATTAATACCCGAACCACTGAATTAGAGTAATGTGGCGCTATTCATAGCGTAATTTTTTCTGTTGCGGTTACAGGGGGAGGAATGCACACCTTTAGACCATACTCACTAAGGCATAGCGATCTGTTATATGAAGATATTCCGTTAGAAATACGCGAGCAAATAATCTTATTGATTATCAATACGCTAGGAAGTTGCTCCTCTTTTTATGATATGACATTATACTGCTATCATAATAGTCATTCTGACGAAGTGTATCGAAGAATATGTAAAACGCTGCGCAAAGAGTATGGCTTATTCACCTTATATGCGCATTCGACGTCATATCTGGATGAAATGAGTAATCTGTTATTAAAAACAGATGATAAAAGAAAGCATATTGATACCATTGAGCTTGCTTTTAACTATATAGATACCTACCTTCGGACCTATGAAGTTACGCTTGGGTTAGAACCGGATAAGGCGATTAGTAAATTAAATAATATATTTCATGAGCATAGTTTAAAATATCGATATGAAAATGGTAAAATTGTAAGGTTGCGCAGAATAAAACGACTTAAAAATATATGTTATTATTTATACTCCCCTGGAGAGTATGGCTTTGTCGAATATGATCTTATGGAAGCGTATAATCGCCTGATGCTTAATGATTTTGCCTGTGTCGTAAGAGAATGTTATACAGTTTTCAGAAGCGTTCTTATCAGAATTCATGAGAGAAAAAGTATCGTATATCATGAACAAGATAGTTTAAATACACTAATGGCTAATCTGATGGCGAGAGGCATTATATCTGCTGAATATGTACATAAATTTCATTTTTTAAGTGACGTGCTGGAGTCAGAAATATTTCTGCCGATGGCGCCAGAAAAATCGCATCATCACTACGCAATGATGCTCCGTATCTCTGAAGAGTTGGCCTGTAGTATCTATTATCTTACTGAGCGGAGTATATTTTTTCTTACCCAGCGGGCTGAAGAAGATGGTGTCGCGCCATAATAATAATCGCGCTGTCGCTCAGTCAGACTGCATCATCTTCATTTAAATTTGTTCAGGCGTCGGAATTTTTTGTTCTGCCGTCTGCTTTTTTAGTGATGAGCTGTTCAGTGCAATAATAAGGGGTACAGTATGATGACTGATTTTTAAACTGCATATCATCTGTGTCGCATTTACTCATGGGTATTGGGTCAGGGAGAGAGAAGAATGAGCGCTATTTTAAAGCCTTTTTTATTGGCAATAACCCTGATGTTAATCTTAATAAGGCCTGGCTTTGCAACGGAGGATGGAGCGATAACCATGGTTAAAACCTACAGCGCTTATGACTATTTGCAGACCCGAGCGCGGTTGATGCACGCTGTCGCCGATCACGGTCTGGTGTTATTTGGGGAATTTGATCATGCCAGAGCGGCACAGAATGTTAACCTGAAAATGCCGCCGACAACGGTTCTGGTCTTTGGCAATCCTAAAGGCGGAACGCCTCTCATGCTGGCGCATCCCGAACTGGCGCTGGATTTACCGTTTCGGGTGCTCATTAGCCAGCAAGCCGATGGGCGAACGTTAGTCAGTTATCATCCCGCTGAAACGCTGCAACGTTATGGTCTTGATGCCGCAGACATACAGGCTTTGAAAAAACTGGAACAGCTCGTTGAAAAAAGTCTCCACTGAAGCGGAAAATCTGGCTTCAATCGGGCGATGTGTTTGCACGAGTGATGTCGCGAATAAATGCGGTCACATCGTCCATTACCTGATGCGATAAGGCGGCATCGAAGGTGGCGCTATCAGCATCACAGAACCCGTGCCGCGCATCGTACATTTTACACTGCACCCGGGGGCGCTTTTCCAGCGTCTGTCGCATGGCGAGGGGATCAAACGCCGGCTCATAACGCGCGATAATAACCAGTGCCGGACAGAGAGGCGCAAGATGAAGGTACTGGCGTATACGGGAACCGTAATAGCAAATGACGCCATCGCATAACCCACTGGCTGCACTTAGCCATGCGAGCGTTGCGCCGACGCTATATCCTACGACGATTAACGTCTCATACTGCGTTCTGAGATCGTGGAGTAACGTGGTAACGACGGCGGAATCAAAGCCGACATTTGCTGAAAAGTGACGGTAAGCCTCCTCCTGCTGTTCATAGCGAAAGGGGGTATGGTGAGGAAACAGCGCGGGAATATAGATGTCGAATCCGCGCGTCATCCATTCATGGCCTGCGCGTTGGATATGAGCGTTAATACCATAAATTTCATGCAGAATAATCGCTGCCCGGCGATGGCGGCTCGACAAACTGGAGGCGTTGCTTCCCCCGGATACGCCTGGGGCGAAAAACACGGTGTCTTTTATCATAACGCGTTCTTGATACAAAGAGAGCGGCTGGATTTTCGCCGATCACGCTATGTCAGAGGCATTGTTCCTGTCAATGTACAGACACATTTTATGGCCTGATTTTTGGTTGATAAATTTTATATTGGTAAACCAATATGCTGTTCATATTCAGGCATCAGGGCTAAAGGTAGAACATCAGTCGTGTATTGTCTATTGCCTTTCCTTTCATCTGGCCTCACTAGCGAAACGGGGCGCATTATTATTTTGTTGGTTGACCAGTTTCGCGTTTTTGGTGTGCTACGCGTGCTATCCCTCTTTACAAATGCTATAGTCTGATACCGGGAAATCGCATCGGACGGGCACGACCAATATGAAATCAAACACTTCTCAGCAAAGACCTTACCAGGAAGTGGGCGCAATGATACGGGATCTGATTGTTCAGACGCCGTACCGCCCCGGGGAGCGCTTGCCGCCGGAAAGAGAGATCGCTGAGAGGCTCAATGTGACGCGTACCGTCGTGCGTGAAGCGCTGATCATGCTGGAAATTAAAGGTCTGGTTGAAGTCCGCCGCGGCGCCGGGATCTACGTGCTCGACAGCGCGGATAATAACGAGATGGAAGGCGCTGACGTCAATCACTGTAATGACGCCGGGCCGTTTGAACTGTTACAGGCGCGTCAGTTGCTGGAAAGCAATATCGCTGAATTTGCCGCTCTGCAGGCCACCCGCGAAGACATCATTAAAATGCGCCAGGCGTTACAACTGGAAGAGCGAGAGCTCGCCTCCAGCGCGCCGGGCGGCTCAGAAAGCGGCGATATGCAGTTTCATCTGGCCATTGCCGAAGCGACCCATAACAGTATGTTGGTCGAGCTCTTCCGTCAGTCCTGGCAATGGCGTGAAAATAATCCGATGTGGCTCCAGCTTCATAGCCATCTGGGCGATACGCTTTACCGTAAGGAGTGGCTGGTTGATCATAAGCAGATCCTCGCGGCGTTAATTAAGAAAGACGCCCGCGCAGCGAAGCTGGCGATGTGGCAGCACCTGGAAAACGTGAAGCAGCGTCTGCTGGAGTTTTCCAATGTTGATGACATCTACTTTGATGGCTATCTGTTTGAGTCATGGCCGCTGGACAACGTTGATGCCTGATTATACCTGGAATAGCGTGGGCAGACCCAGTCCACGTTTTACTTCCTGTAGCGTCTTTTGAGTGACCTCATGCGCCCGCTCGCTACCTTTTTTCAGCAATTCCATTAGCATTCCCTTATCCGCAATAAAGGTTGCCCGCCGTTCGCGTATTGGCGCGATCAGTTCTTGCAGGCAGGTCTCCAGCTCATTTTTACAGACACGGTCGCCTAATCCGCCTTGTTGATAATGTGCTTTCATCGCCGCGACTTTGGCTTTATCCGGATGGAACGCATCCAGCCACGTAAAGACGACGTTACCTTCTATTTTTCCCGGATCGCTAATTTTTAAATGATTGGGATCGGTGTACATCGCGCTGACCGCACGGTGGATGGTCTCTTCGCTGGCGGAAAGAAGCAGGGTATTGCCGAGCGATTTCGACATCTTGGCGCTGCCGTCAATGCCGGGCAGACGGCCCGTATCGCTCAGGAGCGCCTGACAGGGTCGCAATACCGGCGAGGAGAAAAGACTATTCATCTTATGAACGATCTCATTCGTTTGCTCAATCATGGGCAATTGGTCGTCGCCAACCGGTATCATTTCGGCCTTAAAGGCGGTGATATCTGCCGCCTGGCTAATAGGATACGCCATGAACCCGACCGGCAGGGAACGGGTAAAGCCTTTTTGGGCAATCTCATTTTTTACCGTAGGATTACGCTCCACTCGGGCGACGGTAACAATATTCATATACAGCACCGTTAATTCAGCGAGGGCGGGTAATGCGGATTGCAGGCAGATCGTCGTCAGCGCGGGATCGATGCCGACGGCCAGATAGTCAGCTAACACTTGCGGAATATTATCGCGGATTTTTTGCGGATTACTGCCGTTATCGGTGAGTCCCTGCAGGTCGGCAATCAGGACATACTGTTGGTGATCCTGCTGTAGCGCGACGCGCTGGCGCAGTGAACCGACATAATGGCCGAGGTGCAGCGAGCCGGTGGGGCGATCGCCAGTCAGAATGATGGGAAGGGTGTTCATTAAGGACTCCTTTATGCTTACTGTAAAGCCGAAAGACGTCCCGAAACACAGTAGCCGCCTTTCGGCGGCTACTTAAAGAGGGATAGTGATCCGTGCCGCCTTCAGGAAGGCAGCCACCAGCGGAGATGACGTTGCGTAGCGTTGGATCGTTTCGTGTTCATGTGATCTAACGTATCACGACTAAACGTAAGGGTAAAGCGGCTGGCGTGTCGTCCGGGCATAAAGTCATATCGCCTGAACAGAGAACATGTTACTGACTTTGAAACGCGATTTTATAATTTGCTGCCCAAAAATACGTGGCGCTGAAAGGCGCATTTTTGATGCAAATCATTTATTACTGTGATAACACTGTGCGCGATAAAAACATTAAATATATTCACATAGTAAATATGTTCTATTGGAATGGTTGTTTTCGATATGACAAAAGTCTAAAAACCCATTGATGTGAAAAGGAATAAGAATTGTCTATATTCCGATTCTGTGGAATTAAGTAATTTCTCGGATAAAAATAAGAAATGATATTGATATTTCTTTTTTGATATGGTTCTTATAGCGGCTATGGTTATTCAGGAAACGATGCTTGAATGCCAGGCGTAATAGATTTCAGGTCAGTAGCGCTATTGTAAAATGGATTGTTGATGGCAGAAGGTATTTAGCAAGAATCCAGTTATAGCAGATTGTCGGTATTTAATCTGGTATACAGAGACACCAACGAAATGGCTGGAAAATGGAACGTTCTTTCATTATTAGCGTTCTGTCCTTGTCAGCCTGCTTTGCCGCATGATAATCACGGAGGGGGGATGGACGCCATCTATTTAAAACTGGACGGTATTGAAGGCGAAAGCCGGATCAAAGGTTTTGAAAACCAAATAAAACTTATTGCTTACAACCACAACCCGACGAAACGGGAGTCCGGCGAAGCGAGAGGGACATATATTGGAGGGTTGACGCTGACAAAGCCTGTCGATCTTGCTACGCCTGGCCTCTATGAGCACTATTGTAACGGGAAAACGGTGAAAGAAGGCGTGCTGACATTATGCCGTAGTGATAAGGGCGCAATGCTGCCATTTATTATTTATACGCTCACCAATGTGCGAATTTCACGCATGAGCAATCATGGCGACGCCGAAGGCAGCGCCACGGAGACCGTGGATTTGGTTTATAGCCATATTCGCTGGGATATTCCCGCATTAGCGTCGAAAAGCAAAACACGGCGGCCCCTTCACCGACAGGCGCTGTGGCGATGAGGACAAAACAAGTTTGCGGACTCGCAGTGGGCAATGCGGTATAGCGAAATGGCATTTAGCGGCTTGCGAAGGTCGATGAGCGCACATGTAACCAATCGATTGCCTGAAAAGGCGATAACGCGTGGCCATTACACCCGTTATGATTTTTACGCATAGCCGCTAATAAAACGGCATTTTTTATATACACATCAAGTTGATAGTGTGTTTCTGACCTTGACGTAAATAAGCGGGAAAAGCGATGAAACACACCATTGGGATACTGGGGGGGATGGGACCTGCGGCAACGGCGGATATGTTGGAAAAATTTGTTGAATTACGACATGCCAGTTGTGATCAACAACATATCCCGCTCATTGTCAGCTCTATTCCTGATATTCCCGATCGTACAGCATGTCTGTTATCCGGCGGGCCTTCGCCATACCGTTATCTGGAGCGTTATCTGCATATGCTGGAAGACGCCGGGGCGGAGTGTATCGTTATCCCATGCAACACTGCGCATTATTGGTTTGATGATTTACAGAACGTCGCGAAAGCGCGAATGATCAGCATTCTGGACGCTACCCTGGGGGATATTCCGCCATCGGCGCGGCACGTTGGTCTGCTGGCGACCAATGCGACGCTGGCGACCGGGTTATATCAAAAGAAAGCTCTGGCGCGGGGGCTGACGTTAATTCAGCCAGAAGACGCGGGGCAGGCGTTGGTAATGCAGGCTATTTATGCGCTTAAACGTGGCGATAAAACTGCGGCGCAAGCGCTGCTGCTGCCGCAAATCGATAGCCTTATTGCCCGTGGCGCGCAGGCAATTATTATGGGGTGTACCGAAATTCCGCTTATTGTGGCCGGACATGAACGCGCGATAGCGTGCCCGATGATTGATTCCACAGCGTCGCTGGTGCGCGCGGCGATTCGTTGGTATGAGTCCTGGCCAGACACCCGCGCCTCTTTGACCGGGGAACAACGCCTTACCGCCTGATGTGTTTACAGCGCGGCCTGAAGCCCACGCAGGTCGCGCCAAAATGTTTCGGCTACCTGACTCATGCGGGTATTCATGCGATAAGCATAAGCCTGGATCGGGATAACCAGTTCGTCGGCATCAAGCACTATCAGGCGCCCGTCAGTAATCTCCTGACGGATAGCATACTCGGGCAACCAGGCGATTCCGCAGCCGTCCATCGCAACCTGTTTTAACAATTCACTCATCGAAGAGACGAAAAATGTACTGAAACTCAGTTCAGCATGGCGAGTCAGAGTACGATTTATCAGTCGGCCCATATAGGAGTTCTGACTGTAATTAAGCAGGGGAAAGTGCGGCTGCTCAAGCGTATAGCGCGGCTCGCCCCGGCCATTGTTAGCGCAAACCGGAAACAGTCTCGACTCAAACAGGCGGATATTATCAAACGGCGCTTGTTGCAGGTTTTCATCGTGATAAGAAAAGATAAAATCGCTTTGCCCCTCACGTAACATATCCACCGCCTGGTCGACATCTATCGCCTCAACGGCGTAGGTAAACTGCGTCGGCATCTGCTTAACGATGGTCGGCAACAGGCCGAGGGAGAGCGAGTGGGCGGCGGCAATCTTGATTTTACGCAGCGTATAATCGCTGCCGCCACGCAGTTCGGTCAGATTACTTTCCAGCTGCTGTAACAGGTGGCGAACCTGGGAGTGAAAGATTTTACCCTGTTCGGAAAGTTGTAGCGGCGAGACCTGTCGGTTAAACAGTTCAACGCCCACGGCATGTTCCAGGGCGCGAATCCGCCGGCTAAAAGCGGGTTGCGATACGTTGCGGATAATGGCGGCCTGAGAGAAATTGCGGCACTTTTCCAGCGTCAGAAAATCATATAGCCATTTTGTCTCAATATTGTGCAAACCTGCTCCAGTTACATCCATTTACCGTTATCCTGTCAGCCGCCCGAAGGGGCATTCTACGTCCATTCGGGCGGCTGACAACCGCTTATCCCGTCCTCTTTCAGAATGCCGTGATGGGGCATCCTGAAACTAGCGGGAATTACGCCGGTTCAAAGGTACCTTTTACGCAGGCTTTCCCCTCATTGACCATGCGTTTGCCGCGCGCATACACCTGCTCAATGCGTAAATCTGTGCTAAAGACGAGCAGATCCGCATCGTTACCGGGACGGATTTCGCCTTTGCCGTCCAGACTGAGGAAGGCGGCTACGCTGGTCGTCAGCGGACGCAGAGCATCGGTCAGGCTGAATCCGTAGTGGTTAACCAGCGTCTGCAACGTCTCCAGCAAACTTTCGAAGCCCGCGACGCCGATGCCCGTCAGATTTCCGGCAGCGTCAAATAGCGGCTGGCTGCCGTTACCGTCTGAACTGAGCGTCACCCGGGAAAGCGGGACGCCGGCTTTTACCGCTCTGGCAATGCCCTCCGCCGGCGCGACGGGATCCGGGATACTGGTGGTAATGTCGATTACGCCGCCTTTAAGCGCAAACGCCAGCGCCTGCTCGAAAAGCGATTCGCTACGGTTGACGTGGGTAGGCAACAGTTTACCGATCGGCACGTCGCTGTTTTCCAGGATGTCATATAGCGGCTGTAACCCTTTTTTGCTGCTGCCCATATGAAAAACGCTGACACCGGGTTTGCCGCCCAGCAGGCCGCCAACGCGTGATTCGGCGGCCATGCTGGCGAGTTGATTCCCGCCGGGCGCGGCGGAACGGTGGTCGGAGACTGCGCATTTCACGCCAATGACGCGATCGATCAGCGCGACGTCTTTTTCTACCGAGCCAGTAATGGTCGGCGACGGAACGTGATAAGCGCCCGTGAGCATCCAGGCGGTGATCCCCTCCTCATTTAGCGCTCGCGTTTTGGCTAACAGCGACGCGGGATGACGGCTGACGGAGTCGGTGCCAAGCAGACCGACGACCGTTGTTATCCCGGCTTCCGTCAGGCGGCTCAGGGAGACTTCCGGCGTCCGCGTCGTCGGCCCCGCTTCGCCGCCGCCGCCGATCAGATGAACGTGTTGGTCGATAAAGCCCGGGCACAGCATACGGCCGCTAAGATTAATTACCGCACAGTCCGGTACGATATCGCCGGGGATGTCAGCGCCGACGGCAATAATTTTGCCATTCGCGAGCAGAACATCGCAGATGCCCCGGTCTTCTGGCGCAAACAGGTGCGCACCCTGTAACAAGGTAAACTCCGCGGCGGATAAATCAGGCATGATAACTCCTTATTAAACAATAAGCTGCATGACCCAGATCGACAGCAGCGCATTGATGGCGCAGACTGCGATAATATGCGGGTAATATTTGGCGTTGACTTCGGCAGTACCGAGACAGCGGCCGACATTCTGTACCGGGTTTCCCATCAGGTAAATGGCTGGCAGTAGTACGGTAACATCGTGGCCGCTTAGCGCGCCGGCGGTAGCCAGACTGGCCGCCACGCCAACGGCGCCGCCCATACTCATCAGCGAAGCCAGAAGCACCGTAGCCGCTTCGCCGGGAAGCCCCCACAACGCCATCACGGGCCGGCAGATATGGCCTACCCAGTCGAGCAGACCGGTAATTTTCAGCGCCTGAATAATGACAAATGCCATGACCACATTGGGTAACAGGTTGGTTGTGGCGATGGTAAAACCGCGGCGTGCGCCATCGATAAACATATCCATGACATTCTTACGTACCTGAGTCGTCATGATTGGGCTCCTTGCGCAGGGTGACGGCGTTCTTCGATGTTAATCCAGACGCGCAAAAGGTTTGCGCCGATAAATTTGAATAGCAGAATGACCACCAGCGGAATGATGACTGACGTCCCCAGAAAGGCGAATACCGCAACGCCGGAGGAGAAATAGTTGGTGATAATAGCGCTGCCGCTGGTCTGCCAGGCGGCAAAAATCACTTTATCGCGTTCGGTGATTTCGCCTTCCTGCGCCAGCTCTTTGGTCATACCCGCCGCGGCGTCGGTATTTTGCAGGTTGGCGATCAGCGCCAGTGAGCAAATGCCGGGAATGCCAAGCAATGGTTTCAGGATGGGTGTCATCAATTGCTGCGCCGCCCGCAGACCGCCCAGTCCATCCGTAATCGCGATGATACCCAGAGAAAGGATAACCGACGGTGCCAGCTCCAGCGCAAAAAGGAAGCCATCTTTCGCGCCCGTTCCGCCCGCGCCGCGAAAGGTCTGCGTACCGGTCACATGACCGAATGACCCGTTGAGTACGGTAAAATCAAAAACGCGCCACCAGCCTTCGCTTCCGGAAAATACGCCGGAAAAGAAAATAATGGTGAGAAAAAACGCCAGGTATCCCTTTATCCCGACCTTTTCTGTATCAAGCGGCATGGCCGCCCCGTCCACTTGTTGCACCATAGCGATCCCCGAATTTTTTTGATGATGTGTTGGTTGTAGCCACAGGCCAAAAAGCCCGAAACAGAAAGACCTTATCAGTCATGAGGGTAAGGGCAAAATGCAAGTATGTATCGTGCTATGCGTTTCTTGCATAGCAGCGCGAAAAATCACCATCCTCGCTACTGCCGGAGGCGCGGGGAACCGTGGACGGTATAACGCGAGGTAAAAAAGCAAAGAAACAGGTGTTGACGCAGGCCGGAGCCGGGAGCAGGAAAAAGAGGAAATAAATTTGACGTTAGTCAATTTCACGCCACTTAATTATCGTTGTTAAAAAATAGGATTTTTTAACCTAAATTTTACTTTTTACTGTAATTTTTCACGCCTTAAGAGGAATTGTCACGATCAGGTCAGTAGCCGCTGATGGGTCAGTTTGCGTCCTAAGAATCCTACGGGCAGGTAATAAAAAACGAATCATCTAATTAATTTCATGATGTGATTTATTTATAATTGTGATGATTTGAAAGGGCGCGATAATCATCATAATGGGATATATACCCAAAATAATTCGAGTTGCTTAAAGGCGGCAAGGGAGTGAGTCCCCAGGAGCATAGATAACTATGTGACTGGGGTGAGCAACGGCCCGTCAGGGCGAGGCCCATGGATGGGCCGGGTAATCCGTAGCCAACACATAAGCAACTTAAAGTATGAAGGGTATATAAAATAATAGGCAGATTGATAACACCAAAAACCATAAAATAAGCATGGTTTTTAGTGTCATTTTTAACTTGAAATAACGTGTTGAGGATGTGCTATTAAAAACAGATCCGCATTGCGCCGCGAATAGCGTTAAAGATACAACCCGGTGCGGAGAGCGCGAGTTTACTCTACCGCTTATTCACGTATCACAAACCGTTTTTGTTTTATCTGCTGCGCGGCGCTGATCAGCGCGGCAAAAAAGAGCGCCGCGGCGCCGCAAAGCGTGGCGTTGATAATTGCCGACGCGCCATTGCCTGACAGACTGGCGGCGAGCGGACCGAGAATTTGCCCAATACCATACGTTAGCGTCACCAGGCCTAACAAATTAATATTACCCGGTGCGCTGAGCTGTCGGGCAAGCGGCATCACCAGCGAGGTTGTGCCCATAAACGTGGCGCCAAAACCAATACTGCTCAGTATTAACAGCAACAACGAGTCGCTGGCGAGAGACAGCAGCACGCAGGCGCTCTGGATCAACAGATTCGCGGTCAGGCATGGCAGGACGCCCCAATGTTTTGCCGCCCACAGCCAGCCGAAGCAGCCGGGAATGATCGCCAGGCCGACCAACGACCAAAGGTGCGCCGTGAGTAGCGGAGAGCCCGCGCTTTTCGCCATCAACGGCAAATAGGTAGCGACAATGATGTAGCCGAATCCGGCGAAACCGTACAACAGCGTCAGTTGCCACCAGGGCATAGGCTGATTTTCGATTCTTGCTAAAGGCGCAGGCGGCAGCGCATGAGCGCGGGGGGGAATCAACATTGCCACGATTAATAGCAATATACCGGCGAGCGCTCCGGCCCCCAGCCATAGCGAATGGGCCGAAAGCGCATAATGTAAACCGCCAATGACATATTCGTTACCCAGTGCAATCCCGGCCCCGACGCCGGAAAAGAGCGCGGCGATAACAAACGGATGGCGGGTATGATGCAACACAATCATTGATCCAAAAATCATCATTCCCGCGCTCGCGACACCTGCCAGGAAGCGCACCAACATGACGACCGCGGGCTGAGTAAATATCGCCATAGACAGAATAAGAATACCGGTGGCGACCGCCGAAGCCAGCAGCATGGGGCGTAGACGAGAGGGGAGATGAAAAAGGCCAAAGGAAAACAGTAAGCTTCCCGCCAGGTACCCTGCATAATTGGCGCTGGCAATCCAGGAGAGTTGGTTAAACGTTAGCTGCTTTTCCGCCAGCATTACCGGCAGCATGGGCGTATACAGAAAGCGGCCAACTCCCATCCCCAGCGTCAATACCATCATACCGAAAAGCGCCGTAAAAATGGGATGGCGAGGTGAAGCGCTCTGAGCATGAACCATGGTTTTTCTCTTTGCTAAAGTAAGGCAGGAATGCCGGATTGTTGTTGTAAATGATAATAAAAAGTAAAATTAATGTTTCAAATTTGCAAGAAAAGAAAGTGAAGCGCAGGCGAATAACGGATTGAGAAGAGGGGCATCGGTGGGAAATGACATTAAATTAATGCCTCCCACGTGCGGGGTTTGGCAGTTAATCTGAACGAGAATTGCGCCTTCCCCTTCTTAGATACTGAGCAGTGCCGGTATTTGCGACAGTAAATATAACACCAGACCAATAGCGCCGCCGACCAGCGTGCCGTTCACGCGGATAAACTGCAAATCTTTACCGATATTAAGCTCAATCTGCTGCGACATATCGCGCGCATCCCAGCCTTTTACGGTATCGCTGATGTGGCGCGTCAGGAAGGCGGCGAATTCCGGCGCGACGCGGTGCGCGGCCTGTTCCAGATGACCGTTAAGCGAGGCGCGTAATGCGTCGTCGGCGATCAGTGTCTCGCCAAACCATTGTCCGGCATGAGCGATGCGCTGCTTTACCTTCGAGTCTTCGGCGTTGATATCTGTTTTTAACCACTGGCGTAGATCCGCCCAGATCTCGCCGAGATAACGGTTAAACGCCTCATCTTCCTTCAGGTAACTTTTAATGTTTTCTGCCCGGGCAGCCATTTCCGGATCATGTTTAAGTTTATCGATCAGCTTATACGTCGCGCGATCGAAGGCATGACGAATCTGATGCGCGCGATCGTGACTGATATCATCCAGCAGAGAATTCACCGCGTCGGAGACCAGTTCAGCGCTGTGTTCTCCCAGCCATTCGGTCGGCAGAATCTTCGCTTTTAACGGATGCTCGGTCTCCAGCCAGCGTATGATCTGTCTGGCGATAAATGTTCGGGAGCTGTCACGCTGTAACAGGGCGATAAGCTGGGCGATCAGCGTATCGAGTAACACCTGGTGACGATCGTTTTTGGTCATGCTTTCCAGCATCAGGGCGCTGGTGCCGGAAAGATCCACTTTATCAATCGCCTTATGTACCGCTCGCTTGAGCAGCCGCTGAATACGGGCGTCATCGGTTAGTTCCAGAAAGCCGCTCATAATTTGCAGCAGATGCTGCCCGACCCGGCTGGCGTTGTCCGGCTGGCTGAACCAGTTTCCGATAAGCAGCGCGGGTTCATGGCGGCGGATTAGCGCGATCAGCGACTGCGTATCAAGGAACTTCTCCTGCACAAATTGCCCAAGATTTTCGCCGATTCGGTCTTTATTACGGGGAATAATCGCCGTATGTCGTGAAATAAACGGAATGGGAATACGGCGAAACAGCGCCACCACGGCAAACCAGTCCGCCAGCGCGCCAACCATCGCCGCTTCGGCAATAGCTTTTACGCCCAGCACCCAGAAACTGGGCGGCAGGAAAAGCGTGGTTACAAACGTCGCGGCGGCTATCAGCAACAGTGAGAGCGCCAGGCGTTTGGCGCGTTTGAGTTCGGCGATTTTATTCATAGGGTTAAGGATAGAGCCAGACGGCAGGAACGTGCAAAAAACATCAGATTATCCTGTGCCGGATAAGCCTCTATCCGGCAGAGTGTTTACTTCTCAGCGGCCAGTTCTGCTGCCTCATGCTGGCGTACGCGCTGTAATAATGTCGCCAGGGTGAAGACCACGATCACTCCGGCCACCGCTGCCAGCAGGTGAAACGGCAGTCTCCCGCCGTGAAACCACAGCCAGCGGCCAACTTCGACCGACACCGCCATCACCGTCAGAATCACCATGTTCAGTGAGGCCGAAACCGTCCCTTTTGGCAAGTTGTTGGAGAAAAGCGTGAAGCGAAACAGCGTCGGGAAAATCATGCCAATGCCGAACGCGTACAGGCTGGTGCCCAGCACAGACCAAAGCCAGACGTGCGGCAGAAGAAGATTACCGAGGAGCAATGTCGCCAGCCCGCTTAACTGGATTGGTACGGCGCGCCAGATAAAACGCGGTCGGGTCGGATCTTTCACCAGGCGCACAACGATCATATTGGCCACGATCACCGCGCCGAATACGGGCACCTGCGCCCAGGCGAATTGCGAAGTACTCATCCCGCCGGCATCGATCAGGATCACCGGCGACACCGCCACCCAGCTCATCATCGGGATGTAGCTCAACGACAGCGTCGCCGCCCCGGTGAGAAAAATCGGGTTGCGAAACACATTACGAAAATCGCGCAGTACGCTCACCGCGCTGAACGGCACCGCGCCGCGTTGCACCGTTTCTGGCATCGCCAGCAGCAGGCCGCACAACGCTAACAGTCCCATCATCGCAATAATACCGAACAGTACCTTCCAGTGAACGAAGTGCATCAGCGCGGCGCCGGAGAGCGGGCCGATAACCGGAGCGACCAGCACAATGGAGGTAATAATCGCCATCAGCTTAATGGCTTTGGTTTGACCGAAAGCCTCCTGTACCGTGACGTAGCCGACCGTTGCGATAAAGCAAATGCTGGTGCCCTGCACAAAACGGGCAATCAGAAACTGCGTCATTGAGGTCGTCAACAGCGTTGCCGCGCAGGCGAGAGTAAAAATTAATGCCCCTGCAATCAGCACTGGCCGGCGGCCAATCCTGTCGGATAGCGGCCCCAGAAGCCATTGCAACGCCATTCCGCCTGCCAGATAGAGACTGACCGAGGCCGGCGCAAGACTGACGTCAGCATTAAAATCGCGCACGACGTTAATGATGCCAGGCTGAATCAGATCCGTCGTCAGATAGGCGGCAAAATCGTACAAAATCAGCGCCATCGGGAAAAATAACGTTGTGGCGCGTTGGGAGAAAAACTGAATAATCCGTTGCATAAAAAATGCGCTCCATGTCGGAGAACCCTATGATGGGACAGCGAAACTCAATACCGTCATCGTGACGTCAGGCAGGCGATGGAAACAGCGGCTGCGGATGTACTGAATTTCATGTAATCAAAAACGCTGCCGGTGAAAACACAGACAGGAAGAGACGCGTTCTGAATCTCGTCAGAACGTGTGGCGATTACAGATAACAATCAGCACATCACACCTCGGGAAATTTACGTTGCACGGAAAATATACACATTAAGTGTAATTAAATTTTGATGTTAATCAAAAGAGTTTGTCTGGTTAATAAAGATAAAGGCAGGGCGCGCAGGCTGGTATTTTGCGTGTTCAGTTCCGAAAATGCATGTGCATTACAGATAACAGGATTTATCTTCCGTCGCGCCTCGCAATGCTGAAAAGGTACGGATGAGAAAGGAATTTTCAGGAGGTAGAGTCGCAGCATCCTGGTTTGGGGTGATGGAGCGCCATGAAAAAATCGACGACCTCAACACCGCATGATGCGGTGTTTAAAACCTTTTTGCGCCACCCGGAAACCGCCCGCGATTTTATGGAGATTCATCTGCCGGTGTCGTTACGCCAGCTTTGCGACCTGCGGACGCTAAAGCTGGAACCCGGCAGTTTTATTGAAAAAAATCTGCGAGCCTATTATTCCGATGTGCTTTGGTCGCTGAAAACGCGCGAGGGCGACGGTTATATCTATGTCGTGATTGAACATCAGAGCACGCCGGATGCGCATATGGCGTTTCGGCTGATGCGGTATGCGATGGCGGCAATGCAACAGCATCTGGATGCGGGGCATAAGCATCTTCCGCTGGTGGTGCCGATGCTGTTTTATCACGGTGTTGATAGCCCGTATCCTTTTTCGCTGTGCTGGCTGGATGAGTTTGCGAACCCGGAAGTGGCAAGAAGACTCTATGCCGCTGCCTTTCCGCTGGTCGATATTACGGTGGTATCGGATGATGACATTATGCAGCACCGCCGCATTGCGCTGCTGGAGCTCATCCAAAAACATATCCGCCAGCGCGACCTGCTGGGACTGGTTGAACGGATTGCTTCGCTGTTAGTTACTGGTTGCGCTAATGACAGGCAGCTTAAAGCGCTGTTTAATTATCTTATGATTCAGCACGGACATACGCCTCGTTTCACCACGTTTATTCGTGATGTGGTAGGGCATGTCCCGCACACTAAGGAGAGACTGATGACGCTGATAGAGAGGATCCGCGCAGCGGATCGCAGAAAAGGGGAACGGCAAGGAAGACAGGTTGGTCTGGAGGAAGGGCTGGAAAAAGGTCAGCGTGTTGCCGCATTGCGTATCGCCAGACAGATGCTGGCGGACGGACTTGACCGCGAGACTGTCCAGCGGTTCACCGGCCTTACGGCTGAAGAGCTTCAGGATGTTAGCCACTAACGCGGTTCCAGTCTGAATGTTGCAGGCCCGGTGATCGCCGGGCAACGATCTCTATAATTATCGCTGATAACCGCACGAATATACCGAACTTTACCGATAGCGCCAGCCATCTCTACTACCCTTATTGTTCTGAGCGGCATTTACGGCTGCCTTAATGACGATAACAAGGAGACATGTGATATGGCTTACCAGACAGTGAATCCTGCCAATAATCAGCTCATTAAAGAGTATCCCCCGCACACGGACGCGGATATTGAAGCCGCGCTGCAAAAAGCTGACGCGCTCTATCACTCCGACTGGTCCAAAGGAGAGATTGACCAACGTCTGCCGGTACTGCATAAGCTGGCTGACTTGATCGACAGCCGTGTTGAAGAACTGGCAAAAATCGCCAGCCAGGAGATGGGCAAGCTCATCGAGCAGAGCCGTGGCGAAGTCAAACTGTGTGCGCAGATCGCTCGCTATTATGCGGATAACGCGAAGCAGTTTCTTGCCCCGGTGCCTTATAAAACCGAGTTTGGCGACGCGTGGGTAGAACATCATCCGATTGGCGTCATCATGGCTGTTGAGCCGTGGAACTTCCCGTACTATCAGTTGATGCGTGTGCTGGCGCCGAACCTGGCCGCTGGTAACCCGGTGCTGGCGAAACATGCCAGCATCGTACCGCACTGTGCCGAGACGTTTGCCCATCTGGTGCGTGAAGCTGGCGCGCCGGACGGCGCATGGACCAACCTGTTTATTTCCTCCGATCAGGTGGCGAACATCATCGCCGACCCGCGCGTGCAGGGCGCGGCGCTGACCGGATCTGAAAAAGCGGGGAGCGCCGTGGCGGCACAGGCGGCGAAGCACATTAAAAAATCGACGCTGGAACTGGGCGGGAACGATGTGTTCGTCGTGCTGGACGATGCCGATCTTGAGAAAGCGGTGAAAATTGGCGTGCAGGCACGACTCACTAATGCAGGGCAGGTATGTACGGCGGCGAAGCGCTTTATCCTGCATGAGAAAATCGCCGATCAATTCCTCAGCCAGTTCACCGAGGCGTTCAGGAAGGTGAAGGTGGGGGATCAGATGGACGCTTCTACCGAACTGGGGCCGCTGTCGTCGAAAGATGCGCTGGAAACACTGACCAGACAGGTCGAGGACGCGGTGAAAAATGGCGCGACGCTGCACGTTGGCGGCAAGCCGCTGGAGAGCAAAGGCAACTTCTTTGAGCCGACCATTCTGACCCACATTACGCGTGACAACCCGGCGTACTTTGAAGAGTTCTTCGGCCCGGTGGCGCAGATGTATGTGGTGAAAGACGATGACGAGGCGGTAAAACTCGCCAACGATTCCCACTACGGCTTGGGCGGCGCGGTGTTTAGTCAGGATATTGAGCGTGCTAAACGCATGGCCTCCCGGATTGAAACCGGGATGGTTTATATCAACTGGCTGACCGATACCGCAGCGGAGCTGCCGTTCGGCGGCGTTAAGCGTTCGGGCTTCGGACGCGAGCTATCGGATCTGGGGATTAAGGAGTTTGTGAACCAGAAGCTGGTAGTGGTGCGCCGCTAATCCCTGTTGCCCCTCTGAAAATGGGAGGGGCCTGGCTTTTTGCAGCGAAGGACGCGGATCTTAAATCAGAACGAAATAAGCGAACAAAACCCCCTCAATTGCCCTCCTTATTTATCCACGTTGCACTAACCGTGCTTTTTATCCCGGTATTGTTTGTACAGACATTCATGATGCCCGCATTTTCTGTTCTATGCGGAGGCCGGTATGGAATTTTACGAGAACCGCCCCAGACAACCATTCATTGGCTTTGTGCAGCTCAGACGGGCGCTAAAAAGGTGGTGGCTGCGTAAGCGGGCCTGTCAGGCGCTGCGGCGAATGAGTGACGAGCAGTTAAGGGATATCGGGTTGGAAAGGAAGGATGTGGAATAGTGGATCTATTCAAGGGCAATAGTAGTTAAAGGATTTTATGATATATTACTATGCCCTTATGTTATGCGTGCTCACTATTTTATATCATTAATATTAATATCATTAATCTTTTTCTCAATATATTTTTCTGGTTTTACCTTAGTTTTTTGCTCAATTGCATGATATTTTTCCTTATCAATGGTTATAGTCATTTTTTCTTTTTTGTTAAATATGCATGGAATGATAATGGCGGCTGCAATTATCAGTAACATTATTATGGCTGCATGAATTTTGCTTTTGGGAAATCCTTTTAATTGAGTACACAGGATTGTTATACATTTATGTATAAGATAAGGGAAGGATAGAAATAAAACAAATGGGTAAGCAAAATTTATGGCATGTTTTCCATAGTAATTATTATTTATTATCAGCGAACCAATACAGAATGCCATCATACAAAATAGAGATATTCCGAAAGATAAGAAGGATATAACGAAAGAACCTTGCATAATTCTTTTATGTAACTCTTTCAAAATATTATTTGTAAGCTTCTCTAGTTTAGTGTTATTACAAACAACTACCAGCATCGCAAAAAAAATCTCACATAAGGCAAGCGAAAATAACGTATTGAAGACCATGTAATTCATCAGCGTTTCGAAAAATATACTTTGCTGAAGATAGTATGGTAATAGTGCGTTGACCTCCATAAATAAAGTACATAGAAATCCCAGGATGATATAAAAAATTAATCCTTCATTTCTCCAAAGCGTAATGTTTTCTTTTACTTTTAGCTGCATGGTTTCCCTTCAATCATTGATATTAATTATAATTAAAGCTGGCAAGGGTTCTTTGCCAGCTTATTTTATGTATTTACTTAGATCCTGCCATCACGCTGATAAACGCCTGCACCTGCTTTTGCTTACGCGCCGATAGCTTGCACACCTGGCGCAGCGACTGCATCAAATCGCTTTCTTCTGGTTGCGGCTGCTGTGCGCTGAGCACAATACAGCCGTTCATCACCTTTACATCGACCTGCGTACCGGTGGTAAACCCGGCGTCTTCCAGCCACTGACCTTTCAGGGTAATAGCGGGAATACGGTTGTAATCCGGGTAGCGGCTCGCATAACTCACGGTCAAGTGACGGTTATTTGTCGGGGAGACTTCTGGATCGGTGAATTCTGCAATAGAATGCGGGGTAGTCATGGTCTCTATTCCTGTTTAATAGGGATTGTGATTAGCGGTGCGGGCGTGTTGGCGCACGCTCGCACCGCGCTAAATACCTGGATATATCATCAGTAAATAAAAGAAAAGTCCAGCTGAAAATCAATGAAAATAAGCCGCTGGATGAGAGGTGATATTATATTTGGTGATGAGAATAAAGCGGCTATTTAGTCGTTTTATTGGTTTCTGGGGCAGGTTAATTTATGGCGGCGTCAGCATTATAAGAAGGAAAGGGTTCGAATGATGCAGACCCTATTCATCTGCCCGGGCAACGTTGACCACCGTATAAAGCTGCCCCTCATCGATTTAACTGGTAATGAACTGCCACACAATCCAGCAGCCAAAGGCGATCAAAATGCCGCCGGCGGCGCGTTCAATTTTCCAGACAAGATTACCCAAGCGACGTTGAATTTGCGGCAGGGCGATAAGCGTTATCAGCAGCAGATCCCAGAGTAACACTACGCTGGTCATCCAGATTCCACATATGGCCTGCTGTGTAACGGTCACGTTTGGGCCCAGCAGGGCGGTCATTAGCGCCAGATAAAACAGAGCATTTTTCGGATTCAACAGCGATGAACCTAGCCCCAGTAATAGTTGTTTTGCCAGTGACGGACATGCCGATGCGGCGTACCGCCACTCCAGCGGCCCAGCGCGGCTTTTCAACAGTTGACGGCCCACCCATAGCAGGTAGGCGGCACCCAATAGTTCGATGATGGTAAAGAGCAGCGGCGTCTGACGTAGTAGCCCTGACCCAATCACTACCAGCAGAATATAGAGCCCATTTCCCGCCGCAATGCCGAGGCACAGCCCGACGCTGCCGCGCAGCCGATAGCGTACGGCGTAACCGACCAGCAAAAAGAAGTCCGGGCCCGGGCTGAGCAGCGCCATAAAATGCGCCAGCGCCAGTGCGGGAAACGCCGGGGGAAATAACGTTGTAACCTGTTCCATAGTAACCTCAGTGATGATACTGAGGTCAGCCTATACCTGCGGATGCGCTATTTATTGTCGGATATTGATCTGTTCTGCGCGTACTGACGCGGCGTTGCCGCCGTGTAGCTGACGAAGGTTTTGTGGAAATGACTTTGATCGGCGAAACCGGTCTGATAGGCAACATCGGCAATATCGTCCCCGGCGCGCAATCGGTGCCGGGCATATTCAATGCGGGCCATATTGGTAAAGCTGACAGGAGTCAGGCCTGTATCCTGCTTAAAAGTGCGAATCAGAGTCTCCTTACGGAGCGCAAACTCCTGCGCCAGTGTGTCCAGCGTCGGCGGTTCCTGAAGGTTGCTGACTAAGCGGGCAACCAACTGGCGGCTGATGGCGCATGGCGGTTCGGCGTCGGCGCTTTGTAGCGGCAGGGCGCGCAACAGGTGGATAATAAGCGCCGGAAGTCCGGCGGTTTGCTGCTGAGTAATAGACGTCACAATTTGCTGATAAAGCTGGAAAAGCTGCGGGTTCTGCAACTGTGGCTGCGTGGTATGCAGGCGGCTATCCGCCGGCAAATGGGGGAGCTGCGTCAGACACCAGTCCGCATCGAGATACAGCATATGATAGCTGCGTGGTCGCTCGTGGAGCGGGTTACAACTGTGTGGAGATTGCGGGGGGATCAGGATCAGCTCGCCGGGGCGTAACAGATACTCTTGCCCGTTACTGATGCAGCGGGTTTCTCCGGCGATGATCGCGCCCAGCGACAGTTGCGGGTGGCTGTGGCGCTTATAGGCCTGACGGCTTTCACTGGTGGTACGTAGCTCCAGCCACGGCAGTTGTGGCAGACGCCAGAAGCGTTGGTGAATATCTCGGATAAGGGGCATACAATCTCCTGTGCGGTCCCGGCTTTTCTGCGCCCGTTTACTTCCTTAACCCCGCAAACGCCGTTCTAATCTCGTCTTCCGGCAACTGGATCCCGATAAATACCAGCGTGCTGTGCGGCGTTTCGTCGCCCCACGGTCTGTCCCAGTCGGCGCTGTAGAGACGCTGCACGCCCTGGAACAGCAGACGGTTGGGTTCGCCGTCGATCCACAGCATCCCTTTGTAACGCAGCAGTTTATCCGCTGATTCCAGCAGCAGGTTTTCCATCACCCGCGAAACCTCGCTGATATCCACCGGGTAATCCAGCTCCACCACAATTGACGACACATCGTTCTGTTTATCGGCAATAAAGTGGAAACGCGGTTGGCTTGCCAGCACGTTCTCTTCCAGCATAAAGCCGCTGGTATTAAACAACTGACTCAGGTCAATATCGCCGTGTACCACGGTGTAAACCGGGGCGCGGGCGTTGATACGCGCCAGCCGCTCGCGCAGTTTCTCGCTGTCGCCTGCCACGTCGGTTTTGGTCAGCAGGATACGGTCGGCGTAGCCTATCTGCGACTGGGCGATGGTGAACTGGTTCATCTGCTCGTTAGCGTGCACCGCGTCGACCAGCGCAATCACGCCATCTAACAGGTAGCGTTCGCATAATACGTCATGGGAGAAAAAGGTCTGAATAATCGGGCCGGGGTCAGCCATGCCGGTGCATTCAATCACCAGGCGGTCGAAAGCAATATCGCCGCGGTCGCGGCTGTCGAGCAGGTCTAATAGCGCATCTTCCAGCTCGTTGGAGCGGGTACAGCAGATGCAGCCATTGGTCAGGGTTTTGATCTGTGTGGCGCGATCGCCAATCAGTTGATCGTCAACGGAGACTTCGCCAAATTCGTTTTCGATAACGGCGATTTTAAAACCATGTTGTTCGTTGAGGATATGGCGTAGTAGGGTGGTTTTGCCGGCACCAAGAAAACCGGTAAGTAGGGTAACTGCAATCGGGGTCATAGTCTCTCCATTAACAACAGCGCATACCGCCTTTGCCATCGCCGCCGTAACGTGCTTGCTGACGTTCGCGGAAGAACTCTTCATAGGTCATGTACGGCTTGTCGGGATGATTGGTTTTCATGTGCTCGACATAGTTGTCGTAGTCCGGAATACCAATCAACATTTTTGCCGCCTGGCCGAGATATTTTTTTGCCTGACCTAAAGTATCAAACATTCTGCCGTCCTGTTAATGAATAAAGCCGGATGGCGGCTTGCGCCTTATCCGGCCTACACTAGCCGGGATCGCTGTGCGCTACCCGGCATCAGTTTTAGTGGTGTGAAGAGATCTTCACGCCGCCTTCCGGCACGGGCACATACGGGGTTTCTTTGTCGGTACGTTTATCGCTGTTGCGTACCTTCATCCAGGTGGTGAAACCGTAGAAGATAATACTGTACACCACCACCAGGAACAGAATACTCAAACCAGCGTTAGTGTAGTTGTTCACCACGATATGGTTCATGTTGGCAATCTGCTGCGCGGTCAGGTTGGTGCCGTTGGCAATCTTCTCTTTATACAGGTTTGCCATGTAGAAGAAACCTTCCATCTGTGGGTTGGCGCTGAACAGTTTCAGGCCCAGCGCCCAGGTGGTGCAGATCAGCAGCCATACCGCCGGGATCACCGTTACCCAGATGTACTTGGTGCGCTGCATTTTGATCAGTACCACGGTGCTCAACACTAGCGCCACGGCGGCCAGCATCTGGTTAGAGATACCGAACAGCGGCCACAGGCTCTTCACGCCGCCCAGCGGGTCGACCACGCCCTGATACAGCAGATAGCCCCACAAACCGACGCAGCCTGCGGTACCGATGATACCCGCGACCAGAGAATCGGTTTTTTTCAGGAACGGGACGAAGTTACCCAGCAAATCCTGCAACATAAAGCGGCCGGAACGGGTACCCGCATCCAGTGCGGTCAGGATGAACAGCGCTTCGAACAGAATACCGAAGTGATACCAGAAGCCCATATCCGCCATCGGCAGGACTTTGTGGAACACATGCGCGATACCTACTGCCAGCGTTGGCGCGCCGCCTGCGCGGTTCAATACTGACGGTTCACCGATATCTTTCGCAGTTTGCAGGATTTGTTCCGGGGAAATCACAAAGCCCCAGGAGCTGACGGTCGCCGCCGCGTGTGCGGTAACGTCTTTCAACTGCGCCATAATCAGCGGCGCGTTCTCGCCGCCCATCTCGTGCAGGTTTGGCATGGTAATGCCCAGACCTGCCGGCGGGGTGTTCATCGCGAAGTAGAGACCCGGTTCAATGATCGAGGCCGCCACCAGCGCCATCACCGCAACAAAGGACTCCATCAGCATCGCGCCGTAGCCGATAAAACGCGCATCGGTCTCACAGGCCAGCAGTTTCGGCGTGGTACCGGAAGAGATGAGCGCGTGGAAGCCAGAGACGGCGCCACAGGCGATGGTGATGAACAGGAACGGGAACAGAGCGCCTTTCCACAGCGGGCCGGTACCGTCGACGTACTGCGTCAACGCCGGCATTTTCAGTTCCGGGTTGAGGATCACAATCCCCAGCGCCAGACCGACGATCACACCGATTTTCAGGAAGGTAGCGAGATAGTCGCGCGGGGCGAGGATCAGCCATACCGGCAGCAGCGCGGAAACAAAGGCGTAGCCGATCAGCGCGAAGGTAATGGTGGTGTCTTTAAAGGTCAGCGCCGGGCCCCAGTACGGGTCGTGGGCAATCACGCCGCCGAAGTAAATAGACGCCACCAGCAGCACGATACCAATAACGGAGACTTCGCCTACGCGTCCCGGACGCAGGAAGCGCATGTAGATGCCCATAAACAGCGCAATCGGTACCGTTGAGCAGACGGTGAAGACGCCCCACGGGCTTTCGGCCAGCGCTTTCACCACGATTAATGCCAGCACCGCGAGGATGATGATCATGATTAAGAAGCAGCCGAACAGCGCGATGGTGCCTGGAACGGTACCCATCTCTTCTTTGATCATCTCGCCAAGAGAGGCGCCGTTACGGCGGGAAGAGATGAACAGCACCATAAAGTCCTGCACTGCGCCCGCGAGCACCACGCCCGCCAGCAACCACAGCGTCCCCGGCAGATAGCCCATCTGCGCGGCCAATACCGGCCCGACCAGCGGACCTGCGCCGGCGATGGCGGCGAAGTGGTGACCAAACAGCACGTAGCGGTTAGTCGGCACGTAGTTCAGGCCGTCGTTATTGATAACCGCCGGTGTCGCGCGCGTCGGGTCGAGTTTCATGACCTTCTGGGCGATGTACAGGCTGTAGTAGCGGTAAGCCACCAGATAGACGGAAACGGAAGCGACCACGATCCACAGGGCGCTCACGTGTTCACCCCGACGTAGGGCAACGACCGAGAGGCAGAAAGCACCGATGATTCCGAGAATCACCCAGGGTATGTGCTTGAATATCTTTTTCGTATCCATAGTAAAACCTGGTTGTAAGTTTAATTATCAGCCGAAGCTGGGTGGACATTGAGTTCGTGTTTGAGGAGGTAGATTGACTGCTATGCTGAGAGGATCTTGCCAGATCATCGCGCGCGTAAAGTTAGGTAAATCAGTGAGTGGTTGTATGGCGGTTTAAGCGGTCGGACGTACCGGTAAGCGGTTTCGCGGAGGAGGGCGTGGGCTATTTTATGTGATTGAGATCACGATATAAAATGGGACGATCCTTGTTGCGCGGGGCGTCATGACGACTTCACTGAGCTAATCGTGATATTAATGGCGCGCATCCCATAAAGTTTTCCCTTTCCAGGCCGAAAATTCTGTATCTGTCTAGCGGAAAGAGAAAACATGTTAAAGCGAATTAAAATTGTTACCAGCTTACTGCTGGTATTGGCGCTATTTGGCCTTTTACAACTGACATCCGGCGGGCTGTTCTTCAACTCGCTGAAGAATGACAAAGAAAACTTCACCGTATTGCAAACCATTCGTCAGCAGCAGTCTGCCCTGAATGCAACCTGGGTGGAACTGTTGCAAACGCGTAATACCCTGAATCGCGCGGGTATCCGCTGGATGATGGACCAGAGCAATATTGGCAGCGGCGCAACTGTCGCTGAACTGATGCAGGGGGCGACCAATGCGCTGAAGCTGACCGAAAAAAACTGGGCGCAGTATGAGTCGTTACCGCGCGATCCACGTCAGAGTGAGGCGGCTTTCCTTGAGATCAAACGAACCTATGATATCTACCACGGCGCGTTGGCGGAGCTTATTCAGCTTCTTGGCGCGGGTAAGATTAACGAGTTTTTTGATCAACCGACTCAAAGCTATCAGGACGCTTTTGAGAAGCAGTACATGGCCTATATGCAGCAAAACGATCGTCTGTACGATATTGCTGTTGAGGATAACAACAGTTCCTACAACCAGGCGATGTGGGTACTGGTCAGTGTGCTGATTGCCGTTCTGGTGGTCATTATCGCCGTCTGGTTCGGCATCAAACTGTCGCTTATCGCCCCGATGAATCGTCTGATTGAAAGCATTCGTCATATCGCCAGCGGCGATCTGGTGAAACGTATTGATGTGGAAGGCTCCAACGAAATGGGGCAGTTGGCTGAAAACCTGCGTCATATGCAAAGTGAACTGATGCGTACCGTTGGCGATGTACGTAACGGCGCGAATGCAATCTATAGCGGTGCCAGCGAGATTGCGATGGGTAACAACGATCTCTCTTCCCGTACTGAGCAGCAGGCAGCGTCTCTGGAAGAGACCGCCGCCAGTATGGAACAACTGACCGCCACCGTGAAACAGAACGCCGAAAACGCCCGTCAGGCCAGTCACCTGGCATTGAGCGCCTCTGAAACAGCGCAAAAAGGCGGCAAAGTAGTGGATAACGTCGTACAAACAATGCGCGATATCGCCTCCAGTTCGCAGAAAATCGCCGATATTATCAGCGTAATCGACGGTATTGCTTTCCAGACCAATATCCTGGCGCTGAATGCGGCGGTAGAAGCGGCGCGCGCAGGCGAGCAGGGACGCGGGTTCGCGGTGGTGGCCGGTGAAGTCCGTAATCTGGCCCAGCGTAGCGCGCAGGCGGCACGAGAGATCAAGAGTCTGATTGAGGATTCCGTGAGCCGTGTTGATGTGGGTTCGACGCTGGTCGAAAGCGCCGGTGAAACCATGGATGAGATCGTCAATGCAGTGACCCGCGTGACCGATATCATGGGCGAGATTGCCTCGGCGTCTGACGAGCAAAGTCGTGGCATCGACCAGGTGGGCCTGGCGGTAGCGGAGATGGATCGCGTAACGCAGCAGAACGCCTCGCTGGTGGAAGAGTCCGCCGCCGCGGCTGCGGCGCTGGAAGAGCAAGCCAGCCGTCTGACCCAGGCCGTCGCGGTGTTCCGTATTCACCAGCAACAGCAGCGTGCGCGTGATGTGGCAGCGGTAAAAACCCCGGCAGCCGTGTCGTCACCAAAGGCCGCTGTGGCCGACGGCAGCGATAATTGGGAAACGTTTTAAGGGCGTATGGTGAACAGTCGGCCTACAGATGATCGTAGGCCGGATGAGATGTTCACACTTTTGCCTGATGGCGTAGCGCTTATCAGGCCTGTGCGCCAGTTTATTGATAAAGATGATGTGTAGGCCGGGTAAGGCGCAGCCGCCACCCGGCATATATGACATTCTCTTTTAACTCTCAACATTCACCACTTTGATCTCCACCATGCCAATCCCCAATTTGCGCGGCGAATGGCCCAAAATATTACCTTCGTTGGTGGAGACGGGAGCGGGCGGCGCAATGACTAAGGTATTCGCGTCCGTCGGGTTGTTGAAATGCAGCGTGATAGTGGACACATCGTGACCCAGCACCAGCGTCTGTTCTTCGTTGCCTACGCGTACCGGAATCGGGCGATTCGCGTTGTCGCCGAAGGCTTTGGCGGTGATCACCAGATCAAACTTTTTCGGCAGCGGCGCTTTATATTCGATTTTAACCTCATCGCCCAACTGCGCATTTGACCAGCGCCCCCAGGACTCCGGCCGGGAAATGCCGCTAAACTGCTTCACCTCCTCCGGCGCGCCCGCCACATTAAAGATAAAGCTATCGGCTTTATAACGAATATCGTTATCGACAATCTTTAAGGTATCGATGTTGCCTTTGTAGCGTTCCATATCGATCATCGTATCTTTAAACGCCGTCTTACCCTGCCACTGCGCTTTATCGACATGCTGTACGGTTTGCTGCCCGCCAAGCTGCCCCTGCGAGACGCACCAGTCGGTGGAGAGCGCCAGCGCCGGTGCCCATAGCTGCGCCATTTTGTAGCAGCGATCGATCCAAACGAAATTATCGCGCGGGGCGAAGTCGGCCAACTGGAACCGCAGCGGAGCGGAGTATTCACTTTCCGGTAACGGTTCAACACGCTTATCCGATACGCGCAGTAGTAACGGCAGGCGGAAGTGGCTGCCGGAAAACGCGATCATGTTTTTGTCCCGATCGATAGTGAACGCTTTTATCTCTTTCGGAAAATTCCACAGGCGAATAATATCCGGCTTCATCGCCAGCACTTTCTCTTTTACATTCAGGAACACTTCCGACAGCGACTGCCCGGAAAGGCTGCTACGTCCCAGACCGATAAAATTATCGCCGCCGAGAATATCCAGCACCGTTGCGCCGTTGTCCATCGTGTTGCGTTTGACCGCCAGCGTCTCCTGCTGTGGTTTATCGCCGCGCAGAATGAAAAACAGATTGTTGCGATCTTGCTTATTCAGGTATTTCCAGGCGGTATTGTTCATCGCCAGATGGTCGGAAGAGACGACGATAACGGTATCTTTAAACCACGGTGACGCTTTGATTTTGTTGATAAACTCGGCGATGTTTTCCTGGCTGCAACTTACGGCGCTAAAGGACTGGTTGGGCTTGCCGTCGTAATCGTAGCGTTTGCGGTTGCAGGTGCGTGAGATAAACCCGTCCGGGTGGTGAGTATCTACGGTCAGCGTAAACAGCGAAAAACGCTGGCCTGAGCGGGAAAGCGCTTCAAATTTCTTCCATGCCTCATCAAGCACCGTATCGTCGTAGAAGCCCCAGTCGTTACGATAAGACGGGTCTGCCACCACCGTTTTCAGCTCTTCAGCGCCGTACAGATGATCAAATCCGTGTGATTTCAGGAACACGTCTTTCCCGGCAAAACGCAGGTTAGCGCCCTGCACGAAATAGTTCTGGTAGCCGGAGTTTTTCAGAATATCGCCGAGGCAGATATTCTGCGGGAAGAAGCTGGAAACCGACGCTGAGGCATTGCCCTCAAACGGCGCAAACAGCGGAATACCACACTGGGAGGCCACCATCCCGGCGATGGTGTAATCCGTTCCCGGCAGTTGCATGGTATGGCTGAAATCCAGCCCCTCATTTTTCAGCGCGCCCAACTCTGGCGTGAGATTGGGGAACGCGTCATTATCAAAATAGGTCCGTTCCAGGCTCTCGCCGTAGATATAGACCAGATTGAGCTTCGGATTAGGAATGGTTTTTGCTGGTTCTTTATAATAAACGGCAAAATCCGGATCGCCATCGCGCATTTGTGATTTTACCAGTTCGGTAATCTGGCGAAACGCCGGGCTAGCGTCGACCGAACCCAACGCCAGCAGTAACGCCAGCAGGCTGTAACCGACATGATGAGGATGGTGACGGCGGCGGCGTAGTACCCATCCCAGCGCGCCAAATACCGCCACTAACGCCAGGGCAATGCCGATTCCCGGCAGAATATATTTGCCGACTCCCGCTCCCGTCAGACTATTCGTGAGCGTATAAAGCACTGCGTCGTTGATCCCGTCGCCGGTAAAATAGTCGCTGGCATACAGGGTAATATTCAGAATGACAAAAAGTCCCAGCACCGTGAGAGTGGCGGCAAACCACCAGGTGTTACGGCCCGCCTTCCAGGCATATATCAGCACAGAGGCGAGAAACAGAGCGACAGAGAGCAACTCGGACAACTGACGATCCTCAATAAACCAGGCTTATCGCTGGCAGGAAAAAATTTCTAACAATGTAATAGCGATGTCACATTGCTGCAATTCTAATGACTTTACACGGCGCTATTATTTAGAATGAGTTTAGAAAGTTGTTTTTTTGATCGGCATCACTTCCTGACATAGCGGTTAATAACAGGAAAAGACGAAAGGAAAAGTCGGGTTAATGCCGTGCTGGCGGGTAAAGGGCCAAAACACGGCTTTTATCAGGACGTCCCAGCGTGGCGCATGGTCAGAAAAACGCAGTCAGGAAAGGAAATTCAGCCCTTGCTGCAACACCAGATCGCAAGCTTTGGTTTTCACCTTTTCCGCCAGCGGCGTACTGCCGATATTATTGAGGTTCAACTGCTGGCCGTCCTTCGTCTTGAGCAACCCTTGCAGGCCGTTCAGGTAGTTAGTGTCCTGCTCCTGCTGTGTAGTATCCAACCCCAACTTGTTCAGAATCTGATTTTTAACGTTTTCCACGTTGGTAGCGGACGCCAGCTTCTGTTTGGCGCAGTACTGCAAAATACCGGCGGCATTATTCATATTATCGGCGCTGAGCGACTGGGCGCCGTTGCTGAGCAGACCGGTTAGCGCCGAAAGCGACATCCCGCCCTGCTGTGAGTTCGCGCCCTGAGCGCTTAACTGACTGGCGGCGCTGGAAAGCGAATCCTGCCAGGAGGCGGCGATACCGCTGGTGGAAAACAGTACGCAGGCGACCGCCGCGCAGCACAGAACATGTTTCGCTGTATTCATGGTAATCACCTGTGTTATGCCTGCCAGGCGTAGTATCGCCCTGGAGCACGTTGCAATTTAATACTCTTTACCTGTCACCCGGCTGCGGTAACTGTCCCAGGTAAAATTAACCCATAAACTGTTGCCGAGACGCATACGGTCCATGACGCGTTCGCCAAGCATTTTCGTCATCTCTTCCATATTGCTGTTCGTCAACATGCCGGTGGGACGTTTTGACGAGGAACGACGATCGACAATTTGATTGATGATCACTTTTTCATAGCGGGATTCGGTCTGCACGCCGATCTCGTCGATCACCAACAGATCAACGTTACTCAGATCGTTAAGCAACTGCTCTTCGCTGGTTTCCCGATTGCTGAACGTGTCTTTCATCGCTGACATAATATCCGCTACGGTGATAATCAGTACCGACTTTCCGCGCAGCAGCAGCTCGTTACAAATAGCCGCGGCGAGATGGTTTTTACCGGTTCCCGGCTTGCCGGAAAAGACAAAGCTGGCGATATTGCCGTCAAATTCATCAACGTACTGTCGGGCTTTGCTTAACGCGTTCATTTGTCCGTCGCACTCAACCCGATAGTTATCAAACGAACAGTTTTGATGCAGCGGTCGAATGCCGGAACGGTTAAAGGTGCGCTGCATTTTCATCGCCCGGTTTTCCCGCGCCAGCGCCGCCGCCCGGATCTCGCCTTGCTCTTTCTGCCACGCCAGCAGTTCTTCGCCCGTTTTAAACGCCGGCGTAATATGCGCAGGCATCATTTTTTGTAGACGCTGCATCAGGTCGCCAACATTTTTCATCGTTACCCCCTAAAACCTGGTGGAATATGATTGTCAGGTTCGCTGACGCTATTGATGTCGCGCTGCGGCATTCCGCCATTGCTGGAACGGCTGATTTGCACGCTGCGCGCCAGCTTTTGCTGCCACTGGATATGGTGAAAAACCTTGCCTTCCGCCTGCCAGTAGGCGATAAACGCCGCCAGCTCTTCTGCGGTGACCGGCTCCCGAAGCGCCACGCCCCAAAGGGCAGCCTGACGCTGAAAATCCGCATCCGGTTGCCAGGCGGGATACATGGCGAATTTTCCGCAGGGAATCGCAACGGGGGCGGCTTCGGGTTCTTCGTAAAATTGCGCGTCTAACGCCACATCGCTTCCCGGACGTGATAACTTTTCTTCAAGCGCCAGCAGTTCAGCCATGCGTGCAGGCGTCACGGCATAAAAGGCAGGCGCATTATTAGCGAATACCGCCACTGCGCCGCCCGTTGACTTCGCCAGCACAGCATGATGATCGTGTAAAAGGGCGTCAATACCGATGACGTCCGACGTTAAAATTCTGGAAGACATAATGTTTCTCAATATGGAACAACAACCGAGAAGGGCGACTGTTTTTATAGTACCACACAGACCTGTAAGAACAGCAGGAGGCGTTCCACCGATCACACGCGGGGGCGTTTGCGGTACAGCCATAATCCCGGTACAGAGAGGCCAATTGAGAGCGCGCCAACAATGGAAGAGGCTTTCAGAAAATTGGTTAGCAGCGTAATCATCATCGGTTCGCTATAGCCCAGATGGCTAATTTTTACTGCGGAAATCATCGCGGTATAGGCGGAAATCCCCGGAAACATCGGGATCACGGCCGCGACGGTAAACACTTTAGGGTGAGCGAGATACCAGCGTGACCACTGAATACCAATACTGCCGACCAGCAGCGAAGCCATAAACGTCGACCATTCAATATTAAAACCAGCGCTCATCATCAGCATACGCGAGCCATGACCCAGCGCCCCCAGTAGCGCGCACCACGGAAGCGCCCGGTGGGGAACATTAAAGACCATCGCAAACCCGATGGCGGGGATCGCAGACAAGATCATGTCCTGCATTAGCGCCAGTAAAAAGTCGATTATACCCATCCTCGTAGCCCCCATACTGTCATTGACATCACTACGCCCACACAGGTGGCCAGTGTCAACAGGCTGGCGATAGCCCAGCGCGCCAGCCCGGTATTAATATGTCCTTTAAACATATCTGCCACGGAATTAATCAGCGGAAAGCCCGGCACCAGTAGCAGTACGCTTGCCGCCATGGCGATAGTGGGCGTCTGGCTAAAGGCCGGAAGGGTGAGCATCAGCCCGGAAATCGTGGTAGCGACAAAGGCGGTGATGCAAAAATTGATCTGCGGATGTAAATGCCGCTGCGCTAGCATCTGGCGAATATACATGGCTATCATACTGGCGAAAAAGGTGATAACCGCGCCATCCCAGCCGCCATTATTCAGCTTACAAAAGCAGGAGCAGGAAAGACCGACCATAAACGCCACCAGCCAGCGCGGATAACGCAGCGGGCGGAGCTGGCTAAAGCGTTTTTCCACGCCTTTGTAATCCAGCAGACGATGTTCCGCGAGGATAACGATATGCTGAACCTCCGTGACGACGTGCATATTAATGCCGCGATCCTGGTTTTTACGTGTCGATGTCAGACATTGTCCGTCTTTAATGGTCGTCAGTACAATGGCGTTAGAGGAGATCGCGCTTTCGACGCTATCCATACCGAGCGCCAAACCGAGGCGGGTGGAAAGCTCATCAACCAGTGCGCTTTCCGCCCCGTGCTGCAATAAAAACAGCCCGCATTGAATACATAACCGTGTTACTGCTCGTTGAATTGATTGCTCTTCTTGCATGACTCGTCCTGTCCGAAAAGACATTCTATGCGCCGCCACTATGACAGAGGCTTTCTTTTTAACACGAAGCGCAGGCATGGTGGCGTTGGTTAAGATCAATTTCTTGTTGATAAAAACGTCAACCGCCAGGCGCAACGCATAAGTTTCCTGAGACGTGCGCTTCGTCACAGGCAGGATATCCTTATGGGTGACGGTTCTCGTATGTCCGTTTCCAGAATAGAGACATTATGCCAGCCTGGCCGTTCATTTTTGAATCAATTACGTGGTGAATTTTATCAACGATATGCATTAATCGTTTTGCAACAATGGCGTGAGCAGCCGGTGTAAAAATAGGCGTGACTTAGTGTAATTTGCAGATATTACATGGATTTTATGGGTGACAGTCAGTATTGTTGGGCTTTTATTTCAGGATTCAGCAATATGAATGAAGGACGAACTCATATTTTAAATTTATTAATATGATGAGTTTCGTTAGAATTACTAATGTGCAAATTTAGTTAATTTAATTGTCTTGCTTCTGGTTTTATGAGTAACTATGCGATAGTGATTTCATGTTTTTGTGCTATGTGGATTGTAGCGCAATCAATGTTATATTTTTAAAAATAAAACAAGGATAATTAATCCACTCGGCTTATATTTCTTTGCGCTCATTGTTAATAGTATTTTTATTAATGGGACAATGAAAAGGGGCGGCGTGGGTGCGGAGGAATTATGCTGCCAGGATGCTGCAAAAATGGACTTATTATCAGTAAAACCCCCCTTATACAGGAAGGCCTTAAAGGGGCTATAACAGGTAATTTCCCCGATTATAAACTGGCGTATTGCCGTACGATAGAAGAGCTAACGCTGCTACAACTACGTCGAAGTAATTTAGTTATTGCTGATTTAGCAGTTAACAATGCCTCTCCCCGTGCTATCTGCGAATATTTTTATAGCTTACTCTCGCAATATCGCGACATACATTGGGTATTTCTGGTTCCTAAATCCAGCTATCCACATGCGGTTGATCTCCTGATGGGCCCCGTCAGCACCTTGCTTTCAGACGAAGAGCCAATCGAGAATCTTATTAGCGTTATCCATGCGGGAAACGCTCGTTCAGAAAGAATAAGCAAAACGTTATTATCGCCTCAGGTACCGTCTGAAATTCAGCAGTCCCACGACAGGCCGATTGTCCTTACGCTGTCTGAACGAAAAGTATTACGCCTTTTAGGAAAAGGGTGGGGCATTAACCAAATTGCGGCATTACTTAAAAAAAGTAATAAAACAATTAGCGCCCAAAAAAATAGCGCCATGCGACGCTTATCAATACACAGTAATGCAGAGATGTATGCATGGATAAACAGTTCTCAGGGAGCCAGAGAATTGAACCTACCTTCGGTATATGGAGAAACCATGGAATGGAAAACAGAATCAGCAAGAGAAATGTTGCGCTCGTAGAAAAATGCGTGATGAGCACCATTGGTATTAAAGGGCTATTTGATGCAATGCCGGATTGCCGACATACGCTTCATATTTTTTCAAAACCATCCGCGTTTTATAAGGCTGCGCTAAAGACGCCGTTTTCTGCCGTTATTTTTTCTCTTTCTGCGTTAAGAACTGAACGCCGGACAGGATTATCCAGCCTGACGGAACTGGCGATAAATTATCCCCATATGCGGCGTCTGGTGATTGCAGATGATGATGCTGAAGCCCGCTTAATCAGCGCGCTATCCCCGCTGCCGCTGGATGGGGTCATCAGCAAAGCGTCGCCGTTGGATGTTTTACAGGATGCCTTATTTACATCGCTTAATAGCGCCCGGCGGACAACGGAGCGTACAGATAATCTTTGGGAACTTCACCAGAATTGTATGCTTAGTCCAACCGAGCGGGAGATTCTGCGTTTTATGTCGAACGGCTACTCAATGCCGCAAATTGCCGTCCAGTTAGAACGTAACATTAAGACTATCCGGGCGCATAAGTTTAATGTGATGTCCAAGCTGGGCGTGAGTTCTGATGCCGGGTTACTCGATGCGGCGGATATTCTGTTATATCTGCGCGCCGGAGATGCTACCGCGCTCCAGCATCGGGTATAGCCCGTGCCGGATGCGTCGTGCTTGTTCGGGGAGTCCGGGTGTCAGGCACGTTATTGGCACACGTCAACCCAGGTCGCCGATGTCAGTTCAGCCATTCTTTCCGGCGTGATGCGTACCGCGCTGTGCGTGGCGCCTGCGGCAGGCAATACTTCGTTATACCCCTTCAGAGAGATGTCGCAATAAACGGGCAGCGGGTGCTCCAGCCCAAAGGGACATACGCCGCCGACAGGATGTCCGGTTGCATTGACCACTTCATCGCTGCTCAACATACGGGCTTTTGCGCCGAAAGTGCTTTTAAGCTTCTTATTATCCAGGCGGGCATCGCCTTTAGCGACCACCAGGATAATAGTGTCTTTTACTTTAAGCGAGAGCGTTTTAGCTATCTGCCCAGGCTCTACGTTGTGCGCTTTGGCTGCCAGTTCGACAGTCGCTGTACTTTGATTTAATTCGATAATTTCAATATCGGGAGCATGATCGGCCAGAAATTGCCGTACAGATTGCAGACTCATTCTTCTCTCCTGAGACCTTACCAATAGCCACGGTAGACCCAAAAATGGCAAAACGTAATTTGGCATACGGAGAGCGCAGCTGTAAATATAATAATGTGACAGGCCAGCAGCAGTAAGCCGTGACGATAACTGAAGGTAACGTAAAGCGGTTTACTTTAGCGTGCAGTCGCCGCACTGCTGTACATCAGGTAAGCGGTAACGTTGACAGCAGGTTCTGCGTACCAGAAGACCGTCGCGCATTACGACGGTCCGCCACAGCGGGTTATCCTGACCGTCGGATAGCTGCTTTTCAAAAAAACAGCGCTGGCGTAGCGTTGCCAGCAGGGCTTCGCCAAGCAGCGGTTTCATCTCAGTCAGATACCAGTTGATTAAATAACCGGTATTGCTCCAGATAAGTTTCGCGTTGATGTCGCCAGTCGCCTCCAGCGCCTGAATGACCGGCTGTAGTGCGGAGACTACCAGCGTTTCCATTCGTTCTTCCGGGGAACGCCCCGTTGTCAGGTTATCCTGATGCACATCAAGCCAGAAACATGCGGCGCGCCCGGTTTCATGAAATTCAACGTGAATATGTTCTGCCGAGACATCGATAGCGCGCGCTTGCGTCAGTAATGCCAGCATCAGCGGCGGCGTCATCAGCCCGATATACCATTGCGCCCACAGGGAGAGTAACGGCTTATTTTCACGTGGCAGGCCTGGCGTGTGGCGATAGATGTGATCGGAATAGGCGGCCAGCAATGAACGAAACGTCGCGGGGCGCGTCCACTGGGCAAGAGTCATCGCCGTTGGCGGCGGCGTTTCATCCAGCCGAATGAAGTCCAACAGGTGCTCACGGGTAGAGGCGATCGTCTCGCGTACTGCGTCCGCCAGCGAGGCGTCTTCCGGCTGGGGAGCGGCTCGCCAGATAATATCGTCAGCAATCGGTGCGGAACGGTAGGCCATAGCGCAGTTTAATGATGTTAATCTAAATGATAATGATTGCTAATCCTATCGATAGCGATAAACGATGGCAAGCGGTTTATGGTTAACGCTGTTGGCGTAGCACGATTACGCCAGCAGGATTCATAGGGCGCGCATGTCGTCGCTGACCAGAATGTGGTTACGTCCAAGATGCTTGGCTTCGTAGAGCGCTTTATCCGCTTTTTCGATAGCGTCTCCGATATTGCGATCCGTCAGGGGCGCAATGCCGATACTGACAGTGACATTGGTGGCGACGCTTTCGTTAAACATATGCGGGATTTTAAGATCGTATACTTCCTGTCGGATACGTTCTGCGGTAGCGCGGGCTTGCTGTGGTTCGGCGGTGGTCAGCAACACCAGAAATTCTTCCCCGCCAAAACGGCAGACGACATCGCGCGATCGCACGGCGTCCCGAATTGCCGCTGAGACGCGAATTAACGCCTGATCGCCCATCATATGACCGTAGTGATCGTTGTACGCTTTGAAATGATCGATATCCAATAGCAGGACGTAGTGTTCATGGCTGCCCGGCGCCTGTAACGTATCCAGCCGATTTTGCAGGCCACGGCGGTTATATAAGCCGGTTAATGGATCAAGCATACTCAGGCCATTGAGGGTTTCCCGCTCGGCCAGCAGCTTAAACATGAGCTGTTGGGCAAAATTATCGTAGCGTTTCTGGATAACATGTTGAATAGCGATTCCCACCATTGGCAGGGCCAGCAAATAGAGAATTCGCAAACCTTGTTCATTACCGTTCAGCCACAGGCAGACCGCGACTGGCGGTAGCGAATAGAGCGTAAACGCGACGATATTCGCGGCAAAGGCTATCGAGCCGATAAACAGAACGCTAAGCAGGGAAATCAGTAAAAAAGAGAAATCATAATGGCCTAACGCCGGATACTTTAGCGCAATATGCGCCGCCCATATTCCCCCAAAGAGTAGGGAGATAAAGGGGAGATTAATTCTTTTTTGCCCATATTTCCCATGCCATATCAACAGTAATACGCTCAGGACCACTATCCCTATCATTGGCGTGCAAAATACATTGATCTGATAAAGGGGGAAAACGAGAGTAAATAGCGCCGACACGGCGTTGAGAAACAAGAAAAGACGTAAAGAAAACTGATACTTCTTAATACGAAGCGACCGCCAGGATGGTGTTGTCATGGGTAATTGTCGTTATTTATCGGTGATATACACGGAATCGGGCGCCAACATGAAAATAACGTATGAGAAAAGGTCGCCTAAAGCGAGGTGTTGTTGTTTTTACGTTAACAGTCGGACAATTTATCACCTTACTGAATACGTGTCATCAACCGTTAAGTAAAACTCATCTCTTTAGCTTTCTCCCTGGCTGACAAATGAGAAAATATATCATATGATATTGGTTATCATTATCAATTCCAGAGGTGAAACCATGTTGCAGCGGACGTTAGGCAGCGGATGGGGCGTGTTATTGCCTGGAGTGATTATCGTTGGACTGGCGTTTATCGGCCTGTCAGCTTATGCGCTGAAGCTGTTGATTGTATCAGGATTGCTACTGTCTGCGTTGATGTTGTATCACAAACAATTACGGCATTTTGTATTGCTGCCATCGTGTATGGCGCTTATTGGCGGCATGATGTTGGCAATGATGAACTGGAATCAGGGATGAAAATGAAGAGACAAAGGAAGGATAAGATAATTGGTGCGAGGGGGGGGACTTGAACCCCCACGTCCGTAAGGACACTAACACCTGAAGCTAGCGCGTCTACCAATTCCGCCACCTTCGCACAGTTATCTTACTTTTTGATATCGCCTCGTTGGTGCGAGGGGGGGGACTTGAACCCCCACGTCCGTAAGAACACTAACACCTGAAGCTAGCGCGTCTACCAATTCCGCCACCTTCGCCCAGTGCGAGCAATATCAACGTGGTTTTGGTGCGAGGGGGGGGACTTGAACCCCCACGTCCGTAAGGACACTAACACCTGAAGCTAGCGCGTCTACCAATTCCGCCACCTTCGCATACCATCGATTCTTGAAAAGAATCACTACCACGGAGGCGCATTCTAGTGGTTTTCAGCTATTCGTCAATAGTTAATTGCATGGGACAGATTGATTGCTGCAAAAATGGGCGCGAGACGTAGGTTGGATAAGACGCCTGGCGTCGCCATCCGGCACATGCAACCAGATGGCGCTGCGCTTATCAGGCCAGCTATTTCTTCGCCTGACGGGTCATCACGGTACGATAAACCTTAAAGCGCCCGGTTTGCGCGATGACTTCATGGAAGCCAAAAGTCTCATCCAGAATCTTAGGATAGGGCAGAAAGGCGTTCGCCACGATGCGTAACTCTCCGCCGCTGTTCAGATGGCGCACTGCGCCACGAATGAGCGTTTGCGCCGCATCGAGGCTGGTTTGCATTCCGTCGTGGAACGGCGGGTTGGAGATGATCATGTCAAAACGTCCTTTGACTTCCGAAAAGACGTTGCTGGCGAATACCTCGCCTTCAAGGCCATTAGCGGCAAGCGTGGCGCGGCTGGCTTCCACCGCCGGAGCGCTGACGTCACACAGCGTCAGGCGCACTTTCGGAGAATGGCTGGCCAGCGCGGCGGAAAGCACGCCAGCGCCGCAGCCGACATCCAGCACTTTACCTTTGGTGTGCGGCGTCAGCGTAGATAGCAGCAGTTGGCTACCAACATCCAGTCCGTCGCGGCTGAATACGCCCGGCAACGTTTTGATGGTCAGCCCGTCGATGTTGTACGCGGCCCACCAGGATTCAAGACTAAACTGCGGCTGCTTTTCCAGACGACCATGGTAAAGGCCGCAACGTCGCGCGCTATCTACTTTGTTCAGCGGCGCATAGTCCGCCAGCATCGGTTCGGCGCTACGCACGCCGCTGCGGTTTTCCCCCACGACGAAAACATCGACGCCCGACGGCATCAGCGACAAAATATTCATCAACTGGAACTGCGCTTCGGGTTTATTTTTCGGCCAGTAGTAGATCAGCGTATCGCAGTCAGCGACATCGCTGGCTTGCGCGACCAGGCTAAAACGGACGTTATCGCCCATCTGGCGGCTTAACGCCTGCCAGTGGTGAAACTGTTGCGTATACGCGCGGCTGGCGGCGCATTCAAAGCGCGCGGGCAGGTCATCCTGCAAATCTCCGGCAAAAAGAATACGGCTTTGTTCGAAATCATCACTGTGGCGCAGCAAGACTTCACTTGCCGGGGTAAAAGCAGACATGGAATGCTCCTTAATTCAGACTGGCGGCGATTATAGTAGTTTGATGGCGGAGATTCGACAGATTTGCTATATTTGCGCCCCTGATTACAGGAGCGTTTCGCTATGACATCCCGACGAGACTGGCAGTTACAGCAACTGGGTATTACGCAGTGGGCGCTGCGACGTCCTGGCGCGCTACAAGGCGAGATTGCGATTTCCCTTCCCGCGCACGTTCGTCTGATCGTGGTTGCAGAGGAATTACCCGCGCTGAACGAGCCGCTAATGCGCGATATTTTACGCGCGTTGACCGTGAGTCCCGATCAGGTTTTATCCCTGGCGCCTGAGCGCGTCGCCATGCTGCCGCAGGGCAGCCGTTGTAATAGCTGGCGGTTAGGAACTGACGCGCCGCTCCAACTCGAAGGCGCTCAGGTCACGACGCCGGCGTTTAATGAACTCCGGGCAAACCCGGCGGCACGCGCCGCACTATGGCAACAAATCTGCGAACATGAACACGATTTCTATCCTCAGCACGACCGATCTCCCCGCAGCCTGGCAGATTGAGCAACGCGCTCATGCGTTTCCGTGGAGCGAAAAAACGTTTTTCGGCAACCAGGGCGAACGGTATCTCAACCTTAAGCTGACCGCTGATGACAGAATGGCCGCGTTTGCTATTACACAGGTGGTGCTGGACGAAGCGACGCTGTTCAATATTGCCGTCGATCCGGATTTTCAGCGTCGGGGGCTGGGGCGTATGCTGCTTGAGCATCTGATTGATGAACTGGAAAAACGTGGGGTTGTAACGCTATGGCTGGAGGTACGCGCCTCTAACGCTGCCGCCATCGCGCTGTATGAAAGTCTGGGGTTTAACGAGGCGACGATTCGCCGCAATTACTATCCCACGGCACAAGGGCATGAGGACGCCATCATCATGGCGTTACCGATAAGCATGTAATAACAGAGGCAAGGTGTAATGATGAAGTGGGACTGGATTTTCTTTGATGCCGATGAAACGCTGTTTACGTTTGATTCTTTCACCGGCTTACAGCGGATGTTCCTTGACTATAGCGTCACCTTTACCGCTGAGGATTTCCAGGATTACCAGGCCGTGAATAAGCCGCTATGGGTGGATTACCAGAACGGCGCGATTACCTCATTACAATTGCAGCACGCGCGTTTTCAAAGTTGGGCTGAACGGCTAAACGTTGCGCCGGGGCTGCTGAATGACGCTTTTATTAGTGCGATGGCGGAGATCTGTTCTCCTTTGCCGGGCGCCGTTTCGCTACTTAATGCGATTCGCGGGCAGGCTAAAATCGGTATTATTACTAACGGTTTTACCGCGCTACAACAAACTCGTCTGGAGCGCACCGGGCTGCGCGAGTATTTCGATCTGCTGGTGATTTCCGAGCAGGTTGGCGTCGCGAAGCCCGATCCGAAAATCTTTAACTACGCCCTGGAGCAGGCGGGGAACCCTGACCGCTCGCGCGTATTAATGGTTGGCGATACCGCGGAATCCGATATTCTTGGCGGCATTAACGCCGGACTGTCGACCTGCTGGCTTAACGCGCATCATCGCGAGCAGCCCGCGGGTATTCATCCAACCTGGACTGTGGCGTCATTAAGCGAACTGGAGCAGCTCCTGTGTAAACACTGATTGCCTCCCCCAGGTTGATGGGTAAAATAGCCGCATTTTTCGTATTCAACATGCGTGGTCAAACGCCGCGCTTACTCAAGAAGATTTGACTATGACGTTGTCTCCTTATTTGCAAGAGGTGGCCAAACGCCGCACTTTTGCCATTATTTCTCACCCGGACGCCGGTAAAACCACCATTACCGAAAAAGTGTTGCTGTTCGGACAGGCGATTCAGACCGCCGGTACGGTAAAAGGCCGTGGCTCCAGCCAACATGCAAAATCTGACTGGATGGAGATGGAAAAACAGCGTGGTATCTCCATCACCACCTCGGTGATGCAGTTCCCGTATCACGACTGTCTGGTGAACCTGCTGGATACTCCGGGGCACGAAGACTTCTCCGAAGATACCTACCGTACCCTGACGGCGGTGGACTGCTGTCTGATGGTGATCGACGCCGCAAAAGGCGTTGAAGACAGGACTCGTAAGCTGATGGAAGTTACCCGTCTGCGCGATACGCCGATCCTGACCTTTATGAACAAACTCGACCGTGACATCCGCGACCCGATGGAGCTGCTGGATGAAGTGGAAAATGAGCTGAAAATCGGCTGCGCGCCGATCACCTGGCCGATTGGCTGCGGCAAGCTGTTTAAGGGCGTTTATCACCTTTATAAAGATGAAACTTATCTGTATCAGACCGGTAAGGGCCACACCATTCAGGAAGTGCGCATCGTTAAAGGGCTGAATAACCCGGATCTGGACGCCGCCGTCGGTGAAGACCTGGCGCAGCAACTGCGCGACGAGCTGGAACTGGTGCAGGGCGCGTCTAACGAGTTTGATGAAGAGCTGTTCCTGGCAGGGGAAATTACCCCGGTATTTTTCGGTACCGCGCTGGGTAACTTTGGTGTTGACCATATGCTGGATGGTTTAGTGGCGTGGGCGCCCGCGCCGATGCCGCGTCAAACCGATACCCGCACGGTGGAAGCCTCAGAAGAGAAGTTCACCGGTTTTGTCTTTAAAATTCAGGCCAATATGGACCCGAAACACCGCGACCGCGTGGCGTTTATGCGCGTGGTTTCCGGTAAGTATGAGAAGGGCATGAAGCTACGCCAGGTCCGTACCGGCAAAGATGTGGTGATTTCCGACGCGTTAACATTTATGGCGGGCGATCGTTCGCACGTTGAAGAAGCGTACCCGGGCGATATTTTGGGTCTGCATAACCACGGCACCATTCAGATCGGCGATACCTTCACCCAGGGCGAGATGATGAAGTTTACCGGTATCCCGAACTTTGCGCCGGAACTGTTCCGTCGTATTCGCCTGAAAGATCCGCTCAAGCAGAAGCAGCTACTGAAAGGGCTGGTGCAGCTTTCTGAAGAGGGGGCGGTTCAGGTATTCCGTCCCATCTCCAACAACGATCTGATTGTCGGCGCCGTGGGTGTTTTGCAGTTTGACGTTGTTGTCGCGCGCCTGAAAAGCGAATACAACGTTGAGGCGATTTATGAATCCGTCAACGTGGCGACGGCGCGCTGGGTGGAAAGCGCCGATGCGAAGAAATTCGAAGAGTTTAAGCGTAAGAATGAAACGCAGCTGGCGCTGGATGGCGGCGACAACCTCACCTATATCGCCCCCACGATGGTTAACCTGAACCTGACCCAGGAACGTTACCCTGACGTTCAGTTCCGTAAAACGCGCGAACACTGATCCCTTTCCGGGCGCGGCATCCGCCGCGCCTTCGTACTTTCCCTGCCTTTTTAACCGCTTACGGAATGTTCTTAAATCCCGCGTTTTTTCTCCGATCTGCCTGTTTTTTATACGCACCGACAAGCGATTTTAAAATTGTGATCTATATTTAACAAAGTGATGACATAAATGTCGGCTTTAATGCCTGTTCAATGCGTGAATATGAGAGCTTAAAGCTGAGATTTGTTTCAGTCACGATATTAATAACTGAAACGGAAGGGTGGCAGGCGACGCGTCGTTACAAATTCACGAATGTGATGCCAGTCATTGACTTCAGAAACCGGTGAGTTTCACCGCATTCAGCAATGCAACCTCGTGTTGCCTGAGCTCAAATTACGAGCAAACTATACAGGACAAAATCGATGACTATGACAAGACTGAAGATTTCTAAAACTCTGCTGGCCGTAATGTTGACCTCTGCTGTTGCGACAGGTTCTGCCTTTGCAGAAAACGCAACAACGGACAAGGCGCAAAGCGGAACCGAAACCGCAGGGCAAAAAGTCGATAGCTCTATGAATAAAGTCGGTAACTTCATGGATGACAGCGCCATCACTGCGAAAGTAAAAGCTGCGCTGGTAGACCATGACAATATTAAAAGCACCGATATTTCTGTCGAAACCAATCAGAAAGTCGTCACCCTGAGCGGCTTTGTAGAAAGCCAGGCGCAGGCTGAAGCCGCCGTGAAAGTGGCGAAAGGCGTAGAAGGCGTGACCTCCGTTAGCGACAAACTTCACGTTCGCGACAATAAAGAAGGTTCCGTGAAAGGTTATGCCGGCGATACGGCCACGACCAGTGAAGTCAAAGCCAAGTTGCTGGCGGACGATCTCGTCCCTTCCCGTAAAGTAAAAGTGGAAACGACCGATGGCGTCGTACAGCTCTCCGGTACCGTTGAAACTCAGGAACAAAGCGACCGCGCTGAAAGCATCGCGAAAGCCGTTGATGGCGTAAAAAGTGTTAAAAACGATCTGAAAGTTCAGTAATTCGTCCTCCCGACGTTTGTCGGGAGGCGTAATGTGCACCACACTAAAAATATCGCGAATGAGTAGCCTGAGCGCTCATATTTAGCGGTCGACATTAACTATGGTAAAGGAGAGGCTTATGTTTCGTTGGGGCATTATATTTCTGGTTATCGCGTTAATTGCCGCCGCATTGGGTTTTGGTGGACTGGCTGGTACGGCTGCCGGCGCGGCGAAAATCGTCTTCGTTGTCGGGATCGTGCTCTTCCTGGTCAGCCTGTTCATGGGCCGTAAACGACCCTAGCAGGCATCTGTAAAGATATATTGCTATCAAGCCAGTCCAGCGGACTGGCTTTTACGGTTTTAGCCGTTAACGTTTTGCGTTACCTTGTCAGCCTGGAAAAAAATGAAAAACAGGAAGGCAGAGGTGGGCCAGCGAATACCGGTTACGCTCGGCAATATTGCGCCGTTATCATTAACACCGTTCCGGCCAGGCCGTATGGCGCTGGTCTGCGAGGGCGGGGGGCAGCGGGGCATCTTTACCGCAGGCGTGCTGGATGAGTTTATGCGTGCGCAGTTTAATCCTTTCCATCTCTACTTCGGCACATCAGCCGGTGCGCAAAATCTCTCGGCGTATCTCTGCAACCAGCCCGGCTACGGGCGTAAAGTCATTATGCGCTATACCACCAGGCGCGAATTTTTTGATCCGCTGCGATTTGTACGCGGAGGAAACCTTATTGACCTCGACTGGCTGGTGGAGTCCACCGCCGCCCGAATGCCGCTGCAAATGGATACCGCAGCGCGCCTGTTCGACAGCGGAAAATCCTTTTATATGTGCGCCTGCCGGGGGGATGATTACACGCCGGGCTATTTCTCGCCGACAAAACAAAACTGGCTTGATATCATTCGCGCCTCCAGCGCCATACCGGGTTTCTACCGTACCGGTGTTACGTTAGAGGGCATCAACTATCTGGACGGTGGCATTAGCGACGCCATTCCGGTTCAGGAGGCGGCAAAGCGGGGGGCGAAAACCATTGTGGTGATCCGCACCGTACCCTCGCAAATGTATTACACGCCGCAGTGGTTTAAGCGTATGGAGCGCTGGCTGGGAGAGAGCAGTCTACAGCCGTTGGTCAACCTGGTGCAGCATCATGAAACGTCCTACAGCGCGATCCAACAATTTATTGAAAAGCCGCCGGGTAAGCTGCGGATCATTGAAATTTATCCGCCGAAACCGCTGCACAGCATGGCGCTGGGCAGCCGTATCCCGGCGCTGCGTGAGGATTACAAAACCGGGCAATTATGCGGGCGTTATTTCCTTGCCACCGTTGGTAAATTGCTCGCCGCAACGCCGCCTCTCTTGCGCCATACGTCGCGGATTGCCATGCCGGAAACGGTGGTCGTGCCTCCGGCGCCGGTGGCCAATGATACGCATGTGGCGGAGGTCATTAGCGCGCCGCAGGCAAACGACACCACATTTACCGACGAGGATCTGGCGTGAGCTGGCGCTTTATCGATACACACTGCCATTTTGATTTCCCGCCCTTTACGGGCGATGAGCGCGCCAGTATTCAGCGTGCCTGTGAGGCGGGCGTTGAAAAAATCATCGTGCCGGCGACCGAGGCGGCGCACTTTCCCCGCGTGCTGGCGCTGGCGGCGCGTTTCCCGTCGCTTTATGCTGCGCTGGGATTGCACCCCATTGTGATTGAGCGTCATGCCGATGACGATCCTGATAAGCTGCAACAGGCGCTGGCGCAACAACAGAACGTCGTGGCGGTAGGCGAGATCGGTCTCGATCTTTATCGCGACGATCCGCAGTTCGCCAGGCAAGAGCGATTTTTAGACGCGCAACTGCAACTGGCAAAACGCTACGATCTGCCGGTGATCCTGCACTCGCGGCGCACGCATGACAAACTGGCGATGCATTTAAAGCGCCAGGATCTGCCGCGAACCGGCGTGGTGCATGGTTTTGCCGGCAGTCTGCAACAGGCCGAACGCTTTGTGCGACTGGGCTATAAAATCGGCGTCGGCGGCACCATCACCTACCCGCGCGCCAGTAAAACCCGTGATGTTATGGCGCGGTTGCCGCTGGACGCGCTGTTGCTGGAGACCGATGCGCCGGATATGCCGCTAAAGGGGTTTCAGGGGCAGCCGAATCGCCCGGAGCAGGCGGCGCGCGTATTTGATGCGCTCTGCGAATTACGTCCGGAGCCCGCAGAGGTGATAGCCGATACGCTGTATCGCAATACCATTACCTTGTTTCGGCTCTGAGGGCATCGCAGCCGCCATCCGGCAGGTGACGCTTACAAATATAGCGCCGGCAAAATCAGCTTCGCCACCCCACGCGCGCGCAATCCGTCAGCCAGCCGTTCCACCTCTTGCGGCGTCGCGCCTGGCCAGGCTTTCGCTTCGCCATAGACGCCATGCGCATGAAAGGCATTCAGGCGCACCGGAACCTCGCCCAGCGAAGTAATAAACGCCGCCAGTGAATCGATATGCGCCGCATAGTCCACCTGACCCGGGATAACCAGCAACCGCAGCTCCGCCAGTTTTCCCCGCGCAGCAAGAAAGCGGATACTGTGCTTAATATGCGTGTTATCACGTCCGGTCAGACGGTGATGACACTCGCTCTTCCAGGCTTTCAGATCGAGCATTACGCCGTCGCAAACCGGCAGTAGTTTCTGCCAGCCGGTCTCGCTTAACTGACCATTACTGTCCACCAGACAGGTCAGCCGTTGTAACTGCGGATCGGCTTTGATCGCCGTAAATAGCGCCACAATAAACGGTAATTGCGTGGTCGCCTCTCCGCCGCTGACGGTAATACCTTCAATAAACAGCGATGCTTTACGAATATGACGCAGCACATCGTCAACGCTCATGGTTTGCGCCATTGGCGTTGCCCGCTGTGGGCACATTTTCAGGCAGGTATCGCACTGCTCGCAGACGTCCGACCGCCATACCACTTTCCCGCCATCAACGCTGAGGGCGTGATGCGGACACTGCGATACGCATTCCCCGCAGTCGTTACAGCGTCCCATCGTCCACGGGTTATGGCAATTCTTACAGCGCAAATTGCAGCCCTGTAAGAATAATGCCAGGCGGCTGCCTGGCCCATCGACGCAGGAAAACGCAATGATCTTACTGACTAAAGCGCATCTGTTGTTCATGGCTGACTACGCGTGGCTGTCGTTCCAGGATGCGGGTATTACGTGCGGCTTCTTCTCCCAGCCAGGTGGTATTCGTGCGCGAGCCTTCGGCGCGAAATTTCGCCAGATCCGACAGGCGCACCATATAACCGGTGACGCGCACCAGATCGTTGCCGCTGACATTGGCGGTAAATTCCCGCATCCCGGCTTTGAACGCGCCAAGACAAAGCTGAACCAGCGCCTGCGGATTACGCTTGATGGTTTCGTCCAGCGTCAGAATGTCGCTGATCCCGGCATGATAAAAGGCATGGTGCGGCGCGACGGTTTGCAAATGGGTGATAGGGTCCGGTTCATCGCCATACGGCAGACGTGCGCCCGGCGTAGTGCCAATATCGGAACTGATGCCAGACTGGGCATGGAGCAGCGCCCGTTGCTTCCAGCCATACTTCACTGGCGTATTTTCGACGAAATCCGCCAGTTGGGCGCTAATACGGTAGCCCAGCTCGTTCGCCGTTTCATTCTTGCCGTAACGGGCGTTTAGGCCCGCGTTTTCGCACAGCAGATTCACGGCTTCCGCCAGCCCGTACATACCGAACATCGGCGCAAAACGTTCGGGATCGATCAAACCTTCCTGTACAAGAAAGCTATTCTCAAAGAAATGTGACTTTTCATAGAGGAATTCACATCGTGAATTAATGATGGCGATCTGCTGTCGGCAGTAGTGCGGTAGCGTGCGTGAAAAGAAGTCATCGACAGACGTACTGCGTTCTGCCACGGCTTTCAGGTTGAGACGTACCAGCGTACTGCCGCCGCCGCCAAGCGGTAGCGAGTTATAACAACTGACGATGCCATAATGGCCTTTTGTGAAAATTTTATCATTTACAGGGCCATTGGAAATGTGTGGCTTACTACATTCGCAAATGTTTTTGGCGACCTCCAGCAGCAGATCGTCCGGCGTAATTTCCGCATCGTAGATAAACGTCAGGTTAGGCGCCACCTGCTTTAGCTCGGCATCAGCGCGCAAAATCGCTCGTGTGACAGGCGTATCGGCAGGGCCAATATTGGCATGCATAAAGGCGTCTGGCAGCGTTCTGTCGAGATAACGCCAGAAACGTTTTATTCGAATATCGATCGCATCTTGTGTTAGAATTCTAACATACGGTTGCAGCAACGCATCAAGCTGGCCGAGATAAACCGGCATGGACGTCACGGAAGGAACGTGATGATACAGAATGGTGAGTAGGGATAACGCATCATCCAGATCTTTCGCGCCTTCCAGTTCCAGCCACTGTGAACCGTTAGCCAGAAATCGGGCGTAATCGGGCAACACGTAGCGCGGTTTGAAGGGGGCGTGCCCCTCAAACATATCGCAAATGACGCCTTCATCCAGCGCCTGGCGGGCATCTTCCGGCAGGGGGGGATAAGGCAGGGCGTTTTCAGCTTCCAGCGCCAGAAAATGGCGTTTTTGTTCAGGCGTGAGCACCGGGCTGGTCACAATTTGCTGGCAACGCTGCTGGAGCGCAGTTTCGCATGAGGCAGGCATCTTCGTTTCCTCTTTATGCCGGGACGATGCGCTATTGTAGAAAATGGCGGCAAACCGACTTTGATCCTGATGCGCTTATCGCTCGAAGAACAGGCGGTGACGGCGGGATAATTTGATTCAGATCTCATTACAGTAATGCAAATTTGTACGTAGTTTTCATTAACTGTGATGTATATCGAAGTGTAAACGCGATTGAATGTTAGAATATTAACAGACTCGCAAGGTGAAATTTTATACGGCAATGCCGTTGGAGAATGTCATGACTGATTTAAAAGCAAGCAGCCTGCGTGCGCTCAAACTGATGGATCTGACCACTCTGAACGATGACGACACCAATGAAAAAGTGATCGCGTTGTGTCATCAGGCAAAAACCCCGGTCGGGAATACGGCGGCGATTTGTATTTACCCGCGTTTTATCCCGATTGCGCGTAAAACTCTGAAAGAACAAGGTACGCCGGACATCCGCATTGCAACGGTGACTAACTTCCCGCATGGCAATGATGACATCGATATTGCGCTGGCGGAAACCCGTGCGGCGATCGCCTACGGCGCTGACGAAGTGGACGTGGTATTCCCGTACCGCGCGTTGATCGCCGGTAACGAGCAGGTGGGTTTTGACCTGGTAAAAGCCTGTAAAGACGCTTGTGCCGCAGCGAACGTATTGCTGAAAGTGATCATTGAAACCGGCGAGCTGAAAGAAGAGGCGCTGATTCGTAAAGCCTCTGAAATCTCCATCAAAGCCGGTGCGGATTTCATCAAAACCTCTACCGGTAAAGTGCCGGTAAACGCTACGCCGGAAAGCGCGCGCATCATGATGGAAGTGATCCGCGACATGGGCGTTTCCAAAACCGTTGGCTTCAAACCGGCGGGCGGCGTACGTACGGCGGAAGACGCGCAGAAATTCCTCGCGATTGCAGACGAACTGTTTGGCGCTGACTGGGCAGATTCTCGTCACTACCGCTTTGGCGCATCCAGCCTGCTGGCAAGCCTGCTGAAAGCGCTGGGTCACGGCGACGGTAAGAGCGCCAGCAGCTACTAAGCTCTGATTTGCCGGATGGCGTTGCGCTTATCCGGCCTACAAATCCAGGCCTGTAGGCCGGATAAGGCGTTAGCCGCCATCCGGCGATGTAAGCCTTCTACTCTTTTCCCTCAGGAGGGTACCGTGTTTCTCGCACAAGAAATTATTCGTAAAAAGCGTGATGGTCATGCGTTGAGTGACGAAGAAATTCGTTTCTTTATCAATGGTATTCGTGACAATACTATCTCTGAAGGGCAGATTGCCGCCCTGGCGATGACCATCTTCTTCCACGATATGACCATGCCGGAGCGTGTTTCGCTGACCATGGCGATGCGGGATTCCGGTACTGTCCTTGACTGGAAAAGCCTGAATCTCAATGGCCCGATTGTCGATAAGCATTCGACCGGCGGCGTAGGGGACGTGACGTCTCTGATGTTGGGGCCAATGGTAGCGGCCTGCGGCGGTTATGTGCCGATGATCTCCGGTCGCGGCCTCGGACATACCGGCGGTACGCTCGACAAACTGGAAGCGATCCCGGGCTTCGATATCTTCCCGGACGACAACCGTTTCCGCGAAATTATTCAAGACGTGGGTGTGGCGATTATTGGGCAAACCAGCTCGCTTGCACCGGCGGACAAACGTTTTTACGCCACCCGCGATATTACCGCGACGGTGGACTCTATTCCGCTGATCACTGGTTCCATCCTCGCCAAGAAACTGGCCGAAGGGCTGGATGCGCTGGTAATGGACGTCAAAGTCGGCAGCGGCGCGTTTATGCCAACCTATGAACTTTCTGAAGCCCTTGCTGAAGCGATTGTCGGCGTGGCAAACGGCGCGGGAGTTCGCACTACGGCGTTGTTAACCGATATGAATCAGGTGCTGGCTTCAAGCGCCGGTAACGCGGTGGAAGTGCGTGAAGCCGTGCAGTTCCTGACCGGTGAATACCGCAATCCGCGCTTGTTTGACGTCACTATGGCGCTATGTGTGGAGATGCTGATCTCCGGCCAGCTGGCGAAAGACGACGCCGAAGCGCGTGCCAAACTGCAGGCGGTGCTGGATAACGGTAAAGCGGCAGAAGTCTTTGGTCGTATGGTGGCCGCGCAGAAAGGGCCGAGCGATTTCGTTGAGAATTACGATAAATACCTGCCGACCGCCATGTTGAGCAAAGCGGTATATGCTGATACCGAAGGGTTTATCAGCGCAATGGATACGCGTGCGCTGGGGATGGCGGTCGTCTCGATGGGCGGCGGCCGTCGTCAGGCGTCTGACACCATTGATTACAGCGTTGGCTTTACCGACATGGCCCGTCTGGGCGACAGCATCGACGGGCAGCGCCCGCTGGCGGTGGTTCATGCCAAAGACGAAGCCAGTTGGCAGGAAGCGGCGAAGGCCGTCAAAGCGGCAATTATCCTTGACGATAAAGCGCCAGCAAGCACACCTTCGGTCTATCGCCGAATTACTGAATAGTTGTATACTGATCTGATCAATTATTTTTGAAGCACTAAGTACGGAGAAGATATGAAACGTGCATTTATTATGGTGCTGGACTCATTCGGCATCGGCGCTACTGAAGACGCGGATCGTTTTGGCGACGTAGGTTCCGACACTCTGGGCCACATCGCAGAAGCTTGCGCCAATGGCGAAGCTGACAATGGCCGTAAGGGCCCGTTGAATCTGCCTAACCTGACTCGTCTGGGTCTGGTGAAAGCGCATGAAGGCTCTACCGGTAAAATTGCCGCCGGCATGGACGGCAACGCGGACGTTATTGGCGCATACGCATGGGCGCACGAACTGTCCTCCGGCAAAGATACGCCGTCCGGCCACTGGGAAATCGCCGGCGTACCGGTGCTATTCGACTGGGGCTATTTCAGCGATCACGAAAACAGCTTCCCGCAGGAACTGCTGGATAAGCTGGTAAAACGCGCCAACCTGCCGGGCTATCTCGGTAACTGCCACTCTTCCGGCACCGTTATTCTGGACCAGCTCGGCGAAGAGCACATGAAAACCGGCAAGCCGATTTTCTACACCTCCGCTGACTCCGTGTTCCAGATTGCCTGCCACGAAGAGACCTTTGGCCTGGATAAACTCTACGAGCTGTGCGAAATCGCCCGTGAAGAGCTGACCGAAGGCGGCTACAACATTGGCCGCGTGATCGCGCGTCCGTTTATCGGCGACAAGGCCGGTAACTTCCAGCGTACCGGTAACCGTCACGACCTGGCCGTTGAACCGCCAGCGCCGACCGTGCTGCAGAAACTGGTCGATGAAAAACAGGGCCACGTGGTGTCCGTCGGTAAGATTGCCGACATCTACGCCAACTGCGGCATCACTAAGAAAGTGAAAGCGACCGGTCTGGACGCGCTGTTCGACGCGACCCTCAAAGAGATGAAAGAAGCGGGCGATAAAACCATCGTCTTCACTAACTTCGTCGACTTCGACTCTTCCTGGGGCCACCGTCGCGACATCGCGGGCTACGCCGCAGGTCTGGAGCTGTTTGACCGCCGTCTGCCGGAGCTGATGGAGCTGGTGGGTGAAGATGACATTCTGATCCTGACCGCTGACCACGGCTGTGACCCGAGCTGGACCGGTACTGACCATACCCGTGAGCACATTCCGGTGCTGATCTACGGTCCGAAAGTAAAACCGGGCTCTTTAGGTCACCGTGAAACCTTTGCGGATATCGGCCAGACGCTGGCGACCTACTTTGGCACTTCGCCGATGGACTACGGCAAAAACATGCTTTAAAACCGTGTTGCAATCTGTAAGCCTGATAAGGCACTGCCGCCATCAGGCGCTCGCTATGAATATATTGCCGGATGTCGCTACGCTTATCCGGCCAACGCCTGGTAAAGGTGTTTGATTAATTAAAAGGAAATAATAATGGCTACCCCACATATTAATGCAGAAATGGGCGATTTTGCTGACGTCGTTTTGATGCCGGGCGACCCGCTGCGTGCGAAATATATTGCGGAAACTTTCCTCGAAGACGTGCGTGAAGTGAACAACGTTCGCAGCATGTTAGGTTTCACCGGGACTTACAAAGGCCGTAAGATCTCCGTGATGGGCCACGGTATGGGTATCCCGTCCTGCTCTATCTACACCAAAGAGCTGATCACCGATTTCGGCGTGAAGAAAATCATTCGCGTCGGCTCCTGCGGCGCTGTGCGTATGGACGTCAAACTGCGCGACGTGGTGATCGGTATGGGGGCCTGCACTGACTCCAAAGTGAACCGTATCCGTTTTAAAGATCATGACTTCGCGGCTATCGCCGACTTCGACATGGTGCGTAACGCGGTTGACGCAGCAAAAGCGCTGGGCGTAGACACGCGCGTAGGCAATCTGTTCTCCGCAGACCTGTTCTATTCTCCGGACGGCGAAATATTCGACGTGATGGAAAAATACGGCATTCTGGGCATTGAGATGGAAGCGGCGGGTATCTACGGTGTAGCAGCTGAGTTTGGCGCGAAAGCGCTGACCATCTGCACCGTGTCCGACCACATCCGTACCCACGAGCAGACCACTGCCGCTGAGCGTCAGACGACCTTCAACGACATGATCAAAATCGCACTGGAATCCGTACTTCTGGGCGACCAGGAGTAAGCAGGAAATCGACCCGGACGAGGTGCGTCAAGGCCTGGTCCGGGTAATGCCAGCGTTATATCCACTCTCTTCTGATAATCTATTCATCTTTCCTCTCGCTCTTTCTTTGTTTGTGTTGACAATCAAAGGGCTGTGTCCTTAAATCCATTCAAGTATCTATTCGTTAATCTATTCATCTATGAGCACATTAACCGATTTTCTCTTACAGGGGCCGAGTTCCGCCGCTGAATTAAGATCATCGCTGGCCGTTAGTCAGGCGACGTTCTCTCGTCTGGTTTCCGCGCATCAGGACGTCATCCAGTTTGGTAAAGCTCGTGCTACGCGCTACGCGCTTGTTCGGCCTGTTCGCGGCGTCGCGGCCTTTCCCCTCTGGCAGGTCAATGCACAAGGACAGGCCGCTAAGTTTGGCGTTCTTTATCCGTGTTGGCCTCAGGGGAGTTGCCTGGTTGCGCTTGATACAGGTGAATGGCAATGGTTTGACAGCCTGCCATGGTATCTGACCGATCTTAGGCCACAAGGATTCCTTGGGCGAGCCTGGGGAAGGACCGTGGCTGGGTATGCGCATCTGCCTGATGACATCCGGTTGTGGCAAGAGGATGAAGTCCTGTATGCGCTGCGGGCGTATCAGGGTGAAAATGCGGGCGGCTGGATCGTGGGTGAGGAGAATTACCAGCGTTGGGTGACCGCGCCGGATGCGACGGCGATTACGCAGTCCGAAAAACTCAATCGCTATCAGCAACTGGCGGAAGACGCGCTCGCAGGTGAGGTCATCGGCTCTTCAGCTGGTGGTGAGCAGCCTAAATTTGCCTGTTTTGCAGAAACAAGATGGGGCAATCAGAACGTACTGGTGAAATTCAGCGCGCGTGAAAGGAACACCGTTTCTGAACGCTGGAGCGATCTCTTGATTGCCGAGTCCATCGCATTAGCCGTGCTTTCTGCCGCCAGCATTGACGCCAGTTCAGCCACGGCGATTTGCAGCGAGGGAGGACAGGTCTTTCTGGAAAGCATTCGCTTCGACTGCACTGGGATACGTGGTCGTCGGCAAATTGTTTCCCTGGAGGCGTTGCAAGGCGAGTATGCATCTTCGCCAGGCATCTGGCCGGTGGTCACGCATCGGCTTGCCGGATAGATGCTGTTGCCCATCAGCAAATTGAGAAAATTTGGGCGTTTGGTCGGCTTATCGCCAACAGCGATATGCATGCGGGTAACCTCTCGTTTTATTACTCCGATGCCCCGATGGCGCTCGCGCCTGTCTATGATATGTTGCCGATGGCTTACGCTCCGGCGGCATCGGGCATGTTGCGCTACGCGCCTGTCGACATTCGTGTGGAGGCCACAATCGATAAGAAAGCGTGGGAATTTGCCTTGCCGTTGGCCGAGCGCTTTTGGGTGCTGGTCGCTGATGATAAACGCATCAGCGCGGGCTTTCAGGAGATTGCCCGCGCGATGGTGGGAAAATTGAAGTTAGCCGCGCAGACCATCGGGCGGCTGGCGTAGACGCTTAGCGTACAGCTTGAGCCATCCACGCAGCCAGTTCCCGCAGCTCACCTTTCTGAGCCGGGAATTCAGCAATTAAAGATTCGCAGGCCTGCTCCAACACATCCACTCGATACTGGCAGCCTTGTAAACGCTCGCCTAAGGCTTCCAGCGGTGCCGGGTTCAGGCTATCGGTAAACGCCTGTGCGCGGGTAATCACACCTTTCTCGACGTCAAAATGCAGCTCGACGCCGCCCCAGGTGAAACGCTCGTCCAGCAGATGGCTGAACGCCGGTGCCTGGCCGAAATTCCACTCCCAACTGCTCTGGCGCGCAAAGGTTTCGGCAAAATTCGGTAGATCCGGCGTTTTATCCGGTGAGATCACTTCCGCGTCGACGCGTTCGCCGTAATGGGCGAAAAAGGCTTCCGTCACCGCCTGGCAGACCTGTTCATGAGTGATACCCGGTAATAGCTCGGTAAGATTGGCCACGCGGGAGCGAACGGAGGTGATTCCTTTCGCCGCAAGTTTCTTTTTATCGGGATTCAGATAGTTCGCCAGACGGCTGAGGTCGGCGTTCAACAGCAGCGTACCGTGATGGAAGCCGCGATCTTTGGTTTCGCGATAGGCTGAACCGGAGACTTTGCGATCGCCGTCCGGCGTTTTTACGACCAGATCGTTGCGTCCCGAAGCATCGGCCATGACCCCCAGTGAATTCAGCGCCGCGAGCACAATATGGGTGGAGATGGTTTTATCGTATTCCGGTTTACCGGCCATAAAGGTAAAACAGGTATTACCGAGGTCATGGAATACCGCACCGCCGCCGCTGCTACGGCGGGCCAGACGGACATTATCTTCTTCCATACGCCGCGTATTACACTCTTTCCACGGGTTTTGCGCGCGTCCAATGACCACCGTATCCGCGTTGCGCCACAGGAACAGCACGCGCTGGGTGGCGGGCATCTGGCGGAAAATGCACTCCTCGACCGCCAGGTTAAACCAGGGATCGTAAGAGTCAGAAATAAGCAGGCGTAATGTTGTCATGGTGGTTTTCCTTACCTTTATTAAGCCGTCATTTTACTCTTTTTCCTCACGCTCTTCCTCTTCCGGAACAGGCTTGCTGGCCGTTAACAGGAAGGGGGACTGCTGCCAGCGGGTGCGTTTACCTTGTAGCAAGGTGCGCGTCAGCACCACGCCTATCGCCAGCGAGAGTAGCAGCATCAGGCGTAGAATGTTGGTGGTGTTATCGACCTGCTTTGCTTCGGTGGCCAGCGTGTGGGTATCCAGCGTCAGACGCAGATAGCCCAATGGGCCGTTTTTGCCCTGGATAGGCTCGACAATTTGTTGGTTAAAATAGCTGCCCGCTTTTTTGCCATCCAGCGCCAGCCTGTCGCGCACGTTGACGCTTTCGCCAGCGCGAGTAATAAGATCGCCCTGTTCATCATAGACGCCGGCATCCAGAATACGGCTCTCTTGCGTGAGCTGACGCAGCACGGCGTTGATGCGATTTTCATCCGGTGTTTCGCTGCGCATCAGCGGGGCGATGTTGAGCGTCACCTGGTGCGCCAGCGTGCGGGCCAGCTCTTCCAGCTGCGGATTGCGCTGTCGCTGGTGGTTTTGACTAAACCAGGACGCGCCCTGCATAAGCGCGACGAGCAGTGTGAGACAGAACAATACAATGACTGCACGATGCAGCCGAAATTTCAGTTTTGCGCGAGCCATATTCCACCTGCTGAAAATTTGAGGCTTAATGTTGCCAGAAGCGATGGTTACAAGGTAGCCTCATGCGTTATTTTCCGCGGGGCGGTTACCGGCCTGAACGATTTACAGGAGCTTTAATGCCTAACATTACCTGGTGCGATCTGCCTGAAGATGTCTCTTTATGGCCTGGTTTGCCTCTTTCTTTAAGCGGCGACGAGGTGATGCCTCTGGATTACCATGCAGGCCGCAGCGGTTGGCTGCTGTATGGGCGCGGGCTGGATAAGCAGCGTTTAACTCAATATCAGACCAAACTGGGCGCCGCAATGGTGATTGTCGCCGCCTGGTGCGTGGAGGATTATCAGGTCATTCGTCTGGCGGGGTCGCTGACGCCGCGTGCGACGCGGCTGGCGCATGAGGCGCAGCTGGATGTCGCGCCGCTGGGTAAAATTCCGCATCTGCGCACGCCGGGGCTGCTGGTGATGGATATGGATTCCACGGCGATCCAAATTGAGTGTATCGATGAAATCGCGAAGCTGGCCGGTACCGGTGAGAAGGTGGCTGAAGTGACGGAGCGCGCGATGCGCGGCGAGCTTGATTTTACCGCCAGCCTGCGCAGCCGCGTGGCGACGCTGAAAGGCGCGGATGCCGATATTTTGCGCCAGGTGCGCGGGAATCTGCCGCTAATGCCAGGATTAACGCAGTTGGTGCTAAAACTGGAAGCGCTTGGCTGGAAAGTCGCCATCGCCTCCGGCGGCTTCACTTTCTTCGCCGACTATCTGCGTGACCAGCTACGCCTGACGGCGGCGGTCGCCAATGAGCTGGAGATCATGGACGGTAAATTTACCGGCCACGTTATCGGCGATATTGTGGATGCTGAGTATAAAGCCAATACCTTGCTTCGTCTGGCGCAAGAGCATGACATCCCGCTGGCGCAGACGGTGGCGATTGGCGACGGCGCTAACGATCTGCCAATGATCAAAGCGGCAGGGTTAGGTATTGCCTTCCATGCCAAGCCAAAAGTAAACGAAAAGACGGAGATTACGATCCGCCACGCTGACCTGATGGGCGTGTTTTGCATTCTCTCCGGCAGCATGAACCAGAAATGATTAACCTGCCCAATGGCAAGGCGACCGTAGGCCGGATAAGCGTCAGCGCCATCCGGCAACAGCGTTAACGAAAGAGGTAAAACGTGGCAAAAGCTCCAAAACGCGCCTTTGTTTGTAATGAATGCGGGGCCGATTACCCGCGCTGGCAGGGGCAATGCAGCGCCTGCCATGCCTGGAACACCATTACCGAGGTGCGCCTTGCCGCGTCGCCGACGGTGGCGCGTAACGAACGTCTGAGCGGATACGCCGGCAGTGCGGGCGTATCAAAAGTGCAGAAACTGTCTGACATCAGTCTTGAGGAACTGCCGCGCTTTTCTACCGGTTTTAAAGAGTTTGACCGCGTGCTGGGCGGCGGGGTGGTACCCGGCAGCGCCATTTTGATTGGCGGTAATCCCGGCGCGGGCAAATCAACGTTGCTGCTACAAACGCTGTGCAAGCTCGCCGAGCAGATGAAAACGCTGTACGTCACCGGCGAAGAATCGCTACAGCAGGTGGCGATGCGCGCGCATCGGCTTGGCCTGCCGACGGCGAATCTGAATATGCTGTCGGAAACCAGCATCGAACAAATTTGCCTGATTGCCGAAGAAGAACAGCCGAAGCTAATGGTGATCGACTCTATACAGGTGATGCATATGGCGGACATCCAGTCGTCGCCAGGCAGCGTCGCCCAGGTGCGCGAAACGGCAGCCTACCTGACGCGCTTCGCCAAAACGCGCGGCGTGGCGATCGTGATGGTCGGCCACGTCACCAAAGACGGGTCGCTGGCGGGGCCGAAAGTGCTGGAACACTGTATCGATTGCTCAGTATTGCTCGACGGCGACGCCGATTCTCGTTTCCGCACGCTGCGCAGCCACAAAAACCGCTTTGGCGCAGTCAATGAGCTGGGCGTCTTCGCCATGACCGAACAGGGGTTGCGCGAAGTGAGCAATCCGTCCGCCATCTTTTTAAGCCGCGGCGATGAGGTCACTTCCGGCAGTTCAGTGATGGTCGTCTGGGAAGGCACGCGACCGTTGCTGGTGGAGATTCAGGCGCTGGTCGATCACTCGATGATGGCGAACCCCAGACGCGTGGCGGTCGGTCTGGAACAAAACCGTCTGGCAATCCTGCTGGCGGTGCTGCACCGACACGGCGGTCTGCAAATGTCGGATCAGGACGTCTTCGTCAACGTGGTCGGCGGCGTGAAAGTCACCGAAACCAGCGCGGATCTGGCTTTACTGCTGGCGATGGTCTCCAGCCTGCGTGACAGGCCGTTGCCGCAGGATCTGGTGGTGTTTGGCGAAGTGGGGCTGGCAGGCGAGATTCGTCCGGTGCCGAGCGGGCAGGAGCGTATTTCCGAGGCGGCGAAACACGGTTTTCGTCGGGCGATTGTGCCTGCCGCCAACGTACCGAAAAAGCCGCCGGAAGGAATGCAGGTGTTCGGTGTTAAAAAGCTCGCAGATGCGTTAAGCGTGTTTGACGACTTATAATTCGCTGTATGCAGTGATGTTGTATAATTTGCCGGATGGCGACGCAATGCGTCTTATCCGGCCTACGGATTGGTACGGATTGATGTTGTAGGCCTGATAAGCGAAGCGCCATCAGGCAGTGTTATGCGATTTTTCCAGCAGGAGGCTCTTGTGTCATCGTTCGACTATCTCAAAACCGCGATTAAGCAGCAAGGTTGCACTCTGCAACAGGTGGCTGACGCCAGCGGTATGACCAAGGGGTATCTGAGTCAGTTACTTAACGCCAAAATCAAAAGCCCCAGCGCGCAAAAACTGGAGGCGCTACACCGTTTTCTCGGGCTGGAGTTTCCCCGCCGGCAGAAAAACATTGGCGTGGTGTTCGGTAAATTTTATCCATTGCATACCGGACACATCTACTTGATCCAGCGCGCCTGTAGCCAGGTGGATGAGTTGCACATCATTATGGGTTATGACGATACGCGCGACCGTGGGCTGTTTGAGGATAGCGCCATGTCGCAGCAGCCCACCGTGTCGGATCGCCTGCGCTGGTTATTGCAAACCTTCAAATACCAAAAAAATATTCGCATCCACGCCTTTAATGAAGAGGGGATGGAGCCTTATCCGCATGGCTGGGACGTCTGGAGCAACGGCATTAAAGCGTTTATGGCAGAGAAGGGAATACAGCCGAGCTGGATCTACACTTCCGAAGAGGCTGATGCGCCGCAGTACCTGGAGCATTTAGGGATTGAGACGGTACTGGTCGATCCTGAACGTACGTTTATGAATATCAGCGGGGCGCAAATCCGCGAAAATCCGTTTCGTTACTGGGAATATATTCCTACCGAAGTGAAGCCGTTTTTCGTGCGTACCGTCGCGATTCTGGGCGGGGAATCAAGCGGCAAGTCTACGCTGGTCAATAAGCTCGCCAATATTTTTAATACCACCAGCGCCTGGGAATATGGCCGCGACTATGTCTTTTCGCATCTGGGCGGCGATGAGATGGCGTTACAGTATTCCGACTACGATAAAATCGCGCTGGGTCATGCACAATATATTGATTTTGCAGTGAAATATGCGAATAAAGTGGCATTTATCGATACCGATTTCGTCACCACTCAGGCATTTTGCAAAAAATACGAAGGGCGCGAGCATCCCTTTGTCCAGGCGCTGATCGACGAGTATCGCTTCGACCTGGTGATTTTGCTGGAGAATAATACGCCGTGGGTAGCTGACGGACTGCGAAGCCTGGGCAGTTCAGTGGATCGCAAAGCGTTCCAGAACCTGCTGGTCGAGATGCTGAAAGAGAACAACATTGAGTTCGTTCACGTTAAAGAGGCTGATTACGATGGCCGCTTTTTGCGCTGTGTGGAACTGGTGAAAGAGATGATGGGCGAGCAGGGATAAGAACCAATGCCTGATGCGACGCTGACCGCGTCTTATCAGGCCTACAGTTTCACAACGTACTGGAATCGCTGGGTTTGTAGGCCGGGTAAGCGCAAGCGCCACCCGGCATTCAGACGTTTACTTGGCAATACGCTTGTACTTGATACGCTTCGGCTCCAGCGCCTCGGCGCCCAGCGTGCGTTTCTTGTACTCTTCGTATTCGGTAAAGTTACCTTCGAAGAATTCCACCTTACCTTCATCCTGATAATCCAGAATGTGGGTGGCGATACGGTCAAGGAACCAACGATCGTGCGAGATAACCATCGCGCAGCCAGGGAACTCCAGCAGGGCGTTTTCCAGCGCGCGCAGGGTTTCGATATCCAGGTCGTTCGTCGGTTCGTCGAGCAGCAGGACGTTGCCGCCCACCTGCAGCAGCTTCGCCAGATGCAAACGACCGCGCTCACCGCCGGACAGTTCGCCAACGCGTTTGCCCTGATCGACGCCTTTGAAGTTGAAGCGGCCTACATAGGCGCGGCTTGGCATTTCGGTATTGCCGATCTTCATGATATCCAGCCCGCCGGACACTTCTTCCCAGACGGTTTTGCTGTTGTCCATCGCGTCGCGGAACTGATCGACCGAGGCCAGCTTGACGGTTTCACCCAGCGTAATGGTGCCGCTATCAGGTTGCTCCTGACCGGACATCATGCGGAACAGGGTCGATTTACCCGCGCCGTTTGGCCCGATGATCCCGACGATAGCGCCTTTCGGTACCGAGAAGCTCAGGTCGTCGATCAGTACGCGGTCGCCGTAGGATTTACGCAGGTTGCTGACTTCAATGACTTTGTCGCCCAGACGCGGTCCTGGTGGAATAAACAGTTCGTTGGTTTCGTTACGTTTCTGATACTCAACGCTGTTCAGTTCTTCAAAGCGAGCCAGACGCGCCTTACCTTTCGACTGACGGCCTTTCGCGCCCTGACGCACCCACTCCAGCTCTTTCTCAATGGATTTACGGCGCGCCGCTTCGGCAGACGCTTCCTGCGCCAGACGCTGATCTTTCTGCTCCAGCCAGGAGGAGTAGTTGCCTTCCCACGGAATACCTTCGCCGCGGTCAAGTTCCAGAATCCAACCGGCGACGTTATCGAGGAAGTAACGGTCGTGGGTAATCGCCACGACGGTGCCTTCGAAGTCGTGCAGGAAACGTTCCAGCCACGCAACAGATTCGGCATCCAGGTGGTTGGTGGGTTCGTCGAGCAGCAGCATGTCCGGCTTTTCCAGCAACAGACGGCACAGCGCCACGCGACGGCGCTCGCCGCCGGACAGTTTTTCGACTTTGGCATCCCAGTCCGGCAGACGCAGAGCGTCAGCAGCGCGCTCAAGCTGCACGTTCAGGTTATGACCGTCGTGCGCCTGGATAATCTCTTCAAGCCGGCCCTGCTCTGCGGCCAGCTTGTCGAAGTCGGCATCCGGATCGGCATACAGCGCGTACACTTCATCCAGACGTTTGAGGGCGTTAACCACTTCCGAAACGGCCTCTTCAATCGACTCGCGTACCGTATGTTCCGGGTTTAGCTGAGGTTCCTGCGGCAGGTAGCCAATCTTAATGCCGGGCTGCGGGCGCGCTTCGCCCTCGATATCTTTATCGAGACCCGCCATGATGCGCAGCAGGGTAGACTTACCGGCGCCGTTAAGGCCCAGCACGCCGATTTTGGCGCCAGGGAAGAAGCTCAGCGAGATGTTTTTCAGAATATGACGTTTCGGCGGAACCACTTTGCCGACACGATGCATGGTATAAACGAATTGAGCCACGTTGGACTTCGCCTCTATGTTTATCGTGATGGTGAATAGATGTCAAAGGCGAAGTGTAGCCTTTTTCCCTGCCTAAGCCCAGCCAGCAGATCGCACTCGCAATAAAAGTAAAAAAGTGTCCGTAACGTGGCGCAAATGGCTATGACTGGTTAGCATAAATTCATTACGCGGCATGATGCTGCATTGGATAACAATTGAGGAAGTGCTTGTGGATAGAGCCAAACCATTTGTCTGGCGTCTCGTCGCCGCCAGCGTATGCCTGCTGACCTTTTGTCACCTCGCGCGGGCCGACTCACTGGAAGAGCAGCGTAACCGCTATGCGCAGATTAAGCAGGCCTGGGACAACCGCCAGATGGATGTGGTAGAGCAGATGATGCCGGGTTTGAAAGATTATCCGCTCTACCCGTATCTGGAATACCGTAAGATCACCGACGATTTGATGAACCAACCGGCGATTGCCGTCACGCAGTTTGTGCGCGCCAATCCAACGCTTCCGCCTGAGCGTACGCTGCAATCGCGCTTCGTCAATGAGCTGGCGCGTCGTGAAGACTGGCGCGGCTTGCTGGCGTTTAGCCCGGAGAAACCCGGCACCACGGAAGCGCAATGTAACTATTACTACGCGAAATGGAGTACCGGGCAAACGGAAGCGGCCTGGCAGGGCGCGAAAGACCTTTGGCTGACCGGCAAAAGCCAGCCGAATGCCTGCGATAAACTGTTCAGCGTCTGGCGGGCCTCCGGCAAGCAAGACCCGCTGGCGTATCTGGAACGTATTCGGCTGGCGATGAAAGCCGGGAATACGGGGTTGGTTACGGTGCTGGCCGGACAGATGCCGGCGGAATATCAAACGATCGCCTCAGCGATCATTACCCTGGCTAATGACCCTAATAACGTGTTGACCTTCGCACGCACCACCGGCGCCACCGATTTTACCCGCCAGATGGCGGAAGTCGCGTTTGCCAGCGTCGCCCGCCAGGACGCGGAAAATGCGCGTCTGATGATCCCCTCGCTGGTACAGGCGCAGAAACTTAATGAGGAACAAACGCAGGCGCTGCGCGATATCGTTGCCTGGCGACTGATGGGCAACGATGTGACCGATGCGCAAGCGAAATGGCGCGATGACGCGATTATGCGCTCGCAATCGACGTCGCTTATCGAACGGCGCGTGCGCATGGCGCTGGGGATGGGCGATCGTCGCGGTCTCAATACCTGGCTTGCCCGCCTGCCGATGGAGGCGAAAGAGAAAGACGAGTGGCGTTACTGGCAGGCGGATTTATTGCTGGAGCGCGGTCGTGACGCCGAAGCGAAAGAGATCCTTCATGCTTTAATGCAGAAGCGCGGTTTTTATCCGATGGTTGCGGCGCAGCGTTTAGGCGAAGAGTACACGCTTAAAATCGATAAAGCGCCCGCCAACGTAAACAGCGCGTTGACGCAGGGGCCGGAGATGGCGCGTGTACGGGAGCTGATGTACTGGAACCTGGATAACACGGCGCGCAGCGAATGGGCGAATCTGGTAAAAAGCCGTAGTAAATCTGAACAGGCGCAGCTGGCGCGCTATGCGTTTAACCAGCACTGGTGGGATCTGAGCGTACAGGCGACGATCGCCGGAAAACTGTGGGATCATCTGGAGGAGCGTTTCCCGCTGGCGTATAACGATCTCTTTACCCGCTATACCCGCGGAAAAGATATCTCACAAAGCTATGCCATGGCGATTGCCCGCCAGGAGAGCGCCTGGAACCCGAAAGTAAAATCGCCGGTAGGGGCCAGCGGCTTAATGCAGATTATGCCGGGAACGGCCACCCATACGGTGAAAATGTTTTCGATTCCGGACTACCGCGGCCCCGGCCAACTGCTGGAGCCGGAGACCAACATCAACATTGGCACCAGCTATTTGCAGTATGTCTATCAGCAGTTTGGTAATAACCGTATTTTCGCCTCGGCGGCGTATAACGCCGGGCCGGGGCGCGTGCGCACCTGGCTTGGCAATAGCGCCGGGCGTATCGATGCCGTAGCGTTTGTCGAAAGCATTCCCTTTTCGGAAACGCGCGGCTACGTGAAAAACGTTCTGGCCTATGACGCTTACTATCGCCACTTTATGGGGCAGAAAGAGGCCTTAATGAGCGACTCTGAGTGGCAGCGACGGTATTAATGCAGACGGGTTATGTTATCATTTGTACTCGTGTAACAGTACAAACGGCGGTATAACATGACCCAGCATTCCCCTTATTCATCGGCTATCGCCGAACAACGTAATCAGGAGTGGCTTCGTTTTGTGGAGTTACTCCGTCAGGCATATGCAGAGGATCTGCATCTGCCTTTATTACAACTGATGCTTACGCCGGACGAGCGTGAAGCGCTGGGAACGCGCGTGCGCATTATTGAGGAGTTGTTGCGTGGCGAAATGAGCCAGCGCGAGTTGAAAACCGAGCTGGGGGCGGGCATCGCCACCATCACGCGCGGGTCAAACAGCCTGAAATCCGCGCCGGTTGAACTGCGTCATTGGCTTGAGAACGTACTGCTGAAAAACGCCTGATTTGCTCGTAGGCCGGATAAGGCGAAGCGGCCATCCGGCAACATCGCCGCGAAATGCCTGATGGCGCTGTGCTTATCAGGCCTACAACATAGCGCAAATAATTATCGATACACCGCGTTATGAAACGGGCTGAGCGCCAGGATCACCGCCTGGTAGTAAACGCTGGAGCGCGTTAATTTTCCGGCGGTAAATACGCCAATGGCGCCCTCTTTGCGACCAATCTCGTCAATACCGGTATAGTGGGACATCACCGGGCCAAGCGCTTCTCCCTGGCGGACTCTGTCGAGAATGACGGCGGGCAGCGGCAGCGTGGCCGATCGCGCTTCACCGCGCTGAACGCCGTTATCAATCACCACCCAACTGAAGGTGGCGTCATCGTCAATTCCGGCTTCAATGGCTACCCAGAAATCAGCTTGTGGATGCAGGCGTCGCGCATTATCCACGCGATTTCGTGCGCCAGCACGCGTTTCCTCGCTTCCGAAGGGCTGCTCCGGTACGCCGCTCTCGACGGCGACGGGCGTAATATGGCACGATCCTTCGCCGAAAATCTCTTCAAATGCCTGTAGAATTGCCTGAATTTTGGCAGGATTGGTGGTCGCAGAGATAACCTGGTGCATAATTAAGCTCAGTTTTAAAAATTTATCGCAGTATAACGGAAAAAAAACATGTTACAGGTATACCTTGTTCGCCACGGTGAAACGCAGTGGAACGCCGAGCGACGTATTCAGGGCCAATCGGACAGTCCCCTGACAGCAAAAGGCGAGCAGCAGGCCATGCAGGTAGGAGAACGCGCCCGCAGCCTCGGCATCACCCATATCATCAGCAGCGATTTAGGCCGCACAAAACGCACGGCGGAGATTATCGCCCAGGCGTGCGGGTGTGATATCACCTTTGACTCCCGCCTGCGCGAGCTGGATATGGGCGTGCTGGAAAAGCGCCAGATCGATTCGCTGACGGAAGAAGAAGAGGGCTGGCGCCGTCAGCTGGTCAACGGCACGCAGGATGGCCGCATTCCCGGCGGAGAATCGATGCAGGAGTTGAGCGATCGCGTTCATGCCGCGCTGGCGTCCTGTCTGGAGCTACCGCAGGGCAGCCGACCTTTATTGGTCAGTCACGGTATCGCGTTGGGCTGTCTGGTCAGTACTATACTGGGACTACCCGCCTGGGCGGAACGCCGGTTACGTTTGCGCAACTGCTCTATTTCTCGCATCGATTACCAGGAAAGTCAGTGGCTGGCGTCTGGGTGGGTGGTAGAAACCGCAGGGGACGTTTCGCATCTGGACGCCCCTGCATTGGATGAGCTACAGCGTTAACGGCGAATCGGGATCAGAAATTCGCAGCGCAGGTTGATAGGGCGATCGCCGGTTTTGGTATCTTCTGACGGGTAGTATCGCTCTATATCCTGTCCTTTACGACGGGTCAGATTCAGCATTGGCATACAGGTGCCGTAAACGGTCAGGATAAAATCCTGCACGCCGGTTCCTAACCCTTCATAGGTGAACATGACGTATTCACCGCCCTGCAACAGCACAGGATGCGCCGACTGAACATAGCCATCGGCCTGCTCTTGCGGCAGTGCGGTGGTATAGAATACTTCCTGCTCATCGTCTTTCTCCATGCTGGGGCGCGTTTCATTAAGCCCATAAAGCACTGGCGGAATAGTTGGCGAATGACCGAGGAAATCATGCCAGAATTGCACGCGCATTTCGTGGCGGAAGTCGGAAATCTGTTCCAGCGAGCAGGAATAGCTCTGCGTGACGCCAAGGAGCGGCGTATCTTCCAGCGTAACGAACTGATGTTCCGGCACGGTAAACTCGCCCAGCCGTAATGGCGGGCGAATGCCAAAGGCGCTCCATTCCGAGGAGCGACGATACAGCGCTGGCGTCTGGGAAAACTGTTTCTTAAAGGCGCGCGTAAAGGTTTGCTGAGAATCGAAGCGGTACTGAAGAGCAATATCCAGAATTGGACGCGCGGTCAAACGCAGCGCCACTGCTGATTTCGATAAACGACGGGCGCGGATGTAAGCGCCAATGGCGTGGCCCGTCACGTCCTTAAACATTCTCTGCAGGTGCCACTTGGAATAGCCTGCTTTTGCCGCCACATTGTCAAGTGACAGCGGCTGATCCAGATGACCTTCCAGCCAGATTAACAGGTCGCGAATTATGCCAGCCTGATCCATAAAATATCCCCATCCTTTCAACAACGAGCACCCGATATCAGGTAAGAGGATAATAGCATTTTTTGTTCTTTTAGCATTCAGTGTTTTTTTTGAGCTTAAATGCTTTTTTTAGGCAACGTGACAGGTAATTATTCTAATCCTGTGATCTATAACCATTTTATTTTAGAATGTCTAATAATTACGCAATGTAACTTTTATGAATGGTAACAATATGAAATACAAGAGCTTAGTACTTTTCTCAATTTTGTTGCTGCTGGGGCAGAGCGCCCGCGCGGAACAAATTGGTTCAGTCGATACGGTATTTAAAATGTTCGGTCCTGACCATAAAATCGTGGTGGAAGCTTTTGACGATCCTGATGTCAAAAACGTGACGTGCTATGTTAGCCGGGCGAAAACGGGCGGCATAAAAGGCGGATTGGGGCTGGCGGAAGATACGTCTGACGCCGCTATCTCTTGCCAGCAGGTCGGGCCTATTGAACTGAGCGACAGAATTAAGAACGGCAAGGCGCAGGGAGAGGTGGTTTTCAAAAAACGCACCTCATTGATATTTAAGTCATTGCAGGTCGTGCGTTTCTATGATGAGAAACGCAACACGCTGGCGTATCTGGCCTACTCCGACAAAGTAGTCGACGGGTCGCCGAAGAACGCCATCAGCGCGGTGCCGGTCATGCCGTGGCGACAATAACAGGAAAAGCGTATGCAGCAACCGCAGGTCTGGTTAGTCGAGGATGAACAGGGAATCGCCGATACGCTCATCTACACCCTGCAACTGGAAGGGTTTACCGTTGAGCTATTCGCCCGCGGGTTGCCCGCGCTGGAAAAAGCGCGTCAGCAACGGCCAGATGCGGTGATTCTCGATGTGGGACTACCGGATATCAGCGGCTTTGAGCTGTGTCGGCAGTTGCTGGAACGCCATCCTGCGCTGCCGATTCTTTTCCTGACTGCCCGTAGCGATGAAGTGGATCGATTGCTTGGTCTGGAGATCGGCGCAGATGATTATGTCGCCAAGCCGTTCTCGCCGCGCGAAGTGAGCGCCCGCGTGCGCACGCTGCTGCGCCGGGTGAAAAAGTTTGCTGCGCCGTCGCCGGTGGTGCGTACCGGACATTTTGAACTCAATGAACCGGCGGCGCAGATCGCCTGGTTTGGTACGCCGCTCTCGCTGACGCGTTATGAGTTTCTGCTCCTTAAAACCCTGCTGCTGTCGCCGGAGCGCGTGTACTCGCGCCAGCAATTGATGGATATTGTCTGGTCTGATGCCCAGGAGACCTTCGATCGGACGGTCGATACACACATCAAAACCCTGCGTGCTAAGCTACGCGCGATCAACCCGGATCTCTCGCCAATTAACACGCATCGTGGAATGGGATACAGCCTGAGGAGCGTCTGATGCGCATCGGAATGCGTTTGCTACTGGGCTACTTTCTTATTGTCGCCGTCGCCGCCGTGTTTGTGCTGTCTATCTTTGTTCAGGAGATAAAGCCGGGTGTCCGCCGCGCGACGGAAGGGACGCTGATTGACACCGCGACGCTGCTGGCGGCGCTGGCCCGCGACGATCTCCTTTCCGGCAACCCGACTAACGGCCAGTTGGCGAAGGCATTCGCCCAACTGCAACATCGCCCGTTTCGCGCCAATATCAGCGGGATCGTCAAAGTGCGCAATGAATACCATGTCTACATGACGGATGCGCAGGGTAAGGTGTTGTTTGATTCGGAAAACAGAGCGGTGGGGCAGGATTATTCTCGTTGGAATGACGTCTGGCTTACGCTGCACGGACAGTATGGCGCCCGCAGCACGGCAAAAGATTCTGCCGATCCCAATAGCACCGTGATGTACGTAGCCGCGCCGATAATCAGCGATGGACGGATTATCGGCGTCCTGACTGTCGGTAAACCGAATGCGGCAATGGCGCCGGTGATTAAGCGCAGCGAACGGCGCATTCTGTGGGCCAGCGCCGTTTTACTGGGAATTGCGCTGGCGATTGGCGCGGGGATGGTCTGGTGGATTAACCGCTCCATCGCCCGGTTGACGCGCTATGCGGATTCTGTCACCGAAAACCGCCCGCTTGCGTTACCTGCATTAGGCAGCAGCGAGCTGCGTAAACTGGCGCAGGCGCTGGAGAGTATGCGCATTAAGCTGGAAGGCAAGAATGACATTGAGCAGTACGTGTATGCGTTGACTCATGAGCTGAAAAGTCCACTGGCGGCGATACGCGGCGCGGCGGAGATTCTGCGTGAAGGACCGCCCGCGGATGTGGTTACCCGCTTTACAGAGAATATACTGGCGCAAAATACGCGAATGCAGGCGCTGGTAGAAACCCTGCTGCGCCAGGCGCGGCTGGAAAACCGACAGGATATCCCTCTCGCGCCGGTTGCTGTTGATGAACTATTTACGCAGCTTAGCGAGGCGCGCAGTATTCAGTTGGCGGCAAAAAAGATCACGCTTACTCTACGGCCTTCCTCGCTGGTTGTCGTCGCCGACGCGGAGCTTCTGGCGCAGGCGCTGGGCAATGTATTGGACAATGCCATCGACTTTACGCCTGAAAATGGCGTTATCACATTAAGCGCTCAGCCGATGGGGGAGAAAGCGATCCTGCAGGTGACGGATTCCGGCTGTGGTATTCCTGATTTTGCGCTGCCGCGCATTTTCGACCGATTCTATTCGTTGCCCCGTGAAAACGGGCGTAAAAGCAGCGGGCTTGGGCTGGCGTTTGTCAGCGAGGCGGCGCGACTCCTCAACGGTGAGGTGACGTTGTGCAATCGTCCCGAAGGCGGCGTGCTGGCCTCGTTGACACTTCACCGTCACTTCACATAACTTCAAATTCTCCCCACATCGCGTTCTTACACTGCTGGCATTGCAAAGGAGAACGCTATGTTGAAATCCCCCCTGTTGTGGAAAATGATTACGTTAGGCGGCGCCATGATCCTGCTGTTAATTCCCCTGATGATGGTACGGCACACCATCGTGGAACGTGCTGATTATCGAAGCCATGTAGAAGCTGCTATTCGTCAGAGTACCAGCGACCCACAAAAGGTTGTCGGCCCGCTGGTGGCGGTTCCGGTGACAGAGCTCTATACCGTGCTGGAAGAAGAGAAAGAGGTCCAGTATAAGCGCAGCTATCTCTATTTTTGGCTGCCGGAGTCGCTATTGGTCGAAGGCAATCAAAACGTTGAAGCGCGAAAAATAGGTATTTATCAGGGGCAGGTGTGGCATACCGATATGGCGATAAAGGCAGAGTTTGATGTGGCCCGTCTGCATGAGCTGAACAGACCGAACATTACCCTTGGAAAGCCCTTTATCGTCGTAGGCGTCGGCGATGCGCGCGGTATCAGCGCAGTAAAAGCGCCGCAGGTGAATGGTGAAACGCTCACTGTAGAACCGGGGACCGGCTTACCGGAAAGTAGAGAGGGCATTCATATCCCGCTGCCGGACAGTCAGTGGGCGACGCGTAACCTGACGTTGGCGATGTCGTTAAATTTAAGTGGAACCGGCAGCTTTTCACTGGTTCCCGTCGGGCGTAGCAGTGAAATGACCCTGACCAGCAACTGGCCGCACCCAAATTTTGTGGGGGATTTTCTTCCCGGTAAACGCGAAATCAGCGGTTCAGGATTTCAGGCCCAGTGGCAAACCAGCCGGTTTGCCACGAATCTCGGCGAACAGTTTGTTGATGCGCAAAAGGTGGATTGGGACAACTTACCGGCGTTTAGCGTCGCTGTATCGACGCCAGCCGACCAGTATCAACTGACGGACAGAGCGACGAAATATGCCATTTTGTTGATTACGCTAACGTTTATGGCTTTCTTTGTCTTCGAAACCCTGACGGGGCAGCGGTTACACCCGATGCAGTATCTGCTGGTGGGGTTATCACTGGTGATGTTCTACCTGCTATTGCTGGCACTGTCGGAACATATCGGTTTCACGCCAGCCTGGATCGCTGCAAGCCTGGTGGGCGCGTTGATGAATAGCGTTTATTTGCAGGCGGTGCTGAAAGGATGGCGCAATAGCGTACTGTTTACGTTAGCGTTATTGGCGCTGGATGGCGTGATGTGGGGATTGCTGCGTTCGGAAGATAGCTCGTTGCTTCTGGGTACCGGCGTTCTGCTACTGGCGCTTGGCGGCGTGATGTTCCTGACGCGCCATCTGGACTGGTATTCGCTCTCTTGTCAGCAACGTAAGTCATTACCGCCAGTAAAAGATGACGAATTACGTTTGTGGAAATAAATCTAACGGGCGCGCGCGTTAACGTTTTCCCGCGCAGCGCCAGAAAATGTGATGCCGTTAGTTATAGGTCAGGTTTAATGTTGCCGTGGCATTCGCTTGCCCGGCCGTTACCGTGGCGGCGGTTTTATAGTAGTGCACGCTAATTTTCAGGGTGGTGGACATATTCATGGTTCCGCCGTTAACCGTCTGGCTGCCATCGGCATTGGTAGTAATCGTGTGAGTAAAGAGATCAATTTTTTGATTGATTGGCAAACTGTCGGTAAAGAAACCGGCGTCCGGCGCCTGAATACCCAACTGTACGCCAACGCCGGTTGCGCTGGTTGGCGCGCTTGCATTGCTCAACTGGATGACTGAATTATCAGGATTGTTTCCGCTGGCCGGTTGGGCGCTTAACGATGCGGAAATGGCGGTGCCTTGTTCGCAGGTCAATAAGATATCCTGCTCGCCTGTGCCCGCGGTTTGACTGTTAGCGAAACTGCCTAAATTGACGCTGCCTAAATCCACGGTGATGGCAGGTGTTTCTACCCGACATCCCATCGCTTTCATAATCAATTGCGTATTCCCCAAATACAGATGGGTCAGGATATCGCCGCCGGAGTCTTCTGTTGCGCTATCGCGAAAAGATACGCGCGCCAGTGGACTTTGGAATGTCGCGGTACCGGAGGTGATCGGACCGCCTAAGGCGACCAGTTCAACATTGTAGGCGGGAGCCATCGCATGGTGTGTTTTATTGCCATCGCCATTATGGTAGGTATTATCGATTGGCATGACATTATCGTAAGGGCCAGCATTCGTTTGGGTTTTAATCGCAATGCCCACGCCGGAAATACCGGTGCTAAATACCGGCGTGTTGTTCCCGTCATTCGCATTGATTGTCGCCGATGTATTTGACTGCGCGCTACCGGGTTCATATAAAAAACCGACCTTATAATCGCGACTACAGCCATCCATTGTGACTTCGGAGGTGGAAACCCAGCCCGATTGCCACAACACTTCGCCTGCGGTATAGGCGTGGCTATCCACCACAAGCTGCGACGGCGGGGTGATAGTGATCGCGCCTTCATTTCCGGAACGTTTACAGGAGGCGTAACCATGACTGGAATACGCGAACAGCAGAATAAGCGCCAGATATAACCTTCTCATGAAAAATTCCTGTTTTTATACCAGGTGAAATAGAAAGATGTTATTGCCATGCGATAGTGATCGTCACAACGGACGTGAAATCCCCTGCCGTGACTTTTCCGTGCGGGGTATACATCCTTGCGGCGACAGGCAAATTGGCTTCATGGGTATTACTGTTGATATCCACCGTGTAAGTGACGTTGTTGGCCAGATTGACCAGACTTTTACCGTCCAGGTTAAAAAGCTGTAATCCTAAATCCTGCGCCGGATTGGCCGCGCTGTTTGCATAAATCGCAGAAGCATAATTTGGATCGGGATAAGGTACGCCGTTAAATGAAATCGCGGCTTTTGTGGTCGTTGCCGGGCAATTCGTCATTTTTATGGTGAAAGGAATGGTGGCGGTATTGCCACCGGCCACAGCGATATCCGCCCGGGCATATTGCCCAAGAGAGATCGTGTCGGGGACCGTCACGGTACACGGATCGGCATAAATTAATCCCGTGACGTTAATGTCTACGGCATCTGCGGTATTGTATGCCGCGCTGATCGAGGGCGACCATAATGCCAGACCCGTGAACGTTAACAGGGCGGTTAATGCAGCAAATCTGTTCATATTCATCTTTTATCCCACCAGAATCACTGGCATTGCTCGTGTAAGATTTCTACGCCAGAAGCGGAGGGGGAGCTCGGTATACGATAAGAGACCTGACACTGGTCTGCTGCTGTTGGCCCCCACTTCACTAATAACCGCCCTTGTTTTTCCAGTCCGGTTAACCAGGCTTGCCCCGCATCACCAACAAAACTGCTGTGATTGTCTGGTTTTGTTAAAGACGAGACGGTCGCGCCAAAAGGAACAGGCAGATTGTTTATGCGGGTTAATACCATCAATGCCTTGTAACCAATATTGGTTTTATATTCGGCCCTGACCACCGCGCCACGGGTAGGCACCAGCGTTTTACTGGTATCAATGAGCTCAATATTTTTTCTAATGCCCGTCGTATCTAAAGACACTTCATTACGATGGTAAGGCGAAGCATAAGGTACGACGGCATAACCCCGAAAATCGGTGTCCACGCCCGTTTCGTTATTCACGGGGACACCCGCTGCGCCAGGGGCTTTAACCAATATGATGGTGTCGTCCATTGGCTGGGATAGTGTCAGGCCATTTCGATGTAGTAGTACGCCGCCCTGAACGCCATAATTCAGGCGACGCATATGATTATCGTAGCTATACCCGCCGTTAATATCCGCATACGTCCCGTTATAGGTTGCGCTCACATTACCGCTGGTGGCTTTCTCTTGAGAGGAATAACCTTCCTGAACGCTCCATGAGAGATTTTTCTGTGCCAGCGCTGTTCCGTTTAAACCGACAGTATGCGTGGTATCGCCGTCTTTCGCGGAGTTCATATTGTAGGTGGCATACGTTGACGGCATAAAGGCATCTAACGGAATACTAATATTGATTGAAATTTGCTGGTCATTACTGTCTTCCGTATCGTCGTCTTCATCCTGAGAATTATCGGCGTTCAGCGTATAAGAATAGTTAATGCCATAGCTTACGTTATGCCATGTGTTGTTATAGCCAATACCTAATGATGTGGTATGAGTGTCATTCCAGTAATCTTCATTATATAAAGTGAGTGAAATGGAACCGTAGATAATGTCTTGCGACAACGACAGGTCGGTGCGATTACGTACATGATCATAGTGACTATTATCGCTATAGGTATCCAGCACATCCTCAAGAGCGTAGTAATCTTTGGTCGAATAACGGTAACCGGCGACAGTGAAATTGGTGCCTGTTGACTGAATATCTTTGCTGTAACGAATACGCCAGGACTGTCCGGTAAGCGTATCGCTAACCACATCGCCTGCTTTAATTTTTGACCATGAATTGGTGACGTCTAAAGACAATGCGCCCAGATCGCCAAGGTTTAAACCTGTCCCGATGAGCGCCGCATGATAAACATCATTGCTCAGCGTACTCTCTATTCCGCCATAGGCGGTTATGCCGCCTGCTAATCCGTATAAGGCCGTCAGTTCTGCGAAATTCTGTTGCGCGGAATGCGAATCTGATGAACGCGTGCGGCCTACCGTCAGGTCGTATTTCAGGTGGCCTTCACGCTGTAATACCGGAACGCTGGCGTAGGGCACAATGAAATGCTGTTCAGAACCATCGGATTCTTTGATGGTGACGTACAGGTCGCCCGAACCGCCGGTTGGATAAAGATCGTTGATGGCGAATGGACCCGCCGGAACGTTAGTTTTGTAGATGGTATAACCGTTTTGTTCAACGGTTACCTGCGCGCTGCTTTTGGCCACCCCGCGAATGACCGGGGCGAACCCTTTCATACTGTCCGGCAACATATCGTCATCAGAAGAGATCTGTACGCCCTTAAATGAAATACTGTCAAAGACGTCCGCGGGCGTGTTATTTTCCCCGGCGATCAGCTGTCCTTTTAAAAATTCGATATCGCGAGAAACATAGGTGTAGGCAGAATCCCAGCTATTTTGCCCATCGCTATCATGATTCCAGGTTGAGTAGTTACGAAAACGCCATGCGCCAATGTTAATACCTGGGCGCAGGTTAGCGTATTCGCTATTTTCCGTCCGGTTTTCATCAATATCGTGATCCTGCGATCCGGTAAAACTGTAATTCAGCAAAAAAGCATTAATGCCTTCATCCCATTCGCTGGTAGGGACGAATTCTCGCGGGTCGGCGATCAACGCGATTTGAGGGATCGCTAAATCCAGCCGGTTACCGATGACATTGAACTTTGCTACAGCGCCAGCCAGCAGACTAAGATCGGTACACCCGTTTGGGTCATTTTTAAGCTCGGGGAAGTTTTCTGTTTTTACGCCCCACTGCTTGAGTTGTTCAACGCTAAGACACGGCTGTAGGGAGAGCTTATTATCTGCTGATTTTTTATTTTTAAAGGCAATATTTTTTGTTTCAACACTGGTGTTATTAATATAAATATCAACATTATAGGTGCCTTCTGCCTGCCCCCCCTTTTCGAAAACCGATAGATCGACATTCTCCACGCCCGGTTCATCATTTTCCAACGATAATGGATTAAAATGATCATGCGCTAACGCTGGTTTTATGGAACAGCATATAAAGAGAAACGATAACGCTAATTGAGAACGGGGCTCTACTCTGGAGAATTGCACAGTAAAAGTCCTGAAAGGGTAAAAGTAAAGTGAAGTCGTTAATGGCTAGAATGAACCGGAATGCGGCTCTAAACTCATCCCATAATCGCTGATTAATCGCCACGTTACCGTGCCATGAGGGGCGGCAGTAGAACCCAATTTAAATGACGCTGATGATTTTGGCGGAACGAAGGTCGCTGATTTCACTTCATGGCTGTTAAGCGTCACACTGGCAAAGTTCATATAATAGGGAGTGGGGTTATTTACGGTAATAACATCACCTGCCGTCTGCCATTTTAATTGTTGGCTCTGGCTATCAGGCGTCGATTTTGTTAATGCTGGCGGCCGATATATAAGCTTTATTTGGGTATTAATGGAGATTTCCACGCGGTTCGCGGAGGCATTATCATCAATAGAAGGAATACCCTTAATATTGAGCCAGTACATAGATTCCCGATCTGTAGGTAGAGGGGCGCCAGAGCGAATAACCCGAATGCTGTTCTTTTGCCCGGCATCAAGGCGAAAAAGAGGCGGGGTGATAATAAACGCCTGCTTATTTGTGACCTGGGGATCGGCAACCGATAACCATGACTGAACAAGATTCGCTTTGCTGTCTTTATTCTCTACATTGATTGACGACTCATCATTATTGCCGTCGAAAACCAGTCGGGTTCCGCCAACAACAATGCTGGCATGGGCAACATGGCTTGTCAGTAATACGACCAACACGGATTTCTTTATGTGTTTCATTTTTTACTCTGTAAAGATGTTTTACGCTATGGACTGGCATCCTGCCTGTCCACATCAGGATGAGAATGCCTTACTGATACGAAACGGTATACGTAACCTGAGCGCTAACATCTCCACCGGTTACGGTTGCGGAACCATCGTTAGCCATGGCGGCGTAATAGGTAAAGTCTGCTGTCGAGCCGTCGGTTGGCAGGTTTACTGCGGCATCATCCGTGTTATCTGTCACATCGCTATGTGAAGCGTTCTGAATAGAAATACCGACACCCGCGGCGCCCGTTTCCGATCCTTCGTCCGCGTTTTTGAAGTACGTTGGGTTGGAATCATCTGTTGCGCCGTGGAAGCGGAACATGGCCTGGGTCGGTACGCCAGTCCCTGCTTCCGGGCAGCTAACCAGGCTTACGGTAAACGGCACGTAATCGGTTGTGGCGCCTTTTTCCGCGATGCGTTCTTTGCTGTAATTACCCAAATCAATGGTGGTATCCGTGGAGCCATTAACCTGAACCGTACACGCCTGATCGTAAATTTTGCCATTGAACGTAATCGTGTTCTGGGCAAATACCGGTGCGGATGCTACGGCAGTTAACATTGCCAGGATGATAATTTTCTTATTAAACATATTAATTGTTGCCTGATTCTATTCGCTGAAAAATAAAGATAGCCATATAAAATAAAATATTATATTTTACTCTGTATGCGCTTCTTTCTGTTCTGTAGATAAGCAGGCGGCTATTCTACGTATATCAACTATGAACTCAATAAAAATTCTGATGCAATATTGAACGGCAGTCCAGTTTCGGACCCGGTAACAAAGTTTAATAAAATACCACTAAAGAAGTATGGTTGATGACTGGATTTATAGAGCAAGATCTCTTTTTTGATAATAATTATTATTTCCTGGAGGGTTTATTTAACTCTATATTGCTTTATTTTTAAGAATATACGACGCTTGTCCGTTTAAAATGAAACCGGCAGGTTTCGAAGCTCTAACAGTCTTCCATGCAGTATTTTTATATAGTCCCCCGCTTTTAGTTCTGAAAGTACCTGCATGATACGGCTGCGTGAAAGCCCGGTTCTCTGCTGTATGAAGTTCTGTGCGTTGATCTCAAATCGTGAGCTTTCAGGATACGACCACAGTTCAAGTAACAGCGCTTTTATCTGGCTATAGGCGTCCTGCCCGATAAGGTTTCTGTCACGGTTAGTCATGAAAGCAATGCGGTACATCAGGATGTTCGAAATGTCACGCCAGAGATGCTTTTCATCGGCTATTTCCACAAAATCTTTTACTGGGACAGGATAATATTCACAGGTGGTTTCGGCGATAAAAAAGACGTCTGAATTCTCTTCTAACTGGTATAAGTCAGCATAGGCATCTACAAGGCCTAAAATCATTGGTGAGACACCACAGCCCATTACAATGCTGTCGATACGCCGACATACTTTAATAGCGCCTTTAGTGATTAACAGGATGTGGGATTGATTATCAATCTTGATATCCAGTGTTTTACCGGCCGTAATAGTGACAGGGGAGATGTTTTGAATAACGTGCCGATGAATATTTAAAATGGCTTGCAGGTTTTTTTCTTTCCCTGTGGGACGATACACATTCCCGCCGTTTAACTGCTTCATATCTTCCCCATTATTATGGCTGATAAAGTGGTTGACTATTAAAAGGTAAACATAAATTTAATATTCACTTAAAATTATAATTAAGTAAATTAAAATAGCCAACAAGAATATTTAAGTCAATGTATTCACCTTATCAATGCATGAGCGACAACGCTGTTTGTAAGGTTAACCATAGTAAATGTGATGATTTTATTTGCAATCATTTTATGACAGCTATCATAGGTACTGTGCTTAACGAGCGCGTAGAGCGTACAGGATAGCGAAGCGATGAACATCGCTGTTGGAGGATACGAATGAGAGAAAAGTACAAAATGCAGGCGGGCGGCGTTTTACTGAGCGAAATCGCCGCCTGCCGGAACTCCTCCCGGCGGGAGCCATAAGCGGTTAGCGGTACTGGACGATCAAACTTTGAATCTCCGGATGATCTTTTAACGACACGTGCCGTACCGTGGCGATTCCATTCATCAACGAAATAGCGTTTCCAGACGGTGTGGCGACTGTCTGCAAATGGGGGATATTATTCCGCGAACATGATACCTCGATATTGCGATCGTGAGGCGCAAGGTTACAACCATATTCGACAATCTGGCCTTTGAAATGAATAACGCCTGCGGAGACCGGCGCGGTAGCAGCCAGCGCGGCTGATGAAGCTGACATCGCTGCACAAAACAGGTAGCAGCATAATGGTGATTTTTTCATCCTTTGAAACCTCACGTCCTGTGAGCATCCCCTTATTTTTTGGGGACCAACAAATCCCGTGTATTACTCTTTAATGTTAATACACAAACTACCTTAACTTTCGCAAGCTGAGATAAACAGCGCTATATGACAATTTTTATGTAAAAGAGTACGTCATAACGGCAGGTCAGGAGGGAAAGCGGGGCCGCTTAGCGGAAGGGGAGCATAAGAAACAGCCAGTAAGAATAACTTACCGGCTGTTTTTACGGTTTGGTGCCTGGGCCGAATTAATCCTGCAGGTCGCCGCAGAAGCGATAACCTTCGCCGTGAATGGTGGCGATGATTTCCGGCGTATCCGGCGTGGATTCGAAATGCTTACGGATACGACGAATGGTAACGTCAACAGTACGGTCATGCGGCTTCAGCTCGCGGCCGGTCATTTTTTTCAACAGCTCTGCGCGCGACTGAATTTTGCCAGGGTTTTCGCAGAAGTGAAGCATCGCGCGGAACTCGCTACGCGGTAGTTTATACTGCTCGCCGTCCGGGCCGATCAGTGAACGACTGTTGATATCCAGTTCCCAACCGTTGAACTTGTAGCTTTCAACGCTACGACGCTCTTCGCTGACGGTACCCAGGTTCATGGTACGGGACAGCAGGTTGCGGGCACGGATGGTCAATTCGCGTGGGTTAAACGGTTTGGTGATGTAATCATCCGCGCCGATTTCGAGGCCGAGAATTTTGTCGACTTCGTTATCGCGGCCCGTCAGGAACATCAGCGCAACGTTAGCCTGTTCACGCAGTTCACGCGCTAACAGGAGACCGTTTTTCCCTGGCAGATTGATATCCATGATCACCAGGTTGATGTCATATTCAGAGAGGATCTGATGCATTTCCGCGCCATCTGTCGCTTCGAATACATCATAGCCTTCCGCTTCGAAAATACTTTTCAACGTGTTGCGTGTTACCAACTCGTCTTCAACGATAAGAATGTGCGGGGTCTGCATGTTTGCTACCTAAATTGCCAACTAAATCGAAACAGGAAGTACAAAAGTCCCTGACCTGCCTGATGCATGTCGCAAATTAACATGATCGGCGTAACATGACTAAAGTACGTAATTGCGTTCTTGATGCACTTTCCATCAACGTCAACAACATCATTAGCTTGGTCGTGGGTACTTTCCCTCTGGACCCGACAGTGTCAAAAACGGCTGTCATCCTAACCATTTTAACAGCAACATAACAGGCTAAGACGTACCGGACACCTAATAAAACTACGCTTCGTTGACATATATCAAGTTCAATTGTAGCACGTTAACAGTTTGATGAAATCATCGTAGCTAAATGCTAGCTTTCATCACAAATTTGCAATATTCCAACTAGTTACGTAAGCCAACTAATAAATGCGATGAATCCAAAGAGCAGGATCTATTTTAAATTAAATTATCCTAAATAAACAGCAGGATAACGATGTTCTGTTAACATAAACAGCAATAGTACAGATACGCAATAGTGTAGCGTCTTTTACGAAATCAAAAATGCTTTTTCAGTGATATCCGTTAAAATTTTGTAAATTTGCGAAGCGTAATATGCTTACAAACGCCAGCTAATTTCCTGTAAATTAGTCAAAAAGAGTAATGAAATGCGTGTAACAATCGTTCTTGTCGCTCCCGCCAGAGCGGAAAATATCGGCGCAGCCGCCCGGGCTATGAAGACCATGGGATTTACTGACCTGCGTATTGTCGACAGCCAGGCGCACCTGGAGCACGCCACCCGTTGGGTCGCACATGGATCTGGAGATATTATTGATAATATTGAGGTTTTCCACACCCTTGCCGACGCACTCCACGATGTGGATTTTACCGTAGCGACGACAGCCCGCAGCCGGGCAAAATTTCATTACTACGCTTCGCCCGCTGAACTGGTTCCCTTATTACAGGAAAAATCACGCTGGATGCGTCATGCCGCGCTGGTTTTTGGTCGTGAGGATTCCGGTCTGACCAATGACGAGCTGGCGCTGGCGGATGTATTGACCGGCGTGCCGATGGCGGCGGATTACCCTTCGCTCAATCTGGGACAGGCAGTCATGGTGTATTGCTATCAATTAGCAGGTTTAATGCAACAGACCACAGAATCCGTTGATATTGCTGATGAATCGCAGTTACAGGCGTTACGCGCGCGCCTTTTACGCCTGCTAACGACTCTGGAGGCGGCCGATGACCACAAATTAACCGACTGGCTACAACAGCGAATTGGCCTGCTGGGACAGCGAGATACGGTAATGTTGCACCGTTTGGTCCATGATATTGAAAAAAAACTAACAAAATAACGTGCTGCAATTTTTAAAATAATAAGAGATTACGTCTGGTTGCAAGAGATCATGACAGGGGGAATTGGTTGAAAATAAATATATCGCCAGCAGCACATGAACAAGTTTCGGAATGTGATCAATTTAAAAATTTATTGACTTAGGCGGGCAGATACTTTAACCAATATAGGAATACAAGACAGACAAATAAAAATGACAGAGTACACAACATCCATGAACCGCATCAGCACCACCACCATTACCACCATCACCATTACCACAGGTAACGGTGCGGGCTGACGCGTACAGGAAACACAGAAAAAAGCCCGCACCTGAACAGTGCGGGCTTTTTTTTCGACCAGAGATCACGAGGTAACAACCATGCGAGTGTTGAAGTTCGGCGGTACATCAGTGGCAAATGCAGAACGTTTTCTGCGTGTTGCCGATATTCTGGAAAGCAATGCCAGGCAAGGGCAGGTAGCGACCGTACTTTCCGCCCCCGCGAAAATTACCAACCATCTGGTGGCAATGATTGAAAAAACTATCGGCGGCCAGGATGCTTTGCCGAATATCAGCGATGCCGAACGTATTTTTTCCGACCTGCTCGCAGGACTTGCCAGCGCACAGCCGGGATTCCCGCTTGCACGGTTGAAAATGGTTGTCGAACAAGAATTCGCTCAGATCAAACATGTTTTGCATGGTATCAGCCTGCTGGGTCAGTGCCCGGACAGCATCAACGCCGCGCTGATTTGCCGTGGCGAAAAAATGTCGATCGCGATTATGGCGGGACTCCTGGAGGCGCGTGGACATCGCGTCACGGTGATCGATCCGGTAGAAAAATTGCTGGCGGTGGGCCATTACCTTGAATCTACCGTCGATATCGCGGAATCGACTCGCCGTATCGCCGCCAGCCAGATCCCGGCTGATCACATGATCCTGATGGCGGGCTTTACCGCCGGTAATGAAAAGGGTGAACTGGTGGTGCTGGGCCGTAATGGTTCCGACTATTCCGCCGCCGTGCTGGCCGCCTGTTTACGCGCTGACTGCTGTGAAATCTGGACTGACGTCGATGGCGTGTATACCTGTGACCCGCGTCAGGTGCCGGACGCCAGGCTGCTGAAATCGATGTCCTACCAGGAAGCGATGGAACTCTCTTACTTCGGCGCCAAAGTCCTTCACCCTCGCACCATAACGCCTATCGCCCAGTTCCAGATCCCCTGTCTGATTAAAAATACCGGCAATCCGCAGGCGCCAGGAACGCTGATCGGCGCATCCAGCGACGATGATAATCTGCCGGTTAAAGGGATCTCTAACCTTAACAACATGGCGATGTTTAGCGTCTCCGGCCCGGGAATGAAAGGGATGATTGGGATGGCGGCGCGTGTTTTCGCCGCCATGTCTCGCGCCGGGATCTCGGTGGTGCTCATTACCCAGTCCTCCTCTGAGTACAGCATCAGCTTCTGTGTGCCGCAGAGTGACTGCGCGCGTGCCCGCCGTGCGATGCAGGATGAGTTCTATCTGGAGCTGAAAGAGGGGCTGCTGGAGCCGCTGGCGGTTACGGAGCGGTTGGCGATTATCTCTGTTGTCGGCGACGGTATGCGCACGCTACGCGGCATTTCAGCGAAATTCTTCGCCGCGCTGGCGCGGGCCAATATCAATATCGTGGCGATCGCTCAGGGATCTTCTGAGCGTTCCATTTCTGTGGTGGTGAATAACGACGATGCCACCACCGGCGTGCGGGTAACGCACCAGATGCTGTTCAATACCGATCAGGTGATTGAAGTGTTTGTCATTGGCGTCGGCGGCGTCGGCGGCGCGCTACTGGAACAGCTTAAACGTCAGCAAACCTGGCTGAAGAACAAGCACATCGATCTACGCGTGTGCGGCGTGGCAAACTCAAAGGCGTTGCTAACCAATGTGCATGGCCTGAATCTGGACAACTGGCAGGCGGAACTGGCGCAAGCGAACGCGCCGTTCAATCTGGGACGCTTAATTCGCCTGGTGAAAGAATATCATCTACTCAATCCGGTGATTGTTGATTGTACCTCCAGTCAGGCGGTGGCCGACCAGTATGCCGACTTCCTGCGTGAAGGATTCCATGTGGTGACGCCAAACAAGAAAGCGAACACCTCGTCGATGGACTACTACCATCAGCTACGTTTCGCCGCCGCGCAATCACGGCGCAAATTCTTGTATGACACCAACGTCGGTGCCGGTTTGCCGGTGATCGAAAACCTGCAAAATCTGCTGAATGCGGGTGATGAACTGCAAAAATTTTCCGGCATTCTTTCCGGGTCGCTCTCTTTTATTTTCGGTAAACTGGAAGAGGGGATGAGTCTCTCACAGGCGACCGCGCTGGCGCGCGAGATGGGCTATACCGAACCCGATCCGCGCGACGATCTTTCCGGTATGGATGTGGCGCGGAAACTGTTGATCCTCGCCCGCGAGACGGGCCGCGAGCTGGAGCTTTCCGATATCGTGATTGAACCGGTGTTGCCGGACGAGTTTGACGCCTCCGGCGATGTGACCGCCTTTATGGCGCATCTGCCGCAGCTTGACGACGCGTTTGCCGCCCGTGTGGCGAAAGCTCGTGATGAAGGTAAGGTATTGCGCTATGTGGGCAATATCGAAGAGGATGGCGTGTGCCGCGTGAAGATTGCCGAAGTTGATGGTAACGATCCGCTCTTCAAAGTGAAAAACGGTGAAAACGCGCTGGCGTTCTACAGCCACTATTATCAGCCCTTGCCGTTGGTGCTGCGCGGCTACGGCGCAGGCAATGATGTGACGGCGGCGGGCGTGTTTGCCGATCTGTTACGGACCCTCTCATGGAAGTTAGGAGTTTAACATGGTGAAAGTGTATGCCCCGGCTTCCAGCGCGAACATGAGCGTCGGTTTCGACGTGTTGGGCGCAGCCGTCACACCCGTTGACGGCACGTTGCTGGGCGATGTGGTATCCGTTGAAGCAGCGGACCATTTCCGTCTGCATAACCTGGGGCGATTTGCCGATAAACTGCCGCCGGAGCCGCGTGAAAATATTGTTTATCAGTGCTGGGAACGTTTTTGCCAGGCATTGGGGAAAACCATCCCGGTGGCGATGACGCTGGAAAAAAATATGCCGATTGGTTCCGGGTTAGGGTCCAGCGCCTGTTCCGTCGTCGCCGCGCTGGTCGCGATGAATGAGCACTGCGGCAAACCGTTAAACGACACGCGTCTGTTGGCGCTGATGGGCGAGCTGGAAGGCCGTATCTCCGGCAGCATCCATTACGATAACGTCGCGCCGTGCTTTCTTGGCGGTATGCAGTTGATGATTGAAGAAAACGGCATTATTAGTCAACAGGTGCCGGGCTTTGATGAGTGGCTATGGGTACTGGCTTATCCGGGCATTAAAGTTTCCACCGCAGAAGCACGGGCCATTTTGCCTGCGCAGTATCGCCGTCAGGATTGCATTGCGCATGGACGGCATCTGGCCGGTTTTATTCACGCCTGTTACTCGCGGCAGCCGCAGCTTGCCGCCGCGCTGATGAAAGATGTTATTGCCGAACCATACCGCGCGCGTTTACTGCCGGGCTTTAGCCAGGCGCGGCAGGCGGTGTCGGAGATCGGCGCGCTGGCGAGCGGGATTTCCGGGTCGGGGCCGACGCTGTTTGCGCTATGCGATAAACCGGAGACGGCGCAGCGCGTCGCGGACTGGCTGAGCAAACATTATCTGCAAAATCAGGAAGGCTTCGTTCATATTTGCCGGCTGGATACGGCGGGCGCACGAGTAGTGGGATAATCAATGAAACTCTATAATCTGAAAGACCATAATGAGCAGGTCAGCTTTGCGCAGGCCGTCACGCAAGGACTGGGCAAACAGCAGGGACTTTTTTTTCCGCACGATCTGCCGGAGTTTAGCCTGACGGAAATTGATGAGATGCTCAACCAGGACTTTGTCAGCCGTAGCGCAAAGATCCTCTCGGCATTTATTGGCGATGAAATACCGCAGCAAATTCTGGAAGAGCGCGTCCGCGCGGCGTTTGCGTTCCCGGCGCCGGTAGCGCAGGTAGAAAGCGATGTCGGCTGCCTGGAGCTGTTCCATGGTCCGACGCTGGCCTTTAAAGACTTCGGCGGGCGTTTTATGGCGCAAATGCTGACGCATATCAGCGGCGACAAACCGGTGACGATTCTGACCGCAACGTCAGGCGATACCGGCGCGGCGGTGGCTCATGCGTTCTATGGCCTGGAAAATGTGCGGGTCGTCATTCTCTACCCGCGCGGTAAAATCAGTCCGTTGCAGGAAAAACTGTTCTGTACGCTGGGCGGCAACATTGAAACCGTGGCGATCGACGGCGATTTCGATGCTTGCCAGGCGCTGGTGAAACAGGCATTTGATGACGAAGATCTGAAAACGGCGCTGGGGCTGAATTCGGCTAATTCGATTAATATCAGCCGCCTGTTGGCGCAAATTTGCTACTACTTTGAAGCCGTGGCGCAACTGCCGCAGGAGGCGCGTAACCAACTGGTGATCTCCGTACCCAGCGGCAACTTTGGCGATTTGACGGCAGGACTGCTGGCGAAGTCGTTAGGCCTACCGGTGAAACGCTTTATCGCCGCTACCAACGTCAACGACACGGTGCCGCGTTTTCTGCATGACGGAAAGTGGGCGCCGAAAGCGACGCAGGCGACCCTGTCGAATGCGATGGATGTCAGCCAGCCGAATAACTGGCCGCGCGTGGAGGAGCTATTCCGCCGTAAAATCTGGCGTCTGACTGAGCTGGGCTATGCGGCGGTAGATGATACTACGACACAGCAGACGATGCGCGAGCTGAAAGCGAAAGGTTATATCTCGGAACCTCATGCGGCGGTAGCGTATCGGGCATTACGCGACCAGTTAAACCCTGGCGAGTATGGCTTGTTTCTCGGAACGGCACATCCGGCGAAGTTTAAAGAAAGCGTGGAGTCCATTCTGGGAGAAACGCTGGCCTTGCCTGAAGCGCTCGCCGAACGCGCCGACCTGCCGCTACTTTCACATCATCTGCCTGCGGATTTTGCCGCCCTGCGTAAGCTGATGATGACCCGCCAGTAACCATTGCGCCCGGTGGCGCTGTCGCTTACCGGGCCTATGGGTGGTGTCGATTTGTAGGCCGGATAAGGCGTAACCGCCATCCGGCGATGCCGTTACTGCTCGTAGCGTTTAAAGATCAGCTCGTCTTGTGTGGAGGTTTCTTCATCAAAGAAATACCCTTCACGGTCAAACGCGGTAAGCTGTTCCGGCTTCGTTAAGCGGTTTTCAATAATAAAACGACTCATCAGTCCGCGCGCTTTTTTGGCGTAGAAGCTTACCACCTTAAACTTGCCGTTTTTCTCATCAAGGAACACGGGCTTAATCAGTTCGGCATTCAGTTTCTTCGGCTTCACCGATTTAAAATATTCCTCGGAGGCCAGATTCACCACCACCCGATCGCCCTGCGCCTCAAGCGCTTCGTTGAGCTTATCGGTAATGATATCGCCCCAGAATTGATAAAGATCTTTGCCGCGCGGATTCTCCAGGCGAATCCCCATCTCCAGACGATAAGGCTGCATTAAATCCAGCGGACGCAATACGCCATACAAGCCAGAGAGCATGCGCAGATGCTGTTGAGCAAAATCAAAATCCGCGTCGTTGAACGTTTCCGCCTGTAGGCCGGTATAAACATCGCCTTTAAACGCCAGAATCGCCTGGCGTGCATTATCCGGCGTAAAATGAGGCTGCCAGTCATGAAAACGCGTGGCGTTGAGATCCGCCAGTTTGTCGCTAATTCCCATCAGCCTGGAAATTTGCGGCGCCGAAAGCTGGCGGGCCTGTTGAATAAGCTGCTGGCTGTGATCCAACAGCTCCGGCTGGGTATAGCGGGTCGTGGCCAGCGGGCTTTGATAATCAAGCGTTTTTGCAGGTGAAATCAGAATCAGCATATCCAGTCCTTGCAGGGAATTTTCTGCGACTTTAGCAAAAAAACGCCACAGAGTTGACCGATGGTTGCGATTGTCGGCTTAGTCGCGCGATGCCGCATCCCAGGTATCTGGCGCCAGTTGTGGTTCGATATCCGGGAAGCGCCGCGGATCGAACTGCGGTCTTACGCCCAGTTTCCGTTGTCGCAGATAATCGCTGGCGAGGGTATACACCACCGGTGAGAGCAACAAAATCGCCGTCAGATTGGTAATGGCCATACAGGCCATGATCATGTCAGCGAGCTGCCATATCAGCGGAAAACTGATAAGCGTACCGGCGATAACCATGCCAAGCGTCGCAAGGCGTAATAGCCAGATGGCCTTTGCGTTATGTAACCGCAGAAAAAACAGATTGTTCTCGGCGTAAATATAGTTGGCGACGATAGAACTGAACGCGAACAGAATGACGATAAGCGCGACAAAGCTGGCGCCCCATTCACCGGTCAACGAAACCATTGCATGTTGGAGAAGATGAATGCCTTCTGTTGACGAATGGGACGCGTGATTCCCCGCCAGCAGGATAATCATCGCGCTGGCGGTACAGATGATAATGGTGTCGCTGAATACGCCAATCATTTGCACAATCCCCTGCGCGACAGGGTGAGGGGGATACGACGTTGCCGCTGCGGCCGCATTAGGCGTTGACCCCATTCCCGCTTCATTAGAGAACATCCCACGCTGAAAACCGCTGGTAATAGCTTGGGTGAGCGTATATCCGGCTGCGCCTGCCGCGGCTTCCTGCCAGCCAAATGCGCTTTTGACTATCGAGGCGATAACGCCAGGCATTTGCTCAATATGCCAGAGGCAAATGAATACGCTGCCGGCGACCCACAATAACGCGATGAGGGGAATCAGCCATTGCATCAGGCGGGCGACGCCTTTTATGCCGCGGATGATAATTAACAGGGCACAGAACGCCAGAGCAATGCCGGAGATAAGCGGCGGAATGTTGAAGGCGAAATGGAGCGCGCGTGAGACGGCATTCGCCTGCACGCTATTAAAAATCAACCCGTAGGCGACGAGCAGAAAGAGGGCGAAAACCACGCCCATCCAGCGCATTCCCAGCCCGCGCGCCATATACCACGCCGGGCCGCCGCGGAACTGGCCTGTCGGGTCACGTTCTTTATAAAGCTGGGCAAGCGAACACTCGGCGAAGGAGGTCGCCATACCAACGATGGCCGAGACCCACATCCAGAATACCGCGCCGGGACCGCCTGCGGCGATAGCCAGCGCCACGCCGGCCAGATTACCGCTGCCAATCCGCGCCGCGAGGCTGGTACACAGCGCCTGAAATGACGTCAGGCCGCCTGGCTGCGGGCTAAAGCTGCCTTTCAGACTGCGGCTAAATTGGCGAATATAACGAAATTGAATGAATCCGGTACGCCAGGTAAACCAACATCCTGCGCCGAGCAGCAGGTAAATCATTACCGAGCCCCAGAGTATTTCGTTAATAAAACTGAAAAACTCAGGCATTAACGTCCCTCTTGTTGATGCCGGCACGCTTTGATGATCCTGTATAAGCGTGACCCATGATGTAGATGACCTTGTCAGACTAATATTAACGGCAGTTTACCATAAATACGGCGGTATCCTTTAATTGCGCATCAACCGTCGGCAGATACGCAAACAGTGCACAAGGGCAGCCAGGTGCATGTAGGCGGTTGCGCTGTGAGTGCGTCGTGTTATCATCAGGGTAGACCGGTTACATCCCCTAACAAGCTGTTTAAAGAGAAACTCTATCATGACGGACAAATTGACCTCCCTTCGTCAGTTCACCACCGTAGTGGCTGATACCGGAGATATCGCGGCAATGAAGCTGTACCAGCCGCAGGATGCTACAACTAACCCTTCTCTCATTCTTAACGCAGCGCAAATCCCGGAATATCGTAAGCTGATTGACGATGCTGTCGCCTGGGCGAAACAGCAGAGCAGCGACCGCGCGCAGCAGGTTGTTGACGCGACCGATAAGCTGGCGGTGAATATTGGCCTGGAAATCCTGAAGCTGGTGCCGGGGCGTATTTCTACCGAAGTTGACGCGCGTCTGTCTTATGACACTGAAGCGTCTATCGCCAAAGCAAAACGTATCATTAAACTCTACAATGATGCGGGTATCAGCAACGATCGTATCCTGATCAAGCTGGCGTCCACCTGGCAGGGCATTCGCGCAGCCGAACAGCTGGAAAAAGAAGGCATCAACTGTAACCTGACGCTGCTGTTCTCCTTCGCGCAGGCGCGTGCGTGCGCCGAAGCGGGCGTCTACCTGATCTCGCCGTTCGTAGGTCGTATTCTTGACTGGTATAAAGCCAATACCGACAAGAAAGACTATGCGCCAGCTGAAGATCCGGGCGTGGTTTCCGTAACGGAAATCTACGAGTACTACAAACAGCATGGTTACGAAACCGTCGTTATGGGCGCAAGCTTCCGTAACGTAGGCGAAATTCTGGAGCTGGCGGGCTGCGACCGTCTGACTATCGCGCCGGCATTGCTGAAAGAACTGGCGGAAAGCGAAGGGGCGATTGAGCGTAAGCTCTCTTTCTCCGGCGAAGTCAAAGCGCGTCCGGAACGCATTACCGAAGCTGAGTTCCTGTGGCAGCATCACCAGGATCCCATGGCGGTTGACAAACTGGCGGATGGTATCCGTAAGTTTGCGGTAGACCAGGAAAAACTGGAAAAAATGATCGGCGATCTGCTGTAATCATTAACGCGTGGCCCTGATATGGGTCACGCTACCTCTTCTGAAACCTGTCTGTCCTTCCCTTCGCAGTGTATCATTCTGTTTAACGAGACTGTTTTAACGGAATAATTATGGATACCTTACGTATTGGCTTAGTTTCTATCTCCGACCGCGCTTCAAGCGGCGTTTACCAGGATAAAGGCATTCCTGCGCTTGAGGAGTGGCTCGCTTCTGCACTGACCACGCCTTTCGAGGTCCAACGGCGCTTAATTCCTGATGAACAGGAAATTATCGAGCAAACGTTGTGTGAACTGGTCGATGAGATGAGCTGTCATCTGGTGCTGACCACTGGCGGTACCGGTCCGGCGCGTCGCGACGTCACGCCGGACGCGACCCTTGCCATCGCCGACCGTGAAATGCCAGGTTTTGGCGAACAGATGCGCCAGATCAGCCTGCGCTTTGTGCCGACCGCCATTCTTTCCCGCCAGGTGGGTGTTATCCGTAAACAGGCGTTAATTCTTAATCTGCCTGGACAGCCAAAATCGATCAAAGAAACGCTGGAAGGCGTAAAAGCGGACGATGGCAGCGTTAGCGTGCCGGGCATTTTTGCGAGCGTGCCGTATTGCATACAGCTGCTTGACGGGCCGTATGTCGAAACCGCGCCGGAAGTGGTTGCCGCTTTCCGTCCGAAGAGCGCCAGACGTGAGAATATGTCATCCTGACCGGAAGATACTGATAGTAGGGTTATTCCTCCCGGTGCGGGAGGAATAAAAGAGATTTAGTGCGCTTCGCCGATTGGCAGAATAGTGCGGCCAAATTGCTCGTTTAGCACTTCACCCATCGCCAGATAAATAGCGCTGGCGCCGCAAACCAGACCAACCCAGCCTGCGATATGGATAATGGCTTCGTTACCGGTGATATTGCCGACCGCCAGCAGAGCGAACAGTACGGTCAGGCTCAGGAAAACAAATTGCAGCGCCCGGGCGGCTTTCAGCGTACCAAAGAACATAAACAGCGTGAACACGCCCCACAGACCTAAATAAGCGCCGAGTAGCTGAGCGTCAGGCGCATCCGTCAGGCCCATTTTCGGCATCAGCAGGATAGCGACCAGCGTCAGCCAGAACGAACCGTAAGAGGTAAAGGCCGTTAAACCAAAGGTATTGCCTTTTTTGTACTCCAGCAGACCGGCAAAAATTTGCGCGATACCGCCGTAGAAAATCCCCATCGCCAGAATAATACCGTCCAGGGCGAAAAAACCGGCATTGTGCAGGTTAAGCAGAATGGTGGTCATGCCGAAGCCCATCAGGCCCAGCGGTGCCGGATTAGCCAACTTAGTGTTGCCCATAATTCCTCAAAATCATCATAATTGAATGGTGAAATAGTTTCCCAGAATAACGAGTTCCGTATTCGGGGCGCGGCATAATAATCAGGGGGAAGAGGACTGTCTATGATCTAATAAGGGGGAAAAGAAAATATTTCCCCCTGTGAGGGCATTCACGCCTGAACGGCTGCCATCATTCGTCGCAGGCAGGCTATTTGCAACACCGCCGGAATAGTCACGCGATACGCGCTGCCGCTCATCGCTTTGACGCCGTTTAACGCCGCGCCGACCGGGCCGCCAAGACCTGCGCCGCGCAGCAATCCGTGGCCCAGGATGCTCATTGCGGCATGGGTACGTAAAATGCGGGTAAGCTGGGTGGAAAGCAGGTGGGAGACCCCTTTTGCCAGACTGCGATCTTTCATGAGCAGCGGCAGCAGTTCTTCCAGTTCAGAAACTTTGGCGTCTACGGCTTGCAGAAATTCCTGCTTATGCGCCGCGTCCATCTTCTGCCAGGTATGACGTAAAAAATGCTCCAGCAGTTGCTGTTCTATTTCAAACGTCGACATGCTTTTATCTGCTTTAAGTTTTAGCCGTTTTGCGACATCCAGCAGAATCGCGCGGTACTGTTTTCCGTGTCCGCGCAATTTGTTGGCGATACTGTCGCCGCCGTAATGCTGAAACTCGCCGGCAATGAGCTGCCAGTTACGGCGGTGTTGCTCCGGGTGACCTTCCATCGCTTTGAACAGCTCGTTATGACTAAGGACGCTCGACAAGCGAGCCTTGCCCTTTTCGTTATGCGTCAGCAAACGGGCGAAATCGGCGAGTTGTTCTTCGCTACAATGCTGAAGAAAGTCTAAATCCTCGTCGTGTAAATAGGTGACGTTCATTTTCAGTCTGGCTTTTGGAATAGAAATAACAGCGATTAATCGTCGCCAATGACTTTAAGTCTCGCCATATCGGAAGAATTTACCGTATGACCTGAGAAGGTAATCTTTGATACGCAGCGTTTGTTGTCGTTATCGCTATTAATATTGATCCAGCCTGTCGTCTGGCCCTCTTTGATTGAGGAAGGGACGTTCAGGTTTTGGCTGGCGCTACGCGCAGTTTTAAAATAGACGGATGCGCCGCTAAGTTCGATGTCGCCGTGATCCGCCGTGAGTTGAATGCGCTTCACGGTGCGGCAGACGGGAATTTTCAGCGCGAGATCGTTCGTTTCATTTCTGGGCATGGCAATAACACCCAGTATTTTATGGTCGTTCGCGTGCGCGACGCTACTTAACGCCAGGCCGAAAAGCAGGCCGGCGGAAATCGTTAACACAGATCGCATGGAATTTCTCTTTGACGGGTTCAATAAGCAATTACCGTCTATCATACTCTGCTCATGGCAACGATTCAGTTTTGTAATCTTTTCTTTTTATTACAATTTTTCCGTGAATGGTATTCGTTGTTTAATTTATTTCATGAATATTTATCTGTCTGGTTTTCCATCGCGCCCTCTCGTCACTAAAAAATTTTTTCATCTCCCCCTTGATGACGTGGGTTACGACCCCATCTTGTAGTCAACCGCAGTGGTGAGTCTGAAAAAAAACGATTCAGGGTAGTTGAAACCGCACGTTTCGCCCTTATTACAGATTCACAACCACATGATGACCGAATTTTTAGTGGAGACGTTTAGATGGGTAAAATTATTGGTATCGACCTGGGTACTACCAACTCTTGTGTAGCGATTATGGATGGAACGCAGGCACGCGTGCTGGAGAACGCCGAGGGCGATCGCACTACGCCTTCTATCATTGCTTATACCCAGGATGGTGAAACTCTGGTTGGTCAGCCGGCTAAACGTCAGGCAGTGACAAACCCGCAAAACACCCTGTTTGCGATTAAACGCCTGATTGGCCGCCGCTTCCAGGACGAAGAAGTTCAACGTGACGTTTCTATCATGCCGTACAAAATCATCGGCGCCGACAACGGCGACGCATGGCTTGATGTGAAAGGTCAGAAGATGGCGCCGCCGCAGATTTCTGCCGAAGTGCTGAAGAAAATGAAGAAAACGGCTGAAGATTATCTGGGCGAACCGGTAACTGAAGCGGTTATCACCGTACCGGCTTACTTTAACGATGCGCAGCGTCAGGCTACCAAAGATGCTGGTCGTATCGCGGGGCTGGAAGTTAAACGTATCATCAACGAACCGACTGCCGCAGCGCTGGCTTACGGTCTGGATAAAGAAGTCGGCAACCGTACTATCGCGGTTTACGACCTCGGTGGTGGTACTTTCGATATCTCTATTATCGAAATCGACGAAGTTGATGGCGAAAAAACCTTTGAAGTTCTGGCAACCAACGGTGATACCCACCTGGGTGGTGAAGACTTCGATACCCGCCTGATCAACTACCTCGTTGACGAGTTTAAGAAAGATCAGGGCATTGACCTGCGTAACGATCCGCTGGCCATGCAACGCCTGAAAGAAGCCGCAGAAAAAGCCAAAATCGAGCTGTCTTCTGCGCAGCAGACCGACGTGAACCTGCCGTACATTACCGCAGATGCCACCGGTCCGAAACACATGAACATCAAAGTGACTCGTGCGAAACTGGAAAGCCTGGTTGAAGATCTGGTGAACCGTTCTATCGAGCCGCTGAAAGTCGCACTGCAGGACGCTGGCCTGTCCGTGTCTGATATCAACGACGTGATCCTCGTCGGCGGTCAGACCCGTATGCCAATGGTGCAGAAAAAAGTGGCTGAGTTCTTTGGTAAAGAGCCGCGTAAAGACGTTAACCCGGACGAAGCTGTGGCTATCGGCGCAGCGGTTCAGGGCGGCGTATTGACCGGTGATGTGAAAGACGTACTGCTGCTGGACGTTACCCCGCTGTCTCTGGGTATCGAAACGATGGGTGGCGTGATGACTCCGCTTATCACCAAAAACACCACCATCCCGACCAAGCACAGCCAGGTGTTCTCTACTGCGGAAGACAACCAGTCTGCGGTAACCATCCATGTGCTGCAGGGTGAGCGTAAACGTGCGTCTGATAACAAATCTCTGGGTCAGTTCAACCTGGATGGCATCAACCCGGCGCCGCGCGGTATGCCGCAGATCGAAGTTACCTTCGATATCGATGCTGACGGTATCCTGCACGTCTCCGCGAAAGATAAAAATAGCGGTAAAGAGCAGAAGATCACTATCAAGGCGTCTTCTGGTCTGAACGAGGAAGAAATTCAGAAAATGGTTCGCGATGCAGAAGCGAACGCTGAATCCGACCGTAAGTTCGAAGAGCTGGTTCAGACCCGTAACCAGGGCGACCATCTGCTGCACAGCACCCGTAAGCAGGTTGAAGAAGCAGGCGATAAACTGCCGGCTGATGACAAAACCGCTATCGAGTCTGCCCTGAGCGCGCTGGAAACTGCCCTGAAAGGCGAAGATAAAGCCGCTATCGAAGCGAAAATGCAGGAACTGGCGCAGGTTTCCCAGAAACTGATGGAAATCGCTCAGCAGCAACATGCGCAGCAGCAGGCTGGCTCCGCTGACGCTTCTGCAAACAACGCGAAAGATGACGACGTTGTCGACGCTGAGTTTGAAGAAGTAAAAGATAAAAAATAATCGCCCTTTGAACGGGTAATTACTGGCACGGGCGAAGAGGTTTCCTCTCCGCCCGTGTATGCATGTTAAGGGCAGATAAAAAGAGATGGCGAAAAGAGATTACTACGAGATTTTAGGCGTTTCCAAAACAGCGGAAGAGCGTGAAATCAAAAAGGCGTATAAGCGCCTGGCCATGAAATATCATCCGGACCGCAATCAGGGTGATAAAGAGGCCGAAGCTAAATTTAAAGAGATTAAAGAAGCCTACGAAGTGCTGACCGATGCGCAAAAACGCGCAGCCTACGATCAGTATGGTCACGCCGCGTTTGAACAAGGCGGTATGGGTGGCGGATTTGGCGGCGGCTTCAATGGCGGCGCTGATTTCAGTGATATCTTTGGTGACGTTTTTGGCGATATCTTTGGCGGCGGGCGTGGTCGCCAACGTGCGGCGCGTGGGGCTGATTTGCGTTATAACATGGATCTCACCCTGGAAGAAGCGGTGCGTGGCGTGACCAAAGAGATCCGTATTCCGACGCTGGAGGAGTGCGACGTTTGCCACGGCAGCGGCGCGAAAGCTGGCACGCAACCGCAAACCTGTCCGACCTGTCATGGTTCTGGTCAGGTACAGATGCGCCAGGGATTCTTTGCTGTACAGCAGACCTGCCCACACTGTCAGGGACGCGGTACGCTGATCAAAGATCCGTGCCATAAATGCCACGGTCATGGGCGTGTTGAAAAGAGTAAAACTCTGTCCGTTAAAATCCCGGCGGGCGTGGATACCGGCGATCGTATTCGTCTGGCAGGCGAGGGCGAAGCGGGCGAGCATGGCGCACCGGCAGGCGACTTGTACGTTCAGGTCCAGGTGAAACAACACCCTATTTTCGAGCGTGAAGGCAATAATCTTTATTGCGAAGTGCCGATCAACTTTGCGATGGCGGCGCTGGGCGGTGAAATTGAAGTGCCGACGTTAGATGGTCGCGTGATGCTGAAAGTACCGAGCGAAACACAAACGGGCAAGCTGTTCCGTATGCGCGGCAAAGGCGTGAAGTCCGTACGCGGTGGCGCGCAGGGCGATTTGCTGTGCCGTGTGGTGGTTGAAACGCCGGTCGGTCTGAGCGAAAAACAGAAGCAATTGCTAAAAGATCTTCAGGAAAGTTTTGGCGGCCCGACGGGAGAGAAAAACAGCCCGCGTTCAAAAAGCTTCTTTGACGGCGTGAAAAAATTCTTTGACGATTTGACTCGCTAATCTTTTTACCGTTGTATTTTTCTTTAGCCCGGGTGCATATCCGGGCTTTTTTCTGCCTGTACGCGCCCAGGCTTCTGCTAAACGCATCGTATCCTCTCATTTGTTGGTATTTTGTTTTACTGATAAACAAATTGATGTTAATCAGCAGGTTTGTATACGCTCATTCTTTAAAAAAACGTGATGTGATGACATTAACGATTGCTTTTTTAGATGCTGTGAATTGATTTATCTTGAGTATTATCTATATTGCTTTTTTTAGTTTCCGGAGGCAGACAGCGAATGGGATCGAAAGGTGCCAACAAGAGCTTTGATTATAATTTAATCAAAATTCTTGACGCTGTTATTTTGTCAGGAAATGCGGCTATGGCGGCAAAAAAGTTAGGCATTACACCGGCTGCCGTCTCTATGGCGTTAAAGCGCCTGCAGAGTTATTACCCGGAAGAACTGTTTAGCAGAGGGAAAGGCGGGCTCATCCCCACAGCTAAGGCTGTCGACATTCACCAAAATTTCAGTCAGGTGATGAAACTGGTGGATGACACATTTCTCTGTAATAGCAAAAAAGATGAAGCGTTCCAGATAACGTTATTAGGCAGTGATATTGTTGAAAGCTATTATCTTTCTCAGCTCTATAACAGCGATATATTTGACCGTATTTTGATAAATCATTTCACTGTCAGAAATATGAGTCGGGAGCATATCAGCGAACTTCTGTTTACTGCGCAAGGCGATCTGTTGATTAGTGCCGAACCTTTGCTGGAGTCCGGCATAGAGAATCAAATTATTGATAGTTTTAAATCATTTGTTTGTATCTGTAGCAGTAAACACATGCTGAGTACCCTCTCACAACTGTCGCTACATCATTTTTATTCTTCGCGTCATGCGTTATATCAGCCGGGAATGGGGGCTTCAGTGATATATCATGATAGCGAGTTATTTAAGGATGAGCTTTACTATACTGGCAGGCGTATTGTCGGCTATCGCAGTGATTCGCTTAACGGTTTGATGAGCATGATCGAACGAACCTCATTGATTGCATTGATGCCTTTGAAATTAGCGCTTTTTTATAAAAACCATCGTAAATATGACATTAAATTTATTCAGCCTCCGCCCGAACTGGCTTTGAAGTCAGTTCAGGTCTATGCATCCTGGAATAAAAATAGTAGAAATATATCGACGATTAATGAGATGGTAAGTATGTTACAAACGCTTTCCTCCTTCCGTCGCTAATACACCTCATTTTTACGCTTTGATTTAATATGGTTTTAAATGATGTGCTTTGATTTTTACCCTTCTGACAGGGCGCTTACACTCCTTGTGTTAATTATTCATTTATAATGATTTCGGAGTGTTAAAATGTCTATTCCCAACCATGTGTCGACAACGGAAGTTGTGCTATTGGAGCTAGAGATCTTACTCACTATTATTTCGATTGGCGCGTGGGGAGGCTTTGTCAGCTATCTTTTACGCAAAGATAAGACAGAATATAATAGTTCTCATGAAAGTATAAAATATTGCTTAACGCAGATCGTGATTTCCTGCTTCACCAGTTTCTTGTTAAGCGCGATTGCAATCGAAAAAGAATGCAGTTTCAACATTGTTCTGTTGGCGGCAGGCTTAGGCGGTGTTTTCGCGAGTCCGATCTTAAAAATTCTTGGGCGGCGGATTAAAAAAATTATCGAAGGAAATAATTCAGATTAATTATCATTCGCAGTATCAGGCTCATCCGTGAGCCTTTTACGCGTTTTTTTTCAGTCTGGTCTAGGTCACTCTATTTTTGATCCAGCCATAAATAAATTGTTCGTTATTGTGGTTTTTCTCAGCAACGTTTAAGTAGTACGTGCCCTGACTGCAATTGAGGGCTTTCACCAAAACGGCTTCCCCTTCCTGGCCTCGCCAGGCCAAATAATGTTCGAGAGCGGCAAGTGTCCGCGGGCCAATATTGCCATCCACATGAACATCCGGGTAGCGTTTACCTTGGTGATTAAAGACGTTCAACCAGCGTTGCAGCCACGCGCTGGGGTGGTAAGCGCCTATGTTGACTGCCGCATCGCACAGCTCGAAGGAGACTGGCCACGATAGCGTCGAGATGACGTCAAAGCCTGGTTTTATCCAGTAATCCTCTTCGAGAATCGCGTAGGCTTCGGCGCGGGTCAGATCCCGCATATCGCCAGCATAGCCATGCGCTCGCGCCGTGGCTTCGGTAATGCCCCAATGGGTGGCGCCGCCTTTATCTTTAGGGTTAAATACGTAACCGCCTTCAAGCGCAATAATTCCATCTATAATTGGATTCATCTTCCCTTTCCTTCGCTTAGTGAATATGCAGATACATGAGAGAACCTAACGTTACTGAAAATACGGTCGTCAGGGCAGCGATGGTTTGCCGTACAATCTGTTTTTTTCTTCCCTTTGTTTCGCTATCCGTCGCGATAATGGCGATATCACTATTAACTTTGAGGCCTTGTCTTGGAATGGTAATAAAAAGATCGTTAATACCAAGCGCTTTAAGGTCACGTCTGATTAAATAGAGAATCTGCGTTAGATTTGCATCATTAACATAGTGGCTTCGACTTCCCCATAACGCGGTGGTTATTTTTTGTCGCTCGATAATCTCCAGATGAGCATTCTCGATGATGAAACTGAGACATTTGGCTCTCATCGCAGTCATTTTAATAACCTGTGAATTTGAGGCCGTTCTCAGTTCATATTTACCTTCATTGTAAATGCAGTTGCTATTAATGATATAAGTTTTCATAACGTCTTCCTTTAGAAATGTACATCCTGGTTGTCTGTGGTGACTATATTGTATGAGAAATGTCTTAATCCAATAAATGTCACCGGTTTTATTGTATTGTCATTGTCTATAGCGAGTGTAATCACATTATTTCATTGTAATTAAATGATATTTAATTACATGATAAATGATATTTACTATGTTCTCACCAGAATGGACTAAGCGGGCGCTGAGAGGTGTTGTTTTCTCTTCGGTAGACGGTGTTGTTAACCTCATTTTTATGATTTTTATATCATCTAAAAAGATGATGTTTTGTGATTAGCTATTTTTTATGCCTGTAACGATTATGGACCCCGCAGAACGAGCTGCGACAATTTTGAAACGTAAAAGGAAATTTGAAAATGGCTACAAGCAAACTGATTCAAGGCGATACAATTACTGAAACTACTCATGCAGCGAATGGTTTTGACCCTGCAACAAGCGATGATAAAATAAGCTATACTTCCGCTCGTGTTGCGAAACCGGTATACAATAAATATAAAAATTCCACGACTAAACCGAAGGTATTCGGTTATTACACCGACTGGTCACAGTATGACAGCCGTCTGCAAGGCAATATGTCCCAACCGGGCCGTGGTTATGATTTAACCAACGTTTCACCGACGGCTTATGACAAACTGATTTTCGGCTTTGTTGGCATCACCGGTTTCAGAAAAATTGATAAAGAAAACCGCGATGTCGTAGCAGAAGCGGCAGCACAGTGCGGCAAAGTGAAATATGAGCCGACCTTCCTCGATCCGTGGGGCGATTTCCAGTCTTATATCAACCTGGGTTTTGAAACCAGCGGCTGGGATGTTGATCCGAAAACCGTGACCCAGGCTAACGCCAAAGGTATGCTGGGTGCGCTGCGTGATATGCAGGCAAAAGCGAAAGCTGCAGGTCACACGCTGGCGCTCTCCATGAGTATCGGCGGCTGGAGCATGAGTAACGGGTTCCACGAAACCGCCGCTTCTGACTCTTCTCGTAAAATCTTCGCCAAAGGCGTGGTGAAACTGTTCAAACAGTTCCCGATGTTCAGCGAAGTGGATATTGACTGGGAATACCCGAACGATGAAGGGGCGGGCAACCCGTTTGGTCCGGAAGATGGCGCTAACTACGCGCTGCTGATTGCCGAACTGCGCAAACAGCTGGATTCCGCTGGTCTGAGCAATGTGAAGATCTCTATCGCTGCTTCCGCGGTGACCACGATTTTTGATCACGCTAAAGTAAAAGATCTGCTGGCTGCTGGCCTGTATGGCATCAACCTGATGACCTATGATTTCCTCGGTACGCCATGGGCGGAAACTCTTGGCCACCATACCAACCGCAAAGCGCTGGAAGAGGGCGGCTGGGCTGTCGAAACCATCGTTGATCACCTGCTGGCGGAAGGTTTCTCCGCTGATCGTATCAACATCGGTTATGCCGGCTATACCCGTAACGCTCGTCAGGCAGAAATTGAATCCCTGTCGCCGCTGAAAGGTTCTTATAACCCGGGAACAGGTGACACTACAGGTTCTTTCGAATCCGGCACCAGCGAATGGTATGACGTCATTTATAGCTACCTGGATCTGGAAAACCAGAAAGGTCGTAACGGTTTCAACGTTTACACCGACCAGGTCGCTGACGCTGACTACCTGTATAGCCCGGAATCCAAACTGTTTTTATCCCTGGATACGCCGCGTACTGTCAAAGCAAAAGGCGAATATGCAGCGAAACTGGGCCTGGGCGGCGTATTTACCTGGACTATCGATCAGGATAACGGCGTGCTGGTTAACGCCGTGCGTGAAGGTCTGGGTTATGAAATCGAATCTGAAGTTATCGATATGGAACCGTTCTACTTCGAAGGTATCAATGTAGAAAATGGTGAAGAACAGAGCGATAGCGACGACGCGCAGAAAGTCAACCACGCGCCGAAAGCGGCGATTGAACTGATGGTCGTAGGCGGATCTACGGTACAGCTGTCTGGCGCAGGTTCTTCTGATGAAGATAGTGATGAGTTGTCCTTTAGCTGGGGCGTGCCTTCTCAAATCGCTGTGGCAGACAAAACGGCAGAAATCATTGAGGTTGTGGTACCGGAAGTTAGCGAAAAAACAGCCTTTCAGTTCACCCTGTTTGTACGCGACTGCTACAACGAACCGTCCTCTCAACAGCGCTTTGTTCTGACGGCTGTACCTGCGCTATCTCAGGTTCAACCGGAACCGGAAGAGGAAGAAGAGATTATCGTTCCTGTACCGGACGAGGAAGAAGATACCACGCCAGCTGAGGATGATACGCCAGCAGATGACAAAACGTCACCTTACGCGCAGTGGGATGCTTTGACCGTTTATGGCGCAAACTGGGGTTCTTTCGAAATCGTTAGCTGGAAAGGCCATAACTATCAGGTGAAATGGTGGTCTATGGGCAACCAGCCTGACCTGAACTGCGGTGTCGGCGGTGCATGGACCGATCTTGGCGCTTACTAATACACGGCATTAAGCACGATGTATTGGGCTTCATGATTCAAGCCCCGGTTTACCGGGGCTTTTCTCCACCAGGGACAGAGGAAGAGTAGACCATGACCATTTCTATCCATGCCAGCGCATTTGACGTCAACAGTTGGTATCAAAAAATCACCTTAACCTTTATTAATGAGAGCGGTAATGCGGTCGATATGAACCATGCCGCAATATCGTTCACGGCCTCCGGGCACATCGATCCATGGGGAAATAGCGGCGGTACGCTCAAAGGGAACCTGCCGCTTACGTTGAACGATAGTTCGTATGGCACGCTGGAAACTAACAACATCATCATTAATAACAGCGATGCATTACTTCTTCAGCCGGGCGAACGCGGGACGCTCTCTTTCAGCCTCGCGGCGACGCAGGTGCCGGTAAAAATGTCCGCCATCACCTTGACGCTGGCGTCATCTTCATCCGAAGACACAGAGTCTGAAACCTTATCCGATGAGGAGACGCCAGCGATACCCGCCGCAGATGAACACCCCGCCGAACCCGATGCGCCGGAAAAGGATAACGACCTTCAGGAACGCGGCCTTACGCTTAACGTTAGCGAGTTGAATACCGCGAGTTGGTATCAACGCGTCACCTTTACGCTGACCAACCTCTACGCCCAGGCGATAGATCTCAATCAGCTTCAACTGAATTTTACGGCCAGCGCGCACCCCGATCCCTACAGTCCGTTTCAGGGAACAATGCTGGGGAATCAGGCCGTGACGCTGGCCAGCGATGGGGGATGGCCCATCGAGAAGAATACCATCACCATTAATCATGACGGCACGCTGATGCTGACGGCGGGGGATACCGCCGAATTACAGTGCTATCTGGCCGCCACGCAGATGCCAGTTGCCATCAGCGATTTGAGCGCGACGTTGGCCCATGACCCTGCCCGTCAGGGTAAAATTTGCGTTCATTTTCCTGCCATGACGCAGACCGTGGAGCTTAAACCGGCGATTGAGCTGCTGTTTCCTGCCGGCGAAACCCGGCGCTTTGTCGGTGAGTGGGGAGAGGTGCTGACAATAGGCGATCTTAGCGCAGGAACGTATCGGCTTACCGTACCGGTACTGGCGAATGATGAGATGCAAATCGCGCCAGTCGAGTCCTCTTTTACCGTTACGCTGCAAACCGGCGATGCCGCCGCGCAGGTCCAGGTATCCTGTCTGCCGATTGTCCGTTATGCCAGCGCGCGTCTGATGATTGACGCCCCTGCGCTTGGTAATGCGAAATTGACCGTTGAGATCGCCGATGCTACGCAAGCGGATGAGCGTACCGTCACGCTTATCGCCAACCAACCGCAGTTAATCACCCGGCTACTGGCGGGGCATCATTATACGGTCAATCTGCAGCCTGCGATGATTAATAACCGCTTTATATCGGCACCCATACAGCTTACGGGTTTTATCCCTGCCGCGGCTCAGGTTGCCGAGGTTGCTGTCGCTTACCAGCAGGCAGCGATCGACACGGCGAGTTTCGTGACGGTGGATGCCACTCTACTGGGCCTGCCTGATGGCGTCGCGCCGCAGCGTTATCTGTTCAGTAGCGGTAAATATCAATACTCATTAATGCTGGAGAGCGGTAGCGATCGGCAGACGTTGGCATTACGCTTTGCGCCCGGGCTGTATGATGTTCAGACGGACGATATTTTCATCGACAGCGTGCCGTGGCGTTGTGAACAGGCCGGGCCGCTACGGTTGTTGCAAAAGGTCAACCATGTGGCGCTGGAGTTTCTGCCCGGCGTGACGCTACAGGTAAAAGGTTGGCCTGATTACCTTGCTCATGGCGGCGTGACGGTTAACGCGCCAGAGACGGTTTCTCTTTATCGCGATATACCGTTTAGCGCGTTGTTTAAATACGATGGTTTTGACGGCGGCGGCGATCCGGTTCCGGCCGCGGAGGTTGACGTGAACGGGGATGGTTTTCTGGATTACGCGACGTTACCGATCCATAAAACCGTTGCGCTGGTGCGCCAGATAGAAAAAGAAGCCGGGCGTAGCGTCATGCCGGTAATGGTCATTTATACCGCGAATGCCAGCGGCGGTAGCGCCCTGGCGGATTTACAGGATGCGCAAAAGCTACGTAACCATTTTGGTAACTTTATTACCCAGTGTCTGGCGGCGCAGTCATACAAAGATGAGACGCATCCTGTCCCGGCCACCTTTGTGCTTAACCCGGATTTTCTGGGGGCGCTACAGCAAGGACCGTATGGCTATACCGTAGTACGGCAAAGAAACAGTGTGCCGGTGAATGCCCAACTGGCGGCGGCGATACAAGCATTACCGGTGATGGCTGGCTTTATCGCGCCTTCGTTGCCGACGTTTAGCGACGATCTCTACGGCTATATTCAGGCGGTGAACTATCTTGTTCGTCAGTTTGCCCCGGATGTGGCTTTTGGCTGGCAGACGAATGTCTGGGCGACAGGAACGGCGGACTGGGTGCTGCGCGATACCGCTGATCCGGTAGCTGAAGGGCAGGCGATCGCCGAATTTATTCATGAACTGGGCGTTTATAGCGGAGAATATGCGCCGGACTTTATTGCGTTTGATAAATTTGAGCGTGACTGTTTCAGTCCTGATGCGCTTGCCCACTATGGCTGGAATGCGACATGCTGGCTTAATTACCTGGCGATGGTCAAACAGGTGACGAAAGCGCTGCTGACGCCCGCCATGCTGTGGCAAATCCCAGGCGGCCATATGCCTACAGTAGAAGAGGGTGTCAGTAAAATCAGCGCTGCGCACTTTGCATCTGGCGGAACCTTTTTTATGGGTGACGCCCGCATTGGCAGCGATCCTGACACGCTCTCTTTGCAGCTACTCAATACGGCCTTAAATAGCGCGACTTACGGCGTCCCGACCGTCGGCGACTTTTTACGTAAAGATAAAGGGTATGACTGGAGCCAGATGCAGGCGCTGAACCTACCGGACTTTAACGTCTTTTCGATCTTATGGGGCGGTGGTTCTACTATCAGTATTACGACAATCCATTCTAACGGTGAAGACGGCGGCTGGCTGGCGGATAAAATGGTAGAGTATTATGCTGCTCCACGCCATTTCAGATAATATCACTGCTTATTTGCATTAATCTGGACTATTAGTTTGAGATTCGAAGGCGCGTTCTTTCGAATCTCTTTTCCTGCGCCCCCTGACCTCTCATTCTTTATGCGTAATTCGTTATTAATTTTCTGTAATCATTTTGTATTAAGAATTGTCTTAATCTTAAAAATATTGCGTATTAGTGCCTTGTGAATACAGAAATACTGCATAGCGATGTTATTTATTATTAATTTAAGCGTTTTTTGAGAGGTTATACTGTGACGCTACATTGAGTAGACAACCGTTAATGAAAAAAATGATGAACGACGCTTTTGCTAAAGATAATAATGAGAATTCATTACACTCTTTTCTTTTTTCTCAGCAGGCTAAACCTCACGCGGCGATTGATGCCTTATTTTCGGCCTTGTTGCCATTTGGTCAACCGTTTACGCTGGGTATCGGCGATGAGTTTTATTTACAGGCAAATGATGAACACTACATTGTATTACTGGAGTCAGGCGTTGTTTCTTTCTGTCGTGATGACAACCGACTCCATATATCTTCATCGTTTGCGCCATCGGTCGTGGGTATGGTTGACAGCTATGGCGCTACCTATAACGTCCCCGCGCGACCGGAACACTTTTTGCTCGCAGAAACGGTTTGTACCGGTAGATTTGTTCGCCTGACGGATTTTATAAAAATCGCCGATGAATGCGATTTGTGGCACGACGTGGCCCGTTGTCTGGCTTACCGTCTGATGGTGATGAGCGCGCGCGATCGTGAATTAGTCGGCGTCGATTCTTATCTGAAAGTTCGGGCGCTGCTGACTGAAATCTGGGCTTATCCACAGGACTACCGGGAAAGCATTATCGTGTTGAATTTTATTCAACGACGTACCGGGATATCGCGCAGTCGGACCATGAAGATTCTGTCTGAACTAAAAAAAGGCGGGTATATCCATATTGATAATGGGCGGCTGACGGCGCTCGGAAAACTGCCAGTGGCGTATTAATGCACTATCCGCAACGATATATTTACATATCTCGACTGAATTTGCCTGTTATCGTTAATAAAATGTTTTATTGAAAATTGTTAAGAAGATTATTTTTAAAAAGTCAATATGACTAAAGGGGATAGGCCGAACGACTGGTGTAAAGTTAAGATAAAACAACAAGTTATGCTTAGTCCTATAAAACCAAATGTCGATGATTGCAACTTGCCGTTGGCTTGCTAATAATTAATAACATCGTTATCTCATTATAACGTAAAGATTAACTCACGACGTTGAGTGGCTGTTTTATTGCTTCTGATATTTATATCAGAACAAGAAGACACTTTTTTTCGCATAAGAAAAAGTCGTGATATTGCTGTGAAGAAATATCAGCAGCCGTTTCGTTAAAAAATCTGATTACCCTCATTTTTATATTTAAAAGGAGCTTGAATGAAAAAGCCTGTACTAGCATTAATGGTCTCTGCGATTGCCTTTGGCGGAATGTTGTCCACCGCGCAAGCGGATACTACAACCGTCACTGGCGGTACGGTAAATTTTGTCGGACAGGTCGTTGACGCCGCCTGTTCTGTTTCCGCTGACTCTGTCGATCAGACCGTGACATTAGGCCAGGTTCGCGCCAGTAAATTAACCGAGGCCGGTATGGTGGCGAATCAAAAAGAAGATTTCACCATTAAACTGGAAGACTGCGATACTCAGACCAGCCAGAATGCAGCGGTGATTTTTAATGGCCAGCAGGACGCAAACCAGCCGGGGTCGCTGGCGAATACCGCTGGGGCAGGTTCGGCGACGAATGTGGCATTACAACTTTATGGACCAGATGGCCAGGCGCTGAATATCGGTGAATCGTCCAGTACTGTTACTTTGAACGATGGCGAAAACGTTATTCCGCTTAGCGTGGATTATATCGCTACCGGTACGGCGACTGCCGGTAATGTTAGTGCGACGGCGACATTTAGCATGGTTTATTCCTGATTCCTTATCGGGATTTTTTTCTCGTCTGTTGGGAGGCGAGAAAGGGGCGTTACGCGCGTCACTGCGCGTAACAAACCGACGGCATCAGGATATTACGCAGATGAAAAAAAACGTACCGATTTTCCTTCGATTATTGCTACTGCTGTCGGCGGCCGGCCTGTCGTTTGCCGCGCAGGCGGGAGGCATTGCGCTGGGCGCGACCAGGGTGATTTATCCGCAGGGAAGTAAGCAAACCTCCTTGCCGATTATTAATTCTTCTGCCAGCAATGTTTTTTTAATTCAGTCATGGGTCGCCAATGCCGATGGTTCACGCTCGACGGATTTTATCATCACGCCGCCTCTCTTTGTGATCCAGCCTAAAAAAGAAAATATATTACGCATTATGTATGTCGGGCCGTCATTACCGACCGATCGCGAAAGCGTATTTTATTTAAACAGTAAAGCGATACCCTCTGTCGATAAAAATAAGCTGACCGGCAACTCCCTGCAAATTGCGACGCAAAGCGTGATTAAGCTATTTATTCGCCCGAAAAATCTGGCGGAGGCGCCAGCTCATGCCCCGTCCACGCTTCGCTGCCGTAACGAACGCGGCCAGCTAACGATTACTAACCCTTCGCCGTACTACGTTTCGATGGTTGAACTGTACAGCGCGGGGAAAAAGCTGCCGAATACTATGGTACCGCCGAAAGGCGCGATCACTCTCCCGGCGACGCCCGGCCAGGTATCTTTGCGCACGGTAAACGATTTTGGCGCAACGACGCCAGCACGCGTTTGTCCAGCTTCATGATGTTATGCGTAATCAGCTTTTCATGACGCGATATTATTCCAGCGTAGCTAAACCCGTATTAACCCCGCTGGCGTTGGCTATCGCATTGGCGCCTGCGCCGGGGTGGGCGGAAAACTATTTCAACCCGGCATTTCTGTCTGACGACCCGTCTGCGGTGGCCGACTTATCGACCTTTTCCCGTAATGCCCAGGCGGCGGGAATGTATCGCGTTGACGTTTACCTGAACAATCGTTTCTCGCGACCAGAGACATTGCCTTCCAGGCGGTGAAAACGACGGGAAAAAGCGCGCCCACCGATGACAGCGGATTACGCGCCTGCCTGACGCCTGAAATGCTTAAAAATATGGGGGTAAACACCGGGGCGTTTCCACTGTTGGCGAAGGCGGCGGCGGGAAGTTGCCCGGATCTCGCCAGTGCGATACCGGCCGCCCGGACCCGCTTTGATTTTGCGCAGCAACGTCTCGATATTAGCATCCCGCAGGCGGCGATGGTTGCCAGCGCCAGAGGCTACATCCCACCGAAATACTGGGATGAAGGTATTAACGCGTTGCTATTGAATTACACCTTTACCGGCGCGAATAGTCAGGATCGGAGCCCAGGCGGCAGTGCGGAGAACAGCTATTTTCTTGGATTGAATAGCGGCCTTAATCTGGGGGCCTGGCGGTTACGCGACTACTCCACATGGAACGCGAATAGCGGCGATCAGAATAGCGACAGCGACTGGCAGCACATCAGTACTTATCTGGAACGTGATGTGGTCTTTTTGCAGGGAGAACTGACGGCAGGCGATAGTTATACCCCCTCCGCATTATTCGACAGCCTTCCTTTTCGCGGGCTACAACTGGCGTCTGACGACAATATGTTGCCAGACAGCATGAAGGGCTTCGCGCCGACCATTCACGGCATTGCCAGAAGCAACGCGCAAGTGACCATTCGGCAAAACGGCTACATCATCAATCAGCGCTATGTGCCGCCCGGGGCATTTACTATTAATGATCTCTATCCCACCGCCGCCAGCGGCGACTTGACTGTGGAAGTCAAAGAGTCCGACGGTTCTATTAATCGCTATAACGTGCCCTATTCCGCCGTGCCGATTCTACAACGAGAAGGGCGGCTGAAGTATGCGGCGACGGTGGCGGAGTATCGCAGCGATAGTAGTCAAAAAGAGAAGGTGAAATTCAGTCAGGCGACCTTGATATGGGGGTTACCGCATGGTTTTACGCTGTATGGCGGAACACAACTTTCCAGTCATTATCACGCGCTGGCGATCGGCAGCGGCGCAAATCTGGGCGACTGGGGCGCGGTGTCGCTGGATGTCACCCAGGCTACCAGTACGCTGGCGGATAATAACACCTACCAGGGGCAATCGCTGCGTTTCCTGTATGCCAAATCGCTTGCACAGTCAGGAACCAATTTACAGCTTATGGGCTATCGCTATTCAACCTCGGGCTTTTATACGCTGGATGATACCACGTGGAAACGGATGAGCGGCTATGACGATGACAGTCGGACTGACAGCGATAAAAGCAGGCCGGAATGGGCGGATTATTACAATCTTTATTATACCAGGAGGGGGAAAGTACAACTCGATATCAATCAACAGCTGGGCGGGTTGGGATCGCTTTTTATTACCGGCAGTCAGCAAAGTTACTGGCACACTGATGAAAAGGATTCTTTGTTGCAGGTGGGATACAGCGATACGCTGGCGGGTATTGCATGGAGCGTTTCTTACAACAATAACAAATCCGCAGGCGATGCGGAGCGCGATCAAATTTTCGCGCTGAATATCTCGGTACCGCTAAGTCAATGGCTGCAACACGATGATGAGGTCACGCGCCATCACAATGTTTACGCTACCTTTAGCACCAGTACGGACAAACAGCATAACGTTACGCAGAATGCGGGCCTTAGCGGCACACTGCTGGACGAAAACAATCTTAGTTACAACATACAACAAGGTTATCAGAATCACGGTATTGGCGAAAGCGGCGCCGCCAGCCTGGAATACGATGGGGCGAAAGGCAACGCCAACATTGGCTATAACGTTAGCGATAACGGCGATTACTGGCAGGTGAATTATGGCCTGAGCGGCGGCCTGGTGGCGCACGCGCATGGGGTGACGCTAAGCCAGCCGCTGGGCAATACCAATATTTTGATTGCCGCGCCGGGCGCAGCCAACGTCGGCGTTGTCGACCAGCCGGGTATTCATACGGACGCGCGTGGCTATGCGGTGGTGCCGTATGCGACGACATATCGCCAAAACCGTATGGCGCTGGACGTTAACGCGATGGCTGATGATGTCGATATTGATGACGCGGTGACTCGCGTTGTGCCGACCGAAGGCGCGCTGGTTCTGGCCCGCTTTAAAGCGCGAGTCGGCGCGCGTGCCCTGGTAACGCTGAATCATAACGGTAAGCCTGTACCCTTTGGCGCAACGGTGACGGTGAATGATCGCCATGCGGAGGCGATTGTTGACGAGGCCGGGGAAGTCTATCTTTCCGGGTTGTCAGCGCAAGGCATTCTGCACGTTCGCTGGGGGAACCTGCCGGATCAACAGTGTGTCGCGTCCTATCATCTCTCTTCCTCCCGTCAGATTCTGAGTCGACAACATGCGGAGTGTCATTAAATGAAAATACCTCTTTTATTTGCTCTGCTGGTGGGAAGTGTCGTATCGCAGTACGCATTCGCAGACGTGTGTAAAAACGTTAACGGTGTACCTTCCAGTATTAATTACGATTTAACGACCACTCTGACGGCAGAACAAAACCAGGTGGGAACGACGGTTCAACTGGAGAAAAGTCAGGAAGTCAATGTACAGGCGGTGTGTCCCGCCGGCGCGGCGACCTATAGCCAGACTTATCGCTCCTATGTGTCGCAATATCCGGTCGTAGAAACGAGCGGTAACTGGAAATATTTAAAGCTGGACCCGGACTATCTTGAAGGCGGAATGCGAATTGAGGATTCTGCGGTGGGCGATATCTATCCGCCGATGAACAATGTCCTGATGGGATATGATGAAAATGTGAAAGCGGGTCAACCGTTTTACGTTCGTGACTCAAATCTGGAGTTTCAGCTCAAAATTGTTAAACCGTTCGTCGGCACGGTGAATATTACTCCTAAGACTATGTTCAATGTTTATGTCATGACCGCCGCAGGCGATCCGCTGACAGATGTCGTATACAGCATTCTTTATAGTGGAACGGTGACCGTACCGCAAAGCTGCGAAATCAACGCCGGACAAACGATTCTGGTGAATTTCGGCGCATTGTACAGTGGCAATTTCAACCATGCAGGCCAAAAGCCGGAGGGGGTACGAGCGAAAAAATTTAGCGTACCGGTAAAGTGCAGCGGTCTGGATTCGCAGGTCAATTTAACGATGCGTCTTATCGCTACGCCGGATAGCCACGTTCCCCAGGCTATCGCTTCGGATAATGCGGATGTCGGCGTAGTGGTCGAAACCGATGAAGGAAACGCGCTTATCCCCAATGATGCACAGAGTGTCGCGCCTTTTATCACCGATAGCGCCGGACGCGCTAACATCACATTGCAAGCCTACCCGGTAAGTACAACAGGCGAAACGCCAGCGGAAGGGGCGTTTACCGCGCTGGCCAGCCTGCGAGTGGACTTTGACTAAATGAACAGATCACACTGCGCTCTTTTTGCCATGGGACTGATGCTGTGTCCACAAATCAATGCCAGCGCTGACGACCTCGCTTATAACCTCGAATTTACCGGCACTATTGTGGCGCAAACCTGCGACATAGATATTTCCAGCCTCAGTCAAAGTATTGATTTAGGGCAGTTTGCAGTTGGCGATTTTCCTTCGACAGGAACAACGACAAAATTTAAGCCCTTTAATATCAACCTCAAAAATTGTTCCCGAGGAATTGCCGGGGCGAAGATCTGGTTTACCGGCGAACCCGATCCGGACAATCCCGCGCTACTGGCGATAACCGATACCGGGATGGGAAGCGGAAACATGTTAGCAAGCGGGGTAGGGGTGGAAATTCTGAATGATGATCAGGATACCATCAGTATCAATAATGCCGACTCAGTGGTCTATCCGTTGAAAGCCGGACGCAACACGCTGTCTTTTTATATTCGCTATAAATCGACCCGGCCTACGGTCACGTCCGGGAACGCGACGGCGGTCATGTATTTCGATATGCAGTATGAATGAGGAGCTATCGTAATTATGCGTAACGATATCCTGTACGGCATCGGGATGCTGCTGGCGGCATCCGGCGTCCAGGCGCACGATGGCCGGGTCTATGTCTCCGGAACCATCACGGACAATACGTGTTCGCTCTCTCCAGACTCGGAAAATATTAACGTGGCGATGGGCGCGGTTTCTCAACGGCAGTTTTATCGCGCAGGCGACGGTTCCGCATGGCAACCTTTTGCTATCGATTTACAAAACTGCGGCAGCACTGCCAGCGGCGTAACGGTCAGTTTTAGCGGTGCGGGGGACAGCCGTAATACGGATTTATTGGCGCTTACCGCAGGGGAAAGCGACGCTTCAGGCATTGGGATTGCGCTTTATGATCAAAATAAAACCTTAATCCCACTGGGGCAGGAGAGTGATGTAGTGACGCTCAGTCCGGGCCAGGCGTCGGCGCATCTGCAATTTTACGCGCGTTATCTTGCCGATGGCGGCACGGTAACGCCCGGGGATGCCAATGCCTCCGCAACCTTCATTCTTGCCTATGAATAAGTTCTTTTTACGCTGCGCAATATATTGGTGCTTGCTTCCCATATCATGGGCGCAGGCTGGCGTGGTGATTGGCGGTACTCGCTTCATCTATCATGCGGACGCCCCGGCATTAAGCGTACCGGTAAGTAACCATTCAGAAGCGTCCTGGTTAATTGATACGCATATTTTACCTGGCGGCCGCTGGCCCGGAACCAAAAACGAAGGAAATATCACGCCCTTCGTGGTCACGCCGCCATTATTTATGCTTTCAGCGCGCCAGGAAAATTCAATGCGGGTGGTTTATACCGGCGAACCGCTACCCGCCGACAGGGAAAGTTTGTTTACCTTGAGTATCGCCGCTATTCCCTCCGGTAAACCGGAAGCGAACCGTGTACAAATGGCGTTTCGTTCGGCTTTAAAATTGCTCTATCGCCCTGAGGGACTCGCCGGCAATCCGCAGCAGGCCTACCGGCATCTGATCTGGTCGCTTACCCCTGATGGCGCGACGGTACGCAATCCGACACCCTATTACGTTACGCTCTTTTTATTACGTACTAACGAGCGCGCCCAGGACAACGCCGGGGTCGTGGCTCCCTTTGCAACGCGTCAAACGGACTGGTGCCGGCACACGGTTCGCTGCACTGTGCGCTGGCAAAGTATTAATGACTATGGGCGGGTAATGCCAGCGCAAACCGTGGATCTGACGCGTATTCATTAACCTATTTTTCAGGCGTCTCCCGATAGCGGGAGGCTTTCCGATCTTATCGAACGAGACTTTTATTATGTATTATCACGCGTTAAAACTTTCCCGACTGGCGATGTTGACGTTGGCAGGCGTTGCCGTATCCGCCTCGGCAATCGCCGCCGATTCTGCCCCGACGTCGCAAATTGGCCCGACGGCGGAAGCCTACATCGTCAGTCATCCGGATAAAGTGGGAGAGGTGGTGGCAACGTACTTGGCCGAACATCCGGAATTTTTGGTCGCCGCCAGCGAGACATTGCATCAGCGTCAGCAGATTGCGCAACAACAGGCATATGTTCAACTGGCATTACAGTATCGTGCTGAGTTGCTCAGTAGCAGCAGTCCTTCCGTTGGGCCCAACGAGGCAAAAGCGGCGGTGGTGATGTTCTTTGATTACCAGTGCTCGTGGTGCAGCAAAATGGCGCCAGTGGTCGAAAACCTGATTAAGGCGAACCCGGATACCCGGTTTATTTTCAAAGAGTTTCCTATTTTTTCCTCCCGCTGGCCGGTATCCGGACTGGCGGCCAGAGTCGGCGAACAGGTATGGCTTACCCAGGGCGGGGCAAAATATCTCGACTGGCATAATGCCCTGTATGCTACCGGCAAAGTGGAAGGCGCGTTAACGGAACACGATGTCTATACCCTGGCGCAACATTATCTAACGCCGACGCAGTTGGCCGCCGTAAAAGAAGCGCAAAGCAGTGGTGCAGTACATGATGCGCTCCTCACTAACCAGGCACTGGCGCAGCATATGGACTTTAGCGGCACGCCTGCTTTTGTCGTCATGCCTCAGACGCAAAACGGTGATGTAAAACGGGTGACCGTGATCCCGGGAAGCACGACTCAGGATATGTTGCAAATGGCAATTCAGAAAGCGAAGGGGTGATATTCGCTCAGAGGAGAACGTACAGGAGTGAAAGTAAAATGAAGTCTATGCGTTGCGTCATACCGGTGATTTTACTTTCCTTTATCGTTCATGAAGGGACAGCGAAACCGACCGCTCAGATTCATTTTATGGGATCGGTTGTTGAGGCAGGCTGCTGGAATGACGTGGGAACCTTAAAAATTCAATGCCATAATAAACAGGGAGTTGAACGTTATATTATTGTCGAGAATATTATCACGCCAATATCGTCTCCTCATGCAACGGTAAAACGAGATTATTTGGATGAAGATAAGCAATTAACAGTGCTACGCATTGTCTATGACTGAACCGCGTAGCAGACCGCAGATGGTGTCCCGTCAGTGTCGTGTGAGGATATTATGAAAAATGTTCTCACCTTCCCGGGACACGGTCTACAGACTTTATCTTCAGATAAACGGTGCTAAAAAGAAAAGCACGATCAATAAAAAAAGAGTGGGAATACCAATGGATATAATTTTATTACATCGATGAGTATGATATTGAATAGCTTGTGGCGGTATGTCAGCAGCGTCAATGATAAATCTTTCATCGATTTTTATCCCTTGCCTGGGGAGCGTAACAAACAGTTCGAAAAGCCCGATTTGTTGTAAATCTCGTCGCAGCAGATAAAGAAGTTGCGTCAAATTAGCATCGCTAACAAATTGACTTCGCTCTCCCCAAACTGCGTGTGAAATCATCTCCCGCGTAATCAGTTTCTTGTAGGCATTTTCAAAAAGATAGCTTAAACAACGCGCACGCATTAGCGTCACCTTTAGCACTTTTTTATCATGTAATGATATTATTTCTCTTAACGACTCATTATAAATAAATTCGTTATTGATAGTATATTGTCTCATGAATTCACTCCGTTTTGATATTCATAAGGTAAGTTTCACACTGTCAGTGTGTTCACTGGCGGTAAAGTACTCCTTACATCAGTACGGATAAGCGTAGAGAACCGCAAAGAAATAAGAGAATCATTTGTGATTAAACAGGATAACATTATGCTTTTTTACTTTTTTATAAAGTGTGCCAGATGTTTTTGATGTTTTTTATAAAATAGCATCATGTGTTTTTATTTCACACAGGCTGAAATGATATCAATAAAATTATAATTTAATAACAAACAGGTAGAGGAAATGATTTACTTATTGAAATAAGTGTGGTGCAAGGTTAATCTGCGTCTTAAATGATGGAGCCAGATTATACCAGCCAGGATAACCTATATGCGGCCAATAAAAAATGCTAAAAAAATTGACTACAATCTGATCAAAGTGTTCGATACGGTTATTACTGAAGGAAATGCAACCAGGGCGGCGAGGAAACTGGATGTCACGCCTGCGGCGATCTCTCAGGCTCTTCTTCGTTTACAAAATATTTATGGCGAAGAGTTATTTATCAGAACCCGCAAAGGATTAGTCCCGTCCAGCAAAGGTAAATCGCTTCACCAGGTCTTTCGCCAGGCAATTGAATCTATAGAAAGCACACTGTGCGATAAAACAGATGCTCAGGAGAGTAATGAACTCATTGTTCTGGGAAGTGATATCACTGAAAATTACTATTTTCCGGCATTGCTGGATATGATGTTGGTGAATCGATATATTATTAAACACTATGCGATTAAAAAAACAGGGGAATACTCGCCAGCCTCCATGCTGACGCATGGCTATGCGGATGTCATCATGGGAATTCTGGATATTAAGAGTGAGATAATCGAAAGTTATCTTATTGATAATTTATCTGATTTTGTTTGTGTTTGTGGTGAAAAAAGTCCATTGGTTGGGCTTGAAAAAATTTCTTTATATAATTTTTATGCTGCCAGACATGCTGTCTATCATTCAGATATGTTCTCTTCTTTCACCGCTGATAGCATTGATTTATTCAAGAGCAGTACGCCTTATGCGGGGCGCAGGGAAATAGGTTATTATAGTGATTCACTATTTGGAGTTATCGGTGTTGTTGAGAAAAGCGATATGGTTGCGATTTTGCCAGGAAAGATTGCTACTTATTTTAGAGATGTACGGCGTTATAATATAAAAATACTACGTATGCCTGATGAAATAATTTTTCGTACGTTACCCGTTTATGCTTATCTGGCTACAAACAGCATCCATTATAAAAATGCCAAAAAACTGATATCAACATTTCAGTCGACCTTTCTTTTTAGCCAGGAAAAGCAGCCTGACGCTTTGGTTGAAGGAAGCACATCCTTATGCGATTTGTCGGTTTAATATCAAATTATCGTATTGAATAAATAACCATTATGACCATGGTCAGTAAAGCGAAAAGTAATGCCATATATTTATACCCTTCTTTTTTTAAAGAAGAGGGATGGTTTTTATTTTCATTGCTGATAATAATGTTAGCATCAACTTTAATACCAGTTCGGGGCACCGTGGAAAAAAACTGGCTCAGGCCAAAGCCTTTAAGGTCGCGCCGCAGTAGATATAAAATCTGGGTCAGATTGGCGTCGCTGATAAATTGACTTCTTTCCCCCCAAAGTTCATTAGTGAGTTGTTTTTTATAAATGATGTCTTGTTGTGCATGATTCAGCATATATTCCAGACACTTTATGCGCATTGCGGCAATTTTTATCATCTTTCCCGTTTTTATGTTTTTTAGCTCATTGGTCTTATCATTGTAAGTGTGCGTGCTGTTAATTAAATAAATAGTCATGATGTTATTTAATGGGTTTAATTGGGGTGGCGATAATAATATGCATATTAAATTTAGGGATCAACTGGCGTGACTGTAATAGCGCCTTTTTTCCAGAGAAAATCGTATCATGTCACAAAAATGATGGTTTTTTAGAAAAGCTAAAGTTTTATTTTTAGTTACTCTAAAAATAAAATGATAGTAGTGTTAATTTTTATCAGTAGATTGATGTGCTTTGATTGATTTATTGTTGGTATAAAATAATTTGAATTACGGCGTAAGGCCTATGCCAACCATTAAAAAGGTATAGGCTATTGGTCGCAAAGCATTAATGCTACATAATTGTTATGCTTTTATAGTAGCGCCAGGGAAATAAAATCTCCGGATGATAAAGAATAGTGTTAGTCTGGGTGTTATTTTATGGATGTTTTATTTTAAATTATTAAACCGATTTCTCTTGTTGACGTAGGGTTATTTGCTAAGCAACGGGCTGGCATGTTGTATCTGCTCGTTGTCTATATCCCAATTAATCAGGAGAAACGTATGAATAAGAAAAGCTCGTCAATGGTTAACATGCCCGCACCGCGTGAGCCGATTAACCAGAAAATCGATACCAATAACGCACTGGTGTTAAACCATAACGCCATATATGAACAACGATTAGCGGAGATCACGCAATCTAATACCTGTGACAAGGCCATTGTCACCGTAAATCCCTACGGGACCGCCCCGTTGAGTCTCTATCTGGGGATTTGGATCGATGAAGCTGCCGCGCTTGAGATCAATGTTGTTGATAGCGAAGCGACGACAGAGGCAGTGCGTTATCAATATGATGTACATCCGGGCGCTAACCTTATTCCTGTGTGTGGGATGGTATCCGCGGTGAATAATCAGATTACCCTACGCCTTGCCTCGCAAATTGTCGGGCAATATACAGTAATGACAGACGCATTACCGCCCACGGATTCGGCTAACGTGAGCCTCGGTTTCCCTATTATTAGCGTCTCCTGTCCTGCGCAGCAGGCCTCGCTGATGGAGGAAGGGCTTTATTTCTCCACTTATTTTGATCGGTATAATCTGGCTTTTGATCATAACGGGATTGTCCGGTGGTATGTAAATCAGGAAATCCCTTCTTATAATTTTGTCAGAATGGATAACGGCCATTTCCTGGCGACGTCACAGGGAATAAACCATTGTCTGAATATGTATGAATTTGACATTATGGGACGGGTTTATACGGTTTATCTTCTCGACAATGAGTTCCATCACTCCATTCTTCCCATTGAGAACAATCTGGCGATTGCGCCTTCAGAATATAGCAATGGACGGCCAGACGGTTACTCAACCGGGAAAGATGGCGTTTCTATTATTAACTTATCTACCGGACTTGAAGTCGCCTATTACGATATGCTGTATGTGATGGATTATTCCAGATCGCCGCGTCCTTCCGGAAGCGCGCCAGGTCAGGACGTATCAATGGATGACTGGCTGCATATCAACCAAAGCTATATTAATGAACCCAACAATTTGCTGATCTGTTCCGGTCGACATCAGAGCGCGATTTTTGGCGTAAATGTGGATTCCGGCGAACTGCGCTTTATTATGGCGAACCATGAGGATTGGTCTGACGAATTCAGGCAATACTTATTAACCCCTGTCGATGATGATGGCGTCCCGCTGTATGATCTTACCTCGCCGGGAGAGATTGATGCGGCAGATAAGAATTTCTGGACCTGGGGGCAGCATAATATTGTTGAAATTCCAAACGATGAGCCTGGTATCCTGGAGTTTATGGTCTTTGATAATGGTAACTATCGTTCACGCGAAGATGCGAAAAGTCTGTTGCCGCTCGATAACTTCAGCCGGGTGGTGCAGTTTAAAATAAACCTAAACACGATGACCGTAACGCGTCCGTATGAATATGGTAAAACGGAAGTCGGGAACCGGGGCTATAGCAGTTTTGTGAGCGCTAAGCATTTATTGACTAATGGTCACCTGGTTATTCACTTCGGCGCGACGACGGTTGATGAGTTTGAACATACCATTACCGCGCAACCAGGTTCCAGCGATCTTGTCGATCCGGATGAAGGGCAACAGGCGTTAGGTCGACTGGTATTACAAGAAATCAATAAAGAGACGAAAGAGGTCTTATTCGAAGCGATGGTGACGTCGGGCTATTTCAAGAACGAAGAGACGAATGGCACGAATTATCGTTATGATATTTCTGCATTTCGGGTATACAAAATGCCGCTGTTTGCATAACTAAGTATGTTATGCGGCCGGTTATCGACCGCATAACATTATGGCTTATTTGCTAATATCATCCACGCGCATGGTGTGGTCAGGTTGAATATTATTAACCTGCTTCATATAGTTAACCAACGCCGGTGCGGTTTGTATCCCTATATATTTGATATTTTTACCTTTAGTGAAGGTAAATCCGCCACCACCTTTACCGATAAAGGAATCCAGCGCGACGGTATAGAGTTTATTGTCTTCTACCGGTTTGCCTTTGATATCAAATTCAACAATACGCTGGCCCAGCGGTTTGGTGCTGTCATATTTAAACTGGACGGTTTTCGATACGTGCAGCATACCGTTTTTCAGATCGGCAGCGTGTGACATGATGGATTTCAGGTCCTTACCGCTGATTTCCATGCTCATGACATCGTTGGTGAACGGATACATACTCAGCACATCACCATAGGTGATATTACCTTTAGGCAATTCGGTACGGATACCGCCAGCGTTATAGAAGGCGGCGTCGGCGCCAGGAACGGTAGCCATCAGGGCGTCGGTGATTAAGTTGCCGGTTGGCGCTGATTCACCGTAAGAACGGGTTAGCACTTCCGGAGAGTGCGCGACCACCTCATCGGTAATTTTCTTAACCTTGTTATCCCATTCGTCAATTTTGGCCTGCGTGACCGGATCTGGCTTATAAGTATCCGCATACATGGTGATCAACTTACCATTGTAGCTGTCCACTTTTTTGGTTTCCGGGTTCCAGTCAAGCACCAGTTTACCTAATTCGATGGTGTACGCATCCGTGGAAACGACAAGGGTATCGCCCACTTTAATCGGTTCTGGCGTACCTTTATGCGCATGGCCGGTAATCAGGACGTTAAGTCCATAGCCTTCCAGCGATTTCGCCATATCAACGTCGGTTTTCAGAGCGCGTGCGACATCAGCCTCGCCTGCGCTGGACTGCATACCCGGCACGCCTTCGTGGGCGAGCAGCACGGTCAGGTCAACTTTCCCTTTTAACTCTTCCAGCTGTTTTTTCACATAAGGAATCGGATCGCGGCAGTCAACGCCTTCACGCACGCCTGCGGCAATCGCTTCATAGAATGCGGAAACGCCGTGCATACCGATGACGCCGATCTTGAATCCATCTTTTTCCACGATGGTATACGGTTCTTTAATTAATGGCGTATCTGTGCCGCTGTAAAAAACATTATCCAACAATACCGGGAATTGCAATTTGCTGAGTTGTTTAACCAGATTCTCATGGCCATGGTCAAATTCATGGTTACCGACAGAGACGGCGTCGTAAGGCATGGTATTTAAAATATCAATAATAGCCTCGCCTTTGGTCAGCGTACTGATAAAAGGTCCGGTGAAATAGTCGCCAGCATCAAAGAAAAAGACATCTTTCTCTTTCGCTTTTGCATCTTTGACAATTTTCGAGATGGGCGCAAAGCCCCCTACCGGACGTGTCTTGGATACATAGGGGATAATTTCCGGGGTCACATGGGCATGTAAATCGTTTGTATAATAAATTGTGATGTCACGCGCATCGGCTGAAAAGGAAATGGCTGAAGACAAACCAATGCACAGCGACAGTAGGGATATCGAAAACTTTTTGTTCATATAAACCATCCATTTACGCTACATTAAAGAAAAACAATGCCTGTAGTCGTGTCATCCACGACTACAAACGGGGGAAATTAAGTAATATTCATCAAGTTTATTAATTATTAAAACTCGAAGCCGATCAGGTAATTCATACGGTCGCCGTAGCCGTCATACCCCAATTTATTATTGAAGTAACGGTAAGAGACGGAGGCGGTCCATCGCGGCATAAATTTCCATGTAAACGTTACCGCGCCGTTCAGGCCGGTCTTCCCACCCTGCTGTTCGGCGTAGGCATCATTACGATCCATTTCAACTTCGTTCCAGTTTGAAATGACGAACTTTTCATTAAACATATCGAAGTTATAAGCCGCGACCCAACCGAGAACATAACCGTTAAAGCCTGTCGCCTGTCCATACTTTTTAGAGGTATAATCGTTCGATAAGTTATGAACAGCGAAATAGGGCTTAATAAAGCCTGATGGGCTGGTTAAACCCAGATAACCTACCCCGTACATCATGTTTAATTCATCACCGAATTTATTCTCCATCGACATATAGAGTTTCATCATTGCGGTAAAGTTAGAGCCTTCTACCACCCTATAATGTCCCAGAAATTGGGTAACATGGTTACGGCCTTCTACCGGATGGTTGAGCACGTTCATTTCATAAAATGATGCAAATTCGCCCCTGTCAAACACGGCGCCGAAATCGGCTACCGCTTTCCACACTTCGCCGCGATCGACATTGACAAAGCCTTTATTCCAGTCGCCATATCCGAAGCTAAGTTTACCGTATACGCGTTTCAATTCCGCTGCCTGGCCATTAAAGCAAGAGAAAAGAACACATGCGGCGAGTAGACTATTAATATATTTCTTATTTTTCATGCTCAACTCCATGAGGTAAAAACACAGTGAAATGTTGTGTAAAGAAGCGAATTCTAAGGAGTGTCTTTTTATACGTAGGTGATAGATGTCTCAAAAATATCAGCGACATATAATCGTCAAATATTCATGTCAGATAATGTTGTTTATTACGCGATAACTATTTGATTTATAGTTTATGTCTCTGTTGTAAAAGTCACACCGGATAGCATGAAATTAATGAAACTTCGAATGGGGATAATTTCTCGCAAAGACAACTTACTGCCAGTAAATGAGGGTGTTAGCGTTGAAACAACAACATATATTGACATCACAATAGCGGTTCTGACACATGGGCCATATTTGAGATCTGCATCACTCGTTCGCGATTTCTTTTTTTATAGACTGCTTCAGGCGTGTTTTCTTTAGCACGAAATATATTTATGGTATTAATATTATAATGAGTGTGAATAATTTTCTACGATAAAACGATGTTAATGGAAGAAATATAAGACAAATCGAATATATATAGTGCAATTAATTCAGGCTGTATTCCGCAGCCGGGTCTATCGGCAAATATATCGTAATCAGACCGTGCGATAACTCAAAGGAGTTGAAATGAAAAGAACAGTCGTTGCCAGTATGATAGGGTTGGCGCTATGCGCTGGAAGCGTATTATCAACCGCGCAAGCGGCAACCGCAAAGCGCCCTAACTTAGTCATTATTCTGGCGGATGATTTAGGGTATGGCGATCTCGCCACCTACGGGCACCGCATCGTTAAAACACCTAACATAGACAAACTGGCGCAGGAGGGGGTGAAGTTTACCGACTATTATGCGCCAGCGCCTCTGTGTTCTCCTTCCCGCGCGGGCCTGTTAACCGGTCGTATGCCGTTCCGTACCGGAATCCGTTCCTGGATACCGGAAGGCAAGGATGTTGCGCTGGGGCGTAATGAACTGACTATCGCCAATCTGCTAAAACAGCAGGGCTACGATACGGCGATGATGGGGAAATTACACCTGAATGCGGGCGGCGATCGCACCGATCAGCCGCAGGCGAAAGACATGGGCTTTGACTATACGTTGGTTAATCCGGCGGGATTTGTCACCGATGCTACGCTGGACAACGCCAAGGAGCGCCCGCGCTATGGCGTGGTGCATCCTACGGGGTGGATTCGTAATGGCCAACATATTGGCCGCGCAGATAAGATGAGCGGCGAGTTTGTGAGCTCTGAAGTGGTGAACTGGCTGGATAATAAGAAAGACGATAATCCGTTCTTCTTATATGTCGCCTTTACCGAAGTCCATAGCCCGCTGGCGTCGCCGAAAAAATACCTTGATATGTATTCGCAGTACATGACCGATTACCAGAAACAGCATCCGGATCTGTTCTACGGCGACTGGGCAGACAAACCGTGGCGCGGCACCGGCGAATATTACGCCAATATCAGCTACATGGATGCGCAAGTCGGTAAAGTACTGGATAAAATTAAAGCGATGGGGGAAGAAGATAATACCATTGTCATCTTCACCAGTGATAACGGCCCGGTGACGCGTGAAGCGCGTAAAGTCTACGAGCTGAACCTCGCAGGCGAGACTGACGGTCTGCGCGGGCGTAAAGACAACCTGTGGGAAGGCGGCATTCGCGTACCGGCAATCATCAAATACGGTAAGCACATTCCACAGGGGATGGTAACGGACACGCCGGTATATGGTCTTGACTGGCTGCCGACGCTGGCCAACATGATGGACTTTAAACTCCCGACCGATCGTACCTACGACGGTCAGTCTTTAGTTCCGCTCCTGAAGGACAAGACCTTAAAACGCCAGAAACCGCTGATCTTCGGTATCGATATGCCGTTCCAGGACGATCCGACGGATGAGTGGGCGATCCGCGACGGCGACTGGAAGATGATCATCGATCGCCAGAATAAACCCAAATATCTCTATAACCTGAAAACCGATCGTTTCGAGACGCTCAATCAAATTGGTAAACAGCCGCAGATTGAGAAACAGCTTTACGGTAAGTTCCTGAAGTATAAAAAGGATATTGATAACGATTCGCTGATGAAAGCCCGTGGCGATAAGCCGACGCCTGTCACCTGGGGCTAATGGAATAATTATAAAAAATTAAGTATGCCACTTAGGGCGATGCCCACCTGATCCGGTCACTCTGTGCCGGATCAGGTTCTTTTATTTCAGGGAAGGTAATGATGTTTGGGAAAAGTTGTCAGGTCATGGTTAAACCAACCGGATCGGTGTGTAACCTTGACTGCAAATACTGTTTTTATCTGGAGAAAGAAAAGCTCTATCCGGATCGAAAAAACCATTACAAAATGTCGGAAGAGACCCTCGAACTCTTCATCAGGCAGCAGATTGCCGCACAGGATATTGATGAGGTCATTTTTGCGTGGCAGGGCGGGGAACCCACATTAATGGGTATCCCGTTTTATCGTAAAGCCGTTGAATTTCAGCAGCGCTATTGTGGCGGCAAAACCATCGTCAATACCTTCCAGACTAACGGCATCCTGATCAACGACGACTGGGCGACCTTCTTCCGGGAGCATGACTTTCTGGTTGGAGTCTCTATTGATGGCGATGCCGCGTTACACGATGAATGGCGAGTGACGCGCTCCGGAAAGCCGACGCATGAAAAAGTAGAAAATGCGGTGCGTTGTCTGGCGCAGCACGACGTGGAATTTAATACCCTCACGGTAGTTAACCGTACCAATATGCATCATCCTGTTCAGGTCTATCGCTACCTGAAAAGCATTGGTAGTCGCTATATGCAATTTATCCCTTTAGTTGAACGCTGTGGGGAAAATGGGCTGGCGCAGCCGCAGGATAAACACATCGCGATGACGCCGTGGTCGGTCGATAGCCTGCAATTTGGTCAGTTTCTGAATGCGGTATTTGATATCTGGATCCGTGAGGATATCGGCGATATCGGCATCCAGCTATTTGAACAGACGCTGGCGGCCTGGTGCGGCCTGCCGCCGCAGGTTTGCGTTTTTGCTCCCACCTGCGGCAGCGCGTTTGCGATGGAAATGAACGGCGATGTTTATAATTGCGATCACTTCGTATATCCGCAATTTAAACTGGGGAATATCCACCAGAAGACGCTGCGTCAAATGAATCAGGGCGAACAAAATCGCCAGTTCGGCAGCGATAAACAGCGTTCAATGGCGCAGGAGTGCCATCGCTGTCAATGGAAGTTCGCCTGCTATGGCGGCTGTCCGAAACATCGTTTTTTACCCTCTGTGTCAGGCGCAACCAATCATAACTATCTGTGTGCAGGTTATCAGGCTTTTTTCTCGCATACCGCGACGGCGATGAGTGCCATGCGAACCCTGTATGAAAAAGGCATCTCACCTGCAGAAATAAAGTCAATATTTGTTTGAAGGTAGTATTCGCAGGGAGTGAATATGTTTTCTCACATTAATGTCGATGCTTGCAAAACGCCCGGCTGCAAAAATCTGGGGATTCTGGAGAGTCCAGACTATCTACCGCAAGGGAAAAATGTTCTCTGTCGAGCGTGCGGTTTTTTGTTCCCCATTATCTCAGCCAGATCGCTTAATCTTTTTCGCCAGGCGGCGAATCAATCCTGGAAAGGTCTGGTGAAGTCCTGTCCGCATTGTGGCGGGACGTCGCTGAAAAAATATGGTTTTTCCACTAAAGGTGAACGGCGTATGTATTGCCGCCAGTGTAATAAAACGTTCATCTCCTATACCGCTATCAGGGGCGACGCCAGACAAGAGAACCTTGCCACGTTGATTGGCGAAGGAGCGTCGCTAGTTGAAATACGGGCGGCGCTGGTGATAGACAGCACGGGTTTTAGCCGCGAATTACAAAAACTGTCCCGTCGTGCTAATCAAGCGGAACGCGATTTTGTGTTTCCCGCGTTTGACATCGCTATGAGCACGCGGGCGTTTCGCGTGAAATTTAACGGCGGCGACAGCAGCTTATACGTGTTGGTGACGGCGGAAGAAGAGAGCGGTAAGGTCGTCGCGATCTCAACGAATTACTCCGCACAACCGGTGGAGGCGGATTATCAGTATCATTCTGATTACGAAGAACGGCTCCCATCCGGCACGCTGGCGCATCTGGTGCAGCGAAAAGAGGCGCTGACCATGCGCCGCAATGTATTATTTGATGTAGATTACGGCCCCGCCATTTTATATAAAAACGATCCGGGGATGTTAGTAAAACCCGTATTACCTGCTTATCGACATTTTGAGTTGGTTCAGGCGTTGACGGATGAGCGCTCCCTGAATGTCCAGCATTATCTCGATCACGAATGCTTCATTCTGGGCGGCTGTATGATGGCGAATTTTAGCTATCTTCGTCAGGGTCGCTGCCATATTTCGTTTGTGCGTGAAAGAGGCGTTACGCCGCCCAAGCGCGATCTCCCTCCGCGGTTGTTTTTGAGCGGCGGAATTCGCAACAACGTCTGGCGTACATTTTCCACACGGGATTATGCGATGGCAGTATGCAATCTCACAGGAAATAAAAAGGTGAGTTTGTTACGCCATGCGACGTTAAATAGCGCGACGGCGTTTATTCGCTATGTTCACAACCATCCCTTCCTGCCGCATCTTAACCGGATGTCTCCTGGCAATGTTGTTGCCGTACTGGATTACCTAAAATTTGAATATAACGCTTCACGTAACTGAATTGATAAAATAAAAAGTGTGATGAGGTGTTGTTGCGGTATTTTATTCGGACGGCTTAAAAATCCAGAGTATTAATTTTCGTGGTCCCCATGAGGGGCGATGAGATTAATACACTGGAGATTTATCATGAATACGTTAACTGCAACGTCTGTTGTCCTTCCTGCGCCGCGTCCGGCGATTAATCAGGGTATCGATATCAATAATGAAATGGTGCTTAACCATACTGCTATTTATGAAAATTGCCTTACGCAGGTCACGCAAGAGAATACGGTAGAAAATGCGCTCATGTTGTTAGACCCTTACGGCACGGCGCCTTTAAGCGCTTATGCCGGGGTCTGGAGTCTGGAATCAGCTGAGATCATGGTCACGGTCCAGGATGCGGCAAAAACGGCGATGCCGATAGAACATCTTTACACCCTTACGCCAGGCGCAAATCTGTTGCCGGTTCTGGGGCTGGTAGCGGAGACTGAAAACCATATTGTCTTTTCTCAGGCAGATGCGCCACTTGCTGTCTATACACTCACCACACAGCCGTTACCGCCGGTAGATTCCGCGGAAGTCGTATTAGGTTTTCCGATTATCAACGTGACGCAACCTGCTACCGATGCGGACAAGATGGCGCCAGGGTTTTATTTTATTACGCATTTCGATCGCTATAATTACGCATTAGATCAGAATGGTCTGGTGCGCTGGTACGTTACTCAGGATTATCCGTCTTATAATTTTGTTCGAATTGATAATGGCCATTTCCTCACCACTTCAGAAGCGAAAAATACCTATCTGGATATGTATGAGTTCGACATGATGGGGCGTCTTCACACATTCTATAATCTCGATAATCAATTTCACCATTCTATCTGGCCGTGGGACAGCAATACCATTGTTGCGCCCTCTGAATATACCTCGGGTCGGCCCGACGATTTGAAAACCAATGAAGACGGCGTATCGGTTGTCGATCTGACTACCGGGCTGGAGACCGCTTACTACGATATGGCGAAGGTGTTGGATACGACGCGGGTTTCCCGTCCTTCAGGTACGGCGCCGGGAGAAGACCCGACGGTTAAAGACTGGCTGCATATAAACCAGAGCTACGTGAATGAGACGAATAAGTTGTTAATTGCGTCCGGGCGTCATCAGAGCGCGGTGTTTGGCGTCGATCTGCAAACGCAAGCGTTACGCTTTATTTTGTCAACGCATGAAGACTGGGACGACGCTTATCAGCCTTATCTTTTAACCCCGGTCGACAGTGAAGGTGTGGCGCTTTACGACTTTAGCAAACAGGAGGATATCGACGCGGCTGACCGTGACTTTTGGACGTGGGGCCAGCATAACGTCGTTGAAATCGCCAATAATACGCCGGGTATAGTGGAGTTTATGGTATTTGATAACGGTAATTACCGTTCACGTGATGACAGCAAAAGCCTGTTACCGCCGGATAACTACAGTCGCATTGTCCATTTCGTGGTGAATATGAATGAGATGACCGTTATGCGGCCATTTGAATACGGCAAGGAGCTGGGCGCGCGTGGCTACAGTAGCTGCGTTAGCGCGAAAGCGATCCAACAAAATGGCAATATTGTGGTGCATTTTGCCGACTGCACGTTTGATGAAAATGGCCGCGCCATCTCTTGCCAGCCTGGCGAGAGCGATATTATCGATCCGCAGGCGGGCAGCGAGGCGATGGGGCTGCTAATTTTACAGGAGATTGCGCCTACGGAGAAAACCGTGCTTTTTGAAGCGACCATGACGTCAGGTTACTACAAAAACGCGGAAACGAACGGGGAAGGCTATCGCTACGATATTACCAGTTTCCGGGTGTATAAAATGGATCTGTACGCGTAGCGGTCTATCATCAATGACTGACTGCACTAAAAAAGTCCGGCGTAAGTCGGACTTCATTTCGTAAAAAACGAGCTATTCATCATATATAATCTAATTTTAACGATGAGTCAGGCGAGGTAAGATAGTAGATTCGAAGAATTCACCTGATTGAGAGAATAAAAAGTGAAACATCTGCACCGATTTTTTAGCAGCGATGCCTCTGGGGGCATCATTCTCATCATCGCCGCTGCGCTGGCTATGCTGATGGCCAATATGGGCGCGACCAGTGGATGGTATCATGATTTTCTGGAGACGCCGGTTCAGCTACGGGTTGGGGCGCTTGAAATCAACAAAAACATGCTGTTGTGGATCAACGATGCGCTGATGGCCGTGTTTTTCCTGTTGATTGGCCTGGAAGTTAAGCGCGAACTGATGCAAGGCTCGTTAGCCAGTCTGCGCCAGGCCGCTTTTCCGGTGATTGCCGCCATCGGCGGGATGATTGTACCGGCATTGCTCTATCTGGCCTTTAACTACTCCGATCCGGTCACTCGCGAGGGCTGGGCTATTCCTGCCGCGACGGATATCGCCTTTGCGCTGGGCGTGCTGGCGCTGTTGGGCAGCCGGGTTCCGCTGGCGCTGAAAATTTTCCTGATGGCGCTGGCGATCATCGATGATCTCGGCGCCATCGTTATTATCGCACTGTTTTATACCAGCGATCTTTCTATCGTCTCGCTGGGCGTGGCGGCGTTCGCGATTGCCGTGCTGGCGCTGCTGAACCTGTGCGGCGTCAGACGGACTGGGGTATATATTCTGGTCGGGGCAGTGCTGTGGACGGCGGTACTGAAGTCCGGCGTTCACGCGACGCTGGCAGGCGTCATTGTCGGCTTCTTTATTCCGCTGAAAGAAAAACACGGTCGCTCGCCGGCGAAGCGTCTGGAGCATGTTCTGCATCCGTGGGTCGCGTACCTGATCCTGCCGCTCTTCGCTTTTGCGAATGCCGGCGTTTCTCTTCAGGGCGTCACGATTGACGGTCTGACCTCCATGCTGCCGCTGGGAATTATTGCCGGTCTGCTGATTGGTAAGCCGCTGGGGATTAGCCTGTTTTGCTGGCTGGCGCTGCGTTTCAAGCTGGCGCATCTGCCGCAGGGGACCACTTATCAGCAAATCATGGCGGTCGGCATTTTGTGTGGCATTGGCTTTACGATGTCCATCTTTATCGCCAGCCTGGCATTTGGCAATGTCGATCCGGAACTTATTAACTGGGCGAAATTGGGCATTTTGATTGGTTCATTGCTCTCCGCAGTGGTCGGGTATAGCTGGTTGCGCGCGCGTTTGAACGCGCCGGCATAACCAGTACGAAGGAAAGGGGGAGCGATGAATCGCTCCCTTGCGACATTGAACAGGGAGAGGAATGAGCATGTCTCATATTAACTACAACCATCTTTATTACTTCTGGCATGTCTATAAAGAAGGTTCTGTCGTGGGTGCCGCAGAGGCGCTTTTTCTGACGCCGCAAACCATTACGGGTCAAATTAAAGCCCTGGAAGAGCGTTTACAGGGGAAGCTATTTAAACGTAAGGGACGCGGTCTTGAGCCCAGCGAACTGGGCGAGCTGGTTTTTCGCTATGCGGACAAAATGTTTACGCTAAGCCAGGAGATGCTGGATATCGTCAATTACCGCAAAGAATCAAACCTGTTGTTTGATGTCGGCGTCGCCGATGCTTTATCCAAGCGTCTGGTCAGCAGCGTTCTGGATGCGGCGGTGGTGGTGGACGAACCCATACATCTGCGTTGCTTCGAGTCCACGCACGAAATGTTGCTCGAACAGCTCAGCCAGCACAAGCTGGATATGATTATCTCCGACTGCCCGATAGATTCCACGCAGCAGGAGGGGCTATTCTCAGTCAAAATCGGCGAATGCAGCGTCAGTTTCTGGTGCACGAATCCGCTTCCTGAAAAAGCGTTCCCTGCCTGCCTGGAAGAGCGACGGTTGCTGGTGCCGGGACGTCGCTCAATGCTGGGGCGTAAGTTGTTGAACTGGTTTAATTCGCAGGGGTTGCAGGTTGAGATCCTCGGTGAATTTGATGACGCGGCCTTAATGAAGGCGTTTGGCGCGACGCACGATGCGATTTTTGTGGCGCCGAGCCTTTATTCACTGGATTTTTATGCCGATGAGTCGGTAATAGAGATTGGGCGCGTGGAGAATGTCATGGAAGAATATCATGCGATTTTTGCCGAGAGAATGATCCAGCATCCGGCGGTGCAGCGTATTTGCAATGCGGACTACTCGGCATTGTTTAAACTACAGTAGACATACCTACCGTAATACTTCCGGCTGCGGAACTAGCCCGCAGCCGGAATCATTCTACAAGTTCAGCAGGCTACGGTACTGTCCACCTTCGCGGATAAACACCGGAATTCTGTTCAGTGGCGTAGCGTACTGCAGCGTCTGCCCTCCTGAATAGCTTTCACCGGTCGCAAGATCCGTCCATGTTTCCCCTTCCGGTAGCCAGACATCACGTTCGTGCATACCTTCATGCATGACGGGGGCGATCAGCAGGTCAGGACCAAAACAATACTGGTCGGTGATTGCCCAACTTGTTTCCTGTTCGGGGAATTCAAAGAACAGGGGGCGCATCACTGGCGTATTGTACTTATGGGTTTCCTCCATCAGCGCTTTGATATAGGGCTTGAGTTTTTCTCGCAACGCCAGGCAACCTGTCAGTACGTCGCATACTTCCTCACCGTAGCTCCAGACCTCGTTCGGCGCACCTGTAGGGCACTGGGCGATACCATCCCGGTACGGTTGTGCGGGTAAAATCTGCGGATCGCGGTTGCCGTGCAGACGCATCACCGGGCTAAAGACGCCCCACTGAAACCAGCGAATCAGCAATTCATGGAATTTCGGGTCGTGAATATTACCGCCATGGAAACCGCCGATATCCGTCGTCCACCACGGTATCCCCGCGATTCCCATATTAAGTCCGGCGGCAAACTGGTTGCGCAGCGATCTAAACGAGGAGTGAATATCACCTGACCAGACCAGTGCGCCGTACTTCTGACTGCCGGCCCAGGCGCAGCGTAGCAGGTTGATAACCTGGTCTTCGCCATCGGCTTTCATGCCGTCAAAAAAGGTTTTAGCGTACATACGTGGGTAGATATTGCCCACTTCCAGTACCGGCCCGGCATGGTAGCGATAGTTGTCGTAGTCGTAAACGCTGAACTCAGGTTCGGCTTCATCTAACCAGAATAACTTCACGCCTTTATCGTAATAGTTGCGTTTGGCTTTGCCCCAGACGTAGTCGCGCGCGCCCGGATGAGTCGCATCAAAGTAAGTGGTATTGCCGAGGAAATCCATATTGATCGGCAAGCCACGTTCCGTTTGTACCAGCCAGCCGTTTTCGCGCATCTCCCGATAGCTTTCGGTACGGTTATCCACCGTCGGCCAGACGGAGACCATCAGCTCAATTCCCAGCGATTTCAGCTCGGCAATCATGGCATCAGGATCGGGCCAGTCGCGCGCATCGAACATCCAGTCACCCTGATTCGGCCAGTGAAAGAAGTCGATAACGATCACTGAGATAGGCAGATTGCGACGCTTATATTCGCGGGCGACCTCCAGCAGCTCTTCCTGCGTGCGATAACGGAGTTTGCACTGCCAGAAGCCCATGGCGTAGTCCGGCATCATCGGCGGCGTGCCGGTAGCCAGCGCGTAAGCCCGGCTAATTTCTGCCGGGGTATCGCCAGCCGTGATCCAGTAGTCCAGCTGTTCGCTGACCTGCGCTTCCCATTCGGTAACGTTTTGGGCAAAGGTTACGCGTCCGACTGCCGGGTTGTTCCATAAAAATCCGTAGCCCAGACTGGAAAGCATAAACGGTACTGAGGCCTGGGAGTTACGTTGCGCCAGCTCAAGCACGCATCCTTTGAGATCCAGGTTGGCCTGTTGATACTGCCCCATACCATAAATTTTTTCCCCTTCGGTGGCTTCGAAGCGAGCTTTCAGTGAATATTTCCCACCCTGAATCGGGCGGAACTCGCGTCCCTCAAGGTTGAGTGCGCTGACGTACTGGCCGTGAGATGATTCATCCTCGCCAATTTCGCCCCGCAGGCGCCAGAACTCCTGCAACAGGGGTTTGTGTCGATGGCGGTAAAAGGTAACTTGTCCTTTTTGATTGACGATAGCGATAATTTTGCCGTTGGTCAGCGTTGCCTGGTGGTGCTCATAATCAATGTGGCACTGGCTTTCTGCGACTGGCTCAGTCAATGCCCAGTCTTCATTTCTCATTACCGGCAGATGACGGCCGCTGCGTACGCGCAGGCTGTTCTCGCCCCAGGGTTCAATCCATAAATAGCGATCGTTTTGCTGCCAGACCAGACGACGCGGGTCTTGTTGCATAAATGGCATGGTGGTGCCTCCCATATTCGAGGGTGAAGGTAAAGAACGTTATGAGTTGACGGTTTCCAGATCGTGGCGAATCTTCTCTTCCATCGCTTCGTATTTGCGAAAGAAAAGTAGTGGGATCGCTGCGAGCGCGAAGAGTAGGGCGGGTGCCCAGATAAAGGCCCAGATAATTCCCTCCAGACCCGCAGCACTCTGGGCATGGTTGGGGACATAGCCAAAACTGTTCATGATCCAGGCGGCGAAAGCGGTGCCGAGGCCACTACCCATCTTGATGCAGAAGGTGCTGCCGAAGGCGATAAGAATGCCGGTAGCCTTAATACCGGTTTTCCAGGCGCCGAAATCGACGGCGAACCCTAGCATGGCAAACGGCATTGAGCAGGCGATACCGCTGCCGATATTGCCGAGTATCCAGGCGGCGATGAGGAAAGTAATGTTGTCCGCTGCCAGCCACATCATGACGCCGCCAAACGTGGCGACCAGCAGACCGCCTACCCATATCCAGGTTTTAGCCAGGTATTTGCTAAAGAAGGGGATAGCGATGATAAACAGGATCTGAATCGTCGCCAGGCTGTTAATCAGCGGTACCAGATCTTTACGGTCGAGGTTGTAGGTCAGATAATAGACAATGGTCGTGTTGCGCTGCTGTAGGGCAATCCAGAAGATCAGATTAGCCAGCACCATCAGGATCCACGGCCAGTTACCTTTCATCGCCGCGAAACTTTTTTTCATCGGCAATTTAGGTTCATGCTGTATTTTATCCGTATCCATTTCACGAATGTTTTTAAACGCAAAGAGCGTTAGCGCGCAGGATATAATGGCAAATGTAATTGCCGTATAAATAAAACCAGCGTGATCATCACCGTTACCTAAAAAAGCGACTAACGGCAAGGCGGTCGCGTTCATTAATAAAACCCCAATTTGCCCACCGGTCATTCGCCAGGAATTTAAAACCAGTCTTTCCTTGGGAGATAAGGTCATCAGGGGTAATATTGCACTGAGTGGTGTATTAAGTCCGGTAAATAGAATGCTGGCAATCATATAAGATATTGCTGCATAGATGGCTTTTCCTGTCATACTGATATCAGGAGACCAAAATGACAGCGCACTGAATACCGCAAAAGGCAGCGGTAACCATAAAAACCAGGGACGACATTTACCGTAGCGTGAACGCGTTTTATCGATGATGATCCCCCATATGGGGGCATCTATGCCATTGATAATACGCGCCAGCAGCAGGATAACGCCTGCTACGGCAAGGCTAATGCCCGCAACGTCTGTGTAGAAATATAAAATGTACGTTGAACCGAAGCAGTACAGCAGATTACCCGCCACATCCAAAGAGCCGTAGCTAATACGCTGTAGTAAAGACAATGATGCTGACCCGGAAGGCTGGGTATCCTCAATGACAGAACTCATAATGATAACTCCGATATTGGTACGATACGCCCAGAAAAACAACCTCTACTTTCTAAGCAAGTTTTAAATATTATTTTTATGTCGTTTCTGAATTTAACCTCAGATTAAAATGAGTGAGTAAGGTGTACATGAAAAGTAGTTAACCCGACGGCATCAATCAATTATCAAATCTTACATCAGGATTGCGTTTATTAGTTTTTGAATGAGCGATGTTTTTATTTGCTAAGATGGTCACAATTTTTTCAGTAATGAAATAAAAAAAGGAAAACAGTGAAAGAAAATAACTTTCAAGTATTATGTGACTAAGGGAGGGATAGCTGAAAAAATAGGCTGATTAGTAAGAGCGTGAACGAGTGAGATCAGCGCCAGCGGTTGACGAGCAAAACGGCAGATAGCAGGCATAAAAAAACCCGCTTTACGCGGGTTTTTTTACAAAGCTGATAACAAGCAGGCGATTAAGCCAGTTTGTTGATCTGTGCAGTCAGGTTAGCTTTATGACGTGCAGCTTTGTTTTTGTGGATCAGACCTTTAGCAGCCTGACGGTCCACGATCGGTTGCATTTCGTTAAATGCTTTCAGTGCAGCAGCTTTGTCGCCAGCTTCGATAGCTGCGTATACTTTCTTGATGAAAGTACGCATCATAGAGCGACGGCTTGCGTTGTGCTTACGAGCCTTTTCAGACTGAACGGCGCGCTTCTTAGCTGATTTGATATTAGCCAAGGTCCAACTCCCAAATGTGTTCTATATGGACAATTCAAAGGCCGAGGAATATGCCCTTTTAGCCTTCTTTTGTCAATGGATTTGTGCAAATAAGCGCCGTTTAAATTGCAGCACTCGTTGCGTAGTGATGGCGCAGGATTCTACCAGCTTGCGTGCTGTGAATACAGCCTTTCCATGAGAAAAATTGCATTAAGCGGCGGGTTTTGGGGCGGAGTTTGCCGCATGGCGATGAAAAGCATCTTCTTTATGTTTCCTCAGGGCAATAGTCGGTTAACCTTGACCGCTGTACAAGGTATACTCTTGCGATTTTCACTGTTTTGAGTCAGACATGAAGCTGATACGCGGCATACATAATCTCAGTCAGGCCCCGCATGGGTGTGTGCTGACCATTGGTAATTTCGACGGCGTACATCGGGGGCATCGCGCTCTACTGCAGGGTTTGCAGGAAGAAGGACGCAGACGCGGTCTGCCGGTGGTGGTCATGATTTTCGAACCGCAGCCGCTGGAGCTGTTCGCGACGGATAAAGCGCCCGCTCGCCTGACGCGCCTGCGTGAAAAACTGCATTACCTTGCGCAGTGCGGCGTGGACTATGTGCTGTGCGTGAAATTCGATCGCCGCTTTGCCGCTTTGACGGCGCAAACGTTTATCAGCGAACTGCTGGTGGAGCGACTTGGCGTGCAATTTCTTGCCGTCGGCGATGATTTCCGCTTTGGTGCTAGCCGCGCGGGCGATTTCTTGTTATTACAGAAGGCGGGGGCGGAGTATGGTTTTGCGGTTTCCAGCACCCAAACCTTTTGTGAAGGCGGCGTGCGTATCAGTAGTACCGCAGTGAGACAGGCGCTGGCGGAAGATAACCTGGCGCTTGCCGAAAGCCTGCTGGGACATCCCTTTACTATTTCCGGGCGTGTCGTTCATGGCGACGAGCTGGGACGTACCATTGGCTTCCCGACGGCGAACTTACCGCTGCGCCGTCAGGTCTCCCCGGTAAAAGGGGTCTATGCGGTGGAAGTCACCGGGCTTGGCGATAAGCCGTTACCCGGCGTAGCGAACATTGGCACTCGTCCAACGGTGGCTGGCGTGCGTCAACAACTGGAAGTACATCTGCTGGACGTTGTAATGGACCTCTACGGTCGCCATATAGATGTAATACTGCGTAAAAAGATACGTAATGAGCAGCGATTTGCGTCGCTTGATGAGCTAAAAGCGCAAATCGCACGCGATGAGTTAACGGCCCGCAAGTTTTTTGGGCTAGCCGGGCAGGTGTAATCCTGACGGTGTTTATCAAACCGAAATACGGAACCGAGAATCTGATGAGTGACTATAAATCGACCCTGAATTTGCCGGAAACAGGGTTCCCGATGCGCGGCGACCTCGCCAAGCGTGAACCGGGAATGCTGGCGCGTTGGACCGATGATGATCTGTACGGCATCATTCGTGCGGCCAAAAAAGGCAAAAAAACCTTCATTCTGCATGATGGCCCTCCATATGCGAATGGCAGCATTCATATTGGTCACTCAGTTAACAAGATTCTGAAAGACATTATCGTGAAGTCCAAAGGACTGTCGGGATTTGACTCGCCTTACGTGCCGGGCTGGGACTGTCACGGTCTGCCTATCGAGCTGAAAGTCGAGCAGGAGTTCGGTAAGCCGGGCGAGAAATTCACTGCCGCTGAATTCCGCGCCAAGTGCCGCGAATATGCCGCTACGCAGGTTGACGGCCAGCGTAAAGACTTCATTCGTCTGGGCGTGTTGGGCGACTGGTCGCATCCGTACCTGACCATGGACTTCAAAACCGAAGCCAACATCATCCGCGCGCTGGGCAGAATTATCAAAAACGGTCATCTGCACAAAGGCGCTAAGCCGGTGCACTGGTGCGTTGACTGCCGTTCCGCGCTGGCGGAAGCGGAAGTTGAATATTACGACAAAACGTCGCCGTCTATCGACGTGGCGTTCCGCGCCGTCGATCAGGATGCGGTGAAAGCGAAGTTTGGTTTGCCGGGCGTGAGCGGCCCTGTGTCGCTGGTTATCTGGACCACCACGCCGTGGACTCTGCCGGCTAACCGCGCCATCTCCCTGGCGCCGGACTTTGATTATGCGCTGGTGCAGATTGACGGCCAGGCGGTGATTCTGGCGAAAGATCTGGTTGAAAGCGTCATGCAGCGTATTGGCGCGGCTGAATACACCATTCTCGGCACCGTTAAAGGCGCGGAGCTGGAACTGCTGCGCTTTACCCATCCGTTTATGGGCTTTGACGTGCCGGCGATCCTCGGCGATCACGTCACCCTGGACGCCGGTACCGGCGCGGTACATACCGCCCCTGGTCACGGCCCGGACGACTATGTGATTGGTCAGAAATACGGTCTGGAAACCGCTAACCCGGTTGGCCCGGACGGCACTTATCTGCCAGGCACATATCCAACGCTTGACGGTGTTAACGTCTTCAAAGCGAACGATATCGTTATTGAACTGCTGAAAGAAAAAGGCGCGCTACTGCATGTCGAAAAAATGCAGCACAGCTATCCGTGCTGTTGGCGTCACAAAACGCCGATCATTTTCCGCGCGACCCCGCAGTGGTTCGTCAGCATGGATAAAGAAGGGCTTCGTCAACAGTCGCTGAAAGAGATCAAAGGCGTTCAGTGGATCCCGGACTGGGGTCAGGCGCGTATTGAATCAATGGTCGCTAACCGTCCTGACTGGTGTATCTCACGTCAGCGTACCTGGGGCGTACCGATGTCGCTGTTCGTGCATAAAGAAACGCAGGAGCTGCTGCCGATTGAGCGTACTCTGGCGGCGATGGAAGAGGTGGCGAAACGCGTCGAAGTTGACGGTATCCAGGCGTGGTGGGATCTCGACCCGAAAGAGATCCTCGGCGAAGATGCTGATCAATACGAGAAAGTTCCGGATACGTTGGACGTTTGGTTTGATTCCGGTTCCACCAGTTACTCCGTGGTTGACGCACGTCCGGAATTCGCCGGTCACGCTGCCGATATGTATCTGGAAGGCTCTGACCAGCATCGCGGCTGGTTTATGTCCTCCCTGATGATTAGCGTGGCGATGAAAGGCAAAGCGCCATACCGCCAGGTACTGACTCACGGTTTCACCGTCGATGGTCAGGGGCGCAAGATGTCCAAGTCCATCGGTAACACCGTGTCGCCACAGGATGTGATGAATAAACTGGGCGCGGATATCCTGCGTCTGTGGGTGGCGTCTACTGACTATACCGGCGAAATGGCGGTCTCTGACGAGATCCTGAAACGTGCTGCCGACAGCTATCGCCGTATCCGTAATACCGCGCGCTTCCTGCTGGCGAACCTCAATGGCTTCAATCCGGCCACCGATATGGTCAAACCGGAAGAGATGGTGGTGCTGGACAGGTGGGCGGTGGGCTGCGCGAAAACGGCGCAGCAAGAGATTCTGAAGGCATACGAAGCTTACGACTTCCATGAAGTGGTACAGCGCCTGATGCGCTTCTGCTCCGTTGAAATGGGCTCGTTCTACCTCGACATCATCAAAGACCGCCAGTACACCGCGAAGGCCGATAGCGTCGCGCGTCGTAGCTGCCAGACTGCGCTGTATCATATCGCAGAGGCGCTGGTTCGCTGGATGGCGCCGATCATGTCCTTCACGGCTGATGAAATCTGGGGCTACCTGCCGGGCGAGCGTGAAAAATATGTCTTCACCGGCGAATGGTACGACGGGTTGTTTGGCCTGGAAGAGAATGAAGAATTTAATGACGCATTCTGGGACGATGTCCGCTATATCAAGGACCAGGTCAACAAAGAGCTGGAAAATCAGAAAGCCAATGGCATCAAATCGAACCTGGAAGCAAAAGTGACGCTGAAATATGCTGACGATGCTAACGGTACGATCAAGAAGCTGAAACTGTTGGGTGAAGAGGTCAGATTTATCTTCATTACTTCCCAGTTCGTGATTTCTGAGCAAGCGGGGGGTATTGATGATGAAAATATTCAGTACAATGCTGGTAATACGACAGTTCAGGCAGTGGTAACGCGTGCCGAGGGTGATAAGTGTCCGCGCTGCTGGCACTACACTACTGATGTCGGCAAGGTGGCGGAACATGCAGATATCTGCGGACGCTGTGTCAGCAACATCGCCGGTAATGGCGAACAACGTAAATTTGCCTGATGAGTAAACCACTCTGTTCAACAGGACTACGCTGGCTATGGCTGGTAGTAGTCGTGCTGATTATCGATTTGGGCAGCAAATACCTGATCCTCCAGAATTTCGCTCTGGGGGATACGGTAGGGCTGTTCCCGTCGCTTAATCTGCATTATGCGCGTAACTACGGCGCGGCTTTTAGCTTCCTGGCGGATAGCGGCGGCTGGCAGCGCTGGTTCTTTGCCGGGATTGCGATAGGGATCTGCGTAATTCTTTTGGTGATGATGTATCGCTCGAAAGCGACGCAGAAGCTGAATAACATCGCTTATGCGTTAATCATCGGCGGCGCGCTGGGGAATTTGTTCGATCGTCTGTGGCACGGCTTTGTTGTCGATATGATCGATTTTTACGTCGGCGACTGGCATTTCGCGACGTTCAACCTTGCCGATAGCGCGATCTGTATCGGCGCGGCGCTTATTGTACTGGAAGGCTTTTTGCCGAAGCCGACAGCGAAAGAACAGGCATAAGCGTAAATACCGGGTGGCGCTTATCCGGTTTTGTAGGCCTGATAAGCGCAGCGCCATCAGGCAAACGTGGTGCCGGATGGCGGTGAAAACGCCTTATCCGGCCTACGGTTTTATCGTTCTTTGTGCCTCCGGGCAAAACACGTGAGCAATTTGCATGTCTAAATCCGTACAGAGCAACAGCGCGATCCTCGTTCACTTCACCCTGAAACTGGATGATGGCTCAACGGCGGAATCTACCCGCAATAACGGCAAGCCAGCCCTGTTCCGTCTTGGCGATACCTCGCTTTCCGAAGGTCTGGAGCAGCAGCTTCTGGGGTTGAAAGAAGGGGAAAAGAAAGCGTTTTCGCTGGAGCCTGACGCCGCGTTTGGCGTCCCCAGTCCGGACTTGATCCAGTATTTCTCGCGCCGTGAGTTTATGGCGGCGGGCGAACCGGAAGTCGGGGCGATTATGCTTTTTACCGCAATGGATGGCAGCGAAATGCCTGGCGTGATTCGCGAAATCAACGGCGACTCGATTACCGTTGATTTTAACCATCCGCTGGCCGGGCATACCGTTCACTTTGATATTGAAGTGCTGGAAATCGATCCGGCGCTGGAGGCATAAACATGCAGATCCTGTTGGCCAACCCACGCGGTTTTTGCGCCGGGGTAGACCGCGCTATCAGCATTGTTGAAAATGCGCTCGCCATTTACGGCGCGCCAATTTACGTTCGGCACGAAGTCGTGCATAACCGCTATGTAGTGGACAGCCTGCGCAAGCGCGGGGCGATCTTTATAGAACAAATTAGCGAAGTGCCGGATGGCGCCATTCTGATCTTCTCCGCTCATGGGGTTTCCCAGGCGGTGCGTAACGAGGCGAAAAGCCGCGATCTTACCGTTTTTGACGCCACCTGCCCGCTGGTGACGAAAGTCCATATGGAAGTGGCGCGCGCCAGTCGTCGCGGTGAAGAATCTATTCTCATCGGCCACGCCGGGCACCCGGAAGTGGAAGGCACCATGGGCCAGTACAGCAACCCGGAAGGGGGGATGTACCTGGTTGAGTCGCCAGAGGACGTCTGGACGCTGAATGTCAAAAATGAAGGCAAGCTCTCCTTCATGACGCAAACCACGCTTTCCGTGGACGATACGTCCGATGTGATTGATGCGTTGCGTAAACGCTTTCCGAAAATCGTCGGCCCGCGCAAAGATGATATTTGCTATGCCACTACTAATCGTCAGGAAGCGGTGCGGGCGCTGGCGGAGCAGGCTGACGTAGTGCTGGTGGTCGGCTCGAAAAACTCTTCTAACTCTAACCGATTGGCGGAACTGGCCCAACGGATGGGAAGAACCGCGTTTCTTATCGACGATGCGGCGGATATCCAGGAGGCGTGGGTGAAAGAAGCCGCCTGCGTCGGCGTCACCGCTGGCGCTTCCGCGCCGGATATTCTGGTGCAGAATGTTATTGCGCGTCTGCGCGAGTTTGGCGGCGGCGAAGCTGTCACGCTTGAAGGGCGCGAAGAAAATATTGTTTTCGAAGTGCCGAAAGAACTGCGTGTGGATGTTCGTGAGGTCGAATAAGATTTCATAATTCAGAAATCTGCCTGATGACGCTACGTTGGCCAGATCTTAAGAATTTCTTTTGATATTCAATGTGCGACAGGAAGAATAAGGCGTAGTCGTCATCCGTTGTTAATGCCCCACCTTTTTGCTATTCATCTGAAAAACCAGCACAATCGTTGCTGGTTTTTGGGTTGTAATGCCTACAGGGATAAGGGAAATGGGCAAAATAAAATATGGATTGGCAACGTTACTCGCCATCGGCTTTTGGATGGACGCGACAAGCGCCACGGTGCTGGAGCTACCCGCCTGGGAGCGAAACTATACCGGAACTATCGCGGGGAAACCGGTAAACGTTAATATCACGCGATTTGGTAACACGCTTTATGGGTATTACTGCTATAAACCCTGCAATCAGCACAAGGCAGCGATTGCTCTACGCGGCTCACTCCAGGATAAAGAGGTGCATCTTGAAGAACGCGTAAAGGCGCTTTCGGGTTACTGGAATGCGGAAATCTCCAGCAGTGAGATTAAAGGCGAATGGACGTCCGCAGATAAAAAACGACATTTTCCTGTTGCCCTTATCTACCTCAAACCTAAAAACTCCCTTGATATTGTGCTGGTCACGAACACGAATGATGCAGGGGGTTACGACCCTTCCAAAGAGATTGATTGCGGCAATACGCCGGCCATTTCGGCGATAAAATTATACCGTGATGGTAAACTCATACAGACCTTAGATACCGCCTCGGTGGGCACTTGTAGCCCGTTTATGCCTCAATGGGGGGATGTCAATTTTGATGGCTACCCGGATCTGTCGATTGTAACAGAGTTACTTGCTGGGCCGGATGCTCCAGTACAAACATGGCTCTATGACCCCGCCAAACAGCGTTATGTTGATGCGCCAGCGTCTTATCAGGAAATCACTTCACCAGAGATCGATGCTGAACATAAACAGATTGTCAGCTATTGGCGCGGCGGTTGCTGCAGCCATGGCGTCAATGTGTATCGCTGGAAAGGAAAAACGATTGAACTGATCGATCGCGGTGAAAGCTACTTTCAGCCTGTGATCAGTAAAGGCAAAATGTATAACTGCTACATGATACCTTCCTACGCTGATGGGCGTATTATTTATCCGCTAGTACGTAAAAATGGTCATTTGACGCCGCCTCTTAGCCTTGATGGGACGTGTCAACCTTTTTGGCTAACCGGTAATATTCGTACCGTGATTCAGGCAGAAAAACCCGGCGCTGAGCCCGAATCGCTTGAGATTCAGTGGCAGGAAAACAAAGCATCGCCAGGGCGTTTTTGTCCATTAGTTCCGTTTGTCGAAGGTGATAAGCTAAGTCCGCGTCTGGTGACGGATGACGATGTGCCTGATACCTGTATCAGTCGCGCTGAGTATGAAGATATAAAACAATAGGTCAGGAGAGCGTTAATGACAGCATCCCTACACATTATTCTTGATACCGATCCGGGCATTGATGACGCGGCTGCGATTGCCGCTGCGCTGTTCGCCCCCCAGCTTGATCTGCAACTAATAACCACCGTCGCAGGCAATGTTTCCGTTGAAAAAACGACCCGTAATGCGTTGCAGCTTCTGCATTTCTGGGACGCCGATGTGCCACTTGCACAAGGGGCCGCGACGCCGCTGCTGCGTCCGTTACGCGATGCGGCATACGTCCACGGCGAATCCGGTATGGAAGGCTATGATTTTGTCGACCATCAGCGCCAACCGCTGGCGAAGCCTGCGTTTATCGCTATCCGGGATGTGTTGATGAACGCCCCGGAGCCCATGACATTAGTGGCGATTGGGCCATTGACCAATATTGCGTTGCTACTGATGCACTATCCGGAGTGTGCGTGTAACATTCGCCGTCTGGTGTTGATGGGCGGTTCCGCAGGGCGCGGCAATTTTACGCCTAATGCTGAATTTAACATTGCTGTCGATCCGGAAGCCGCCGCCCACGTATTTCGTAGCGGCATTGAGATTGTGATGTGTGGGCTGGACGTCACCAATCAGGCCGTGTTGACGCCGGAGTATCTGGCTACGCTTCCTGCGCTTAATAAAACCGGCGGCATGCTGCATGCATTGTTCAGCCATTACCGCAGCGGCAGTATGCAAAGCGGTCTGCGGATGCACGATCTCTGCGCTATCGCCTGGCTGGTGCGTCCGGAGCTTTTTACCCTGCAATCCTGTTTTGTGGCCGTAGAAACGCAGGGGCAATATACCGCCGGTACCACGGTGGTGGATATTGAAGGGCGTCTGGGGCAGCCCGCCAACGCGCAGGTGGCGCTGGCGCTGGATGTGGACGGTTTTCGTCAGTGGGTGGCTGAGGTGTTTGCCTATGCGCCGTAATTACATGTTGGCACCATAATCTCATACTTTGCCGCGATAGAGTCTCTCCGGCCTGCCCACTTTCCCGTAGCTGATCTCCGCTTCGAGAAAGTTATTTTTCACGCCTTGTTCCAGATAGCGTCGGGCAGTGGTTTTACTGCTGCCCAGAATTTGCGCCAGAGTGTCTGTTGTATGTACTGCCTGCGGGTCGGCGAATATTTGTCGTACCCGGTTGAAGGTGTTTTCATCAATTCCCCGCAGTCCGCTATTCGGTTCTGCGGTTTGTTCTTTGGCCTGGATATTAAATAAGGCATCAACGTGCGTCTGGTTTGCCTGCTCACTGGAACGTAATGAACTGCGGTAACGGGTAAACCGCTCCAGGGTATGTTGCAGGCGCTGATAATGTACCGGCTTAATCAGATAATCGAATACGCCCATGCGTAAGGCATCGCTGATGGTATCCATATGATTGTCGGCGGTAATGAAAATAATTCGCCCCGTGTAGTTGGTGCTGATGGTATGACGAATTAAATCGATCCCTTTGCCATCGGGTAAAAAATTATCCAATAGAATTAACTGTGGTTGATAGAGGCGTATTTGCTTCTTTGCACTTTCCAGTTTGTCTGCGATGCCGACGATTGAAAACTGGGGAAAAAGCTTGATGGTGTCCACCAGGATTTCCGCTAGCATCGGTTCGTCTTCAACGATGAGTGTCGTAATGCTATCCATGTTATTCTTCTCTGGTAAAAGGGATATAGAGGGTAAAAATGGTGCCAAAAGGATTATTGTTATCGACGATAATGTCACCATTGGCCTGCTTGACGTAGCTGTGCACCAACCATAATCCAATTCCGTGATCGCCGTTGTTGTGGGTGGTCACTCCACGCTCGAAAATATGCTGGCGGATATTTTCGTCAATACCACATCCCTGATCGGCAACTTCAATAATGACTTCATTACCTTCGCTGTTGATCAGGCACTCAATCTGTCGCGAGCCTTCGCGATTGAGCAGGGTGGCGTTATAGGCGTTATCCAATAAATTGCCAACAATCGAAATCCATTCATTATGCGAGAGCGATGACGGCAGGTGTTCAACAAAGCTTGAAGGATCGAAAATCAGCTCCAGCCCCAGCTCTTTTGCCCGATAATATTTACCGATTAATAGCCCCGCAAGGTGGTGGTCACGGAAATTATGGGAAATAAAATCGAGTACTTTCTGGTGGCTTTCCGACTGCTGCTGAATCAGCGCCAGCGCATTATCGTAGCGCTTCAGGAACAGCAGTCCGGCAATGGTGGAAATAAGGTTGCGATGCTCATGCTGCACGGCGCGCAGGTTATCGGCGTATTGCCGCACCTGACTTAACTGCAGGCTGAGTGTATTGATATCGTCTTTGTTGCGAAAGCTAATAACCCAGCCCTGAGGCTGGCTGTCAATAATGACCGCCATGCGACTGGCGATGACTTTCATTTGGTTAAAGGTGACGATCTCATCTTTTTTGTTTTTTTGCGGCGCATCGTAAAAGAAGGCCTCCGGCAACACGATATGGTGGATTGCATAGCCAATGAGTTCAGACTCCGGTTGGCTCAGATTCAGTAAGCGGCGAGCCGTTTGGTTAATGGCGGTAATACGGTGATGGGAGTCAATGGCGATCAACCCTTCAAATACCGACTCAAATAACACGCTTTGCTGAATTAATAGTTGTGAAAGCTGCTGCGGCTCCATGTTAAGCATCTGCTTTTTAATATGCAGCGAGAAGCGGCGGGCGCAGTACAACAGCACCAGCAACAGTATCGCCATCGGGAACAGCAACGAGCTGATTTGTAAGTTAAGCCAGCTCTCTAACTGTTCCAGAGTATAGCCGACGGAAACAATACCGATGACTTTACCGGTACTGTCCTGAATCGGGGATTTACCACGCAAGGAAGAGCCTAATGAACCTTTGCGCACCGATACGTAGCTTTTAGCATTATACAGCGCATCGTCGCTATCGCCGCCCTCCATATATTTGCCGATCTCATCCGGGTTAACGTGATACAGTCGCTGACCTTTTTCGTTGCCAACGGTAATGTAAGTCGCATCCGAAAACGAGCGCATTGGGTCAATCAGCGCTTTGATGCGTGGCAAATCATGCGCCTCTACGGCTTCAACTAATTCTGGCATAGCGGATATTTGCATTGCTTGAATAAGCGCACGTTGACCCACCTGATAATGCAGGCGCTCTTTCGTGATATCGGTCAGATACCAGGTGATTGCCAGCATCACGATGGTGGATGTAAACAGGATCAGTAGAAATATCCGGTTTTGAAACGAGTGTCTGGCAAACCAGTGTGTAATTTCCCGTATAAACATATTGGTATTTAGATATTTAATTACGGTATTTTCTTGCATTCGGCATCACCGGAACCTGAACCAGTTCATACTTACTTTTCTTTCAGAAAAAATTTGGATGAAAATGGGATACGACATGCGTATCCCATCCACTATTACATTGCCAGTACGTACTTCAGCATCACGCCCGCCGCAATGGCCGAGCCAATCACCCCGGCCACGTTCGGGCCCATCGCGTGCATCAGCAGGAAGTTCTGCGGGTCCGATTCCAGGCCCACCTTGTTCGACACGCGCGCCGCCATCGGCACTGCCGACACGCCGGCGGAGCCAATCAGCGGGTTGATTTTGTGCTGACTGCACAGGTTCAGCAGCTTCGCCATCAGTACCCCGGCCGCCGTCCCAATCCCGAACGCAATCACCCCCAGCAGCAGAATGCCCAGCGTCTGCGGCTGCAGGAACTTGTCCGCCACCAGTTTTGCGCCAACGGAAAGCCCCAGGAAAATGGTGACGATATTAATCAGCCCGTTCTGTACCGTGTCGCTCAGACGCTCCACCACCCCGCTTTCACGCATCAGATTGCCAAAGCAGAACATCCCCAGCAGCGGCGCGGCGTCCGGCAGCAGCAGGGCCACCAGCATGAGCAGCACCACCGGGAAGAGGATTTTTTCCCGCTTACTCACCGTGCGCAGCTGCACCATGCGGATTTTGCGCTCTTTCTCGCTGGTCAGCGCGCGCATAATCGGTGGCTGGATTAACGGCACCAGCGCCATATACGAGTACGCCGCCACCGCGATGGCTCCCAGCAGCTCCGGGGCCAGTTTGCCCGACAGGTAAATCGCCGTCGGGCCGTCCGCGCCGCCGATAATGCCGATGGCCGCCGCCTGCGGCAG
>NZ_JAMLWO010000005.1:0-376057 GCF_056991255.1 Salmonella sp. A1325 | reverse complement strand
CGGCGGGCGGTGATAGAGCGCAGTATCCGGCTGGCGCAGGAGAAATAAGACCCTGACGGCCCGGTGGCGTGGCGCCATCGGGCCTGGCTTGTTACTGCATTCCGCGTGTTTGTAAAAATAGAATGGTCGCCGCGACGCGCGAGCGCACGTTTAGTTTGCGAAGTAGATTACGAATGTGCACCTTAACCGTCTGCTCAGAAATATTCAGTACTGACGCAATCTGTTTGTTAGAAAGCCCCTGCGCCAGCTCATGCAAGACATCTAACTCTCGTTCGGTCAGGATACTAAAGGGATCTTCCTGCGTGCCAAACCGTTCGCGCTCACGCAGATATTCATTGACCCGATCGCTAAAGACTTTACCGCCGTTAGCGCCTTTGCGAATGGCCTCCAGCAGCACTTCCGGATCGCTATCTTTGAGCAGATAACCGTCGGCGCCGGCGTCGATCAGCGCGTAGATGTCGCTGGCGGAATCCGAGACGGTAAGAATAATAATTTGCGCCGTCACACCATCCCGGCGTAGCGCGTTCAGGGTATCTAACCCGCTCAGACCTTTCATATTCAGATCCAGCAGGATCAGATCGGGCTCAATGCGATTCGCCAGATCGATCGCACTCGCCCCGTCACCCGCTTCGGCAACGACATAAAAAGCCGGATCCAGTTCCAGTAATTGACGAATACCTCGCCGCATAAGTGGATGGTCGTCCACAATAAGCACCTGAAAAGGTGTTACTTCAGGCATGCTATATCTCCTGAGTTTTATTAGAATGATTATTGTTTTCAGCGCGGAAATCGTCCAGATTTGCCACATTGTCAAGCGCGTAAATTTTACCCTAATTAGTGCATGGGTAAGTAGTAAAACCTGTGACAGGCGAGTAATTAGCTGAACGATAGAAAGGATAAAACAACCTGTTGTGAGAGAAAACAGAATACTCCCTGAGGTTGAATACTGGTCTGGACGCTTTTTTCGGACAATGTGACATAACAGAAGTGTGGCATATATTGCTGCGCCTTTGCACCCGTAAGTCCAGACAATCTGTACTGGCAGGAAATTCCTTATTAAAAGTCATAGCGTCTAAAGCTTTTCATTATTAACAAATCATTTTAATTGAATTTATTTATGGTTTTATTAATGTCAATGAAATACATCTGAGCAGAACGAATAAACCGCGACATCTGTTAAATTAAATATCAAGTCAATAGTAGAGATATTTTCATGCGATAAATAGATTCTGACGATATTCTTATCATAAATGAAAATGTGGTCAGGAATGAGAGTCGTTCACTTATAACTTATCCTGGATGTGCCTGAACAACACTCGCGGCGTTTTGAGCACCCGTTGGGGCGACTCAAGGGGAGATCGTAGTGAGTATGTTTCGATGTCTGCACACAGTCCATGTCCAGCCTGTTTGCATCAAAAATGCTGGTTGGAGTAATTATGAAAATAATATTAATACTGGATGCTATATCAGCCGTTTCTGTGAGCGTAAGCGTGGCGTAGAAAATTTTAAATATGTTAGCCGGTAAAAATAACTATTGACATTGAAATGGTGATGGAGTGTATATGAAGAGAATAGTTGTATATATATTATTACCTTGTGCATTCGCATGTTCTGCTAATGATAATGTTTTTTTTGGTAAGGGCAACAAACATCAGATCTCTTTTGCTGGGGGAGAAAGTATAAGGAGAGGAGGGGTTGAGCACTTATATACGGCTTTTCTGACATACAGTGAACCCAGCGATTTTTTCTTTTTACAGGCAAGAAATAATCTGGAGTTAGGAGGATTTAAGGCTAAGGGGAACGATGATTGCAGTAAACATTCTGGCAGCGTTCCCTGCAATAAATATAACCAGGGCGTATTGGGTATCTCGAAGGATGTGGCGCTGGTTCATTTCGCTGGTATCTATACCGGTATTGGTCTGGGGGCTTATATAAAATCTAAGTCGCGAGATGATATGCGTGTCAATTCTGCATTTACCTTTGGAGAAAAAGCGTTTCTTGGCTGGAACTTTGGGGCTTTTTCTACAGAAGCTTATATCCGGCATTTCTCGAATGGATCACTCACGGATAAAAATTCAGGGCATAATTTTGTAGGTGCTTCAATTAGTTATAATTTCTGAAGTTGAATAACAATTAGCGAGTTGCTGGCTGAAGGAGTAATTCATCACCGTACGTTGTCTACAAAAACGTGTTGTGACTAGCCGATCGTTATCGACCCTATGGCGACAGGGAGGCTAATTGTTAGTGACAAAGAAGTGGTAAGCCATTTACGTTACCAGAACGTTTTATTATTGCTGCGACAGATTGCTTACTCATTTACCTGTCACTGCAAACATTTCTTCCAGCATAGGGTGTAGATGCGCTTTTTCTGTTTTAGTACAAACATGGTTTACGCCGATCAGCTCATGCAAAATCAGTTCATGCAAAATAACGTCTCTGGCATCAGCTAACTTTTTAATTGTAGGCATAAAAAAACCAGCCCTGACAGGCTGGTTTTTAAGGGGAATTTTGGTCGGCACGAGAGGATTAAATAAAACAATATAATATATTGATTATAATTGATTTTTTTAATTGCATTGTATCAGTGTATGCCTAAGCGTATGCCTAAAAGGTAAAATCATCTTAGATGGAGGAAAAACACTGCTACCCTAAAAATTTCACCTGACTGAAGGGTTGCAGTAAGCTAAAGCCACCACATGGATTCAAGGGGCGGGCTGGATGATGAAAAACTGGTCAACGGAACACACCAAAGAAGTTAAAAAATGGCTGGATGTTGATAGCTATCGTAAGTTTGAAGAGCTTCCGCTCATACAGCTTTACCATGAGCTACTGGCAAGAACACTGTTCTTTAAGCCGTATCATGAGGAATTTGAAGCAGAAGCGGTTAGGCTTTACATCGACAGGATCTTCACTGGAAAACCGTTTCTCATCACAGAAAAGCATCTCGGCTATCTCACAAGAGAGGATACCCTTTACCAGCCACCGCACTTCTTTCTCACAACCACCGAACGACTGGCACAGTTGAGCATCAACGGTCTGCGAAATTCACTGTTCTTTTGGGATGGGAGTGATGAGTATTCGGTTAACCGTGAATTCCTCGATAGCCCTGTATCAGAAGCTCTCCCCAAGTTGTTCAGGGATACGGTCATGGTCGAAATTGACCTTGCGAATGGAACTGATGAGGAAATAGCTGAATCACTCAAAGCAGCGCTACCTCAATGGCGTAAAGTCAGAGGTATCGAGGCAGATACAACGGACGCTATCCGCTTCGGTTATGGAACGATTAAGAAACTCATCAACTACAGATTGATACCCATGATCGACATCCTTGTATGGTCAACCTTGCATAAGGTTCGCATATCAGAAGATCGACTTTCACGCCTCCTTTACACCGACGATGATGATGAAGAACAGACCCGACTTAATCACCAAATTCGGGACACAGACAGACCACTGGCGATAAAAGCAGCCAGTATACCTTTCATCCGACAGTTTCATCTGTTCATCAACAAAAACAGCCATCTCAAAAACATCAGAGTTTCAGACGTGATGAAAATCGCTGATTCTGACTAAGGCCAACCTCCATTAGCTCTGGCGTTCCCAGCTTCTGTCTCTTTCCCGCTGATTCATTCGTATAGTCGTTTCCATCAAAACGAAAGAAGAGGAAACGACTATGAATCAGCACAACACCCGTCTTATTCGCCTCCCTGAAGTTCTCAATCGAACCGGTTATGGTAAAGCCTGGATCTATCATCTAATCAGCAAAGGATGTTTCCCATCACCAGTGAAAATTGGATCTCGTGCAGTTGCTTTCATTGAAAGTGAAGTGGAAGAGTGGATTCAATTAACTATCGAAAATTCAAGAAAGCATGTCGCCTGAAATAAAATTACAGCCTTCATATTTATGAAGATTAATTCTCAGATTTGTAAAGTTTATATCTTTAAAAAACCTATATTTAACGTAATTCTTTACGTTTTTTCAGGCAGGGCTTATGCCATAGGTATTTAAAGGTGGTTTCTTAATATCGGGTATGGATACCATCAACTAGCCGTACCTGTTTATTTGACGTCAAATAAATTTTTTCAAGCCATTAATATATATACCAAATAAACTAAAGTCATTGTAAAAAATTTGAATTATTTTGAATTGGAATATATTTAATAAGTGAGAGTGATATTAATTTGTAAAGAATGAGGTCAAAATGGGATATAAAGTAAAGAAATTCATCATGAGTAATGGGGAGCGAGGATGCCTGATCCTTGATAAAAATAGTAATTTACCAGCTTACTATCAAAATCTATTTCTTACTACAGACATAAGAAATAGAGGCGCAACCGCCTCAACTATGGAAATAGTTGCAACTAACTTACTAATTTTTAGTAATTTCTTAGATAGTAGGAAAATTAATATAGTTGAGAGAATTGAGCTTAAAAAGTATCTCAGTGTTGCAGAAATAGATGATCTGGTAAGATATGCGAAACAAAGATTCGATAAACAAAAAATTATAAATATAAAATCAGCAAGTAATAAGTTTATTGCGAAGAGAACCTTTAGTTATAGAGTACACGTTTTTTCACGCTACCTTAAGTGGTTATGTGGATTAGTTCATTCGTCAAAGGGGATTCATGCAAAGTATGAAGTAGAAGTATTTATTGAAAGTATCAGAGCACATATTCCAAGAAACAGTTCATTGAATATGAATGAAATATCTGAAAAATCGTTAAACGAAGAAGAGATCAATGTGCTTTTCCGTCTATTGGAAATTGGTGGGATTGAAAACCCTTTCCATAAGGAAGTACAGGTCAGGAACAGACTAATATTTACCTTGCTCTTAAATTTAGGTTTAAGGGCTGGAGAGTTGCTCAATCTTAAAATAGATGATTTTGATCTCAGAGACAACACTTTAAGTGTAGTCAGAAGACATGATTCAAAAGAAGATGGAAGATCTTATCAACCATTAGTAAAGACTGGAGAAAGGGTTATTCCGTTATCTGATGAGTTAGCCAGTGAAATTTTTGATTACATAAGCAATAGCAGGGAAAAAATGACAAAAAGGAAAAAGCATAATTTCTTATTGGTGGCTCATTGCACCGGAAAAAACGCAGGAGAACCCTTAAGCATTTCAGCTTATGAGAAGGTGATATCAACACTGAAACGAGCAAGTCCAAAGCTATATAATCTTTCAGGTCATAGGTTAAGGCACTCTTGGAATTATATGTATTCTAAAGGAATAGAAGGCGCTGAATTAGAATATACTAGAAGGAAAGATTTAAGGAATTATCTAATGGGTTGGTCAAAGGAGTCAATCATGTGTGATAGATACAATTTTAAATATATATCCCAACAAGAGAAGGATGTCGTCCTAAAGGTCTATAAATCAGTAAGTAAAATAATTAGTGGGGTTTAATGTGGAAATCAAATGTATTGAAAGTGAGCAGATTTTTTTTGCTAAGATGAATAGATATAGTTTCAAACTGTCAGATAAGAAATGGCAACTTGATAAAGAAAACTGCGTATACCCTCATAAAGTTGTAGATATAATGCCTACAAAAATGAAACTTAGCTACTTAAAAACATTAGCTTACTATGCGTCTGAATATAGTTCTTTTTATATACAAAATATTAACACTCTATTTTATAAGTGGTTTAGTGCAATAACCATAGATACTATTGATGACAAAGCAATATATCAATTGAATGTTTATTTAGGTTCAGAAAGAAACTACAAACTAAACTTAATTAAGGCTTTCATCATTAAATGGAAAAATCTCAATTACCCTGGGGTAGAAGCGACTGCCATTAGAATGCTGGAGAAAATAAAAATCATTCCAAACCAAACAGGAGATGCAGTTAAAAGACGAGATCCAAATAAAGGACCTTTAACTGAAACGGAATTCAATAACATCATTAACGCCGTTGGAAAATTTTATCATGAGAAGAAAATTCAATGCTTTTTGTATTGTTATATCCTTTTGCTGGCAATAACAGGAAGAAGGCCATTACAATTAATATCTCTAAAAGCTAAAGATCTCATTAAAAATGAGAGAGGGTGCTTTTTGAATGTACCAAAAGTAAAACAAAGAAAATGTTTCAGAAAAGAATTTAACATGGTTATGATAAAACCGTTCTTATATGACAGCTTATCAATGCTAATTAATAAAAATCAGGCGTTTGTTGAAGATAAATTCAGTGTTGGGATTAGTAACTATAGAGGCGAATTACCAATCTTCATGAATTTAGATAAGATTACGGAAACAAAAAGGATTGAGGATTTTTTATATGATTTAACAACAGATTTTTTCCATATGAAAAATTCAGTTATGTCAAAACTATTAAAACACTTTCCGTCAAAATTCGATGTTAGGTCAGAAAGGACTAACAGCTATATAGAACTTAATGCTAGAAGATTCAGATATACGTTAGGAAGTCGACTGGCTAATGAAGGAGCCTCAATTGAGGTGATTGCTAAAGCGTTAGATCATAAATCAGTAAACTCTTCTATGATATATATAAAAAATAATCCTGACAACGTTTATGACATCGATAAGAGACTAAGTGCGTTTTTTAACCCCTTATCTAATATACTTATGGGCATAGAGATTGAAGAAAACAAGAACTTTTTTATCAAGTATGTTTCAGATGCATTTTTCTTATTGGAAGATACGAAAGAGGATTTGAAATGTTTAACGTGTAAAAAATTCAATTCCTGGAGAGCATTATGAACAATATATTTATTTTTGAACCAAGCAATAAAAACAACCCTCACGATAATGTTATTAAGTTTATCGAATTTTGTAAGAGTACTATTTCTAATAATAATTTAACAACTTCATGGGAAAGCAATAAATGGAAAGGTTTATATAGGTTTACTAAGTTTAACTCAAAAAACAACCTAAACAGCAAGGAGTGCTTAGATGATAGCTTTATTAATTTTGCTAAAGCATATATGTTGCATGTGCATTCATTCAATAAATCTAAGACGAAACACTCAACATTATCAATGTTGAAGATTGTCGAATTCGTTTTACTTAAAATCAATATGGAAGCTAATGTAAACTATTGCAACAATTCAATCTTTGATGAATGCATAAGGATAGCCTCTGAAAAGTATTCTAAAGCACATGCATTTGCTATTGGGAAAGAACTTGAGAAATTGAGTTCATTTTTAAATGATAATAGGATGACTAACTCATTTTATTTATTTTGGGTAAATCCAATTAGGTATAGGATTACTCAGTCTTGGACTGGTTATGATTCTTCACTGGAAGGCCATTCTAGATTGCCTGATATCAAATCAGTTATTGCGATTGCTGAGATTTTTTCAAAGCGGGATGAACAATTATCGTCAAGAGATATATTTACTACATCTGTGCTTGCTTTACTTATGTGTGCACCGAGTAGGATATCGGAAATTTTAGCTTTGCCAGCGGATTGTGAAATCACAGAATGTGATGGCAAGGGCATTCAAAGATACGGTTTAAGATTTTTTTCAGCAAAAGGGTATGAAGGCAATATAAAATGGATTCCAACTTTAATGATACCTGTAGCTAAAAAGGCTATTAGCAGATTAAAAGAATTATCAAGTCAAGCGAGGTTATTGGCTGCTGAAATTCAAAAGAATTACTCTAATTCAACGAAGGGAACCCTTAAAGAGAATATACCTCCTGATCTCTTTTGGTATGATAGAGAGAAGAAAATCAAATATTCTAATGCGCTTTGCTTGTTAACTGAAGGACAGTTAAATCAAAATAAAAAGGAAATGTCAGATAAATTATTCAGACCTACAACGAATTTTTTTAAAACTGATATCGTTGATTCTGATTATATAAAAGGGTATTTTAATGTTTTTAAAAGACATGGTTATATAAATGAAGATGGTAGCCCATATTTGCTAAGAACACATCAACTGAGGCATCTTCTCAACACATTTGCTCAAATAAATGGTATGGATGAATTTAGTATTGCTCGCTGGTCTGGACGTAAGCTTATTTCTCAAAATGTTTCTTATGACCACAGATCGCATCTTCAAATGTCTAAAGCAATAAGAGAACAAAAGTTATCAGTATGTGTTAATGAGCACAGAATAAAGGATATTCCAGTGGTGGATCTTAATGAGTTTGACTCACTTAGTAGTGGTGCAGTACTTGTATCAAAACATGGCTACTGCAAGCACTCATATGCGTTTAAGCCGTGTGAACATTATCCGATTGAGAATTCTGGTTTAGATAACGAAACGATTTCAAACATTCACGATAAAATTTTAAAAAGAACACTGTATGATAAACATGATGGGAACATAAATGCTGATAGATGGTATGAATTCCATAAGAGAATAAAAAAAGGAGAATAAATGGCTAAGCATATAAATGGTTATCATGAGAAGAAGATTGTAGATGTTATTAACACATGGTCTATAGATGAAAAACTAACCTGGGATGCTTTGTGCGACAGGTTAGTAAGGATTATTGGGAAAAGACCATCAAGACAATCCTTAAGTAGTCATGTAAGGATTGCAGAAAGCTTCAGTGTGAAAAAGGCCACTATCAAATCTGGTGCAATACACACTGTAAAACCTGCTAATTTAAAAGTGGCTTCTCAACGAATTAGAAGACTTGAAGCAGAAAATGAAGCTTTGAAGGCATTAAATGAACGCTATTTAGAGCAGTTCAAAGTATGGCTTTATAATGCTCACCTTAAACAAATAACGATTGAAGAACTTAATAATCCGTTACCTGCAAAATACCTTTAATAAAATTGATAGGTTTTAACTATTGACATGATTGATAATTATGGTATTTCTTTAATTGTCAGGATGACAAAAAAAATTGCAAGGATGCATATTATGGAAAAAATAAATATTAATCTTATGGAAAGGTATCTTCTTCTGCTTGATCGATTCGTTGATAAACTCGCTGAATCAGGTTTCTCAGATCAACGAATTATAGAACAATCATATCTTTTTTGTGCAGGATTTTATATCAAATACCAAAGTGGTATCGAAAAAATGACCTTCTCCAACAGGGAGGTTGTTTTAACCTTTCTGCTACTTTCATATTATACTCATATAAATAAACTTGATGATGATTTGATCAACAAAGAGCGTATGAAGCATGTATGCTCTTCATTGATTAACTTTATAGTCAGTAATGGTAGCCGAACAGAGAAAGTCTATGCTAATGAGAAAAGGAAATATGATGCTTCGACCCTAAAAAGATCGTTATCCATCAAAGAGAAGAAAAGAAAATATGGATTGTAATTATTTTAAAAGCCCGTAGTAGGAATCTACGGGCTAACTCTTTGTTGCTTATTTTTTTACTAAATCGATAAGATTTCTGATTTCATGATCAAATCTAGCGCTTCTTCTTTTAATCCATTTGATACAAACGAAGCATCCGATCCTTGATAGGAAATATGTGAGCCACATATACTTGTGCTCATCCCACACATATCCATCTTTAAAGCCCCAAGGCAATGTGAGAAATGAAATAAGTGCAGCAGCACAAAGTAAAATGAAAACAATAGAGAATAGTTTCGAAACAGGCATTGCTCTGTAATACGATGCTGTAGAAGCATTATGGAACAGCATTGTCAGAAAAGCGGGGATGACAACTTTTTTCCTGTTTAAGTTTACTTCATGTTCTCCCGTGTTCTTATTAACGATAAGTGCATCTTTATACACATTATACGAACCATCCTCACTATACTGGCGAAGCTCGTATTTATAAATAGTGTGTGAACTTCTGAAGGGGATACCATAGTCGGAAATCTGCTTCTCATCCCCAGCGTCGGTTTTTACCCAGATCTGATTATTGCTTGGGTTGGAATTAATGACAGTGCCAGAGAAAGTCTTAACAAACGTGTAAGTTTCACCAAACAGATAAAACTTTGAGGCTGTAATCTCTGCTTTCCGGCGATCAGAAAGACCAACATTGACTTCTTCATTGCGGCGTTTCGTGGTGGAGATGCTCATACAAGTTCCTTTGTGTTAGATGTTAAATTCATATTCGGTGTATGAAGAAATCAGGGACTACAGATGAGATGGTATCTGCCATTTCAAAACCTGCATGTTAGTTGAATACTTAAATAGACTAGTTAAATCAGTCTGTTATATTCTTTGGTGTGAAATCACATTTTGACTGGGTTTACAGGAAAGGCAAATCACTTGTACCGATCGATTAAAGATTAATGATAGATGCAGGCTATCAACAAAGGAATATCGATCGGTATAAACGATCAATTTATTGACCTGTATCTATCAAAAAGGCTTGCCAGCCTTACATCGAAAGCGAAGCTCTTCTGGATTGAGGTGCTGATTCAATGAGATTTTTTTGGGGGAGAGGCGTAATCTCTACCATTCTCACGCTAGTGATGGTTTTGTGTTTTTGAGGGCGTTTAAGGGTTGGGATTTTGAGGTTTTTGAAGATGGTAATAATGGTATTGAGATAGGGGATGGTCTCTAACCATCTGAACGTTGAAGCCCTATAGCTTCGCTTGGGCGCTACTTTTAACGTTTCGGTTGCTATCGCTTCTTTGTTAGTTGCAACAGCTTCTGGGAGAAGCGCTTCGACAGAAGCGATAGAGTATTCGTCCTGACCAGCAGCTCGTTTATCGAGGATAAGTGCTTCTATGGGGCGGTTAACGTATTCTGTCGTTGTTTCAGGAGCATCTATAGTTATGACCATATCATGAGTTGCACTAACAGATGTTTCTCTGACAGATGATTTCAGTTTAAACAGGAAAGCATTATCACGTTCCTGTTGGTAGTCGATTCTGCTTTGCAAGGCAGACCAGGAATACCCTTTTCCCAATTGAGATGCTTTGAAAGCAATCCCGTTGTATTCGAATGAGAAGCCGTTCATGCGTCCAGTAGAGGCAATGTTAGGGATTGGCCTGATATTTTGTGCCACAAGCTGTTGCACGAAGTCGGTAATCGATTGCCTGGTATCAAGCAGTTCGTTAAGGGCGTTTTGGATTAATCCTTTTGGGCATAGCTCACCAGTTCTCTTTTCTATCATCATCTCATTACGGGATTTTTTGAGCTTCGGTTTAGGTGAGGGCGCTGCTAGAGATGCTTTCGGTCCTTTGGTTCTTGTTAGCTGGTAGTCTTGTTCAAGATCCTGGATGATACGGGTGCTGATAAGGTTCTCATTTTTACCTAAGTAGAGCTTCCCCGAAGTTGCATCTATGCGACTTGCAACTATATGTATATGTTGTCCATCTTTATCATCATGTAGGACATAAGCGCGTAGATGCGTATCAGAGAAGCCCATACGCTTCATATAGTCATCGGCTAACAGCTTCCATCGGTGTATAGGTAGACTCTCACCAGCAGGCAGACGCAGAGAATTGTGCCAAACAGGTTTACTGACATCGGAGCGTAGGAGCTTCGTAGCGTTGAACTCTGCACTTAGTGCTTCTGCGAAGCTTTCTATGACATTGCCGCCGACTACATACGGATCTGACTTGTGGTGCGAAGCAGGTTTTAATAAATAAGAAATAAGTCCATTAAAGGTTTTTCCTCTTTTGATTTTTTGCATCCCTTTCATGCAACCTACCTGACAGATGTGCTTGAAGCGGTAAGGCATGAGCGAAGCTCTGAGATCTGGCGCTTCACTGCGAAGATTTCTGTCTTTGTAAGCTGACCACCAGTGCTTTTACTTTCGAGATGAATAAGTAGCTTGTTCAGCTTCTGTGAAATTTCGCTAAGGGATTTCCAGGCTTCAATGTTGATAGGCGGCACAGCTACTGGAATCTTATCGAGAAAAGCCAAGCGAAACCATTCACCTTTACTTTTGTCTCCACGCCTTGCATTGAGAAGCTGTAGTTCTTCATGGTTCAATCTAACACTGATGCAATGTGTTCTTAACAAACTTTCAGGTGATTCTTTTTTATATATTTTATTAAAAGTATTTTTCATACGAACTCCTTTCGTGTTTTCTATCAAAAACATATTCCTTATGTTCTTATTTACTTATATTTGATTCAAGAGGGATGTCAATGTGTAGGTGTTATTTTGTAATAAACAATATAATAATGGCCACCACATTAGTACATGGCGGCCATTATAAATAATTATTTGTTGTTGGATTGAATGTTCCATGAAACTTTGAATGCAGGGTATTTTCTGCTTATACGCATAAAGCTTGCCTTTCTCAAAGTTGATCTTGTTTTTTCACTATAAATATTTAATTGATCGAGTGATATAAAAACTTGTTTATCAATAGTGTTTAATGTATTAACTATTTTTTCTATAGCTGCGACTTCAACGTTTTTGAAAACAATGGAATCTTCAATTGCTATGGGTAATTTTGTTGTATGTAAAAAGCTCACATCCAAAGCCAGCATATTCGCATAAGATTTACCTGTCCCAGAGTCAGAGTGATGTTCGAAAATATAATTTGTATCACTGAAAATGATCTGTGGTGGTATTCTGTCGGAACCATAGAATTTTGTGTTGTATAATTTGAGGTTCTCGTTTAATAATTTAGATATTTTTGACAGAATTTCTTCTGTCTTTTCTTTTAATTCTACCTTTATAGTGCTTGATGCTTGTTTAAGAGCATCTTGGCGCTCGCGGTAATTAACCGTATCTTCAACTTCTTTTTTCTTTATAGATAATGACAAAACTTCATCAATAATCTCGTCTGGTCTATCGACTGATGCAGCTATTTCTTTGATTTTGAGATCGATTATACTAATTTCAGCATCAATCTCATTTAATTGGAATATAAGGCGTTCTTTTTCTTTTTTTAACTCATCATTCAAGATTTTTGAAATTGATAAATGGAAACCCTCGACTTCATTTAGTTTATCAATGTTAACAGTTGGGAAAAAATCGACAACTTTGCTGAAATATCTTTTGGGAATAGGCTTTGTATCAGAAATATTTTCTTCAATTCTAAATAACTTACTCTCGAGAGAGTATTTTTGTTTGAGATATTTATCTTTTTCGATGGCTAAACTTAGGCTTTTTTCATCAAGGATAGCTTTTATGTTGGCTGCAAAAAGGTCTAGATCTTTTTTTATAGTGTCAATTTTATTGTCGATAACATTTAAATCTTGTTTTGCTTGCCTATATTCTTTTAAATTTACTTTTTTGACAAAACCCTGCTTGAACGCTATATCAATATTCTTTCTGCTTACTTCGTTTTCGGATTTCTTTTTTTCAATTTCTTCAATTAAGTTATAATAGCCGAAGGACTTAATGAGAAATTCTTTGATAGATGCATATCCTTCCCCTGTATAGCGTAGAAGAGGTTTATTTGGATTGTAATTATCTTTTCCCCAAATTCTCGTGAATCTGGAAACTAAATTTCTTAATGACGGATCGTTTGATGAAAAACCATATTTCTGAGCCAAGAAGATTCTAAAATCTTCAATTGACCACTCTAATTTTTCTTCGTTATTTCTAAAAAACACACTATTATTGGTTTCGGTATTTCTTATAAAGTGATAGGATTTTCCATCAAATTCAAAAGTAAATTCGATGTTTAGATGACCAACTTGAGAAATAACGTCTTTGCATAGGGTGATAAAATCATCACCACCAAAAACATAATCAATTAACATTAGAACTGATGATTTACCGATAGAGTTGGCACCATTTTTAGGTCCCAATATGGCATTCAAACCATTTTTGAAAATCAGTTCTTTTCTAATTAATTTTTCACAGTATATGTTCTTTAGCATTTTATTACCGTCCCATTAGCTGGGTTTAGTATGATTTTCTCTAAAATAAACAAAAAATCGAGTGAGTAAACAAATTCGTCCAGAGATGAGAAGTTGCTTGATGTTTTTTCGTATAAATCAGTAATCTTAATTTCGTTAAACTCAGTTTCTAAGATGATTGTCATCTTGTATAATATTGAATCTTGGATTGAGATAGATTTACTTGGTGTAATCATGAGTAAACCTCGCAATTTTGGATGAAAAAACACACCAAAACTTCGGCGGCTACACTATTAGTTTCCTTTGTGTTTGTTTTTATCCAATTAATCAAATGGTTATATATTTCGGATTGAGATAAATTCTCTCTTTTTAAAATCAAATAGTATGTTTTAACTTCGTTGAATATTATTTCTGATGTGTTTGGAACTCGTTGATCGAGTTGTTGGAATAATTTTTTTATTTCAGTGTAAAAATAAGCAACTTGAGCTTTGACCTTTATCTTGAATGCAGGGCCAGAGTCGGGAAGAATTTTATCATCAACTCTCATAGCTTTGTACGATAATTGAGAACCCTCACTTGGTTCAAGAGTTGATAGTATATCAATTATCTCTTTGATCTCTTCTTCAATCTTAAAATTAAATTGGCTGTTTTTGATTTGTGCTGCTTGTCTCAACTGCTTTTTGATAGCGTACATTTCCCGATAACCCTCAATCGTTCTTGGGTTGTCGAACAACTTATGACAGTCTCTGCACAAGGCAATTAAATTATCTTCGCTATCAACATCATCGCAAAGAAGTTGCTCATCTTTAAGTAATTCCTTTTCCTCTTCACGAGGGGAAAATGGATATATGTGTGCTACTTCATAGAGCTTTATTTTTCGTTTGCCATTCTGAACCATTAAAGGTTTAAAGCATTTTGGGCAAAGACCACTTACCTCATCATATAAAACTATATGCGTATTATGATTGATGTTCTTGCGTTCTTCACCCACGAATGACTCCTTGCGAAGGGGAAATGACTTTCTGTGGATATTTTATTATTATAACATCAATAGGATTTAGCTTTAATTATTGTAAATGTGATCAATATCACGTTTGTGGCGGGGTTTGCAACCTGTGGCTAACTTTCTTTAAAGAATCTGTATTCTTTTGTCTTCGTTTTCTGATGGTGAAGCTGGGAAGCGGCTATGTGATCAAAGAATAGACTTGTTTTCCTTTTCAACCGAAGGGAAGAAAAGCAAGGGAACTTAGTGAAGCGTAGCTTCGATAAGTTAGCCCTTGCTTTTACAATTAAGATTAATCTACGGATTAAAAGGCTCTATTTCTATATACAGATCATTGTCAGGAAAAATTTCGCAGAATTTTTTTATAGCATTTTCAAGAAGCTTGTTTGGATTAGTATAATCTCTGCTATAGCGACCAGACTTAGAGTTAATAAAATAGATATTATCTGCAATAAATAATTCGCCTGCAATCCTGGCTGGTTTGAAACCGGTTAATGATGGATGACCATTATTATTTATTTCTTTACCAATTACCAAGGCACCTTCATGTGTGATAGCCCAGATCAAGAAAGAACTTCTAACATTATTTTTTAAATCTTTTGTAATCTCTTTAAGTGATTTTTGGCTGCGGCCATAGAAAATCTCTGAAGTTTTATTGCCTGTAATTTTTCCGCCATAATATTCTTCCTGCTTAAGATAAGTTGGTGCTCTTAATCTTCCATAGGAATCATCCAGATAGCTTGCATAATCATACTCTTTAGTCATCAGGAAAGAAAATAATGAAAGCAGGAAACTATTTTCTCTATATGATGGAATCTCATTAAGAATATCATGAAGTACTTCCTCATTGGAGGCAAGAATTTTCATTACATCTAAAATAGCATTGGAATTGTAAATATCTTTATATATTATAGCTGATACGGCATCACCTTGAGGAATATCTGTTGCGTCAAACAAAATATCGAATGCGTCTTCGCCATTCAATTTAAATGATGCTACCCAATGATATCGGGCATATGATTGGGTTAAAAAGTCAATTCTACTTTTTTTACAATGTATCTCTGCTTCAAAAGCATTACTCTTACTAAAGTCATATTTCAAGAAATTTTCCCTAATCTCTGATATTTCCTTTAGTTTTATAGAGAATTCAACCTTTGGAAGGGCATCGACATTAGAAGTCTCGATCTCCAGCACCTTTAAATATATTAATTGAATTAGACTACAAGTGTTGATGGCAAAATCACAAGACAGTCTTACTTTTTTTGGTGTTAGGGATATTAGTATGTCAGGTATGAAAACTTCATGGGGAGCCATCCACCTTGTTTGGTCATCTTTTTCTTGGACTATCAATCCCCAGCTAAATTTTGATTCAATATCAACCTTTTTATACCTTGCCCTAACAAAGGGGCCTAATCGGTCATCATGAATATATATAGCTTTACTTTTGTTCCTTTCCTTATAGCCTAATATAGTAATTGTATAATCATTTTTTCTTGTATGTTTGTTATTTTCCGCTATTCCATAAATTGACCCCCTCAATAAAAGTGGGATCTTGCTATCGATATGTGTTTTAACAATGTCATGAAAAGATTCATTGTTTAATTGTTCTACTTTGAAGAGGTGATGCTTTATTTTCTCTACATCTATAGTTCTCAACATTTGTTTAGTAGTTAATGAAGTATTTGGGAAGCTATTGTGAGAGTTATTTATATGGTTGATTGCATTAATTGTAATTTCGCTGCAAGATGGTATTGTGCGTATATCACAATAATTTAAGGCGTGAAGTGAAGACCAAACAGCAGTAGTTGAATATGCTGCTACTACCATATCTTGTTCTTGGAAAGCAATTGATTCAACTTTGAGCGGTATCCCAAAAAGATCAACACAATACTCACGTGTTATGCATTTTTTATCATCACTATTAATTAAACTATCATAAGGCTTCAGGCATGTTTTCCCAATGAATGTTTTAGGTAATGGTTTGATGACCATAAAACCAAGGTAAGTTTCTTGAAATATTTTTATTTCATCAGAAGTAATACCATCTTCTAAATATTTGTCGAGGATTTTATGACTCAACTCAGTAGAAAAAAAATGGAGTCGAGACGTTTTATATCCTTTATTATTAAATCCTTTTACATAATATTGTTTGTAGTCTTCCAGGTAATCTTTATCAATATAAACAGGTTCAAGCAAAACTGATTTGCATTTTATGTCTTTCAAGTATCGATATATATAATCAATCTGTATTTTATTATATACATCAGGAAACTTGGAATCAAAGCACTCTTTAATAAGATTGCTAAGGGTTTGCTTTTCAAATTTACAAATAAGATAAGGCGTCATAATTAAATGTTTTCCTTAACATACTTATATAAATAAAAAAAAGAGCAATTCATAAATTGCTCTTTTTTATAGGATCTTAGGCTTCGTAAGATTTTGAAAGTAATTGCTCGTCAATCAAACGTTTTTTGGATTCCAGCTCAAACTTTCTATCTTCTTTCTTAAGATACTCTTTCAACAACAGAACTTTTTCATTAGTAAAAGTCATTTCATTTGCAGTCTTTAGCAATTCGAATGTGCTCATTTAATGACCTCCTTACACCTTCAATATTTCTACAAGTTATACACTGTTTCTATCAATTTGTCAATGACTTAATTAACTTACGTCTTTGGCCAAGTTTTGGACAGATGTATTACCTACATTTGCTTCAAGATACCTATATAGAAGTTATCGATAGAATAAAATTTAGACTGTTGAGTAAACTATAACATGTTGTTTTATATTGATAAATTGGAAAGTCCGTACCTTTCATTCTATTACAACAATGAAATTCTCTCAATGCTATCTACATACTACGGCCTTAGACTTGCTGTAGCTTGACGGCTAGTATCATTTCTAACAATACAGTCTGTCAGATATCGAATACAAAGCCAACACTTACAACAATAAACTATTAGACGAATTAATTGAGGGTGAGTTTAAAAAGATAAATATTAAATCGGGAGTAATTACTTGGTTGATTATTGCTATGTTCTGTAGAACATAGCTGGGTAAGTATATAATTGTATTCATTTTACTTTGTTAAGTTTAAAGCCTCATTGAAGAGGCCTCTTTATCAAATAGTGAATGCATCAGTAAAGTTTTTTCTTGGCACGTTCCAGTAGTCAAGAAAACAAAAAATCATACTCTTTAATTCAATAGATGAATCAGTATGAGATTTAAATGTTTTGTTCATTGCCAGGCTTTCTAACTCTCTTGCCACCACAAAAAGGTTCTTATAAACTTCTCTTTTGGAGAAATATTCACCAAGTATTTGAGATGGAAGCATTTCAAATTGTGTGCTGATATTTGACCTTATTTGATTAGCTGTAATTTTACCATCGTAAGCAAATCGCTCGACCAACGATAAAGATAATTCTATAAGTTTACGCATACCATCTCTACCCTTAGTTCCATACGTAAACCCATCTGCCAGTTTTACTATTCTTTCATCCACTGTTAGATATGATAGTTCTTTTAGCAAAAAATCTATTCCAATACATACCAATGACATAAGATAATAAAATGAACGAGAAGCAATTTCTTTTTGATTAGGTTTGGTTAAAATTTGCTCAAGAAAGAAATAGGCTTGATTTATCCATGAATTACAATTGTCGAAATTTAACCCCTGAGATAATAAACCTTTGCTATCTAAAATCCGTTGTTTCCAATCACCGTCTAATTTTCCAAGACCATAGTTATCAAATAAATGAAACAATTCTTCATCTGATATTCTCATTTCTAAGCGGGTTTGTGATTTTTGTAATTTACTTAAAAAGTTGCCATCTAATACAGTTATGTTTAGTTTACGTCCGAAATCTTTTACTTCGGATCTTTTTTCTGTTGATGCAACGATCGCATTACCGGCACCAACTGCTTCAGCTAAACCTTTAGTCCAGAAAATTCTTTCTATTGCCTGTGGTGTTTTTTTATTTTTTATATCAACAATTGTAATTTCTCTCGAAATAGAAGATGTTCTACTATATAGCCATAAATCAATATCAGTGATATCAAACCCTTCATAAACAAAGGGTACGCCTCTAACAACATAATAACCGGCCTGCATGAAATAATCTCTTAGTAATTCTTCCATTACCTCGCCTTTATTAACTTTTTTCATATTAGTATCCTTTCCCTGTTCTCAATGCTTGAATCATTTCATTTGTATCATTCGGATTTTGTGCCAACTGCTTTCTTCTTATATCTGTTCTATTATCTTCTGGACCAATATATCTTGTGATAACTGCACTGGGTAGATCAGGTAGTGATTGTTCGCTTATATCGCCTTGTTTTATTGCTTGTAAAGCTAATTCTCCAATTTCCCGTTTGAGCAACTTCATCATTGGGCCACGACGACCATTACGAACCCCTTCTCGGACCGATACAACTCCTTTTAATTCTAAAACTTTATAATCTTCACCAATTGCCCTTACAGGCCCAACTTCTCGACCGTCAACTAATGCCTGAAGTAATAATTCCACCGCTGATATCTGGCCTCGTGCATAAGAACTTTTTGTCATTCCATATGTTAATGAACTTAAGAAAGCTTTAGCTAAATCGAAAGCATCTTCAATTAATGAGTTTCCATATTTTGAAAAAGCTGAGGGTAGTGTAATATATCCGATAGTTTCACTACTATTGCTAACAATATTTACGTCAAAAAGTCCTATTGAATTAACTTTTGAGAATAATTTTTCTCCAAGTTTTTGTTTTACCTCTTGAACTGACAGACATGCAACCGATTTGATCTTTAATTCAATTTCTTTTAATTTAGACTGTTCATCAGAGTTTAAAGAATCAAGAACTGCTTTTATTTTTTGAGTGGAGTCTCGTCGGAAAAGATTTCCGTTGAAATATATTTTATTTGTTTTATCCAACTTCTCCACATCAGTAAACCCTATAACCTCACTGTCTTCCATCACCCCTTTAATTTCATTTTGAGATAATCTGAAAAGATCTGATATTTCCTCTGTTAATTCTGATTCTGAAATCGGCTTTATAGAGGATTTTTCAGCTATCACAAGAGATGATTGTTCTTTTGAATTTGGTGTGAGTGAGTCAAATATATTTGATGTGTGGGTTAATATTGTACTATTAGTAATACCTAAGACACCAATACCAGACTTTCCTTTTTCTACCAAGTCCTGTTTTTCTAAAACGTCAATTAAATATGGTAATTCAAATTTAGTTATATTTGAAGCGTGTGCTAAAGTAAGTAGCTTGTCATTACTTACCGAAAGATCTTTTGTTGCTGAAATCGCTGATAATAAAATACCAGCTTTCCCTGAAAGATAAGTGTTCTCATAGCTAACTTGGGAGGTTACTTTCTGAAGTTTTCCAGTATGATGTATTATCCATGCACCTTTAGTTTTACTATCCATCTCAAATCTCACTGTGATTATTTATTCATTGACCAGTTCACTATTTATAAGGCTATACGTTAATTTAAACTATTGGTTTCTTGTTTGTAAACTACAAGATTTTTCTTTAAGGCTAAATGTGATGAGCAACTGAAATGATGCTGGTTTTACCATAAGAAACAGCCTCCACATGCTTACCCCACCAACTCATCATCTCTCTACGTTGTGCAAGGTATTGAGAGCGATTGTAGGCTCTCCTGACTTCGTTAGTATCAATGTGAGCTAACGCAGCTTCAATCACGTCAGGAGGAAATCCTTTCTCGTTAAGAATAGTTGAAGCGATTGATCTCATACCATGAGCCACCAGCAGATCTTTGAAGCCCATACGTTTCAATGCCATGTTTGCTGTCTGACTATTCATTGGTTCAAGCGGATTACGGTAGCCTGGGAAAACATAATCTCTATGCTTACTGATGGGCTTCATCACTTCCAGAATAGACAAAGCCTGCTCAGAAAGCGGAACGATATGCTCACGCTTCATCTTCATGCGACCAGCAGGGATACGCCATTCTTTTGCGTCGAAGTCGATCTCATCCCAGCGAGTCATTGATGCTTCTGCTGGGCGAGTCATCGTCAATAATTGCCATTCAATGAGACAGCGGGTTTGTCGTCCGATGCTGGCAAATGCCAATGTTTTCATCAAAAGGGGGAGTTGCTCTGGAGGTAGGGCAGGGCGGTGCTTTACCTTTGGTTTATGGAATGTTCGTCCGATTCGTGCTGCGGGGTTTACAGATACCAGCCCAGAATTGAGGGCGTAATCCATAACTTCATTGATACGCTGGCTTAGACGTTTAACCGTTTCGAGTCTTCCGGCAGCGTGTGTTGGCTCTAACGCTCCAATGAATTGCTGAGCCGTGATGTTAGCAATGGGTATAGAGCCAATATGTGGGAACACATACTTGCTCATAGATCGCCAGATATCGTTTAACGTATGGGTTGCCAGCCCCGCAGATTCTTTGGTTTTGAACCATTCGGAAGCAACTTTTTGAAAGGTGTTCTCAGTAGCATTTTTTTGCCGCAACTGTTCGGTTCTTTTATGCTCCTGTGGATCAATATCTTTGCTCAATAGAAGACGGGCATCTTCACGAAGTTGACGTGCCTCAGAGAGAGATACAGCAGGGTAAGCACCAAAGCTAATCATGGCGCGTTTGCGAGTGAAAGGTTTGTAATAGCGGAATCGCCAGAGTTTTGAGCCACCGGGCTTAACCAGTAGTTCTAAGCCGTCCCCGTCATACAGGATAGTGGCACGTTCAGTCGCTTTGGAATTTTTGACTTCGGTGTTGTTAAGGGGCTTTGTCTGACGCGCCATATCATTCTCCAATCACTGGTTAGGCATATGGCTCAGACGACACAATGGATTGTATGCCTAAAGATATGCCTAAAAATGTTGGATTTCACTGTATCAGTGTGGACTTTGCTAGACAACAGAAAAACAGAAGGTCTGTGCAACCTACTGTTTATTCTGTTTTTTATAGTCTTGTCTGGACTTCATTAGACAAAACGTTGGGGTAAATTTGGTCGGCACGAGAGGATTTGAACCTCCGACCCCCGACACCCCATGACGGTGCGCTACCAGGCTGCGCTACGTGCCGACTTGTGGGTGCTAATACTACCTCTTTCCAACGCGAATGCAAGGGGAAACGGTGCTAACTGATTTATAATTAATCAGTTAGCGATAAAACGTTTCTCTTCTGTTAGCACTTGCAGCAGCAGACTGAGCTGCGGCTTCTGATCTTTGATCTTCTCGCCGTGTAAGTCATAGGTCTGATAATGACCGTTATTATTGAGCACCAGAGTCATTTGCGGCGTCGTGATTGCCAGCGTACTGCCGTCTGCCGCCGTTACCCAGTTATGACGACGTGGAACGGTAAAGATGTCCTGGCCCTGTGAATATTCGTTCGCTGGCGTGCTGACATGTAACAGGCGTTGCATCAACGTGGTCATTACATCGGTATGATCGGTAAGCGCATTAATACGCTGCGCAGGCGTCCCCGGCCAGTGGATCACCAGCGGTACTTGCAGATGACCTTGCGACCAGTCGAAGCGATTTTCTTCCGGCGTCAACGGTATGCCGCGTCCTGCGGTAATGATCACGACGGTATTGTCGAATTTACCGGCCTCTCGCAGCGCGTTCAGAACCCGATTGATTTGCGCATCCACGTCGCTGGCGGCGCTGGCGTAACGCTTAACAAAATTCTTCTGATTACTGTCATCAATGTTAGTACCGTTAAACGATACCCATGAGAACCAGCGGTTATCTTCCTGTGCGTAGCGTCCAAGCCAGTCTATCCACTGGCTGGCCGTTTGCGCATCAGACTGCGTCTGCGCTGTCGGCATCGAGAAATCGGACAGTAATGCCTGACGGTAAAGCGGGCTGGCGAAGCCATCCGAAGAAAACAGTCCCAGTTGGTAGCCTTGCTGATTCAACGCGGTAATGAGCGCCGCAGGGGTTCTGGTGGATAACACGCCATCCATATAGCCTGGCGATATGCCATAGAACAGGCCGAAAATACCGTTATCAGTGGTATTCCCTGAACTCATGTGACGGGTGAAGTCGATGTTTTGCTCGGCAAAGGTAGCCAGCTCCGGCATCTGCTTCTCAAAGCGGGAATAGTTCAGGCCGTCTACGGTAATGAGCAGCACATTCTGACCGGTGCCCATATCGCGATAGTGCAAATTGCTGAGCGGGTACTGTACGGAGACCGCTTCCGGATTGCCTTGCTCTACCAGACGACGCTGATATTCCTGCGCATCCAGCAGACCGTGTTTTTCAAGAAAACGTCGCGCCGTCATCGGATAAGAGAGCGGCAGGTTTGCCCGCTGCATGGTAATCGGCCGGTAAAAATTAGCGTCTGCCCAGATGTAGATAAGATGCGACGCGATAAAGGAGACGAAAAAGAATGCCGCAAGCGGCCTTGCGAAATGGCGGCGGCGCGTGAGACTGCGCAGCTTTTGCCAACTCCATGTCGCAAATAGCATCTCAATCAATAAGATAACCGGCACGCTAATAAACATAAGCTGCCAGTCGCGCGCCGTTTCGTTCTGGTCAGGGTTGATGACCAGCTCCCAGACAATGGGATTAAGATGCAGGTGAAAACGGGTAAAGACTTCGCTGTCGATAAGCAACAACGTCATACCCGCGGTCGCCAGAATGGCTGATAAAAACCGCATCAGCCGCTGGGACATCACGATAAACGTGAGCGGAAAAAGAATAAGCAAATAGGTGGCGAACACCAGAAAGCTAAAGTGCCCGACAATGCTCAGGTAGGAGTATATGCGACCCGCAAGCGTTGTCGGCCAGTCGGCGACAAACAGGTAACGGCTGCCGAGCAACGTAGCCAACAGTATATTGAACAGAGCGAACCAGTGCCCCCAGCTAACCATCTGGGAGACTTTTTCACGGTAGCGCTGACGATGAGTTACCATACCTGTCGCTTGTTTCTCCGGAGTCGGCTTTTTAGTGCGCGTTGTCTTCGCTAATCGAAGACTGCAAGGCGCGGGCAAAAGAGTTCGCAATCGCCTGGCGTTGAGCCGGCGCAACGCTGGTGTTGATAAGGTTGGTGACCATATTTCCCAGCACCATCAGGGAAAGATCGGTCGGCGCCTTATGTTTTTCCAGTACACTGAGCAGTTCGCTCAGCAATTGTTCAACATGTTCATCACTATAGCGGGAGAGTTGTGGCATAAATCAAAATCTGTTTGTTCATGAAAGGGCAACATATTACCGTAGCAACAGTTTTTTTTCTGCATTTTTATCCCCTAAATCATTCGCGTTACGGATAACGCCTGAAATGGCAGGGCGATTGCTTGCGTCTTCCGGCAGGCGGTGGTTGAATACCGCCCGGTCTTAAAGGAGAGTTTATCATGAGTCTGGATATCAACCAGATTGCCCTGCACCAGCTTATCAAGCGCGATGAGCAAAATCTTGAGCTGGTCTTGCGCGATTCATTGCTGGAGCCGACAACCACCGTTGTCGAGATGGTGGCTGAACTGCATCGGGTCTATAGCGCCAAGAATAAGGCGTATGGCCTGTTTAGCGAAGAGAGTGAACTGGCGCAAGCGCTGCGGTTGCAACGTCAGGGGGAAGAAGATTTTCTTGCCTTTAGCCGGGCGGCGACCGGACGCCTGCGTGACGAACTGGCGAAATATCCCTTTGCGGACGGCGGCATTGTATTGTTCTGCCATTATCGTTACCTGGCGGTGGAGTATCTGCTGGTTACGGTACTGAACAACCTGAGCAGTATGCGGGTCAATGAAAATCTGGACATTAACCCGACGCATTATCTTGATATCAATCATGCGGATATCGTGGCGCGTATCGATCTTACTGAGTGGGAAACTAATCCGCAATCGACCCGCTATCTGACGTTCCTGAAAGGTCGGGTAGGGCGCAAGGTCGCTGACTTCTTTATGGATTTCCTCGGCGCCAGCGAAGGGTTGAACGCCAAAGCGCAGAATCGCGGCCTGTTGCAGGCAGTGGATGATTTCACCGCAGAAGCGCAGTTGGATAAAGCAGAACGTCAGAACGTGCGCCAGCAGGTGTACAGCTATTGCAACGAGCAATTACAAGCCGGGGAAGAGATTGAGCTGGAATCGCTATCTAAAGAGCTTTCCGGCGTCAGTGAAGTCAGCTTCAGCGAATTTACCGCCGAAAAAGGCTATGAGCTGGAAGAGAGCTTTCCGGCGGATCGCAGTACGCTGCGCCAGTTAACCAAATATGCCGGCAGCGGCGGCGGGTTAACGATTAACTTTGATGCGATGCTGCTGGGCGAGCGGATTTTCTGGGACCCGGCGACCGATACCCTGACTATCAAAGGGACGCCGCCGAATCTGCGCGACCAGTTGCAGCGACGCTCGTCGGGCGGGAAATAAAGGCATACGACATAAAAGGACGCCGTAGTGAGTAAAGGAATACGTCAGAAGCCGCCTGTTAATTTCAGTTTATTTCGGCAGGTTTTGTATGCGCACATTGTCGCATTTTTGATGATGTTGGTGCTCGGCATGGTGTTCACCGTTCTCTCGTTGGTACTGTTTTATACTTATGGCGCCAACTGGTTACTGAGCTTGTTCATATGCCCGCTGTTCTTGTTAAGTGGTTTATTCATTACTGGATTTGCTTTTAAATCAACCTGGTCCAGCATACGTTACTATTACGACAAGGGGCAGTTGAAACGGTATGGACTCAATCTTGATGCAACTTTGACGCATAAAGAGAAGGTGGAAATACGCATCGATAATGCAAAGCGTCAAGTGCGTGTAGATGAACTGGAGCTCCATGTCTTATTTGATTTTCAGTTTGATAGCAAGACATGGAGCTGCGGCGACTTACTGACCAATGAAAAGGTATTTGATGCGTTGAATGACGGGCAAACGATACCAATACGAATTTTGCCATGGAAACCAGAAAGTGCCAGCGTTCGTCAACGGGCATTATTCAATCGGCTTAAAGGTATGAATACCGCGGCGGAAACTACAGATCCTCGATTAGGGGAGGCGCTAATTGAATGTGGCGAGGTGTAAGAAAGCAGAAAAGCAAAGTGGGTTCTCGTTGCTCTGCATGTCGTCAAATTCAATTAAACGCATAAAAAAACCCCGCCGGGGCGGGGTTTTTCTTCAACTTCCAGGCGATTACGCGCGAACGAAGTCGATGTGAGTCAGCTTCGGTTTGTAAGCGTGACGCTGTACAGCCTGAGCTTTAACTTTTACTTCTTTACCGTCAACAACGAGGGTCAGAACTTCGCTGTAGAATTCAGCTTTAGCTTGCATGTTCATCACCTGGTCGTGGTCCAGTTCGATAGCAATCGGGGCTTCAGAACCGCCGTAGATGATTGCCGGGAACTTGTTAGCGGCGCGCAGGCGGCGGCTCGCACCCTTACCCTGCTCTTTACGTACTTCTGCGTTGATAGTAAACATTTAAATCTCTCTTTAATAATTCCTGCTACAGGCGACCCAGCAACAGGTAAGTGATCTGCTTTGCGTATGCAAAGGCGGGCGGGATTCTATACTCAAATCGCCGTTACATCAATGAAAAGTACAATTAACCACGTAATTCGTGCGCCCGGCGGAAGCGGCCTTCATAGTCGAACACTTTTTCACGCACCTGCCAGTACTGGCCTTTCATCCGCGCGACCACAAAATCGGGATGCCGCAACAGCGCCTGCTGCGCGACAATATCCGCCGCCGTGATCCAGCGTAAAGGAACGCCAGGCGTGCGCGTATGCGGGCGAATAAATAGCTGTTCGAAAGCGGTACGCTGGGCGGGCGTGTGCAAGCGGAAGCGCTCACTGACATCCGCGCCGTCCTCGTCATAGTAAGTGATTTTCAGCCATTCGCCTTTCTCATCCTGCCCATGCTGCATCGTCATTCCGCTACAGCGCAGGACTAACGCATCCTTGAGCCTGAGCGCCGCTTTTAACATATCGTCCGGGTCGACCAGAATGGCGTCACATTCCCGGCAGCGTCGGGCGGCAATATCGTTTTCGGCATTACACTGCGGGCAGTTTTTGAAGCGAAAGCGAAAATCGCACTGCTCGCGATGGCCGTCGTCATCCTCAAACCAGCCCTGGCAGCGACGGCCAAAGTGTTCAATCAGCGTGCCGTCGGCAGTGGTTTTCCCCCAGAAGGTGTTGGCAAAGCCGCAGGCCGGGCAAAATACCTGGACAGGGACGTTATCGCTTTTTCCCTTCGGGCTACCGACCTCCGGGGCATACAGGTCGTGCGGGTTGCCTGCGTAATCAAGAATCAGGCAATCGGTCTTTCCCGGCGCAAGGCGCAGACCACGCCCGACAATTTGTTGGTAAAGACTAACTGACTCGGTGGGACGTAGAATCGCGATGAGATCAACGTGTGGGGCGTCAAAGCCGGTGGTCAGCACCGAGACGTTAACCAGATAGCGAAAACGCTGCGCCTTGAAATTATCAATCAGCGCGTCGCGCTCGGGCCCTGGCGTATCGCCGGTAATCAGCGCCGCGTCGTCCGCCGGAAGCAGACCGACAATCTCTTTCGCATGTTCGACCGTGGCGGCGAAAATCATCACGCCTTTGCGCGTTTGCGCAAATTCCATAATCTGGCTGATGATGTGCGGCGTAATCCGCTGCTGCTTTTTCAGCTCGCGGTTCAGGTCGGCTTCGCTGAACAGCCCATTGCTTTGGGCCTGCAGGCGGCTGAAATCGTATTGGACCACTGGCATATCAAGCCGCTCAGGCGGCGTCAGATAGCCGTGTTTAATCATATAGCGCAGCGGCAGTTCATAAATACAGTCGCGAAACAGAGCGTTGTCGTTGCCGCGCACCATACCGTGATAATGAAATTGATAAATCCAGCCTTTTCCGAGGCGAAAAGGCGTGGCGGTTAGCCCAAGCAGACGTAAGTGAGGATTAACTTTACTCAGGTGAGTGAGGATTTGCTGATACTGACTGTCTTCATCGTCACCGATGCGGTGGCATTCATCGACAATCAACAGCGAAAACTCCTCCTGGAAGGCGTCAAGATTACGCGCCACCGACTGTACGCTGCCGAACACGACTTTGCCCTGACTCTCTTTACGTTTGAGTCCGGCGGCGAAAATATCCGCTTCCAGCCCCAGCGCGCAATATTTGGCGTGGTTCTGCGCGACCAGCTCTTTCACATGCGCCAGCACCAGTACCCGTCCGCGGGCGACGCGCGCCAGTTCGGCGATCACCAGGCTTTTACCTGCGCCGGTCGGCAGAACAATCACGGCGGGCGTACGGTGGCGGCGAAAGTGGCTGAGCGTGGCGTCTACGGCTTCTTGCTGGTAGGGGCGGAGTGTAAAAATCATGGTCTCACTACGTTAAACGGTTCCGGGAATAGTATGCCATGAATCATTTCCCTTGAGGGATATAGTTAGCCCGCTATACTGAGCGGATAGCAATTCCCTTTTTTCGGGTAGAATGCCCGATTTCCGTATTATTACAGGCTAAATCACACACATGCGACTTGATAAATTTATCGCTCAGCAGCTTGGCGTCAGCCGCGCTATTGCCGGGCGTGAAATTCGTGGTAACCGCGTTACCGTCGATGGCGACATCATTAAAAATGCGGCCTTCAAACTGCTCCCGGAACATGCGGTTGCGTATGACGGCAATCCCTTAGCGCAGCAACACGGGCCACGCTATTTTATGCTTAACAAGCCGCAGGGATACGTTTGTTCAACCGATGATCCCGATCATCCAACGGTGCTGTATTTCCTGGATGAGCCGGTGGCGTATAAGCTGCATGCCGCAGGACGTCTGGATATCGATACTACCGGTCTGGTGTTAATGACAGATGACGGTCAGTGGTCGCACCGCATTACGTCGCCGCGCCATCACTGTGAAAAAACCTATCTGGTGACCCTGGAGTCGCCGGTGGCTGACGATACGGCAGCGCAATTTGCGAAAGGCGTGCAGTTGCATAATGAAAAAGATCTCACTAAACCCGCTACGCTGGAGGTGATAACACCTGTGCAGGTTCGTCTGACCATCAGCGAAGGCCGTTATCATCAGGTGAAGCGGATGTTTGCCGCAGTAGGCAATCGCGTTGTGGAACTGCACCGCGAACGGATTGGCGCCATTACGCTGGATGAGAATCTGGCTCCCGGCGAGTACCGCCCGTTGACTGAAGAAGAAATCGCCAGCGTCGGCTAACTATCTCGTTAAATTCAGGAGTTCGATGTGACCACCCGGCAGCACTCTTCCTTTGCCATTGTCTTTATCCTTGGCCTGTTGGCCATGTTAATGCCGCTGTCGATTGATATGTATCTTCCAGCGCTGCCGGTGATTTCTGCGCAATTCGGCGTGCCTGCCGGTAGCGCGCAGATGACGCTCAGCACCTATATTCTGGGTTTTGCGCTGGGTCAGCTTATCTATGGACCGATGGCGGATAGCCTCGGGCGTAAGCCGGTCATCCTGGGCGGGACGCTGGTATTTGCCGCTGCGGCGGTCGCCTGTGCGTTGGCGCAGACTATCGATCAACTGATCGTGATGCGTTTCTTTCACGGTTTGGCGGCCGCGGCGGCAAGCGTCGTCATCAATGCGCTGATGCGGGATATTTATCCAAAGGAAGAGTTTTCGCGCATGATGTCATTTGTCATGCTGGTCACTACGATAGCGCCCTTAATGGCGCCCATTGTCGGCGGCTGGGTGTTGGTATGGTTAAGCTGGCACTATATCTTCTGGATACTGGCCATTGCGGCGATTCTGGCGTCAGTCATGATCTTTGCTCTGATTAAAGAGACGCTGCCCGTTGAGCGGCGTCAGCCTTTTCATATTCGTACCACAATAGGTAACTTTGCCGCGTTGTTTCGCCACAAACGCGTACTGAGCTATATGCTGGCGAGCGGGTTTAGTTTTGCCGGTATGTTCTCTTTTTTAAGCGCGGGGCCGTTTGTCTATATCGAAATTAATCATGTTCCGCCGCAGGATTTCGGCTACTACTTCGCGTTGAACATCGTATTTCTGTTTGTGATGACGATTATCAACAGCCGTTTTGTCAGACGGGTAGGGGCGCTAAACATGTTTCGGGCCGGGCTATGGATTCAGTTTGCGATGGCGGTGTGGATGGTTTTCAGCGCGCTGATGGGCATTGGATTCTGGGCGCTGGTGGTCGGCGTTGCGGCGTTTGTCGGCTGTGTGTCGATGGTTTCGTCCAATGCGATGGCGGTCATTTTGGATGAGTTTCCGCATATGGCCGGAACGGCGTCTTCGTTGGCGGGCACTTTCCGCTTTGGTATTGGCGCTATCGTCGGCGCGTTGCTGTCGCTGGCTACCTTTACCAGTGCGTGGCCGATGATCTGGTCGATTGCGCTTTGTGCCGCCTGTTCCATTCTGTTTTATCTCTACGCCAGCCGTCCCAAAAAACGGTGACGGGCGCGCTGTCCCTCAATGGCGCCGAACAATGCGCAGGCGGCGTTGGGGGACGCTATCCGCTACACGATGGCAAAGCCAAACGGCTTTCATAGTTGATGTATATCAATTACCAATTCATCATTTTCCTCCTTTATGTTTATTTTATGTAAAATCCATTTATGTAAAAAGTCACATCATTGTAGTTAAAAAGGTTGAGTTAGATCGCAGAAACGGGTACATATAGCCCGCCGCTATCTCCGCGTCGGTAAAACTATTTTAACTCCCGCTTGCTGTAGAGCCACTGACGGAGAGAAGGGCGTTAGCAATCTGTTTAAGGACGGGTTGTCAATGATGTGTTAATATAAATGTAAGTAAATTGTGAAGTAATTGTGCTTCCGGGGAAAGAAAGTGAATACATTACAGCTCTCAATTGTTCACCGTCTGCCGCAAAACTATCGCTGGTCGGCGGGTTTTGCGGGGTCAAAGGTTGAACCGATTCCGCAAAACGGGCAGAGCACCGAGAATAGTCTGGTGGCGCTTAAACTGTTGAGTCCGGCAGGCGATAGCGCGTGGTCAGTGATGCATAAGCTCAGCCAGGCGCTAAGCGATATTGAAGTTCCTTGCTCCGTGCTGGAATGCGAAGGGGAGCCATGCCTGTTCGTTAATCGTCAGGATGAGTTTGCCGCCACCTGTCGGCTGAAAAATTTCGGCGTGGCGATAGCGGAACCTTTTTCTAACAATAATCCTTTTTAGGCGTCAGCTTAACGCGAGTAGCTGACGCGTATAGGACTGTTGCGGTGCGGTAAACACGCGCTCGCATTGCCCCTGTTCAACCACCTCCCCCTGTCGCAGCACGATAACCTGATGGCACAGCGCGCGTACTACATGCAGATCGTGGCTAATGAAGATATAGGCCAGACGGTGCTTTTGCTGGAGCGATTTCAGGAGGGCAAGAATCTGCGCCTGAACGGTTTTATCCAGCGATGAGGTCGGTTCATCCAGAATAATAAGCGACGGTTTTAAAATCAGTGCCCTGGCGACGGCGATACGTTGACGCTGCCCGCCGGAAAACTCAGCGGGGTAACGATGCCGCGTTTCCGGGTCCAGGCCGACTTCCATCATGACCGCTTTCACCTGCTGTTCGCGCTGCGCGCCTGAAAGCGTAGGCTGGTGGACGCGCAGGCCTTCTTCGATAATTTGCAACACGTTTAAACGCGGGTTTAGCGATGAGTTCGGGTCCTGGAATACGACCTGGATACGGTGGCGAACAGGTAAAAGCTGGCGGCGGTTTAACGTATCCAGCGATTGACCGTCAAACACGATGCGGCCTTCGGAGCGGATAAGCCGTAACAGCGCCAGACCGGTGGTACTTTTTCCCGATCCTGACTCGCCGACCAGACCCAGCGTTTCGCCTGGATGCAGGGTGAAACTGATATTGTTAACCACCACATTATGATCCACGACGCGCTTCAGAATGCCTTTGCGGATCGGGAAGGCGACGCGCAGCCTGTCCACTTCCAGCAACGGCGTCTGCCCGGCGGGGAGCGGAACCGGATCGCCTGTGGGTTCGCTGTTGAGTAGTTTTTGCGTGTACGGATGGGTCGGCGCGGAGAGCAGCGTGTCGGCGCGTTGGTTCTCTACGCACTTGCCGTGTTGCATTACCGCCACTGAATCCGCCAGTTTTTTTACAATGCTGAGGTTATGGGTGATAAACAGCAATCCCATATTGAGCTCGCGCTGGAGTTCCCGCAGTAGAGATAAAATCTGCGCCTGTACGGAGACGTCGAGGGCGGTGGTCGGCTCATCGGCGATCAGTAATTCCGGCCGTGTTAACAGCGCCATGGCTATCATGACGCGCTGGCGTTCGCCGCCGGAAAGCTGATGCGGATAATCGCGCAGACGCTGGCTCGCCTGGCGGATACCGACCCGATCCAGACAACCGATCATCTCCGCCCTTGCCGCCTCCCGACGCATTCCCCGATGGAGCGACAGCACTTCATAGAGCTGTTTTTCCAGCGTATGCAGTGGGTTAAGTGAAACCATCGGTTCCTGAAAAATCATGGCGATTTTATTGCCGCGCACGCCGCGTAGCGTCTGCTCGCTGGCATGAAGCAATGATTCGCCGTGAAAGCGAATATCGCCGGAGAGGTAGACGGCGGGAGGGGTAGGCAAAAGACGCAGAATGGAAAGCGCCGTCACGCTTTTTCCTGACCCGGACTCGCCGACCAGCGCCAGCGTTTCCCCGGCGTTCACCTGTAACGAAATGGCGTTAACGACAGGGCGCACGTGCTGTTGCTGACGGAAACCTACCGATAAATTTTCAATCGCAAGCAATGGAGATGTCATCTTATACCGCCTTAGCAGGATCAAAGGCGTCGCGTACCGCTTCGCCGATAAAAATCAGCAGCGATAGCAGAATGGCGACAGACAGAAAGGCGGCGATCCCCAGCCAGGGAGCCTGTAAGTTGTTTTTCCCCTGTAAAAGAAGTTCGCCGAGAGAAGGGGAGCCAAGCGGCAGACCAAATCCCAGAAAATCCAGCGACGTCAGGGTGGTGATGGAGCTACATAAAATGAACGGTAAAAATGTCAGGGTAGCGACCATCGCATTAGGCAACATATGGCGCAGGATAATGTCACGATCGCTGACGCCAAGCGCCTGCGCGGCGCGGATATAGTCAAAATTGCGGGTCCGTAAAAATTCGGCGCGCACCACGCCCACCAGACTCATCCAGCCAAACAGTACGGTTATGGCCAGCAGCCACCAGAAGTTAGGCTGCACTACGCTGGAAAGTAAAATAATCAGAAACAGGGTCGGCATCCCCGACCAGACTTCGATGAGACGTTGTCCCCATAAATCGACTTTGCCGCCATAATAGCCCTGTAGCGCGCCCGCCAGTACACCCATGACGCTGGAGCAAATCGTTAACATCAGGCCGAATAAAATAGAAATGCGGGTGCCGTACAGGATGCGGGCGAAAACGTCGCCGCCATTCGCATCGGTGCCCAGCCAGTTTTTCGCCGAAGGCGGGGAGGGGAAAGGCTGCGTGGTGGCAAAATTAATGGTATTGGCGCCAAAGCGTACGGGAGCCCACAACACCCAGCCCCGATTCTCAAGCTGCCGTTGTAGCCAGGGGTCCTGATAATCTGCCGTTGTCGCCAGCGGGCCGCCGAAATCGCGCTCGCTGTAATTTTTTACCAGCGGAAAATACCACTGGCCTTCATAGCGCACCAGCAATGGCTTATCGTTAGCAATCAGTTCCGCGCATAAGCTCAGGCTGAACACGATCAGGAAAATCCATAGTGACCAGTAGCCCCGGCGATTATGGCGGAAACGCGCCCAGCGGGCCTGATTGACCGGGCTTAATCGCGGCATTATCGTCCCTCAAAATCAATGCGTGGATCGACCAGCGTATAGCTGATATCGCTCAGGATATTCAGTAATAAGCCAATCAGGGTAAAGATATAAAGCGTGCCGAACATCACCGGATAGTCGCGCGAAACAGTTGCTTCATAACCCAGCAGCCCCAGGCCGTTGAGCGAGAACATGACTTCAATTAGCAACGAGCCGGTGAAAAACATACTGATAAAAGTGGCGGGAAACCCGGCGATCACCAGCAGCATGGCGTTACGAAAAACATGTTTCCAGAGAATGTTTTTTTCACTCACGCCTTTAGCGCGAGCGGTAACGACATACTGTTTACGCACCTCGTCGAGAAACGAATTTTTCGTCAGCATCGTCAGGGCAGCAAAACCGCCGATGACGGTCGCCAACACCGGTAGCGTAATATGCCACAAATAATCGGTGATTTTTTGGTACCACGGTAACGTGTCAAAGTTGGCGGAGACCAGGCCACGTAGCGGAAAGATATCGTAGTAGCTGCCGCCGGCAAAAAAGACGATTAATAAAATAGCGAACAGAAAGGCGGGGATCGCATAACCGATAATGATAAACGCGCTGCTCCACACATCAAAGCGACTGCCGTTATGGACGGCTTTGCGGATCCCCAGCGGGATAGACACCAGATAAATAATCAGCGTGCTCCATAATCCCAGGGTAATGGAGACGGGAAGGCTATCTTTGATCAGCGTCAGTACGGATGCGCTGCGAAACAGACTGTCACCGAAGTCAAAAGAGAGATAGTCCCGTAGCATCTTGAAATAACGCTCATGCAGCGGTTTGTCGAAGCCATAGCGATGGGTGATCTCCGCGATCACCTCCGGATCGAGTCCCCGGCCGCCGCGATAATGGCTGTCGCTGATATTGCCGACGCCGGTTTGCGCATGACTGGCGCGAACGCCTTCGCCGCTGGCACCGGGCAACGCGCCGCCCTGGCCAAATTCAATCGCGGCAATCGCTTGATCGACAGGGCCGCCGGGAGCGATCTGCACGATAAAAAAGTTAATGGTAATAATGGCCCATAGCGTGGGGATCACCAGTAACAGACGGCGGATAAGATAGGCGCCCATTGATTCTTACTACCTCCTGGCTGCCGGTAGTTTGGCGGCTTTGTTGACATCATACCACCAGGTATCTAACCCGATGGTATATACCGGGCGAATCGCCGGATGGGAGAATTTATCCCACCAGGCGAGCCTGTCTTGCGCCATATACCACATCGGCAGCATGTAATAGTTCCAGGTCAGCACGCGATCCAGCGCCCGTCCCAGCGGCACCAGTTTCGCTTTATCACCCTGCGCTGCGATAATTTGCGCGATCAGTTTATCCACCACCGGGCTTTGTACGCCGGGAGCGTTATAACTGGAGTTAATGTATTCCGACGCCCATGAGATTTGTAGATCGGAGCTGGGCCAGGGCATCGCCCGCCATAGCCTCGGCATCATGTCATAGTCGCGGCTGCGCATCCGGTTGGTGAGCTGAGAATTATCAACCTGACGGATAGTCATCGTAATGCCCAGACGCTGAAGATTATGCTGGAAGGGTAGAACCCACTGGCTATTACTGCTGGCAGGAAGGAGAAGTTCAAACGTCAGAGGCTTACCGGTGACGCTATTGACCCGTTGCTGTCCGTTGAGCACCCATCCGGCCTGCGTCAACAAGGCGTCAGCTTTAAGAAGATTTTCGCGATCGTAGCCGTCGCCGTTAGAGACCGGCGGCTGATAGATCTGAGTGAAGACTTCAGGAGGAAGATCTTTTTTCATCGGCGCGAGTAATACCAGCTCATCGGCGTCAGGATAATTTCTGGCGGCGTACTCGGTATTCTGGAAGTAACTGTTGGTTCGGCTCCAGGCATTATAGAACAACGCTTTATTCATCCACTCAAAATCGAAGGCCAGGGTGACGGCTTCACGTACCCGTCGGTCTTTAAATACCGGGCGCTGAATATTAAAGGCCAGCCAGCGTGTGTCCTGCGCCGACTCGTTTTTCTGCTCTTCTTTAATGATGTAATGATTATCGAAATTTTTACCGATGTAGCGCGTTGCCCAGTTTTTAGCGTCGTTTTCCAGCCGTAGATCAAATGCGCCCGCTTTAAACGCCTCGAAAGCGACATTGTCATCAAGGTAGTAATCGTAGCGGATAGTGTCGAGGTTAAAACGTCCACGATTGACCGGCAGATTAGCCGCCCAGTAGTTTTTGACGCGTGAATAGACAATGTACTGGCCCATTTTCCACTGAGTAATCCGGTATGGCCCGCTGGCTAAGGGCGGCGTTGAAAGCGGATCGCTGAGTTTGTGATTTTTCCAGAATTTTTCGGGCATGATCGGTAGTGAAAACAGACTAAGCATGTCTTCTTTACCAGGCTTCGCCAGCTCAATTCGCACGGTTAAAGGCGCAATCGCCTTCACGGTAGTACCTTTATAGACCAAACGGAACTGCGGTACGCCTTCGGTCATAAACTTATGAAAGGTAAAGGCCACATCGCGGGCGGTAATGGGCGTGCCATCGTGAAAACGAGCGCGGGGATTAATCGAGATTTCCACCCAGGAATAGTCGGCGGCATAGCGGGCATGGTCGGCAATCAGCGGATAATAGCTTCCGGGCTCATCATCCGAGGTGGTAAAAAGCGTATCGTAAAGGGCTTCGGTACGTACGCCGGGATTGCCGCGCAGCGAATAGCGATTGAAATTATCGAACGTACCAATGGCGGAAAGCGTCATCTGACCGCCTTTCGGCGCAGCAGGATTCACATAATCAAAGTGATCAAAGTTAAAAGCATACTTAGGTTCGCCGAGTACGGCGAAAGCGTAGCTTTCTTTGATTTCCTGGGCCTGGGCGCCAGCGCTAACCAGTGCGACAAGCAGAAGCATTACGCGCGCAATCATCTGAAGGCGGTTTCCTTATCGTATTGCCCGCTGCAAACCGGCAGGCGTTTCGCTGAATAATAAGTGACGTTGCGTCTGATGTGAATCCGTTAAAACCGTAAGGGGACTACCATTCAGGCACGGAAGGCGCCGACATCCACAGCACGAAATCTTTTAGGGGTAAAGGACGGCTAATCCAGTACCCCTGCAAGTAATTAACACCGTGATCGCGTAGCCAACGGGCCTGCTCCGGCGTTTCAACGCCCTCGGCCACCGTCAGCATATTCAGGCGTCTGGAGAGCGTCAGCACGGTATCCAGAACCGGAGACGTGACGGTTTCCGTACCGATCGCCTGGATAAAGCCGCGATCGATTTTCAGATAATCTAAAGTAAATCGCTCCAGATAAATCAGGGCGCTATGGCCTGTACCGAAATCATCTATAGCGATTTCAAACCCGGCGGAATGCAGCCATTCGAACAGTTTGGCCGCTTCGTACTGCTGAAGCATATCGCGTTCAGTGATTTCCAGCACGATATGAAAATGGTGCGCGGGCAGGGCGTCCCTGAGCCGGTGCATATCCTCTTTAAAACTGTCGCTGTGCAGATGTTCCGGCGCGATGTTAATGCCAAATTTGGCACCGACGGGCATCACCTTCTGTAGCGTGGGAGCGTCGCGGGCGATCAGCTCGAACAGATGCTGCGTTAACGGTACGATAAGTTGTTGCGCTTCGGCATAGTGGATAAAGGCATCCGGCGGAATCTCGCCTGCCGTAGGGTGACGCCAGCGCAGTAAGACTTCAAGCCCGGTGACGTTCAGCGTACGAGTATCGACGACGGGCTGATAAACCACATAAAACTGCTCGTGTTTGATCGCCGTTAAAATCTCTTTGCCCGGTCGCGTCCGGAGGGCATAGATAAAGTAACAGATAAACCCCGCTACGATGCCGCTAATGCAGCCCAGCATCAACGCATACCACAAGTCATTGTAGGTCCAGCTATCGGCATAAAGCTGTATTTTAAGCGGCAGGCCGTTGATAGTTGCCTGTCGTGATGGCGCGCCCGGCAGCTCCGCGACGGTCAGCAGACGCGAAGAAAAAGTCGACAGCGCGGTATTGCCGACAATCAGCGCGATGCCGTTAAAATCGTCCTGGCGCGTGGTATAGAGTAAGTAGGGCGTCAGGTTAATATTCAGCGATGTGAATACGCCGCTGTCATTTAATAATGGGTTTCGATACCAAATCACCATTGTCGGTTTGTTGGGCATCATTGGCGTGCCGGGCAGAATCGCCATAGCAACGTCTTTGCGGATATCTATATCCGGTACCAGTTGCTGAAGCGGCATATTCATGGCGCCAGTGGCGGAAGAGCAAAACACTTTTTTATCTTTAATCAATAAGAAGGCGCGGACATTAAGGCTAAAAGCGGCTCTTGAGGTAAGTTCTGCGCCAACCTGCTGACAGGTGTTGATCGTCAACGGCTGAAGAATATCGGTGGTGGCTTTCAGGTCGGCGAAATAGCTGGCCAGGTAATGTTGTACATCAGAAAGGAGCGTATTGTATTTAACATCCCGTTTATGCCACGACAGGAAAAATTGCAGGCTACCAATAAGTAATGCTGCTGCCATCCCCGTAATGATACAGGTAAGCAGGATTTTCCGACCGGAAGAGGAGTCGCGTGTTAGCATAATTCCTGGTGTGACCTGAAAAGGCGGATGCCGGTTAAACTGGTTGATTTATAAGACTATAGCCTGGATTACCCCGGATAGTCATGCTTTTCTGTGATGCGCAGGAAAGCGTATTGTCGCAGTAGTCGTTGGCGGAAACGACCTGAATGTCTGATGGCGCTATGTTTATCAGGCCTACGTTCGTGTGTTGTAGGCTGGATAAGAGGCCACACGTCGCTATTCGATAAAACGGGTTCAGAAGGGATAATAAGCAAAAGCACTGCCGAAGCAGTGCTTTTTATGTCGTCTCATCAGGTAAGCCAAGGGAGGTGCTGCCTGATGAAGATTAACTGCGGCTCAGAACTCGACGCGCTTCATTGTAGCGTTTTTTCCAGTACGGTTCGTTCATACTGGAGATAATTACGCCGCTACTGGTAGACGCATGGACAAACTGGTTATTGCCGATATAAATACCGACATGGCGACCAGTGGAACCGGCGCGGAACAGAACCAGATCGCCCGTACGCAGGTTATTGCGTGAAACTGCTTTGCCCATTTCCTGCTGTTCATAGGTTGAACGCGGAAGCTCTAAACCAAACTGTTCACGGAAGGTGCGCTGTACAAAGCTGGAACAGTCGACGCCTTTCTTAGTGCTGCCGCCCAGGCGGTAACGCACGCCTTTCCAGTCAGCATACTGATCCATAATCCGCGACTTAACGTCGAGGTTACGCACCATATTTTCAAATTCATCCTGAGAGGCTTGCAGTGAAGAGCTATCGCTATTGCCCACAGCATGCGTCTCAGAATGCATATTCTTTGCGGTATTGGTGGTTGTGCTACAAGCAGAAAGCAGAACCGCAACTGCAATCGCAGGAATCCCGCGCAAAATATATCTCAAAATCGGTTGAGATTTGACCATGTTGTTTGTTTTCCCTTGAAGTCCTTAACGATAAATATCGTTATAAAAATGCCAAACGTGATGAGACTAATTACCTGCACAGCCTGAGACAATTCTTTGTGCACAAATCTGTGGCGGAACGCACAAATTTATTCGCAATGAGAATAATTATCTGGCGAGGCAAAACGAGTTTGAGATTACCCGATTGTTGCTGTCATTGCGAGCGATTTCGCGTGATTTTTTATAAGAATTTATGATACGAAAAGTGAACTATCAGCACGGGTCAAATTAAGCGCAAATCGTTTAAAAATCGTGCAACCTGTTCATTTTGCAGAGGAATAATATGACCGAAAAATGATGGGCTGGGAAAATATCATCATAAATTACCTTCAACGATGTAAAACTATCGCTGAAGGTAATGTTAATTACATAGGTTATTTGTTTAAAATTTGTTTATTTCCGCCCGGGAGATAATTCTCAAAAAGCGCTATCGCCCGGTCGCTGAGCGGGGTCATCAGCCACCAGGGGAGGCCAATCAAAATAACCGTGAGCGACCCGACCACAATATCGGTGAACCAGTGAGCGCCAATCATAACGCGCGGAAACGCGAAAACCACAAATATAATAAGGGCGATAATCCCCGCCTTTTTGCCGAAATAACGCAGCATAAAGGCGGAAAATATCAGCAGCATCATACCGTGATCGCCTGGGAAACTGTCTTTTGACGCGTCTTTTGTCGGGATGTACAGCAACTCACTGACGCGATAAATATGCTCAAAAGAGAGCGTTGGGCTGGCGCGCTTGACGGGGATCAGCGCCTGACCGAGTTGGTTAAGCACCACCGCTGTTAGCAGCATGACCAATCCGATTATCACAATGCGCCGCCGGCCCGACGCGTTTTCTTTTAGCCAGAAACTGAGCATCAGTCCGCCCATCGCCAGCAGCGAACAGCCGTCAAACGCCCGATTATTGGTAATAGCGACCCACCAGAGGAACGCGTGGCTTTCCACCAGTTTCTGGTTAAAGAAGTGGAATATGCCGGAATCAATGGTGAACCAGAAACCGTGATTGACGGGAAGATACCATGACAAAAACAGCGCCAGACCGGCGGCATTAAGCAGAATTATCAAGGAATAGCGGGTTTTCATCGTCATTTCGCCATAGTTTTTAAACGGTGGCAACCTTACGCGTGCGTCGCTAAACGAAGCTTCAACAAGGCCGTCTGTAACGTATTCCAGTCGGTTTCTGTGTTTGAGATAAGTTCAACCCGGCTATCCGGCGGCGCGACACTCTGTGTTTCGATGTGCAGGTCATCGCCCTGGCGATTGATGCGTACCAGCCCCTCTTGTATGCGCATAACGCCTTTCACCCGGCCCACCGGCGCCAGACGCGCCCATTCGAGGAGGCCAATGGTGTCAAACACGGTATCGGCATCGAAAATCCAGCCGCAGGCCTGATGACCTTGTCCGCTATTGAGGCTGCGTCGCCAGCGCTGCTGAGCGGGCAGATTTAGCGCAGCGAGTCCTTTTTTACTGGCATGAGTGTGAGAATGTGCGGCGCTGGCCGGCAGTTCCGCCAGATTTTGTCGCGGTAAATCCAGAAGCTTACCGTCTATCTGTCCATGTTCGGCATGAATCAGTTGGCGATCGCCGCCGTACTGTCGCCACCACTGTTGCAGGGCGGCATCGCTCTGCGCCGTGGCGCGATCGGTCTTATTGGCGATGATAATATCGGCTGAGGCGAGCTGATCGCGGAAATTTTCATTGGCGACGCTCTGTTGGTCCAGTAGCAGGCGAGGGTCCAGGATGCAGAGCGTGGCGCGTAAATCAATCCACGGCTCATAAACCGGCGCAGTTAATAAATCCAGAATCTGTTTTGGGTGCCCCAGTCCGGTTGGTTCAATCAGCAACCGGTCAGGTTTGCCCTGGCGTAGCAGCGTGTTGAGCCCCACCTGCATAGGCAATCCGTTGACGCAGCACATGCAGCCGCCGGGGATCTCTTTTAGCAGTGCGCCGCTGTCGGCAAGCAGCGCGCCGTCAATACCCACTTCGCCAAATTCATTGACCAGGACGGCCCACTTTTCAGCCGGATCTTTATGGGCTAATAAATGAAGGATAGAGGTGGTTTTTCCGCTACCGAGAAATCCAGTAATAAGATTGGTTTTGGTCACGTCAGCTCCAGAATATTGATACAACATAACAACTTTAATAATCCTGGCGAATAAACGTGAAAAAGAGAAGCGCTGAGTTGACGAAGTCGTGCTTCTGCCATCTTAAGAGCAGAAAATGTTAAATTTTTAACGTTTCTCTTGCCTGTGCAGAACAGTCAATAAAGAAAAGGATCAGACTGCGCCCTGGGGCGCAGCCGAAAAATGCGAAACTTAATCCGCGCGCCCCATATAACGGCGCTCTTCGATATGAATGCGGATTTTCTCACCTGCGCTCAGGTATTCGGGAACCTGAATCACCAGACCGGTGCTTAATGTCGCGGGTTTGTTACGTGCGCTGGCGGACGCTCCTTTAATACCCGGCGCGGTTTCGACGATTTCCAGATCCACGGTCTGCGGAAGCTCTAGCGCCAGCAGTTGGCCGTCCCAGGTCAGAACCTGCATATCCGGCATTCCGCCTTCAGGCATAAACAGCAACTCTTCTTCAATCTGATCTTTGGTGAAGGTATACGGCGTATAGTCTTCTTTATCCATGAACACATATTCGTTGCCATCGACATAAGAAAAGTCAACGCCGCGACGGCTCAGGGTGACGGTATCAACGATATCGTCGCCTTTGAAACGTTCTTCCACTTTCAGACCGGTGCGGACATCGGAAAAGCGCATTTTATACAGTGTGGCGGCGCCACGGGCGGTAGGCGACTGAATGTCGATATCTTTCACAATCAGCAATTTGCCGTTGTAGTTCAGTACCATACCTTTTTTGATTTCGTTCGCTCTTGGCATCGAGGAGATCCTGTTGTAGAGATTATCTAAAATATCGCGTAAAACTACTCGCGCCGGGCCGTCCAGGCAAGTGGAATTGTCACTTTTGCTGGTGCAAAAAAGGTGATACTGTTCGCCCGCTTTCCGCTCCGCGTTCAACGAGAATACGCGATGGCATGTCGCCCGGAGGGGGGAAGTGTGCTGTGTTGTCCCTTCTGTTTCCAGCCTTGTCTTCGGAATGTCTGAGGGCAGGCCTGATCATGATGACGTCCACATTTTAAATCTGGATTTTTCTTTGGACAAATTCTGTTATCTTTCATTTGGTTATAAATAGAGGGCTGAGCATGGACTGTCGTAGCGGTTGTGGCGCTTGCTGTATTGCGCCTTCAATTTCGTCGCCGATACCCGGAATGCCGTATGGCAAGCCGATGAATACCAGATGCGTGCAGCTTTCGGAAGATAACTTGTGCCTTATCTTTGGCTCGCCTTTACGCCCAAAAGTGTGCTCTGGTTTGCAACCGACAGGGGACATGTGTTTAACGACCCGGGAAGAGGCCATTATTTATTTGCTGGAACTCGAACAGAAAACCTTACCATGAGCTATGCCGTTTTTGATAAACGTGCAGGGGCTTACGTTATATCCCGAAATAGTCTGCAAAAGCTGCGCCTCAAATTACCTCCTTTTACCATTAAATAGCGTAATACATGATTCCCTTATTTCGTGGCTTCTGAAGCGGTAGATGTCGCCGCTCAACCCCGTTGGTGCCTGAACGTGTACCGAATGAACCGTCACATAAAACAAAAACGATCAATTTTATTTATATGATAGTTTTTATCTATTAAAAAGAGGAATTTTGATCGATTTTAATTATTTATAACGATCGATATCATGAATTTGATAGTTTATATCTATCATTGATGTATTTACCGATCGATATAACCAGTGTGAATGTATTGTTATTTTCCTTTAAAATACTCGAATTCTTATGTGTGGGTTTTATCTTATGAAGAAATATACGTTCGCAGCCAGGGCGTTTATTTTTACGCTGGTGTTGCTTTTTGTTATTTCAGTATTCGGGTTGACTATTAGCGTTTTAAAAGGGATGTGAAATGCGGGGAGAAAATAGTGAAATTGATTTAGTCGACGTTTCCTTATTCCTTATAAGAAAATGGCTAAGTATCATGATCGCTACCTTTATTTTTGTTGCCATTGGCTATGTTTTTGTGAGCGTGCAGCATGATACAAAGGTTGTGAGTATGACAATCAAACCTAATCTGGATACGCCTGCTACCTATGCGTTATGTGGCTATACTAATGATATTCAATGTAAAACAACGGTTATCCTTAACCAGTTTAGCCGTTTCTTGCCTACGGAATATAAAAATAAAATAAGTTTTGACGCGAAAGATCAGCTTGTCCTTTTTAAGGCGCAGGGGAGGGAAGAAAGCGTCAATAATATTATTTCCACCCTGAAAAATAGTGTTGATAAAATGGCAGCATGGTATATCGATGACGGTGACATTAAACGTTATAGCGTTCATAAAAATATGTTACAAACGGAAACATATGCAAAGCTATCATTGTTGTCGGAGGCGGTTAAAAATAATGCTAACATTGAAGTGATAGATGTTGCTGTAACACCAAAATATAAGATGCGGCTGGTGTTGGTCCTTTGCGGGCTGATGGGCGTAATTTTCTCAATAACCGGTCTTTTATGTAAGAGGGCGCTTACAGAATATCGTATTGAGAAAAAGACAATGAATGACCGTGCATGAACATTGCGCAGAGATAAACTCTGCGCTGAAATGTGTCGAAGAGTAAAAGTATCAGGCTTGCAAGTTAAACATCTTTAATACGCGCCAGGCAGCACATGGTGGCGACAATCATAACTAACGCAAACCAGAAGACCGCATGATAATTCCAGATTTCTGCAGCGATTCCCGCCAGCGAACCGGCAATGATCCAGCCGACGCGAATGGTATTGGTATACAGCGTGGTGGCTGAACCCGCCTGGCCTGGCATGAGATCCTGAAAATAGAGCATGCCAATCCCGCCAAGAATGCCGATGTAAATCGCGTTCAGCAACTGCAAGCCGAGCAACGTCGCCGGTGCGTGCGCCAGCAACATACCCGCATAAAAGCACAGTCCGGCGACAACGGCGATGCACATTAACAGGCGTTTTCCCAACCGTTTGGCGAAGTAACCTGCAATCAGCATTGTGGGAATCTCCAGCCCGGCGGCGGTGCCCATCATCACGCCTGCAAGTTTTTCCGGAAGATGCAGCTCATTGATGATAAACAGCGGCATATTAATGATATACAGGCTGTTAGTTCCCCACATTAACGTACAGATGACAAACAACAACAGCGTATCGCGGCGATTACGACGCGGTGCTTCCAGCGTGCCGGTTGCCAGCGGCGCATCTTTGCGCATTGACGGTAAAAAGAACCACACCATGACGCCGCAGACGATAAAAGCTACCGCCGCGCTCAAATACATCACCGTAAAGCTAAAACCCATCGCCAGCGCATAGGCCAGCGGCGGCCCAATGACCCAGGCCAGCGAGACCTGGGCGCGGAGGATTGAGCTGAACATCACCGCTTCACGACCTGTACGATCGGCATGTTCTCGGGCCAGCGCAAACATCTGCGGGTTGGCGGTAGAGCCGAAGCTACTGAGAAAGACGCCGATGAACAGCAAAATAAAGTAGTTGCGGTTCCAGGCAAACAACACGCAGGCCAACATGCCCAGCACACAACAGAAAACGATCAGTTTTTTGCGATCGCCTTTTTTATCTGAGCGACCCGCCAGAAACTGGCTCACGATAATGCCGATAACCGCGCTGCCGGTAAAAAAGAATCCCACCATGCCGGGACGGGCGTGAACCTCATCCGTCAGAAAAATACTGAGCGTCGGCGTCTGTAACGCACCGGCAATACCGGTGAGAAAAGCGACGATCAAAAAGGCGGTAGACGTCAGGTCAAATGATTTAGGCGCAGCGGCGGCGGGACTGTTGTGCATGTTTCTATATCAGTGGTGTGAAGAGAGGCGGAGTTTACGCTGCCCGTCAGAAAATAAACAGGCGTCTGAATCAAAATCGACACGAAAAATCAAAATAGCATTCCAATTTGTTATCAGGGGGGCTGACGGAAGCTGAAAGAAAAAAGCTGAAGTCTTTTATGCGTCAGCTATTAATGGTCTGTTGGAGAAAAAATGTGCTTTACCTCAAAAAATTGCTACAAAACCGGTAACTTTTCTTGCGTGCTGAAGCAGAAAGATCCAGACTTCTTGAAACGTTTCAGCGCGATCTGGTTTTTTTGATAACTCAGATTGGCGCTTTTTTTCTCATAGTGGCTGAATCGTTTCAATTCAGCAGGAGAGGAGACACATGTTCCAGTTATCGGTTCAGAACATTCATCCGGGTGAGCAGGCCGGAAATAAAGAAGAGGCCATTCGGCAAATCGCCGCCGCGTTAGCGCAGGCGGGGAATGTGGCGGGCGGCTATGTTGACGGTATGCTGGCGCGCGAACAGCAAACCTCGACCTTTCTTGGCAATGGTATTGCGATTCCCCATGGCACAACAGACACGCGCGATCAGGTGCTGAAAACCGGCGTCCAGGTTTTTCAATTTCCGCAGGGCGTTACCTGGGGAGAAGGCCAGGTCGCCTACGTGGCGATTGGTATTGCCGCCAGTTCGGATGAACACCTCGGCCTGCTGCGTCAGCTGACGCATGTGCTGAGCGATGACTCCGTGGCTGAACAGCTGAAATCCGCGACAACGGCGGAAGAGCTGCGCGCATTGCTGATGGGCGAGAAGCAAAGTGAACAATTAAAACTTGATAACGAGACGATGACGCTGGATGTCATCGCCAGCTCGCTGGTCACATTGCAGGCGCTAAATGCGGCGCGTCTGAAAGAGGCGGGAGCGGTTGATGCGGCGTTCGTCGCAAAAACGATTAACGACAGTCCGATGAATCTGGGGCAAGGCATCTGGCTGAACGACAGCGCGGAAGGCAATTTGCGCAGCGCTGTTGCGGTAAGCCGTGCGACCCAGGCGTTTGACGTAGAGGGTGAAAAAGCAGCCTTATTAGTCACTGTCGCGATGAACGACGAGCAGCCGATTGCCGTGCTAAAACGCCTCGGCGACCTGTTGCTGAACAATAAAGCCGATCGTCTGCTCAGCGCCGACGCCGCGACGCTGCTGGCGTTGCTGACCAGTGATGATGCGCTGACGGATGACGTACTGAGCGCGGAATTTGTAGTGCGTAATGAGCATGGTCTCCATGCCCGTCCGGGCACCATGCTGGTGAATACGATTAAACAATTTAACAGTGAAATTACCGTGACAAACCTTGATGGAACCGGCAAACCGGCAAACGGACGTAGTCTGATGAAAGTGGTGGCATTAGGCGTGAAGAAAGGCCATCGTCTGCGCTTTACCGCGCAGGGTGAAGATGCTGAACAGGCGCTGAAAGCGATTGGCGATGCGATCGCCGCCGGTCTCGGGGAGGGCGCATAATGAGCAGGCGTGTCGCCACCATTACCCTTAATCCGGCTTACGATCTGGTTGGGTTTTGCCCTGAAATCGAACGCGGCGAAGTGAACCTGGTGAAAACCACGGGTCTGCACGCGGCGGGCAAAGGCATTAACGTTGCCAAGGTGCTGAAAGACTTAGGCATTGACGTCACCGTCGGCGGTTTTCTCGGTAAAGATAACCAGGACGGTTTTCAGCAATTGTTCAGCGAACTGGGTATCGCTAACCGCTTTCAGGTGGTTCAGGGCCGGACCCGCATCAACGTGAAGCTGACGGAAAAAGATGGCGAAGTGACCGACTTCAACTTTTCCGGCTTTGACGTGACCCCCGCAGACTGGGAACGCTTTGTTAACGACTCCCTGAGCTGGCTGGGCCAGTTCGATATGGTCTGCGTCAGCGGTAGCTTACCGGCTGGCGTGAGTCCGGAAGCGTTCACCGACTGGATGACGCGTCTGCGCAGCCAGTGTCCATGCATTATCTTTGATAGTAGCCGTGAAGCGTTAGTCGCCGGTCTTAAAGCTGCGCCGTGGCTGGTGAAACCGAATCGCCGCGAACTGGAAATTTGGGCGGGTCGTAAGCTCCCGGAAATGAAAGATGTGATTGATGCGGCGCACGCGTTACGCGAACAGGGTATCGCTCATGTGGTGATTTCGCTGGGGGCGGAAGGCGCGCTGTGGGTTAACGCCTCAGGAGAATGGATCGCTAAACCACCGGCGGTTGACGTGGTAAGTACCGTCGGCGCAGGCGATTCCATGGTTGGCGGATTGATTTACGGCCTGCTGATGCGCGAGTCCAGCGAACATACGCTGCGTCTGGCGACGGCGGTTGCCGCGCTGGCGGTCAGCCAGAGCAATGTGGGTATTACCGATCGTCCTCAGTTGGCCGCAATGATGGCGCGCGTCGACTTACAACCGTTTAACTGACAGCAGGAGAGGCATAATGAAAACGCTGCTGATAATTGACGCTAATCTCGGCCAGGCTCGCGCTTACATGGCGAAAACCCTGCTTGGAGCGGCGGCGCATAAAGCAAATCTGGAAATTATCGACAATCCGAATGATGCTGAACTGGCGATCGTGCTGGGCGAATCTCTGCCGAACGACAATGCTTTGAACGGCAAAAAGGTTTGGCTGGGGGATATTGGTCGCGCCGTCGCGCATCCGGAACTGTTTCTGAGTGAAGCCAAAAGCCATGCGACCCCTTACAGCGCCCCTGCTGCGGCTGCTCCTGCGGCGAGCGGCGGTCCGAAACGCGTGGTCGCGGTAACGGCCTGCCCGACCGGCGTCGCCCATACTTTTATGGCGGCTGAAGCCATTGAAACAGAAGCGAAAAAACGCGGCTGGTGGGTAAAAGTCGAAACGCGCGGCTCCGTGGGGGCCGGCAATGCCATCACCCCGGAAGAGGTGGCGGAAGCGGATTTAGTGATTGTGGCGGCGGATATCGAAGTGGATCTGGCGAAGTTTGCCGGTCTCCCGATGTACCGCACGTCGACCGGCCTGGCGCTGAAAAAGACGGCGCAGGAGCTGGATAAAGCCGTAGCGGAAGCGACGCCGTATCAACCGGCGGGTAAGGCATCGCAAGCGGCGACCGAAGGGAAGAAAGAGAGCGCTGGCGCATACCGGCATCTGTTGACGGGCGTTTCTTACATGCTGCCTATGGTGGTTGCCGGGGGACTGTGTATTGCGCTTTCCTTCGCCTTTGGTATTGAAGCCTTTAAGGTGCCGGACACGCTGGCGGCGGCGCTGATGCAGATTGGCGGCGGTTCGGCGTTTGCGCTGATGGTGCCGGTACTGGCGGGTTATATCGCTTTCTCCATCGCGGATCGCCCAGGCCTTACGCCAGGTCTGATTGGCGGTATGCTGGCGGTTAGCACCGGTTCCGGTTTTATCGGCGGGATCATTGCCGGCTTCCTTGCCGGGTATATGGCGAAGCTTATCAGTACCAAACTGAAACTTCCGCAAAGTATGGAAGCGCTGAAGCCAATCCTGATCATCCCGTTAATTTCCAGTCTGGTGGTGGGGCTGGCGATGATTTACCTGATCGGTAAACCGGTTGCCGGGATTCTGGAAGGGCTCACCCACTGGCTGCAAACCATGGGGACGGCAAACGCGGTGCTGTTGGGCGCGATTCTCGGCGGGATGATGTGTACCGACATGGGCGGCCCGGTGAACAAAGCGGCGTATGCGTTTGGCGTTGGTCTGCTGAGTACGCAAACTTACGCGCCGATGGCGGCGATCATGGCCGCAGGTATGGTACCGCCGTTAGCGCTGGGTCTGGCGACGATGGTGGCGCGTCGTAAGTTCGACAAAGCGCAGCAGGAAGGCGGTAAAGCGGCGTTGGTGCTGGGGCTGTGCTTTATCACTGAAGGCGCTATTCCGTTTGCGGCGCGCGACCCGATGCGTGTACTGCCGTGCTGTATCGTTGGCGGCGCGTTGACCGGGGCTATTTCTATGGCGGTAGGCGCAAAATTGATGGCGCCGCATGGCGGTCTGTTTGTTCTGCTTATCCCAGGCGCAATTACGCCGGTATTGGGATACCTGCTGGCAATTGTGGCCGGTACGCTGGTGGCAGGGCTGGCTTATGCCGTCCTGAAACGTCCGGAGACGGAAGTCGCGGCAAAAGCGGCGTAAGAGAAACACGCTAAAAAAGGCAGAGCGCGCTCTGCCTTTTTTATTGCCTGAAGAACATTGAGCGTCAGGCCACCGCTTCGGCAATTTGCTGGGCTTTTAACCACGCAATCTCTTCCGCCCAGATATCAGGATTGATGGTCTCCAGTATCAGCGGAATACCGTCAAAACGCGCATCCTGCATAATCCAACGAAACGCATCGTGGCCGATATTGCCTTCACCCAGACTGTGATGGCGGTCAACGCGGCTACCGAAGGCGCTTTTGGCGTCGTTCAGGTGCATTCCGCGCAAATACTGAAATCCGACAATTTTCCCGAATCCGGCGAACGTTTTTTCGCACGCCTCTGGCGTACGCAGATCATATCCGGCGGCAAAGGCATGGCAGGTATCGATACAGACGCCAACGCGCGACTTATCTTCCACGCCGTCGATGATGGCGGCTAACTGTTCAAACTCAAACCCCAGATTACTGCCCTGACCGGCTGTATTTTCGATAACCGCCGTAACGCCCTCGGTCTGCGCGAGGGCAATATTGATGGATTCCGCGATCCGCGCCAGGCAATCCTCCTGTGCAATCTGCATCAAATGGCTACCGGGATGAAAATTAAGCAAGGTTAAGCCGAGTTGTTCACAGCGTTGCATTTCATCGAGAAAGGCATCACGTGATTTTTCCAGTGCTTCACTGACCGGATGGCCCAGATTAATCAGGTAACTATCGTGGGGAAGGATTTGCGCCGCCGAGAAATGATACTTTTCACAGGCGATTTTAAAGTCATCAATGACCTGGGGAGTTAGGGGGGCGGCACGCCACTGACGCTGGTTTTTTGTGAAAAGCGCAAAGGCCGTTGCGCCAATTTCAGCCGCGCGGGCAGGGGCGTTAGCCAGACCGCCAGCAGCGCTGACGTGCGCTCCGATGTATTTCATAAAAGACTCCTGTTAAACCCGCTAACGGTTCATTACGAACGCTATGATAACGGGTTAACAGGCGTGAAACGTAATAATTTATGCGATAAGGCTATGGATTAGGACGTTAATGGCGCCACCGCCAATAATCAGCCAGGCGAATAATGCCAGCGCCATCAGCAGCGGTTTCGCCCCCGCTTTTTTCAATGCGCTAACGTGAGTGGTCAGACCCAACGCCGCCATTGCCATCGCCAGCAGCACCGTGTCCAGCGTCACCAGCATATCCACCACGGCTTTCGGCAGCAGGTGGAAAGAGTTGAAGATCGCCACTACGATGAAGAAAATAGCAAACCACGGAATGGTAATTTTGCTTTTTTCCGCGCCGGTCGCCGGGGAAAGCTGTTTAACGCGTGCTGCCAGAATGATCAGGAACGGCGCCAGCATCATGACACGCAGCATCTTAGCGATAACTGCCGCATTTTCCGCATCCGGGCTAACGGCGTGACCCGCTGCGACCACTTGCGCGACTTCATGCATGGTTGAGCCGATATAGATGCCGTAAGTTTCCGGGCTGAACCAGTGCGCCAGCAGCGGATACATTGCCGGGTAAAGGAAAATAGCAATGGTGCCGAAAATAACGACAGTCGCGACGGCTACAGTAACCTTACTGGCTTCCGCTTTTACCACCGGTTCTGTCGCCAGTACCGCCGCCGCGCCGCAGATACTGCTACCGGCGCCAATCAGCCAACTGGTGTGCCTGTCCAGACCAAAGACTTTTTGGCCTAAGAAGCAGGCCAGCATGAACGTGCTGGAAAGCGTTAATACGTCAATCACAATACCGCTAATGCCCACATCGGCGATTTGTGAAAAGGTAAGGCGGAAGCCGTAAAGGATAATCCCTAAACGCAGCAGATGTTGTTTTGCAAACAGCACGCCGCCGTCGCATTGTTTCCATATTTGTGGATAGACGGTATTCCCGATAACCATACCCAGCAGGATAGCCAGGGTCAGGGCGCTGAACCCCGCGCCTGCAACGGCAGGGATAGCGCCGCCCCACAGGGCGACTCCTGTAATGACGGCGCTCAGAGCGAGCCCCGGTATAAAATGCCACATTGTACGACGATGATTCTGCAAGGTGAGTTCTGTCATAACCTTCTCCTGTATATGGACAATAAGGTTACGGTGATCTGGTTTAAAAATAAAATTGATTATATATTTATAATTAATCTTTATAAGTGGTAAGTGAAACGCTATCGGTGGGATACGACTATGCATATTACGCTACGACAACTTGAAGTGTTTGCTGAAGTACTGAAAAGCGGTTCAACAACCCAGGCGTCGGTCATGCTGTCATTATCGCAGTCCGCCGTTAGCGCCGCGCTCACCGATCTGGAAGGTCAGCTCGGCGTACAGTTGTTTGATCGGGTGGGGAAACGGTTGGTGGTCAACGAACATGGGCGCTTATTATATCCGCGCGCGCTGGCATTGCTGGAGCAAGCGGTAGAAATTGAGCAGCTATTTCGTGAAGATAACGGCGCGATACGGGTTTATGCCAGTAGCACCATCGGCAATTACATTTTACCCGCCATGATTGCCCGCTATCGCCAGCATTATCCGGCCTTGCCGCTGGAACTCAGCGTGGGAAACAGCCAGGACGTGATTAACGCGGTGCTGGATTTTCGGGTTGATATCGGCCTGATTGAAGGGCCGTGTCACAGTACAGAGATTATCTCTGAGCCGTGGCTGGAAGATGAGCTGGTGGTCTTTGCCGCGCCGTCCTCGCCGCTGACGCAGGGGCCGGTGACGCTGGAACAGCTTGCGGCATCCCCATGGATTTTACGCGAGCGCGGTTCCGGTACGCGGGAAATTGTCGATTATTTGCTGTTGTCGCATTTGCCGCGCTTTCATATGGCGATGGAGTTGGGGAATTCAGAAGCGATCAAACATGCGGTGCGTCATGGACTGGGGATAAGCTGTTTATCGCGCCGGGTGATTGCTGAACAACTCCAGGCGGGAACCCTGGGCGAAGTCGCGGTGCCGTTACCGCGCCTGGTGCGCACGTTGTGGCGTGTTCATCATCGGCAGAAACATCTTTCTAACGCGTTGCAGCGTTTTTTGAGTTACTGTGAATAAAGGTGAAGAGGAGGGCTGCCCGGGCGGCATCGCCATTTTTAGTATCCGCTTACGTATACGTTATTCTCTGCTTTACTTATAATCCGTGGCCGGTCATGAAGGTCTCTTATAACCGCGCATTTGTGTCGGAAGGATAGTATTTCGTCTGTTACAATCGCGCCTCATTTTTTGGATGGATAGCATTTTCACATGGGTTCCAAAACTAAAACCACAGAAGCGCCCGCGCTACGTCGCGAATTAAAGGCGCGTCACCTGACGATGATTGCCATTGGCGGCTCCATCGGGACAGGTCTTTTCGTTGCATCTGGTGCGACAATTTCTCAGGCGGGGCCAGGCGGCGCGCTGTTTTCTTATATTCTGATTGGTTTGATGGTCTACTTCCTGATGACCAGTCTTGGCGAGCTGGCGGCCTATATGCCGGTATCTGGCTCGTTTGCGACATATGGTCAGAACTATGTGGAAGAAGGCTTTGGTTTCGCGCTGGGCTGGAACTACTGGTACAACTGGGCGGTGACTATCGCTGTTGACCTGGTTGCCGCACAATTGGTGATGGGCTGGTGGTTCCCGGACACGCCGGGCTGGATCTGGAGCGCGCTATTCCTCTGCGTCATTTTCTTGCTGAACTACATTTCCGTGCGCGGTTTTGGCGAGGCGGAGTACTGGTTCTCGTTAATTAAAGTCGCGACCGTTATTATCTTCATCATCGTTGGCGTAGCGATGATTATCGGTATCTTTAAAGGTGTTGAGCCGGTCGGCTGGAGCAACTGGACGACGGGCGATGCGCCTTTCGCTGGCGGTTTTGCGGCAATGATTGGCGTCGCGATGATCGTGGGCTTCTCTTTCCAGGGAACTGAGCTGATTGGTATTGCCGCCGGGGAATCTGAAAACCCGGAGAAGAATATTCCGCGCGCGGTGCGTCAGGTGTTCTGGCGTATTCTGCTGTTTTATGTTTTCGCGATTTTGATTATCAGCCTGATCATTCCTTATACCGATCCAAACCTGCTGCGTAACGACGTCAAAGACATTAGCGTCAGTCCGTTTACCTTAGTGTTCCAGCATGCGGGCTTGTTGTCTGCGGCGGCGATAATGAATGCGGTTATCCTGACTGCAGTACTGTCTGCGGGTAACTCCGGGATGTATGCCTCGACCCGTATGCTCTACACCCTGGCCTGTGACGGTAAGGCCCCGCGTATTTTTGCGAAATTGTCCCGCGGCGGCGTACCGCGCAATGCGCTTTATGCCACCACCGTGATTGCCGGTCTTTGCTTTTTGACCTCAATGTTCGGCAACCAGACGGTCTATCTGTGGCTGTTGAACACCTCCGGTATGACGGGCTTCATCGCCTGGCTGGGGATTGCCATTAGCCATTATCGCTTCCGTCGCGGTTACGTGATACAAGGGTATGATGTGAATGATTTGCCGTACCGTTCCGGGTTCTTCCCGCTGGGGCCGATTTTCGCCTTTGTACTGTGCCTGATTATTACGTTGGGGCAGAACTATGAAGCGTTCCTGAAAGATACCATCGACTGGGGCGGCGTCGCGGCGACCTATATCGGTATTCCGCTGTTCCTGCTTATCTGGTTCGGCTACAAGCTGATAAAAGGTACGCATTTCGTGCGCTATAGCGAAATGCACTTCCCGGAACGCGTTAAAAAGTAACGCGGTATTCTCGTCATAGGCCGGATAGGCTTTATGCCGCTATCCGGCACGGACTGCCTGAACCTGACCCTTCTAACCCTCTCATTCGAGAGGGTTTTTTGTTTTTTCTTTATGATTGGTTCAAATGACATAATTATTAACAATTAAATTGATAATTATTATCGTTTGCTTTATCGTTACGCTCGAAATCAGAAAGGATGAAGATTCGGGCGCGACCGTCACTAATGAGCCCGACTCGCCTGCATAAAAAGAGTTCGCCGTGATAACCGTTATCGCAGGCGAAACGTAATGCGTTGTGAGCGATAACCGATTTTTTTTGTCGTATTTACCTCATGGAGAAATGGAATGTTTAGGTTTAACCCTTTCGTTCGGGTAGGGCTTTGTATGTCCGCAGTTACGTTGGCCTGGCCGGTTGCCGCGGCAACGGATGATGGTGAAACCATGGTCGTTACCGCGTCCGCCATCGAACAAAATCTGAAAGATGCGCCAGCAAGTATCAGCGTCATTACCCAGCAAGATTTACAGCGCAGGCCCGTGCAAAACCTGAAAGATGTCCTGAAAGAGGTGCCGGGCGTGCAGCTCACTAACGAAGGGGATAACCGTAAAGGCGTGAGTATTCGTGGTCTGGACAGCAGTTATACGCTGATCCTGATCGACGGTAAGCGCGTTAACTCCCGTAACGCGGTCTTCCGCCATAATGATTTTGATCTGAACTGGATACCGGTTGACGCTATCGAACGCATTGAAGTGGTGCGTGGCCCCATGTCCTCGCTGTATGGCTCCGATGCGCTGGGCGGCGTGGTCAACATTATCACCAAAAAAATTGGTCAGAAATGGCACGGCAGCGTCACGGTTGACTCCACTATTCAGGAACATCGCGACCGTGGCGATACCTATAACGGTCAGTTCTTTACCAGCGGTCCGCTGATCGACGGCGTGCTGGGAATGAAAGCCTACGGTAGTCTGGCGAAACGCGGAAAAGACGAGCAGCAGAGTTCCGCCACCACCGCTACGGGTGAAACGCCGCGCATTGAAGGATTTACCAGCCGCGATGGAAACGTCGAGTTTGCCTGGACACCAAACGAAAATCATGACGTTACCGCAGGCTACGGTTTTGATCGCCAGGACCGGGACTCCGACTCGCTGGATAAAAACCGTCTGGAACGGCAAAACTATGCGTTGAGCCATAACGGACGTTGGGATCTCGGCAATAGTGAGCTCAAATTCTACGGCGAAAAAGTGGAAAACAAAAACCCCGGCAACAGTAGCCCTATCACGTCAGAAAGCAATTCGATTGACGGGAAATACGTTCTGCCGTTAGCGTCTGTCAACCAGTTCCTCACCTTCGGCGGCGAATGGCGTCACGATAAACTGAGCGATGCGGTGAACCTGACCGGCGGTTCCAGTACTAAAACCTCCGCCAGCCAGTATGCTCTGTTCCTTGAAGATGAGTGGCGCATCTTTGAACCGCTGGCGCTGACCACCGGTATTCGTATGGATGACCATGAAACCTATGGCGATCACTGGAGCCCGCGTGCTTATCTGGTCTATAACGCAACGGATACCCTGACGGTGAAAGGTGGGTGGGCCACGGCCTTTAAAGCGCCGTCGCTATTGCAATTAAGTCCGGACTGGGCGACCAACTCCTGCCGTGGCGGATGCCGCATTATCGGTAGCCCGGATCTGAAACCTGAAACCAGTGAAAGCTGGGAGCTCGGCCTTTATTACCGTGGCGAAGAAGGCATACTGGAGGGCGTGGAAGCGAGCGTTACCACGTTCCGTAACGATGTGGACAATCGCATCAGCATTAGTCGTACCCCTGACGTTAACGCCGCGCCCGGCTATTCCAACTTTGTCGGTTTCGAAACCAACAGTCGGGGACAGCGCGTTCCGGTCTTCCGTTATTACAACGTGAATAAAGCGCGTATTCAGGGCGTGGAAACCGAGTTGAAAGTTCCGTTTAACGAGGCGTGGAAACTGTCGTTGAATTACACCTATAACGACGGACGCGACGTCAGTAATGGCGGGAACAAGCCGCTTTCCGATCTGCCGTTCCACACCGCGAACGGTACGCTGGACTGGAAACCGGTGCAGCTCGAAGACTGGTCATTCTACGTATCAGGGAATTATACCGGGCGTAAGCGGGCCGACAGCGCAACGGCGAAAACGCCGGGTGGGTACGTGGTCTGGGATACCGGTGCGGCATGGCAGGCGACGAAAAACGTTAAACTGCGTGCGGGCGTTCTGAACGTGGGCGATAAAGATCTCAAACGCGACGACTACGGTTATACCGAAGACGGACGTCGTTACTTTATGGCGGTGGATTACCGTTTCTGACAGAGACTGGCGACAGCCGCGTTTTGCCGCTGTCGCCAGAATGTTATAACCGATGCAGCCTGGAGAGCAGCGCCAGCGACAGAGTCGTTAGCAGAATGGCGATTAACGCATAGATATAAACGCCCGACCACGCCCAGCTATTTTTCACCATAATTACCGGCACACCGGCCATTGCCGCGCCGACATAGCTGAACAATCCCCGAAAGCCGGTAATCGATCCCGCCGCATCCTTATGGGTCACATCCAGACAGCCGACGGCAAAAAGCATATGCGGTCCGTATAAGGCGAAGCCCATGATGGTGAACAGAATCGCGGTGAGGGTGTAAGAGGTATCCTGAACCAGCGGCACCAGCACGATGCATATGCACAGCGCTAACGCGAAGATTAATCCGGTCATCCAGCGGTTACTTTTGAACATAAAGTCAGACAAGTAGCCTGCCAGCAACCCACCTGCCAGTCCGCCCGCCTCAAACCAGGAAATAATCGAGTTCGCTTTTATCAGGCTCCAGCCGTGAACCTGTGAATAGTAAATCTGCGGCCAGTCGTTAAGGATGGTGCGCGCAATATAAACCGACATATCGCCGATAATAATGATCCATACCAGTGGATTGGTCAGGATATATTTTACAAAAATCTGCCAGAAGCTCAGGTTGACCGGGCTGGCCTTGACCTGGGCCAGTTCCGTCGGGTCGTTACGCCACTGCCCCACGTTGGGCAAACCTAACGTACCGGGACGATCTTTAATGGTAAATAGCGCCACTATCCCCATCAGCAGCGAAATGGCGCCGGGAACATAAAACCCCATTTTCCAGCTACCGCTAAAGGCGATAGCAAAACTGGTCAGCAGCGGCGCGAGGCTGCCGCCGATATTGTGCGCCGCTTCAACGATAGCCCACCAGCGTCCCCGTTCGTTTTTCGAAAACCACGAGGCCATAATTTTCGCCATCGGCGGAAAGCTGGTGCCCTGTAATATCGCGTTGAGACTGTACAGCACGTAGAATGCCGCCACGCTGTCGGAAAAGCCGAACAGAATATTTACAATCCCCACGCCAATCAGCACCGGGCCGGTCATAGCTTTCGGGTTAATTTTATCGACCAGCATCCCGCCGACAAACTTCATCGCGCCATAAAGAATGTAAAAAATAGAAGACATAATGGCGAAGTCTTCTGCGGTCAGCGACGTTTCCGTCAGCATGGCCGGCATCGCGGCGGAGAAGTTTTTACGGGTAAGATAAAAGACGGCATAAGAGATAAAGACCGAGGCGATAATCTCAAAACGAAATTTTTTATAGGTCTGGTCTATCTCTTTTTTCTCTTTTACAATCGGCTTATCGGGCTGGCTGAAAATAAATGTTTTTATACTCATTTTAAAATTCCCTTCCGGCGAGGTGAGTCGCGTTATAATTCATCTTCAATAAGAAAAAGAAGCAATTCGAAACCGTGATAATTAATCTGATGGTGGATTTTTTCCCGTACAACCGGCTTCGCTTTCCAGGCAATACCGGTGCCAGCATGTTCTAACATCGGCAGATCGTTGGCGCCATCACCGCAGGCAATAATATTCTCCGTGGCAATATTTAACCGGGCAGCCAGGTCAACCAGCGTCTGTTTTTTGTTTGCGGCGTTCATAATCGGCAAGGTAATGTTATCCGTCAGAACGTTATCGCGTATTTCAACCGTATTCGAAAAGGCATAATCCAGTTGATACCGTTCTTTTAGACGCTGGGTGAATATATCCAGTCCCCCGGAGATAATCGCGGTTTTAAATCCTTTGGCCTTGATGACTGGCAGAATAGTTAACAGGCCTGGCGAAAGGGTCATGCGATCGCATACGGCGTTCAGCACTGCTTTCGGTGTGCCTTTCAACATTCCGATGCGTCGGGTAAAACTGGCGTTAAAATCAAGCTTGCCCTCCATCGCCTGTTGGGTAATGGCGGTGATTTGCGTCGACATGCCAAGCGCGCGGGCAATTTCATCCACGCCTTCTTCCGCAATAAATGTCGAGTCCATATCAAACGCGATAATACCGTTAGCAGGCAGTGGCTGCGGCTTAATAAAAAAATCAAACTGCCATTGCAATGAGAGTTCGCGTAAATAGCGATAAAATTCAGGCGTCAGACATTCTGTTGGCAGCGTAAGCTTTAAATAAGCGGTATTGATAAGCGCGGCATAACGTTTATCAAATAATAGCGGAAACGGCATGGTGACGGCATCAAATAACGTTTCCTGTAATTTTTTCTGAAACGTATCGATATCCTGTGTGGTAATAAAATAAATAATGCTCATATGATAACTCCCTTAATTTACGGGTATTATAATGGCTCTTTTGCGACGTGGAATCTTGTGCTATCACAGATATCACAGCCAGAAAAGGGCTAAAAAAGCGTTGTTTTTGATACCAGGTAAAGTTCAGACACAAAAGGTATCACTTTTGATATGCCAACTGTGCGAGGATGTTATTTATTACTGAATGCGAATGACACTGAAAGGATTGATATAACGATGGAGAGTTGCCTTGATATATTCAAAATAGTAATAGGTCCATCCAGCTCACGTACCGTAGGGCCGATGCGCGCCGCCTGTCACTTTATTTCATTGCTCAGAGAACAAGAGACGTTGCCGCTAATTCGGGAAATAGAAATCGAGCTGTATGGCGCGTTATCGTTAAGCCGCAAGTGCCACAATGTGGATACCGCCCTTTATCTTGGGCTGCTGGGCTACCAGCCGGAGAATGTCGATCTCCGCTCGCATATGGCGGTGATTAAGCGTGCGGAAAATGAAAACAAAATCGAACTCCCGCTCTCCGACGCGGGCGGAATCACGATAAAAGTCAAGATTATCGCCAATCACCAGGCGCATCCAGGTCATCCTTATGCCATGACGTTTCGCGCCAGAGATGATTATTTCACGGTGTATGAAGAGACCTGGTTTTCGACCGGCGCCGGGCAGGTCCGCAAACATGGCGAGCCGCTGACGCCATCGCTTCCTTTGCGTACAGTGTCGCCCTTTGAATTTAGTCATGCCGCGCAGTTGCTGGCGCTGTGTCGGCGTAACGGCCTGTCCGTGGCGGCGCTGATGATGAAAAATGAGCTGTGCCGCCACTCGCCACAGACGTTGCAGAATTATCTGGCGCAAATATGGGACGTGATGCAGCAGGCGGTTTATCGCGGCCTGCATACTGAGGGGGTATTACCCGGTCCCTATCAGGTACCGCGGCGCGCCTGTGCGTTACATAAGACGTTACAGGCTAACCGCTCCGCCAGCGATTTTTTAACCGCGCTGAATTGGGTCAATGCCTTTGCGATTGCGGTAAGCGAAGAAAATGCCAGCGGCGGACAGATTGTTACCGCGCCAACCAATGGCGCGTGCGGCATCATTCCGGCAGCGCTCTGCTGGTATGATAAATTTGTCACGCCGCTGGAACCCGGTGCTCTGACCCGTTTCTTCCTGACCGCCGCCGCTATCGCGATATTGTTTAAACAAAACGCCTCTATTCTGGGATCTGAAGTTGGCTGTCAGGGGGAAATCGGCGTGGCGTGCTCAATGGCGGCGGCGGGCCTGGCTGAACTGATGGGCGCATCCGTGGAGCAAACGCTGAGCGCCGCTGAAATTGCCATGGAACATCATCTGGGATTGACCTGCGATCCGCTGGGCGGGCAGGTACAAATTCCCTGCATAGAGAGAAATGCCATCTCTGCCGTGAAAGCGATAAACGCAGCGACGATGGCGATGAGTCGCGTAAGCGAACCCTGTATTTCGCTCGATGAGATCATTGCTGCGATGTACGAGACCGGTAAAGACATGAGCGCTAAATACCGTGAAACGTATCATGGTTCGCTGGGGAAAATTCAGCCGCGCAAGAGAGGGTAACAGCGTGAAATACAATACGATGAATAACGACGAGATTATCCTGTCGTTGTGCGCCCGCTTAAAGGAGACGCGTCTGTCTCTTTCGATGACCCAGCAGCAGCTTGCCGATCGCGCGCACGTTGGCATCGCCACCATCAAGCGTATCGAGAAGGGGGGAGGGCTCAATCTTGATACGCTAATTTCTCTCCTGCGGGCGCTGGATAAGTTGCATAATCTTGATGCGGTGCTGTTTGAATCCGAGCTGCGTAATTTTCACGAAAGTTATGAAGGCGGAGAGGGCAGCGGCCGCCTTCAGGTACGCCAGCAGGCCGCGGATTTAAATAATAAATCTTCCGCGCCGCAGTCGGAGGAGGTGAATTACAGCGCGGCGCTGGAAAATTCATTATGTTGGTGACGTCTCACGCTCGCCCCGTAAATACCGGGCATGAAAGCGCAGATGGTCCTCGATGAAGGACGCAATAAAATAATAGCTATGATCGTAACCGGGCTGGATTCGTAGCGTCATCGGCCAGGCGGTTTGCCGCGCGGCTTCCGCCAGTACGGCGGGCTGAAGCTGATCGGCGAGGAACTGATCGCTGTCGCCCTGATCGATGAGCACAGGAATGGCGTCCTGCGGCTGGCTGGCCAGCATTAATTCGCAGCTATCCCACTCAGTCCAGGCTGATTCATCTTCGCCGAGATAAGCGGTAAGCGCTTTGATTCCCCACGGCACGCGGCTGGGGTTGACGATGGGCGCAAAAGCAGAGACGCTGGTATATTTGCCCGGATTTTTCAGCGCCATGATTAACGCGCCGTGGCCGCCCATCGAGTGCCCGCTGATGGCGCAACGGTCGCTGACGTTAAACTGTGTCTGGATGAGCGCCGGAAGCTCATCGCGCAGGTAATCGTACATGCGATAATGGCTGGCCCAGGGCGGCTGTGTGGCATTGAGATAAAACCCGGCGCCGTGGCCTAAATCGTATCCGCTATCGTCGGCGACCTGTTCACCGCGTGGACTGGTATCCGGCATCACCAATACAATGCCCAGTTCTGCTGCGATACGCTGCGCGCCTGCTTTGGTGGTAAAATTCTCATCATTGCAGGTCAACCCGGACAACCAGTACAGTACCGGAGGCGGTTCATTATCCTGAGTCGGCGGAAGAAAAATGCTGAATGTCATGGCGCAGTTTAGCGTGGCGGCATGATGACGCCAGCGCTGCTGCCAGCCGCCAAAACATCGGTGCTCTTCGAGCATTTCCATGCGGGGGCTCCTTTTATGGTGAACCTGATAAGGTATGCAGATTCTTCATAATACAGATTATTCACCGCGTTGTGAGTAACTTTCACTTCCGTAATACATAAACATGCTTCATCATTTAAATAACGTTGCGTTAACAAATATGCCCTTTGTCCTGCCAGCATTCTTGCACCGGAAAAGATGTCATGAAAGGCAGCGACAATTTCAACAATTATGGGCGTGAATACTGGATTATGTGCGCTACCTCACGCACAATAATCACACTGTCACAATATTGACAAACTTTGCCCCATGCAGGGCAGAGGCGCCACACCTGCAGGAGAACACGATTAATGCCATCACTCAGTAAAGAAGCGGCCCTGGTTCATGACGCGCTGGTTGCTCGGGGGCTGGAAACGCCGCTGCGCCCGCCTATGGATGAACTGGATAATGAAACGCGAAAAAGCCTTATCGCAGGGCATATGACTGAGATTATGCAGTTGCTGAATCTCGATTTGAGCGATGACAGTCTGATGGAAACGCCGCATCGTATCGCTAAGATGTACGTTGACGAGATTTTCGCCGGCCTCGACTATGCCAATTTCCCGAAAATTACCCTCATTGAAAATAAAATGAAGGTGGATGAAATGGTCACCGTCCGCGATATCACGCTGACCAGCACCTGTGAACATCACTTCGTGACCATTGATGGCAAAGCGACCGTCGCGTATATCCCCAAAGATTCCGTGATCGGCCTGTCGAAAATTAACCGCATCGTGCAATTCTTCGCCCAGCGTCCACAGGTTCAGGAACGTTTGACCCAACAAATTCTGACGGCGCTGCAAACCTTGCTCGGCACCAATAATGTAGCGGTATCGATTGATGCGGTGCATTACTGCGTGAAAGCGCGCGGTATTCGTGACGCAACCAGCGCCACGACGACGACGTCGCTGGGCGGATTGTTTAAGTCCAGCCAGAATACGCGCCAGGAGTTTCTGCGTGCCGTTCGCCATCATCCATGATTAAGGCGGAGACGATGGAGCGTAATGTCACGCTGGATTTTGTACGTGGCGTCGCTATCCTCGGTATCCTGCTTCTTAACATTAGCGCCTTTGGATTGCCGAAGGCGGCTTATCTCAATCCCGCCTGGTACGGCGCGATCGTTCCCGAAGACGCCTGGTCCTGGGCGATTCTCGATATTGTGGCGCAGGCTAAGTTTCTTACGCTGTTCGCGTTGTTGTTTGGCGCGGGGCTACAAATGCTGCTTCCGCGTGGTAAACAGTGGATTCAGTCGCGCTTAACGCTATTGGTACTGTTAGGTTTTATCCATGCGTTATTCTTTTGGGACGGCGACATTCTGCTGGCCTACGGTCTGGTCGGGTTAATTTGCTGGCGACTGGTACGCGACGCGCCTTCGGTAAAAAGCCTGTTCAATACCGGCATACTCCTTTATCTGGTCGGGATTGGCGTGCTACTGCTGCTGGGCGTGGTATCGAGTAGCGAAACCAGCCGCGCCTGGACGCCGGATGCGTCGGCAATATTGTATGAAAAATACTGGAAGCTGAACGGCGGCATGGAGGCTATCAGCAACCGGGCAGAGATGCTGTCGAATAGTTTACTGGCGCTCGGCGCGCAGTATGGCTGGCAACTGGCAGGTATGATGCTGCTGGGCGCCGCGCTAATGCGTAGCGGCTGGCTGAAAGGTCAGTACAGTCTGCGGCACTATCGCCGTACCGGGGTTCTGCTGGTGGCGTTAGGGCTAATGATCAACCTGCCTGCGGTCATTTTACAATGGCGGCTGGACTGGGCGTACCGCTGGTGCGCCTTCTTATTGCAGGCGCCGCGCGAACTGAGCGCGCCGTTGCAAACGCTGGGCTATGCCGCGCTGATGTTTGGCTTCTGGCCGCAGCTTAGCCGATGCAGACTGACGCTTGCCATTGCCTGCGTAGGGCGAATGGCGCTGACCAATTATTTGCTGCAGACGATCATCTGTACCACGCTGTTTTATCAGTTTGGCTTATTTATGAAATTCAATCGACTGGAACTCTTGTTCTTTGTCGTTCCGGTATGGGCAATAAACCTTCTCTTTTCCGTCATCTGGCTACGTTTCTGGCGACAGGGACCGGTCGAGTGGTTATGGCGTCAACTCACGTTGCGCGCGTCAGGATCGCTCAGATAACGATCTGGATCACATTCATTAACAAAATGGCTGTAACCGTTTCCATCCCTGTGATGTTTCTCACGCAGCCCTGGGCAGGGTGCTGACAAAATAGCCGCCTGCTAACGGGGCATTTGTGAGCATTTTTGAACTCAAACAGGGCAGTGAATATGATCACCATTCGTGATGTAGCGCGCCAGGCTGGCGTGTCTGTAGCGACCGTTTCCCGCGTACTGAATAACAGCGCGTTGGTCAGTCCCGACACCCGTGACGCCGTTATGCAGGCCGTCACTCTGCTGGGATATCGGCCAAATGCGAATGCGCAAGCGCTGGCCACCCAGGTGAGCGATACCATCGGCGTCGTGGTCATGGATGTTTCCGATGCCTTTTTCGGCGCTCTGGTGAAAGCCGTAGATCTGGTCGCGCAGCAGCACCAGAAATATGTTCTCATTGGCAACAGTTATCATGAGGCGGAAAAAGAGCGTCATGCGATTGAAGTCTTGATCCGTCAGCGTTGTAACGCATTGATTGTTCACTCAAAAGCCTTAACCGATCGCGAGCTGAGCGACTTTATGGATCAGATCCCCGGCATGGTGCTGATTAACCGTATCGTGCCGGGTTATGCGCATCGTTGTGTCTGTCTCGACAATGTGAGCGGCGCCAGAATGGCGACCCGAATGTTGCTGAATAATGGACATCAACGCATCGGCTACCTGGCCTCCAGCCACCGTATTGAAGATGACGCGATGCGCAGAGAAGGGTGGTTTCACGCGCTGCAAGAGCAGGGGGTTGCTGCGTCGGAGAGCTGGATTGGCACCGGCACGCCGGATATGCAGGGCGGCGAGTCGGCAATGGTTGAGTTGTTGGGACGCAATCTGCAACTGACGGCGGTATTTGCCTATAACGATAACATGGCGGCGGGCGCGCTGACGGCGTTAAAAGATAACGGCATCGCCATTCCCTTGCATCTGTCTGTCATCGGTTTCGATGATATCCCTATTGCTCGTTATACCGATCCTCAGCTGACTACCGTGCGCTATCCTATTGCTTCTATGGCGAAAATCGCGACCGAGCTGGCGTTACAGGGGGCCGCAGGCACCCTGGATATCACGGCGACGCACTGCTTCATGCCGACACTGGTGCGGCGCCATTCGGTGGCGTGGCGACAGAATGCGGTACTGATCACTAACTGATTACGCACCGCATGTAACCGTTTTCAATCTGTGAGTAAATTCACAGTTTATTAACATTGTGATAGCTATGATGACAACGTTTGTCGCACTGTAACTAATGTGTAACAGTTAGTTGTCAGTTTTGCTGGGGTATTTCGCTTATAAAAACCGTTATCACAATATCCCGCGACTACCGGACAAAAATAAAGAGTTGAATAAGAGCCTATCCCATTAGGGCTATTTTACTTGCCATTTTGGACCTGGGCAGTGCTCGCCAAAACGCGTTAGCGTTTTGAACGCCGCTAGCGGCGGCCCGAAGGGCGAGCGTAGCGAGTCAAACCTCACGTACTACGTGTACGCTCCGGTTTTTGCGCGCTGTCCGTGTCCAAACTGGCTGCGCCAATAACGCCTGGTGGGATAGGCTCTAAATACGCTTCGGTGTTCAGTAACACGCGTTAACGTGCTGAACAGCCGGGCATTTTTTTACGCTATACCCTACATAATAAAACCGGAGCTACCATGAATAAGAAGGTACTGACCCTTTCTGCCGTGATGGCAAGTCTGTTATTCGGCGCGCACGCGCACGCGGCTGATACTCGTATTGGCGTGACGATTTATAAATATGACGATAACTTTATGTCCGTGGTGCGTAAGGCTATTGAAAAAGATGGCAAATCCGCGCCGGATGTTCAGCTACTGATGAATGACTCGCAAAACGATCAGTCCAAACAGAATGATCAAATTGACGTTTTATTGGCGAAAGGGGTTAAAGCTCTGGCGATTAACCTGGTCGACCCGGCAGCCGCCGGTACGGTGATTGAGAAAGCGCGCGGGCAAAATGTGCCGGTGGTGTTCTTTAACAAAGAGCCTTCCCGCAAAGCGCTGGACAGCTATGACAAGGCGTATTATGTCGGGACTGACTCTAAAGAATCCGGTGTGATTCAGGGCGACTTGATTGCCAAACACTGGCAGGCGAATCAGGGTTGGGATCTGAATAAAGACGGTAAAATTCAGTATGTTCTGCTGAAAGGCGAGCCGGGGCACCCGGATGCGGAAGCCCGTACGACGTATGTGGTGAAAGAGTTAAATGCTAAAGGTATTCAGACCGAGCAACTGGCGTTAGACACCGCCATGTGGGATACCGCGCAGGCAAAAGATAAGATGGATGCCTGGCTGTCTGGCCCGAACGCTAACAAGATTGAAGTGGTTATCGCGAATAACGATGCGATGGCGATGGGCGCGGTAGAGGCGCTGAAAGCGCATAATAAATCGTCGATTCCGGTCTTTGGCGTCGATGCGTTACCGGAAGCTCTGGCGCTGGTGAAATCGGGCGCGATGGCCGGTACGGTACTGAATGACGCCAACAATCAAGCGAAAGCGACATTCGATCTGGCGAAAAACCTCGCCGAAGGCAAGGGCGCGGCTGACGGCACCAACTGGAAGATTGAGAATAAAATCGTGCGCGTGCCTTATGTCGGCGTGGACAAAGACAATCTGAGCGAATTTACCCAAAAATAACTTTTCCGTCTGTGGGCGCAATTTTGTTGCGCCCTGAAACCGTGGAAGGGTGACGTGCCGCAGACCGGATAACGTATTTCTTTTGCCATCCGGCGCGGATAGTCATAATTAAAAAGGCCGACAGGGTATCATTATGGGCAGCACGATCTCTCCGTCGTCGGGTGAATATTTGTTGGAAATGCGTGGCATTAACAAATCATTTCCCGGCGTGAAAGCGCTTGATAATGTCAACTTAAACGTTCGTCCGTACTCTATTCATGCATTAATGGGCGAAAACGGCGCAGGCAAATCAACATTATTAAAATGTCTTTTCGGTATTTACCAAAAAGATTCCGGCAGCATTGTATTTCAGGGAAAAGAAGTGGACTTCCATTCGGCGAAAGAAGCGCTGGAGAATGGGATTTCGATGGTACATCAGGAGTTAAATCTGGTATTGCAACGTTCGGTCATGGATAACATGTGGTTGGGACGTTATCCCACCAAAGGTATGTTTGTCGACCAGGATAAAATGTACCAGGATACCAAAGCGATATTTGATGAACTGGATATCGATATTGACCCACGCGCGCGCGTAGGAACGTTATCCGTTTCGCAAATGCAGATGATCGAAATTGCGAAGGCGTTTTCCTATAACGCTAAGATCGTTATTATGGATGAACCGACCTCATCGTTAACTGAGAAAGAGGTTAATCATCTGTTCACCATTATTCGCAAGCTGAAAGAACGCGGCTGCGGCATTGTTTATATCTCGCATAAAATGGAAGAAATTTTTCAATTGTGCGATGAAATTACTATTTTGCGCGACGGTCAGTGGATTGCCACCCAGCCGCTGGAAGGGCTGGATATGGATAAGATCATTGCGATGATGGTCGGGCGTTCCCTGAACCAGCGCTTTCCGGATAAAGAAAATAAGCCGGGCGATGTGATTCTGGAGGTCCGTCACCTGACCTCGCTGCGCCAGCCTTCCATTCGCGATGTCTCCTTTGATTTGCACAAGGGCGAAATTCTGGGCATTGCCGGCCTGGTTGGGGCAAAGCGTACCGATATCGTCGAAACGCTGTTTGGCATTCGTGAGAAGTCGTCCGGGACAATCACTTTACATGGCAAGAAAATTAATAATCACACTGCGAACGAAGCGATTAACCACGGTTTTGCGCTGGTGACGGAAGAACGTCGTTCCACCGGAATTTACGCCTATCTGGATATCGGATTTAACTCATTAATTTCGAATATCCGTAATTATAAAAATAAAGTGGGGTTATTGGATAATTCCCGGATGAAAAGCGACACCCAATGGGTCATTGACTCCATGCGGGTAAAAACGCCGGGGCATCGCACGCAAATTGGTTCGCTTTCCGGCGGCAATCAGCAAAAGGTGATCATTGGTCGTTGGCTATTAACGCAGCCGGAAATATTAATGCTGGACGAACCGACCCGCGGCATTGATGTCGGCGCAAAGTTTGAAATTTATCAGCTTATTGCGGAACTGGCGAAAAAAGGCAAGGGGATCATCATTATCTCTTCTGAAATGCCGGAGCTGTTAGGGATTACCGATCGTATCCTGGTGATGAGTAACGGTCTCGTTTCCGGCATTGTCGATACTAAAACAACAACGCAAAACGAAATTTTGCGTCTTGCTTCTTTGCACCTTTAAGATCAGGGGCTCCTTATGAGTGCGTTAAACAAGAAAAGCTTTTTGACCTGGCTGAAAGAGGGCGGAATTTACGTCGTTCTTTTAGTGTTGCTGGCGATTATTATTTTCCAGGACCCGACTTTTTTAAGTTTGCTGAATTTAAGTAATATTCTGACGCAATCTTCGGTACGTATTATCATCGCACTGGGCGTGGCGGGACTCATCGTCACCCAGGGGACAGACCTGTCGGCGGGGCGTCAGGTAGGGCTGGCGGCGGTCGTGGCGGCAACATTACTGCAATCAATGGAAAACGCCAACAAAGTGTTTCCGGAAATGGCGACCATGCCGATTGCGCTGGTCATCCTGATTGTCTGCGCGATTGGCGCGGTGATTGGCCTGGTGAACGGCATCATCATTGCTTACCTGAATGTGACGCCGTTTATTACCACGCTTGGCACGATGATTATCGTTTATGGAATCAACTCCCTTTACTATGACTTTGTCGGCGCTTCGCCCATTTCCGGCTTTGACAGCGGCTTTTCCACCTTTGCACAGGGCTTTGTGGCGATGGGCAGTTTCCGGCTCTCCTACATCACCTTTTACGCTCTGATTGCGGTAGCGTTTGTCTGGGTGCTGTGGAATAAAACCCGCTTTGGTAAAAACATTTTTGCTATTGGCGGCAACCCGGAAGCGGCAAAAGTTTCTGGCGTAAACGTGGCGCTGAACCTGCTGATGATTTATGCGCTCTCCGGCGTGTTTTATGCCTTCGGCGGCTTACTGGAAGCAGGGCGTATTGGTTCTGCCACCAACAACCTCGGCTTTATGTATGAACTGGATGCGATTGCCGCGTGCGTTGTCGGGGGCGTATCGTTTAGCGGCGGAGTGGGTACGGTCTTCGGCGTGGTGACCGGCGTCATTATCTTTACCGTCATCAACTATGGCCTGACCTATATCGGGGTAAACCCGTACTGGCAGTACATTATCAAAGGCGGCATTATCATTTTCGCCGTGGCGCTGGACTCGCTGAAATACGCGCGTAAGAAGTAGTTATCCAGACCTATTGCTTTGCTTATCAGATAACCCGGCGCAGCGAAACTGCGCGCCGGGCTTCATACCGTGAGCTACAGCGTTAACGCGTGTTCTTTTTCGCCTTTTTTAAATTTGACCTCGCCTAAATCAATACAGGCGACCGGGCAGACATGACCGCACAGCAGACAACCGACGCATTTTTCCGTATTGCAATGCGGCGTGCGGCTGTGTTCATCCCACTCCATCGCCTGATGACCGCCGTCATAGCAGGAGATATAGCAACGTCCGCAGCCGACGCATTTCTCCTGATTAATTCGCGGATAGACGATATAGCTGCGATCCAGCTCTTCCGCCGGGATAATATTGCCATTCGCCAGCCCGATCATCTCCTGTAATGAGGCAAATCCCTGATCGGCCAGATAGTGGCTGAGGCCGCTCGCCATATCTTCTACAATGCGGTAACCGTATTGCATAATGCCTGTCGTCACCTGTAGGGTCGCCGCGCCCAGCAGCAGAAATTCGGCAGCGTCTTCCCAGGTTTCAATGCCGCCGATACCGCTAATCGGGAAATCGCGCAGTTCAGGGTGCATTCGCAACTGCTGGATAAAACGCAGCGCAATGGGTTTCACCGCTTTTCCTGAATAACCGGAGATACTGGATTTACCGTTAACCACCGGCATCCCGATTTTGCGGTTCAGGTCGATGTTAGTAATGGATTTCACGGTGTTGATGGTGGCGATACCGTCGGCTCCGCCGCGTTTAGCGGCCAGCGCGACTTCGCACATATCGCCAATATTCGGCGTCATTTTCGCCAGCATTGGCAAAGATGAACCGCGTTTTACGGCGCGGCAGTATTTTTCAACCAGCTCCGGGCTTTGCCCTACATCGCTTCCCATGGCGTGCGAGGTCATCTGCGGGCAAGAGAAGTTACACTCAATCATATCCGCGCCGGCTTCTTCAACCAGACGCGCCAGTTCCTGCCACTGCTGCTCATTTTCCCCCATGATGGAAGCAATCAGCACCTTATCCGGATAATCCTGTTTTAGCCGTCGAATGGCGGCCAGATTCTCTTCCAGCGGATGCTCAGCAATTTGCTCCATGTTTTTGAAACCAATAAAACCGGTATCTTCTTTCGTCAGGTGATCAAAACGTGGAGAGACTTCGTTGGCAATAAAAAAACCAATGGTTTTAAAAACGATCCCGCCCCAGCCGGTATCATAGGCTTTGGCGCACATCTCATAACAGTTGCCTACCGGAGAAGAAGAAAGGCAAAACGGATTGGGAAACTTAACGCCGCAAAAGGTAACAGACAAATCTTTTGTTAACATGAGCAGGCCTCCTCTAAATAATGATGAATAGCCTGAGCGGCTTCTTTTCCGGTTTTTACCGCATAAACGACGGTCTTATCACCTTTAACAATATCGCCAGCGGCAAAGATCGCCGGGTCGTCGGTTTGATAATTGTGCGTGTCGATAATATTATGCTGCGCTTTTATCTCCGCAAAGTTATCCAGTCGCGCGTGCTGCCCCACGGCCAAAATAATATTTTCCGCTTCCAGCGTCAGTTCTCCTGAGTGGCGTACATGGTGGAAGGTCACTTTATTTCCGCTGACGGCGACAGGCGTAAAACCATCAATAATCGATACGCCTAATGCCTGCGTGCTGGTAAATTCTTTTTCGCTGGCGGGGAATTCGGCTAATTCTTCCCGTGCCACGCAGGTGACGGAAGGACAGCCGAGAATTTTTAACGTACTGGCGACATCCATCGCTACGTCGCCGCCGCCAATAATTAATGCGCTACGCGGAACGCTAATATCGCCGTCGGCCTGACGGGCGCGCTGTAAAAAATCAACGGCAATCTCTACGTGACTGGCTTGCTCAAATAACGGTAAATCAGAGCCACAGGACATCCCGACGGTCATCAGCACGGCGCGATATTCGGCTTTGAGTTGCGCAAGCGATAGCGACCCGCCCACCTCACAATTACATTTAATATTGACGCCCATTTCTACAATGCGGGCAATTTCCTGATCGAGTACGCTTTGCGGCAGACGAAATGCCGGGATGCCGTGACGCAGCCATCCGCCGGGCTGCGGCTGTTTTTCGTAAATGGTGACGTCATAGCCTAAATGCGTGAGCGTCACGCTTGCCTGCAAACCTGCCGGACCCGCGCCAATAATCGCGACTTTCCCGCGTGTTTTACTCCCGGGCTGATAAATCTGCATGGCAGTCTGCTGTTCAAAATCGGTAATAAAACGTTGCAGGCGTGCAATATCAATAGGTTTATCTATTCCGGAACGTGTACATCCGCGCTGGCATAATTTTTCCGTCGGACAGACTCTGGCGCAGACGGCGCCAAGCGCGTTATTTTCCCGGATAGTTTCCGCTGCGCCTTTAAAATTGCGAAAGTAAATAGAACGAATAAATTTCCCCGGATCGGTTTGCGCCGGGCAAGCCTGACTACAGGGCGCATCGTGACATAATAAACAACGGGAAGCCTCTTTTATTGCCAGTAATGGCGTAAAACCAGGCGTGAGTTCATCCAGATAATTTTGTTGCGGCATATAATCTTCCTTAATGCTTGAATAAATTAAGGCGAAACGCAAATAACGCGTTTTAATAATCCAAAATCTACCGCCAGCCTAAGCATTGAAAGAAGGGTATTCTGTGAAAGAATTCACAAAAAAATGAAACCAGAATGCAAAACAGCATTTGTTCCTTATATCATAATAATAACTATTCTCAATTTTAAAGGGATAATAAATAGATTAACGATAAAAAAGAAGATAAATAATCATTCCCGTAAATAAAAAACCGCAACCGGTATAAAGAAAAAGATAAGACCAATATTGTACGGGATCGGCATGGCGATAGACATAAACCGGTTTTCGCGCATTTTTGACAACTTTATCTACCGCGCCGGTTCGCCAGCCTTTCCAGGCCTCACGGAAGCAAAAAAGCGGGAGTAGCAGAAAGGCTAATATGACAAATATCGTCTGTACATCCATGATCATTTCCCTTTTTTCTTTTCCAGTTCAAGCAATTGTTCCGGCGTAACGGCCGGATATCCCTGGGCGTCATTCGGCACCTGATGCTGCGTGGGAATAGGTACCAGCGGGCCTAAAAAACGCGGTTCGCGTTTAAAAATATAGAGATCCGCCAGCGCGCTAAAGCGGGCGCCAAATTCGCGCAGGCGCACTGTCAGCATATTTTTGGGCGAAGGTACCGCGTAACACTGCGCCTGAATGCCCATATGCAACGCAATAAACAAGGCGCGTTCGCAGTGGAAGCGCTGAGTGATGATAATAAAGTCGTTGGTATCAAACACTTTGCGGGTACGCACAATGGAGTCAAGCGTACGGAAGCCAGCGTAATCAAGCACAATGTCCGCAGGATCGACGCCCGCCGCGATAAGGTCTTTGCGCATGGTCATCGGTTCGTTATAGCTTTGCAGGGCATTGTCGCCGCTGAGCAGCAGGTAATTGACTTTACCGCTATTGTAAGCGTTTAACGCGCCCTGGATACGGTAACGATAGTACTGATTAATGACACCCTTGCGATAGTATTTGGCTGTCCCTAACACGACGCCAACCTGGCGGTAGGGGAGATCCTGTAGCTCGTCATAGATATAGGGCGCTGTTTTCCAGCTCATCCACCGATCGAGGCCAAGCACCGTCAACAGCAGCAAGCCTACCAGGACCAACAGGCTGTAAAACACGCGCTTTAACATGCAGGAAACTCGATACCAGGATGAAAGTACGATCAGGCTACTGTACCCGAAGACGTAGCGCAAGAAACCGCCGTCTGATTGCGGAGATTTTCAGCATGATTTCCCTTGTATCGGGTCGCGGGAGAGGAGAGTCAGGCCGGATAAGACGCCAGTGCGTCGCTATCCGGCACATTTGCTTAGCCGAGAAGCACGCGGTCAATATTATGGCAACCTAACGCTTTCAGCGTTGCGGCGGTGGCATCCCATTGAATTAATGCCGCATCGCCTTTTTCCGCCAGAATCGCACGCTGAATATCCGCATAGTCATAGCCATTGAGACTCAGCAGGTTTAGCGCGCCTTGCAGCGGGGGAAGTGTAGGGTTAAAGGCGGCGTTTTCCGCATAGCTGCCGGTGAAAATACGGCCATCTTTACATTCCAGCGCCACGCCGCTCGGTGAGTGGCTATAAGGCATATGGCTCTTATTGGCTGCCGTAATCGCCGCTTGCGTTAGCGTATCGCCCGTTAACGTAAAGCCATGATCCTGCTCGTCCATCAGCAGCGTTTTGATCTCCAGATCTTTTGGCCCGAAAGCGTCAGGCAGATAATCGCGTAACGTATGCGGCGCGCGGCCCGGCAGATGAATGCGCAGATCCAGACCGCTGTTCAGCTCGTTCATAAACTGGCGACAGTGGCCGCAAGGCGTGTAGTTAACGGTGACGGCGGCGAGCCCTTTTTCGCCGCGTAGCCAGGCGTGGCTAATCGCGCTTTGTTCAGCATGCACAGTTTGTTGCATGGTGGCGCCCAGGAACTCCATATTCGCGCCGAAATACCAGTTGCCGCTAACGCCGCGCGCAATCGCGCCGACGTTAAAATGGGACAAATCGGTACGGGCGCAGGCCGCCGCCAGAGGTAACAGTGCGAAAGCCAGCGCGTCTTCGTCCAGTCCCGCCGTATTTTTAAGCGTCGAGACCTGCTCTGCGGTCAGCATGGCGGGAAAATGGTGGTCCGCCAGGATAGGGGCCAGCGCTGATTGCAAATTATCCGCAAGCTGGGCAAAAGCAGTTTGAAAACGTGGATGCATGGCGTTGCCTCATAACAATGTAATGGAACCGTAGTTTACGGGCCTGCTATGTCTTAATATGTGATCTAAATCTCATTGCTTATGCAACTTGTGAAACTTAAATGAAAAATGCGCGACGTATCGCAAATTTTAACCCGGTCTTTTGTCCCGTCGTTAGCGCATTACCGCCAGAATGAGCGGAAACAAAAAGGGCGCTACCAGCGAGGTAATAATGCCGCAGATCACCAGCGCCAGGGAGCTAAACGCGCCTTCCTGGTAATCCAGCTCGGCGCAGCGCGCAGTACCGAGCGCATGTGAGGCGGTCCCCATTGCCAGCCCGCGTGCGGCTTTAGTACGGATGTGCATCGCGTTTAACAGCGTGTGGCCAAACACCGCGCCCAGAATACCGACAAAAATTACGCATACCGCGCTGATCGCAGGGATGCCGCCGATGCTGCCGCCCACCGCCATCGCGATAGGCGTAGTCACGGATTTAGGCAGTACCGATGCCGCGATTTCAGGCGTTGCGCCCATCAGCAAGGCAACGGATGTCCCGGTAATCATCGCTACCAGACTGCCGACAAAACAGATGCTAATAATGGATTTCCAACGCGCGCGAATCTGGTGCAACTGTTCATAAAGGGGATAGGCCAGCGCCACCACCGCCGGTTGCAGCAGATCGTTAAGTACTTCGCTGCCTTTGAAGTAGTGCTCGTAGGGAATACCGGTCAGCAACAGAAAAGGAATAATGACTACCATTGCCACCAGCAGCGGATTCAGCAACGGCATTTTAAAATGCGCCGCCAGTCTGCGGGCGGCGAAAAATACCGCCAGCGTCAGCGGTAACGACCACCAGATATATGTCATCATTTTTTCGTTCCCTTCTGCCCAACCACTTTACGTTCACCGTGTATCAGATGTGAACTCCAGCTTACGACCACAAAAACGACCAGCGTACTGATAGCGCAAGAGACCACCACCGGGCCGAATTGCGCGCGCAGTAAATCAAAATATTGCATGACCCCAACGCCAATCGGCACAAACAGCAACGCCATATAACGAATCAGCACATAACAGCCGGGGTTAACCCACTTTGCCGGCAGAATTTGCAGCGCCAGCAACACAAACAGAATTAACATCCCGATAATGCTGCCGGGAATAGTGATAGGAAGCAGTGATGCAAGAAAAATGCCTGCGTACAAACAGGCATAAATCAATACAAAAGCGCGTATATATTGCCAGATAATATTCAGTGACTTACTCATGTTTAAAGCCCTTGATGAGATGGATTCATCATACAATTAAACGTTAAAACGTGCTACCGATCACATCATGAATTCTTAGCATAGTGGGTATAGACAGCAGGAACATCGGGCAATGCCCCTGGTCGGCGGCGTTAAACCTGGGCTAAAAAATACAAAAAGCGACTCAGGGCCAAAGACGGCGTCTCATTCTTACGCCAGAACATCCCTACGCTGCCTTTTTGCTCAATTTTTGGCAAGTTTAAAATCGCCAGTTGCCCCTGGCTGGCATAGCGTTGCGCCAGCCGTAAAGAAAGAATAGAGATCATATCGCTGCTTTGCAGCAAATTGGTGCTGACGTTCATTGACGCCGATTCAATGGTGTTTTCCGGGAGCATGACGCCATTATCGACGAGGGCGTTATCAATACTGATGCGAATAGGGGTGCCGGTTGGCCAGACTATCCACCGCCAGTGCGCCAGATCGCTCCAGGCAATCTGCGCTCGCGCGGCCAGCGGATGGTGCGGACGCGCCACAAAGCAGACCGGCTCGGTATAAAGTACCTGATAATTAAGCGGCAGTTGCAGGGCACGGCCGCCGACACGCCCTACCACCACATCCACCTGACCGGCAAGCAAATCGTGCAGCAGCGGCGTCATTACCTTTTCTTCAATATTCAGATGCAGCGTCGGCATTTCGTTAAGTAGGCTCAGAATCGCCTGTGATACGCAGTCAGTCGCCACGGGCGAACAGCCGATCTTCAGGCTGCCAACCAGGCCGCCCTGCTTGAAACGGGCGATTTCATACTGTGAACGCTCCAGATCGTTAATTAGGCGCTGGGCGTGCTGGAGCAGTAATTTACCGCCTTCCGAGGGGCGTAGCCCTTTACTGTGGCGCTCAAAAAGCGTGATGCCTATCTCATCTTCGAGTTGAGATAGCCACTTCGATAGCGCCGGCTGGGAGATATTCATCATCCGGGCGACGTGCGTTAGGTTGCCCTGTTCGCCCAGCGCAACCAGCGTTTGTAGGTGATGTAATTTCAATTTCTGCGCCCAGTTCGCCATTCGCTATAACCTCCAGGTTATGTCTCTGCCTGAAAAGCCATTGTACATTTTATCGCTCACTCTACAAACTCGTAACATAGCAAACATAAAAACAACATCTATCTCCCTGCACTGAGGCATTAGCTATGACTCAACGACGTGATCTACAAGCCCTTATTGATGCCGCGCCCGTCGGCAAAATGCAGTGGCGCGTTATCATCTGCTGTTTTCTGGGGCTTACGGCTGGCGCGCTGCTATGCGGGCCGCTGGCGGATCGCTTTGGCCGCAAGCGGGTCATTGAGCTTTGCGTAGCGCTATTCGGCGCATTGAGCCTGCTTTCCGCTTTCTCGCCGGATATAGAAACCCTGGTGTTGCTGCGCTTCTTAACCGGTCTGGGACTGGGTGGAGCGATGCCGAATACCATCACCATGACGTCGGAATACCTTCCCGCTCGTCGACGCGGAGCGCTGGTCACGCTGATGTTCTGCGGTTTTACCCTGGGGTCGGCGATGGGTGGGATTGTGAGCGCGCAACTGGTGCCGCTGATTGGCTGGCACGGAATTCTGGCGCTAGGCGGCATCTTGCCTTTGATGCTGTTTTTCGGCCTGTTGTTCGCGCTGCCGGAATCTCCCCGCTGGCAGGTACGTCGCCAACTACCGCAAGCCGTTGTCGCCCGGACGGTCAGCGCCATTACCGGCGAGCGCTATCACGATACGCACTTCTTTCTGCATGAGACGGCAGCCGTCGCCAAAGGCAGTATTCGCCAGCTTTTTGCCGGGCGACAGCTTGTCATTACCCTGATGTTATGGGTGGTGTTCTTTATGAGCCTGCTCATTATCTATCTGCTTTCCAGCTGGATGCCGACGTTACTTAACCATCGCGGTATTGATCTGCAACAGGCGTCGTGGGTGACTGCCGCATTCCAGGTTGGCGGCACGCTTGGCGCGCTGTTACTCGGCGTGTTGATGGACCGGCTTAACCCGTTCCGGGTACTGGCGGTGAGCTATGCGCTGGGCGCGGTTTGCATTGTCATGATAGGCCTGAGCGAAAACGGCCTTTGGCTGATGGCGCTGGCGATTTTTGGTACCGGCATCGGTATTAGCGGTTCCCAGGTAGGGCTGAATGCTCTGACGGCGACGCTGTACCCCACCCAAAGCCGGGCGACGGGCGTGAGCTGGTCGAACGCCATTGGACGCTGCGGGGCGATTGTCGGTTCGCTCTCCGGCGGCATGATGATGGCCCTCAATTTCTCTTTCGATACGTTGTTTTTTGTCATTGCTATTCCGGCGGCTATCAGCGCGGTAATGCTTACCCTGCTGACGGTGGTTGTCCGCCTTTCGATTTCTGTACCTGACGACCTGCCGCGTGCCAGCGTCGTAAACGAATAAGGAGAATCTCCATGTCTGAAATAAATCAGAACGTAAAAGATAGCCGTCAGCAGTATTACCAGCATATTTCCGGGCAGAATCTGACGCCGCTGTGGGAGTCGTTACATCACCTGGTACCGCAGACGCCAAACGCCAACTGCGCGCCGGCCTACTGGAATTATCAGGAAATTCGTCCGCTACTGATGGAAAGCGGCAATGTCATTGGCGCGAAAGAGGCGATCCGCCGGGTGCTGGTGCTGGAAAATCCGGCATTGCGCGGTCAGTCGTCGATCACGGCGACCTTATACGCTGGTTTACAGCTGATCCTGCCCGGCGAAGTCGCGCCGAGTCATCGCCATAACCAGTCGGCGCTGCGTTTTATCGTCGAAGGTAAAGGCGCATTTACCGCGGTGGACGGCGAGCGCACGCCAATGCATACCGGCGATTTTATCCTGACGCCGCAGTGGCGCTGGCACGATCATGGTAATCCGGGGTCAGAGCCGGTGGTATGGCTGGATGGTCTGGATCTGCCGTTAGTCAACCTCCTGGGCTGTGGGTTTGCGGAAGACTATCCCGAAGATCAGCAGCCGGTAACGCGAAAAGAGGGCGATTATCTGCCGCGCTATGCAGCGAATATGCTGCCGCTGCGCCACCAGCGCGGGAATTCGTCGCCGATTTTCAATTACCGTTACGACCGCAGTCGCGAGGCGCTGCACGATCTGACCCGTATGGGCGATCCGGATGAGTGGGAAGGTTACAAGCTGCGTTACGTTAATCCCGTCACCGGCGGTTATCCGATGCCGTCAATGGGCGCGTTCCTGCAACTGCTGCCAAAAGGCTTTGCCTCGCGTGTGGCGCGGAGCACCGACAGCACTATCTACCACGTCGTTGAAGGGGCAGGGCAGGTCACTATCGGCAACGAAACTTTTCATTTTTCCGCAAAAGACATTTTTGTGGCGCCGACCTGGCATGAGGTGTCGTTTCGCAGCAGTGAAGACACGGTGTTATTCAGCTTTTCGGACAAGCCGGTTCAGGAAGCCCTGGGGCTGTTCCGCGAAGCACGTTATTAATTAGGGAGAGAGAACATGACCAAATATGTATTCCAGCCGCAGGCCCCGGTGACAGTACCAGTGGCGGGTAGTGATGAGCAGTTTCCGGTACGTCGCGTTTACTGCGTGGGTCGCAACTATGCCGCCCATGCCCGTGAAATGGGCTTTGATCCCGATCGCGAACCGCCGTTCTTCTTTTGTAAACCAGCGGACGCTGTCGTCCCGGTAGCGGCGGGGGATACCCTGGAGCTGCCGTATCCGGCGCAGACCGATAACTACCATTATGAAATTGAGCTGGTGGTGGCGATTGGTAAAAAGGGGAGCGATATCCCGCTGGAAAAAGCCCATGAATATGTCTGGGGATACGCCACCGGTCTGGACATGACGCGTCGCGATCGTCAGATGGAAATGCGTCAGATGGGACGCCCGTGGGAAATTGGCAAAGCGTTCGATCTCTCCGCGCCCATTGCGCCATTACACAAAGCCGCTGAAACGCATAATGTGGATAACGCCCCTATTTGGCTACAGGTTAACGGCGAAGACCATCAGCGCAGCGATATTCGTCATCTGATTTGGTCGGTGAATGAAACCATCAGCTATTTGTCCGGCTTTTTTGAATTGCAGCCAGGCGATTTGATTTTCACCGGTACGCCAGAGGGGGTGGGCGCCGTGGTGAAAGGGGATGTCATCACCGGGAACGTAGAAGGTCTGACGCCGATTGCTGTGAAAATTGTCTGAGGTGAACGATGAAGCTGTACAGTTTCTTTAATAGTTCGGCGTCTTATCGTGTACGTATTGCGCTGGCGTTAAAGGGGATTGATTACCAGACGGTGGGCGTCAATATTCGTATCGGCCAGCAGAATGCGCTGGCCTACCGACGGATGAATCCGGTAGGCCTGGTGCCGACGCTGGTCACTGATGACGGCGAATCGTTGGGGCAATCGCTGGCCATCGTCGACTGGCTGGACCGACATTTTCCGCAAACGCCGCTGCTGCCGACGAGCGACCCGGCGCGCAGCCAGGCGCTGGAAATTGTCTACGCTATCGCCTGCGATATACACCCAATCAATAACATGCGCGTGTTGCGCTACCTGACCGATGAGCTGAAGGTTAGCGAAGAGGATAAAAAACGCTGGTACGCCCACTGGATACAGCAAGGGTTAAGCGCGGTAGAGCAGCTATTGCGTAAAAGTCAGTCCGGACGATTCTGCGTGGGCGACGCGCCTGGACTTGCGGACTGCTGCCTGATTCCTCAGTGGGCGAATGCGCTCAGGATGGGCTGCGATTTATCAGGCTATCCGCGCTGTAAAGCCGTTTATGACGCCTGCGTACAGCTACCGGCGTTTATTGCCGCCGCGCCGGAAAATCAACAAGATAAAATCCCGGCCTGAAAAGGAGAATGACCATGACTCACGTGACAAGCGCAATTATTGTAGGTGGCGGAATCGGCGGCGCGGCGACCGCGCTGTCGCTGGCGCGCCAGGGAATAAAAGTCATGCTGTTGGAAAAAGCGCACGAAATTGGCGAGATTGGCGCGGGTATTCAGCTTGGGCCGAACGCTTTTTCGGCGCTGGATAGTCTCGGTGTGGGCGATGTTGCCCGCCAGCGTGCGGTGTTTACCGATCACATTACCATGATGGATGCCGTGAATGCCGAAGAAGTGGTATGCATTGAAACCGGACAGGCGTTCCGCGACCATTTTGGCGGGCCGTATGCGGTAATTCACCGGGTAGATATTCATGCAACGGTATGGGAAGCGGTGCTGACGCACCCTGGCGTGGAGTATCGTACCTCGACCCATATTGTCGATATCCGCCAGACGCCGGATGACGTTACGGTGTTTGATGAGCAGGGAAATAGCTGGACGGCGGATATTCTCGTGGGCTGCGACGGCGTTAAATCGGTCGTGCGGCAAAGTTTACTCGGCGACGCGCCGCGCGTAACGGGGCATGTAGTTTATCGGGCGGTGATTGATTGCGACGATATGCCGGACGATTTACGTATTAACGCACCGGTGCTGTGGGCAGGCCCGCATTGTCACCTGGTTCATTATCCGCTGCGCGGAGGCCAACAGTACAATCTGGTGGTGACATTCCACAGCCGCCAGCAAGAAGAGTGGGGCGTGAAAGACGGCAGTAAAGAAGAGGTGCTCTCTTATTTTGCCGGCATTCATCCCCGCCCGCGTCAGATGCTGGATAAGCCGACCTCCTGGCGCCGCTGGTCGACCGCCGATCGCGAGCCGGTCACGAAATGGGGAACCGAGCGTATCACTCTGGTGGGCGACGCCGCGCATCCGGTGGCGCAATATATGGCCCAGGGCGCCTGTATGGCGCTGGAAGACGCCGTCACGCTGGGCAAAGCGCTGGAACGCTGCGACGGCGACGCGCAGCAGGCATTTGCGCTGTATGAGTCGGTGCGTATTCCCCGCACGGCGCGTATCGTCTGGTCTACCCGCGAGATGGGGCGTCTCTATCACGCCGCCGGGGTGGAGCGTCAGGTGCGTAATCTGCTGTGGAAAGGGAAATCGCAGGAGGCGTTTTATCGCGGTATCGAATGGCTGTACGGCTGGAAAGAAGATAACTGTCTTGAGCCGCGTTGAGCGCTTTACGTGACGTAGCGTGGCGTTTGCGCCGCCACCCGGCAAAAAGTTTTGCTCATCGCAGAGAGGCGTTATGATAGCGCCTCTTTTTTTGCTGTGGATACCGATATGCGTGTTTTACTGGCGCCGATGGAAGGCGTGCTCGACGCGTTAGTGCGCGAGCTGCTGACCGAAGTGAATGATTACGATCTCTGCATCACCGAATTTGTGCGCGTGGTGGATCAGCTGCTGCCGGTAAAAGTGTTTCATCGCATCTGCCCGGAGTTGCATCACGCCAGCCGCACGCCGTCCGGCACGCCGGTGCGTATTCAGCTTCTGGGCCAGCACCCGCAGTGGCTGGCGGAAAACGCCGCGCGGGCGACGGCGTTGGGATCGTATGGCGTGGACCTGAACTGCGGCTGTCCGTCAAAAGTGGTGAACGGCAGCGGCGGCGGCGCGACATTGCTCAAAGATCCCGAACTCATATATCAGGGCGCGAAAGCGATGCGGGCCGCGGTACCGTCGCATCTGCCGGTGACGGTAAAAGTGCGTCTCGGCTGGGATAGCGGCGATAGAAAATTTGAAATCGCCGATGCGGTGCAGCAGGCCGGCGCCAGTGAACTGGTGGTGCATGGCCGTACCAAAGCGCAGGGCTACCGCGCCGAGCATATCGACTGGCAGGCGATCGGTGAAATACGCCAGCGTCTGACTATTCCGGTTATCGCGAATGGCGAAATCTGGGACTGGCAGAGCGCGCAGGCATGTATGGCGGCCAGCGGCTGCGATGCGGTGATGATTGGCCGTGGGGCGTTAAATATTCCTAACCTGAGCCGGGTGGTGAAGTATAACGATCCGCGTATGCCGTGGCTGGAAGTGGTTGCATTATTACAAAAATATACCCGACTGGAAAAGCAGGGCGATACCGGTTTATACCATGTCGCGCGTATTAAACAGTGGTTGGGATATTTACGTAAGGAATATATTGAGGCGACGGAACTCTTTCAGTCGATTCGGGCGTTAAACCGTTCGTCCGAGATTGCGCGGGCGATTCAGGCTATTAAAATCTAATCTCTACAGCGTCCAGAACGTGTGCCGGACAGATACTATCGCTGCCCGGCGCAGGAATCAGAAAATCATCTTAAACACGCCCGTTACCACCAACAGCCCAATCAGAAAAATAATTAAGATTGCCCATAGAAGAATTTTCATTGTTTGTCCCTTTATTGGTAAATACAAACAAAGTATAGGAAAGTATTAAGCCATCTGCTGCCTTGTTGGGCGTGGCGACGTTTAACTCATGAAGGCTGCTGGCGCGTATTGCAGCAAAATTGTTCATTTATTAACGAGTTAGTGGGGCTTTATACTGAAATATCACATCAAAAAATGTATTGCATGAAATTATTTGCTAATCATATAAATTTCAAAATATGTCTTTTGTTGTCTGATGATGTATTGCCACGCGTAACTAAAAAATAGATCGCCGTAAGACGTACTCTCTGCACACCTTTTTTTATCAGAACACCTCCATGAATCGTAATTCTTTCCTTGCCGCGACAGCGAGCTTACCGCTTTTTATTTTGCTGGCGGGCTGCGCCCCTATGCACGATACCCGCCAGTCGCTGACCCAGCAGACGCCCTCTTCTCATGTTGATTCCAGCCTGCCGGCGGCATTGAAAAACGGTTGGCCGGATAGCCAGTGGTGGAAGGCGTATCACGATGCGCAGCTTGACGCGCTGATTGATAATGCCATACAGCATTCGCCGGATATGCAGGTGGCTGAACAGCGTATTCAACTGGCGGAAGCGCAGGCGAAAGCGGTTGAGGCGCAGGACGGCCCGCAGCTCGACTTTTCTGCCGACATTGAGCGCCAGCGAATGTCCGCGGAAGGGCTGATGGGGCCATTCGCGATTACCGACCCCGCGGCGGGAACGACCGGGCCGTGGTATACCAACGGTACATTCGGCCTGACGGCGGGCTGGGATCTGGATTTATGGGGGAAAAACCGCGCTGAAGTTACCGCGCGGATCGGGGCGGTCAAAGCGCGCGAAGCGGAGCAGGAGCAGACCCGACAATTGCTGGCAAGCGGCGTGGCGCGACTCTACTGGGAGTGGCAGACGCAGGCGGCGCTGAAAAATGTGCTGATGCAAATCGAGCATGAGCAGCAAAACGTGGTGACGGTAAACCGGGAGCTGTATCAACACGGCATTACTTCTTCTGTTGAAGGGGTCGAGACCGATATCGACGCCAGCAAAACCCAGCAGCAGCTGAATGACGTTAACGGTAAAATGAAGGTGATTGAAGCGCGGCTCAGCGCGTTAACCAATACGCAATCGGCGGCGCTCAAGCTGCGTCAGGTGAGTCTCCCCGCCGTTGAAAGCCAGTTACCGTCGCAACTGGGCTATTCGTTGCTGGCGCGCCGGGCGGATCTACAGGCCGCGCACTGGTACATTGAATCCTCGATGAGCAGCATTGACGCCGCGAAGGCTGCGTTTTATCCCGATATCAATCTGATGGCTTTTTTACAGCAGGATGCGTTACATCTGAGCGATCTGTTCCGCCATTCCGCACAGCAATATGGCATTACCGGCGGGCTGACGCTGCCGATTTTCGACAGCGGCAGGCTGAATGCCAACCTCGATATCGCCAAAGCGCAAAGCAACCTTTCTATCGCCAACTACAACAAAGCGGTGGTAGATGCGGTTAATGATGTGGCGCGCGCCGCCAGTCAGGTAGAGACGCTGGCGCAGAAAAACCAGCATCAGCAGCAGATTGAGCATGATGCGCAGCGTGTGGTCGGTCTGGCGCAAGCGCGCTTTAATGCCGGCATTATTGCGGGTTCCCGCGTGAGCGAGGCCAAAATCCCGGCACTGCGCGAGCAGTGTAACGGCTTGCTGTTGCAGGGCCAGTGGCTGGATGCCTCCATTCAGCTTACCAGCGCGCTGGGCGGCGGTTATCATTCCTGATTTTTCCGGATGATTCAGACAGGGTTCCTATACTTAGGCTGTGTATGATTCATCCGGAGAGGAATATGACCAAAGTCGCAATTGTAACGGCATCAGATTCGGGAATTGGCAAAGCGTGTGCGTTGTTATTAGCACAAAACGGTTTTGATATTGGTATCACCTGGCATTCTGATGAACGCGGCGCGCAGGAGACGGCGAAAAAAGCGGCGCAGTTTGGTGTGCGGGCAGAGACCATTCATCTTGACCTGAGCCAGTTACCCGAGGGCGCGCAGGCCATTGAACATCTTATTCAGCGCCTGGGGCGCGTTGACGTGCTGGTCAATAATGCCGGGGCGATGACCAAATCCGCGTTTATTGATATGCCGTTTACGCAGTGGCGGCAAATTTTTACCGTGGACGTCGATGGCGCGTTTCTCTGCGGGCAGATCGCCGCCCGGCATATGATTAAACAAGGAGAGGGAGGGCGCATTATCAACATCACCTCCGTCCATGAGCATACGCCGCTTCCGCAAGCCAGCGCCTATACCGCGGCGAAACATGCGCTGGGCGGATTGACTAAATCCATGGCGCTGGAACTGATTGAACATCATATTTTGGTCAACGCCGTCGCGCCAGGCGCTATCGCCACGCCGATGAATGATATGGATGACAGCGACATTGAGCCGGGATCGGAACCCTCGATCCCTATTGCCCGACCGGGTTCTACGCATGAAATAGCCAGCCTCGTCGCCTGGCTGTGTTCGGAAGGCGCAAGCTATACCACCGGTCAGTCGCTGATTGTCGACGGCGGGTTTATGCTGGCGAATCCGCAATTCAACGCAAAATAAACGCCGGGTTGCCGGATGGCGGCGTTATGCCATCCGGATACCATCGGGTTTAACGGGCCTCCGCTTTTCCGCGTCTTTTCAGCCACCAGCGCACGCCCACCACCAGGACGATGGCCAGAATCAGCCAGACCCCATGCCTGAGATGCTGATCGAGGTCGTGCAGCCATGGCGCGATCACCTCGCCGCCAAGATATCCCAGCGTGGTAAACAGCAGCGCCCAGATCAGCGCGCCTACAATATTCAGCGGCAGAAAAATTTTAGGCGGCAGGCGGCTGGCGCCAATCAGCAGCGGGCCAACCACCCGGAAGCCGTACATAAAACGCGTGCCGATCACAAACAGATACGGATGGCGTTGGATCATTTTCTGCGCGCGACGAATCTTCGTATGATAACGCGGGAAACGACGCAGGATCTTCCCGCCATAGCATCGTCCTAACAGGTAAAGTAGCTGATCGCCCATCATCCCTCCCAGCGCGACGGCCGCCGCCACCAGCGGAAACTTGAGCAATCCCTGATGCGCCGCGACGCCCCCCAACAGGGTAACGGTTTCACCTTCGGCCATACTGCCGATAACCAGCGCCGCATAGCCATAATGCGTAATAAGCGTGTTGATATCCATGCGTAAACCACCTCCGGCATTAAGCATACACCCTGGCAAGAGGCGTGCGCGGCAAAGCCGACGTTTTACCGGAGACTATTTTGCCATTGCTCATAAAATAACCAGAAACTGAATTATACTTGAACATACTGGCATCTGAGGCAGCAGAAGGGGGCAGTATGAACCATGTATGGGGGCTTTTTTCCCATCCCGATCGGGAAATGCAGGTGATCAAAAGCGAAAACGAAACCGTTTCGCATCACTATACGCACCATGTTTTGCTGATGGCGGCGATTCCCGTCGTCTGCGCCTTTATCGGCACGACGCAAATCGGCTGGAATTTTGGCGACGGCAACGTGTTACAACTCTCGCTGTTTACCGCTTTTGCGCTGGCGGTCTTGTTCTACGGCGTGATGCTGGCGGGCGTCGCGGTGATGGGACGCGTCATCTGGTGGATGGCGCGAAACTATCCGCAACGGCCATCGCTTGCGCGCTGTATGGTTTTTGCCGGCTATGTCGCGACGCCGCTGTTTTTAAGTGGTCTGGTGGCGCTCTATCCCCTGGTATGGCTATGCGCTTTGGTCGGCGCTGTCGCGCTCTTTTACACCGGCTATTTGCTGTATTTGGGTATTCCGACTTTCCTTAACATTAATAGAGAGGAAGGATTAAGCTTCTCCAGTTCGACGCTCGCTATCGGCGTACTGGTTCTGGAGGTGCTACTGGCGATCACCGTGATCCTGTGGGGATACGGCTACCGCCTGTTCTGATGCGAAAAAGGGCTGGCGCAAAAGCCAGCAATGCAGCATTTGCTGACGATTCTTCTGTAGCGGCAACGCTGGCGTGCCGCTATGATGCCACTGCTAGCTTGAGTATAATCTTAGCTCAGGCGGTGTGCGTTACGGCGCGCGTGAATCATTATCAGAAATCTCATCATGCTGAAATTCCGAGCTTCATTCCTGAGCCTTGCTCTGATGTTGGCCGTACCTTTTGCCCCGCAGGCTGTGGCGAAAACGGCAGCGACAACCGCGGCGTCTCAACCTGAGATTGCCTCCGGTAGCGCAATGATTGTTGATCTCAACACCAATAAAGTGATCTATTCGAACCACCCGGATCTGGTGCGTCCGATTGCCTCGATAACCAAATTAATGACGGCGATGGTCGTGCTCGACGCGCGATTGCCGCTGGATGAAATACTGAAGGTCGATATCAGCCAGACGCCGGAAATGAAAGGGGTTTACTCCCGCGTGCGCCTGAACAGCGAAATTAGTCGCAAAAATATGTTGCTGCTGGCGTTGATGTCATCCGAAAACCGTGCGGCGGCAAGCCTGGCGCACTATTATCCTGGCGGTTATAACGCGTTTATTAAAGCGATGAATGCGAAGGCGAAAGCGCTGGGCATGACGCATACCCGCTTCGTTGAGCCGACGGGGCTGTCGATTCATAACGTCTCGACCGCGCGGGATTTAACAAAACTGCTGATTGCCACGAAGCAATACCCGCTGATTGGCCAGCTAAGCACCACGCGCGAAGACATGGCGACATTCTCGCATCCGGCGTATACGCTGCCGTTTCGCAATACCAACCATTTGGTCTACCGTGATAACTGGAATATCCAGTTAACGAAAACCGGTTTTACCAATGCGGCGGGGCATTGCCTGGTGATGCGTACCGTGATCAATAACAAACCGGTCGCGCTGGTGGTCATGGATGCGTTCGGCAAATATACCCACTTTGCGGACGCCAGTCGCCTGCGTACATGGATTGAAACCGGTAAAGTCATGCCCGTTCCGGCTGCCGCGCTGAGCTATAAAAAGCAAAAAGCCGCGCAAATGGCGGCAGCCAGCGCCGGAGCGCAAACCGCACAGAACGATTAAGTCGCCGCAGGCCCGGCAGGCATCGCGCCGCCGGGCATTCACGGTAAACCGCACGGTGTTAATGCGTTTCGTCGGGCGTATTTTCCTGCCAGAATTTCCGCTTACTCGTTTTGCCGATACCGGGGTTCATACTGTTGGTTGGGTCATTTTGCCGATAAAAACGCGTCAGCGTTTCCGGCGCTTTATACAGATGTCCCACGTTGTGCTCCGCCGGGTATTGTGCCCCGCGCGCCTGCAACAGCTCCAGCATTTGCGCTTTCAGCGCATGGACGTCGACGCCTTTCTTCACGATATAGTCCTGATGAAAAACGTGGCACATAAAGTGACCGTAATAGAGTTTATGTACCAGTTGGCTGTCGATTTCCGGCGGCAGATGCTCGAACCAGTCGGTATCGTTGCGGCGCAGAGCGATATCCAGCGCCAGAATATCTTCCACTTCATCAGCGTGTACGGCCTGATAACGAATCGCCGCGCCAGCAGCGGCGAAGCGGTGCAGGAAGGCTTTGCTGCCTTCTTCCGGCGTACAGGTGAAGAAACCGCCCTCAGCGGATTTAAAAAATTCATTCAGCCAGCGTTGCGCTTCTGCGACGCCGTCTCCCGCCATTTTTAACAGCAGATGATGCTCATATTTATCGCGCCAGTTTTTCATTCGCGGCGGCAGATGGCTGGGAAACAGGTGGCCGAATTTCTGCATCGCGCGGTCGGTGAAATGCGGACGGAAAAATTTTACTTTTTCCAGCATCGCATCGGTTCGGCCTTTTAGCGTGAAAAAGAATGGCATCTTGTCGGTGCCGAGTTTATCGATCATCAGAAAGGTATCTTTACCGTACTGCTCCGCAATATCGTAGATATCGCGATGCATATATTCTCCCGCCACTGGCAGATTGTCGAAGTTCGCCAGAATATGCCGACGGATTTCAGTCAGTACCGCGGGCTGATTGGTGCCGATATAAAAAACCTGCTGATTTTTTTCCGCTGCAAAGGTATCAAGGCGAACGGCAAAAACCGCCAGTTTTCCGGCGCAGCCGGAAGATTCAAACAAACGGTCCGGGTCGGCGTTATAGCGGGCGGGCGTATCGGCGTTGATATCTCGTACCCGCGTCACATAGTCGTGATCGTGCGCATGACGACCATCGTGGCGCACATCCTCATCTTTAATCCGTTCATCATCCAGCTTGCTCAGGATCTGCTCCGGGGTATGCCCAAGATCGATACCCAGATGATTGACCAGTTGCAGTTTGCCTTGCTCGTCAATACGGGCAAAGAGCGACATCTCGGTATAGGCCGGGCCGCGCTGCACCAGCGAGCCGCCGGAGTTATTACAGATGCCGCCGATGACCGACGCGCCGATACACGACGAACCAATCACCGAGTGCGGTTCACGGCCCAGCGGTTTAAGCGCTTTTTCCAGCGCATAGAGCGTCGTACCGGGCCAGGCCAGAACCTGTTGGCCGTTATCCAGTAAGTGCAGCTTATCCAGCCGCTGGGTGCTGATAATCACAATATCGCGATCGTAGTCGTTGCCGTTCGGCGTGGAGCCTTCCGTCAGACCGGTGTTGGCGGCCTGCATCAGAATAATTTTGTCAGCGTTAACGCAGGCGTTGAGCACACGCCACAGTTCCAGTAACGAACCCGGGAAAACAACGGCCAGCGCGTCGCCCTGACCGGAACGGAAACCCTTGCGATAGCGGGCGGTTTTGGCGGGGTCTGTCAGCAGGTGAGAATGGCCTACCAGGCGGGCCAGCTCATTCAGGAACGTTTTATTATCAGTCATTGTTATGGAAGACATTCTCCACTCCTTGTGGTGGGACAAAATATCAGCGTTAAGCATAGCGCTTTGTATGACAATACGCTTTCTCATTCAAATTGTATCTGTGTTGGTAGTATTCATTTGCCGCCTTGATACCATTTGCTGGCGGCTGCGTATTCGACTGTGCGGAAAATTAGGAGAATAACCTTCGCTTTCTTCTCCTCTCGCGTTTAGGCTTATGGCAAACTGCGGTTTTTATTCTGTTTTTACCGCCTCGTCGGGATAAAGATAAAGAGAGACTCAACATGAAATGGTTATGTTCAGTAGGTGTTGCTGTGAGTCTGGCGATGCAGCCAGCATTGGCGGAAAACCTGTTTGGCAATCACCCGCTGACGCCCGAAGCGCGCGACGCGTTCGTCACGGATTTACTCAAGAAAATGACTGTCGATGAAAAAATTGGTCAGTTACGTCTGATTAGCGTCGGCCCTGATAACCCGAAAGAAGCGATCCGCGAGATGATCAAAGACGGGCAGGTAGGGGCGATTTTCAATACCGTCACCCGCCAGGATATCCGTCAAATGCAGGATCAGGTGATGGCGTTGAGCCGCCTGAAAATTCCTCTCTTTTTTGCCTATGACGTGGTACACGGCCAGCGAACCGTCTTCCCAATAAGCCTCGGTCTGGCTTCTTCTTTTAATCTGGATGCGGTAAGAACCGTAGGACGCGTATCGGCGTATGAAGCGGCGGACGACGGTCTGAATATGACCTGGGCGCCGATGGTGGATGTCTCCCGCGATCCGCGTTGGGGACGCGCCTCCGAAGGCTTTGGCGAAGATACATATTTAACCTCCATCATGGGCGAAACCATGGTGAAAGCGATGCAGGGCAAAAGTCCGGCGGACCGCTATTCGGTGATGACCAGCGTGAAACATTTTGCCGCCTATGGCGCCGTTGAAGGCGGTAAAGAATACAACACCGTGGATATGAGTTCCCAGCGTCTGTTTAATGACTATATGCCGCCGTACAAAGCGGGGCTGGATGCGGGGAGCGGCGCGGTGATGGTGGCGCTGAACTCGCTGAACGGCACGCCTGCGACGTCAGATTCCTGGCTATTGAAAGATGTCCTGCGCGATGAGTGGGGCTTTAAGGGAATTACCGTTTCCGACCACGGCGCTATTAAAGAACTGATTAAACACGGCACCGCGGCCGACCCGGAAGATGCGGTGCGCGTGGCGCTAAAGGCAGGGGTGGATATGAGCATGGCGGATGAGTATTACAGCAAATATCTGCCGGGTCTGATTAAGTCGGGCAAAGTGACGATGGCGGAACTGGACGACGCGACGCGCCATGTGCTCAACGTAAAATATGACATGGGATTGTTTAACGACCCCTATAGCCATCTGGGGCCGAAAGAGAGCGACCCGGTGGACACCAATGCCGAAAGCCGCCTGCATCGTAAAGAGGCGCGGGAAGTGGCGCGGGAAAGTGTGGTACTGCTGAAAAACCGGCTGGAAACGCTGCCGCTGAAAAAATCGGGCACCATTGCCGTTGTTGGGCCGCTGGCCGACAGTCAACGTGATGTAATGGGAAGCTGGTCTGCTGCTGGGGTCGCGAATCAGTCGGTGACGGTGCTGGCGGGTATTCAAAATGCCGTCGGCGATGGGGCGAAGATCCTCTATGCCAAAGGGGCGAATATCACTAACGATAAAGGCATCGTCGATTTCTTAAACCTGTATGAAGAGGCGGTGAAAATCGATCCGCGCTCACCGCAGGCGATGATTGATGAGGCGGTGCAGGCGGCGAAACAGGCCGATGTAGTGGTCGCAGTGGTAGGCGAGTCGCAGGGGATGGCGCATGAAGCCTCCAGCCGTACCAATATCACCATTCCGCAGAGTCAGCGCGACTTAATCACCGCTCTGAAAGCCACCGGTAAGCCGCTGGTACTGGTATTAATGAACGGCAGACCGCTGGCGCTGGTAAAAGAAGATCAACAGGCCGATGCGATTCTGGAGACCTGGTTTGCCGGGACGGAAGGCGGCAACGCCATTGCCGATGTGCTGTTTGGCGATTACAACCCGTCAGGCAAACTGCCGATCTCCTTCCCGCGTTCGGTGGGACAAATTCCGGTCTATTACAGCCATCTCAATACGGGACGCCCGTATAATCCTGAAAAGCCAAACAAATACACCTCACGCTATTTTGACGAAGCGAATGGCCCGCTCTATCCGTTTGGTTACGGTCTGAGCTACACCACATTTACGATGTCTGACGTCACGCTCTCCTCACCGACAATGCAACGCGACGGCAAAGTCACGGCCAGCGTAGAGGTCACGAACACCGGTAAACGCGAAGGGGCAACGGTCATCCAGATGTACTTACAGGATGTCACGGCGTCAATGAGCCGCCCGGTGAAGCAATTAAAAGGCTTTGAAAAAATCACCCTCAAGCCCGGCGAACGTAAAACCGTGAGTTTCCCGATTGATATCGAGGCGTTGAAGTTCTGGAATCAGCAGATGAAATATGACGCGGAACCCGGCAAGTTCAACGTCTTTATCGGCGTGGATTCCGCTCGCGTTAAACAAGGATCGTTCGAGCTACTGTAAGCCTGCCGTCATCAGGGCGCGATAGCTGCGCCCTGTCTGGCAATGACTTTTACTGTCCCCCCTTTTATTGCCTGCCACGTCACTTACACTGGCGGAAAATCCCAGGTTAAACGCAGACTTTTCAACTATGCTTTTTTCTCAAGTCTCTGAAAAAGGCCGTAAAAGGATGAGGAAAGCATCATGACGATCTCAAAGCTATGGGTAAGTTCGCTGGCGTTGCTGGCGACGGTGAGTTTACCTCTACAGGCGGCATCGCCCGTGACGGTCGGGTCAAAGATTGATACCGAAGGCGCGCTGCTCGGCAACATGATTTTGCAGGTACTGGAAAGCCACGGCGTTAAAACGGTCAATAAAATTCAGCTCGGAACGACGCCAGTCGTTCGTGGCGCGATTACCGCCGGAGAGCTGGATATCTATCCGGAATACACCGGTAACGGGGCGTTCTTTTTTAAAGATGAAAACGATCCGGCATGGAAAAATGCAAAGCAAGGCTTTGAGAAAGTCAAAAAACTGGATGCGGAGCAGAATAAGCTGGTCTGGTTGACGCCTGCGCCGGCCAACAACACCTGGACCATCGCGGTACGCCAGGACATCGCGGAAAAAAATAAACTCTCCTCGCTTGCCGATCTCAGCCGTTATCTGAAAGAGGGCGGCACTTTTAAACTGGCGGCGTCTGCGGAATTTATCGAACGGGCGGATGCGCTGCCGGCATTTGAAAAAGCCTATGATTTTACCTTGAATCAGAACCAGCTCTTGTCGCTGGCGGGCGGCGATACGGCGGTCACGATCAAAGCCGCCGCGCAACAAACATCCGGCGTTAACGCCGCGATGGCGTATGGCACCGACGGCCCGGTCGCCGCGCTGGGTCTGCAAACCCTGAGCGACCCGAAAGGCGTCCAGCCTATCTATGCCCCCGCGCCGGTAGTGCGTGAATCGGTGTTACAAGCCTATCCGCAGATAGCCGACTGGCTGCAGCCCGTTTTCGCCAGCCTTGATGAGAAAACGCTGCAACAGTTGAACGCCAGAATCGCCGTAGAAGGGCTGGATGCGAAAAAAGTCGCCGCAGATTACCTCCGACAAAAAGGGTGGGTGAAGTAATCTGTGAGTGACGCTGCCAAAAAAATTACGGTTAATCGTGTGCTGTTGCTGTTGGTTGTTCTGACCCTGCTTGCTGTCGCGCTACCTTTCATTAATTACGCCCCGAATCGTCTGGTGAGCGGCGAGGGGCGCCAGTTATGGGAGATCTGGCCGGCGACCATCTGGATGCTGACTGGAGCGGGATGCGCGCTGTTTACGCTGTGCTTTGTACCCGGTAAACGCGGTAGCGTACTGACGCTGATGATGGCGCAGACGCTTTTTATTGTCATGCTGTGGGGAGTCGGCAGGGCGGCGACCCAGTTGGCGCAGGAGGGCAGCCCGCTGGCGCGTACCAGTCTGGGAAGTGGATTGTGGCTGGGCCTCGGTCTGATGCTGCTGGCCTGTAGCGATGCGATCCGCCGTATTACCGTTGGGCCGCTGTGGCGCTGGTTGCTGCACGCGCAAATTGTCATTGTCCCGCTGGTGCTGCTGTTTTCAGGCTCGTTCGACAACCTCTCGCTTCTGAAAGAGTATACCAATCGCCAGGATGTTTTCGATGCCGCGCTGGTGCAACATTTGATGTTACTGGCGGGCACGGTGCTGCCGGCGCTGGCGATCGGACTACCGTTGGGCGTCTGGTGTTATTTTTCCGCCTCACGCCAGGGGCCGGTGTTTACCGTGCTGAATGTGATCCAGACTATCCCTTCCGTCGCGCTGTTTGGCCTGCTGATTGCGCCGTTGGCCGGAATGGTGAAACAGTTTCCGTGGCTTGCCGCATTCGGCGTCGCGGGAACCGGCATGACGCCTGCGCTGATAGCGCTGGTGCTCTATGCGTTATTGCCGCTGGTGCGCGGTGTGGTCGCCGGGCTCAATCAGGTGCCGTGCGATGTGCTGGAGAGCGCAAGAGCAATGGGAATGAGTAGCGGCCAGCGCTTCAGGCATGTGCAACTGCCGCTGGCGCTGCCAGTTTTTTTACGTAGCCTGCGGGTAGTAATGGTCCAGACAGTGGGAATGGCCGTCGTCGCCGCGCTGATTGGCGCGGGAGGTTTCGGCGCGCTGGTGTTTCAGGGGCTATTGAGCAGCGCCATTGATTTAGTTCTGTTGGGCGTCATTCCGGTGATTGCGCTGGCGGTAGTGATCGACGCGCTGTTTGATTTATGGATCGCGTTTTTGAAGGGAGCAACCGATGATTGAATTTAACCATGTCAGTAAAACCTTCGGCGATCAACAGGCTGTTAGCGACCTCAATTTGCACTTTAGCGAAGGCAGCTTTTCGGTGTTAATTGGCACCTCCGGTTCGGGAAAATCGACCACTCTGAAGATGATTAACCGGCTGGTAGAGCATGATAGCGGAACGATCCGTTTTGCCGGGGAAGAGATCCGCAGCCTGCCGGTGCTTGAACTGCGCCGTCGCATGGGCTATGCCATTCAGTCTATCGGTCTTTTTCCCCACTGGACGGTGGCGCAAAATATCGCCACCGTACCGCAACTACAAAAGTGGTCGCGTGCGCGGATTAACGATCGTATTGATGAACTGATGGCATTATTGGGTCTGGAAAGCGCGCTGCGCGATCGTTATCCGCATCAGCTTTCCGGCGGGCAACAGCAGCGGGTCGGCGTTGCGCGGGCGCTGGCTGCCGATCCGCAGGTATTGCTGATGGACGAGCCTTTCGGCGCGCTTGATCCGGTAACGCGCGGCGCATTGCAGCAGGAGATGACCCGCATTCATCAGCTACTGGGACGCACCATCGTACTGGTGACGCACGACATCGACGAGGCGCTACGCCTCGCCGACCATCTGGTGCTGATGGACGGGGGCCACGTTATCCAACAGGGATCGCCGCTTTCTATGCTGACCTCGCCGGAAAATGATTTCGTGCAGGCGTTTTTTGGCCGCAGCGAGCTGGGCGTAAGGCTGCTTTCGTTACGTAGCGTAGGCGATTATGTACGCCGGCATGAACAGCTCAGCGGCGACGCGCTGGTGGAAGAGATGACGTTACGCGATGCGCTATCGATGTTTGTCGCCCGCCGGTGCGACGTCCTGCCGGTGGCGAATCAGCAGGGCGAGCCCTGCGGTACGCTCCATTTCCGCGATCTGCTTTCGGAGACGTCCCCCCGTGAAACAACTGTGTGATCCGCTTCTCTGGCTTATTGTTCTGTTCTTGCTTCTGCTGTTTGGATTGCCTTATAGCCAGCCGTTCTTCGCCGCGCTGTTTCCCGATTTACCGCGCCCGGTCTACCAACAGGAGAGTTTTGCCGCCCTCGCGCTCGCCCATTTCTGGTTGGTGGGCATCTCAAGTTTGTTTGCCGTCGTGGTGGGCGTCGGCGCAGGGATTGCGGTCACGCGAGAAAGTGGGAAAGAGTTTCGTCCCCTAGTGGAGACTATCGCCGCCGTCGGGCAGACCTTTCCGCCGATCGCGGTACTGGCGATCGCGGTACCCGTTATGGGTTTTGGTCAGCAACCGGCCATTATCGCCTTGATCCTGTATGGGGTGTTGCCCATCCTGCAGGCGACCCTGGCAGGGCTGGGCGCGGTGCCTGCCAGCGTGATGAGCGTTGCCAGCGGTATGGGAATGAGCCGTCGCCAACAGTTGTATCAGGTTGAGCTGCCGCTGGCCGCGCCGGTGATTCTGGCGGGCATCCGAACCTCGGTGATTATCAATATTGGTACGGCGACCATCGCTTCAACGGTGGGGGCCAGTACGTTAGGCACGCCGATCATTATCGGGCTTAGCGGCTTTAATACGGCCTATGTTATCCAGGGGGCGCTGCTGGTGGCGCTGGCGGCGATCATTATCGATCGCCTGTTTGAAAGGCTGACGCGCGCGCTTACCCGGCACGCAAAATAAAACTGTAACCTGCCAGCATCACGCCGCCGATACCGCCAATAGCCATCAGCAGGAAAAGGGCGATCACCCCGATTTTCGCTACGCGCATTATGTACTCCTTATGTTAATAAAGGGAGTATACATTAAAGCGAATTTGTTAGCTGCTGTTTAAACGCCAAGGGGATGAATGTCGCGTCCCTGGGCGCGCCATGCCAGGAGTTGCTGCTGCTGCGCCAGCGTCTGGTTTTCTCCGCACCATACCAGTAACGTCTTGCCGTCAAACAGTTCCGGGCGGAACTGGCTAAGCGAGTGCGCCAGCACGTCGATTCGCCATCCCTGTTGGCTGGCGACCCAACCTTCCAGCCACAGGCGGGTGGTATCATGGATATTCCAGCCGATCACCAACGCATCTTTTCCCTGTTTCTTACGCGCAGACGCCAGGCAGAGCGCAATATAGTTGATCAGGATACCGTCAAGAATGCCGAGCAGCGCCTGAAGGGCAGGTTGTTGGCACTGTAATCGTCGCCGCAGCGGGACGAACAGGTTAGTGGTCAATGTTTGGGCTGGATAATCCTGACCGCGTTCTTTGACCCATAACCGTAAACTGTGCAGATTACTGCTTTGCAGGTAGTGCAGCAGGATCTCCTGCTGTTCGCGCCAGCCGTTAGGTTGTTCGCTACTGTCGCTACTGAGCAGCACTTTGACTTTGCTGACCTGGACGCCGTTATCTATCCAGCGCTTGATTTCGCGGATTCTGTCGATATCGGCATCGTTAAACAGACGATGACCGCCATCCGTTCGCTGTGGTTTTAAAAGTCCATAACGTCTCTGCCATGCGCGCAACGTGACAGGATTGATATCACAAAGCAAAGCCACTTCACCAATTGTGTAAAGCGCCATCGTTTCACCCTTGCTCGCGAAGTCCCGGTTTAACTTTAGACGCTCTTTTAGGAACCAGGAAGTTTTGCCTGTTTTTTATGCATTAAAACGCGAAGTAGCGGGTTGCGGCGCGGCGTTTAAGTGATCGTATTCACGAATTCATATTTTTATGCAACAGTTCAAAGAAAGTTAATCGTACTCAATGTATGTTACGCGCTTTTAATTGAAGTGTGGTTTGCGGGTATGTACGAGTTTAATCTGGTGTTGCTGCTGCTTCAGCAGATGTGCGTGTTTCTGGTCATTGCGTGGCTAATGAGTAAAACGCGCCTGTTCATCCCGCTTATGCAGGTCACGGTTCGTCTGCCGCACAAGCTTCTGTGTTACGTCACGTTTTCTATCTTCTGCATTATGGGCACTTATTTTGGGCTGCATATCGAAGATTCGATTGCCAATACCCGTGCGATTGGCGCGGTGATGGGCGGCCTACTCGGCGGGCCGATCGTCGGCGGGCTGGTCGGTCTGACCGGTGGGTTACATCGGTATTCTATGGGCGGCATGACGGCGCTGAGCTGTATGATTTCCACCATCGTCGAAGGGCTGCTGGGCGGGTTGGTACACAGCGTTCTCATACGTCGCGGACGCCCGGACAAAGTGTTTAGCCCGCTGACGGCGGGAGCAATTACGTGTGTTGCCGAACTGGTGCAGATGCTGATTATTTTACTGATAGCCAGGCCGTTTGACGATGCCCTGCATCTGGTCAGTAATATTGCCGCGCCGATGATGGTGACGAATACCGTTGGCGCCGCGCTGTTCATGCGTATTTTGCTCGATAAGCGCGCCATGTTCGAAAAATATACTTCGGCATTTTCTGCTACCGCGCTGAAGGTCGCCGCGTCAACGGAGGGGATTCTGCGTCAGGGATTTAACGAAGTGAACAGTATGAAGGTGGCGCAGGTGTTATATCAGGAGCTGGATATCGGCGCCGTCGCCATCACCGATCGTGAAAAACTGCTGGCTTTTACCGGTATTGGCGACGATCACCATCTACCGGGCAAACCCATTTCATCAGGTTATACGCTGAAAGCAATTGAAACCGGAGAGGTGGTTTATGCCGATGGTAACGAAGTGCCGTATCGCTGTTCGCTACACCCGCAGTGTAAACTCGGTTCGACGCTGGTGATTCCGCTGCGTGGCGAAAATCAGCGAGTCATGGGCACCATTAAATTGTACGAAGCGAAAAACCGGCTGTTCAGCTCAATTAACCGCACCCTGGGAGAGGGTATTGCACAGCTTTTATCCGCGCAGATCCTGGCCGGGCAGTATGAACGGCAGAAGGCGTTGCTGACGCAGTCAGAGATCAAGCTGTTGCACGCGCAGGTGAATCCGCATTTTCTGTTTAATGCACTCAATACCATTAAAGCGGTGATTCGCCGCGACAGCGAACAGGCCAGCCAACTGGTGCAGTACTTGTCGACCTTTTTTCGCAAAAATTTAAAACGCCCGTCGGAAATCGTCACGCTGGCGGATGAAATTGAACACGTGAACGCTTATCTGCAAATTGAAAAAGCGCGTTTTCAGTCGCGTCTGCAGGTACAGCTTGATGTTCCATCGACGCTTTCACGTCAGAAATTGCCTGCGTTTACATTACAGCCGATTGTTGAGAACGCCATTAAACATGGCACGTCGCAACTGCTTGATACCGGCAACGTCGCTATTCGCGCCCGGCGCGAAGGGCAGCATTTGATGTTAGATATTGAAGATAATGCGGGACTGTATCAGCCTTCCGCCGGCAGTAGCGGGCTGGGGATGAGTCTGGTGGATAAACGTCTGCGCGAACACTTTGGCGATGATTATGGTATTAGCGTAGCCTGCGAGCCGGACTGCTTTACCCGAATTACATTACGACTTCCACTGGAGGAGGACGCATGATTAAAGTGCTGATTGTGGATGATGAGCCGTTAGCGCGGGAAAATCTGCGGATTTTGCTCCAGGGGCAGGATGACATTGAGATTGTGGGAGAGTGCGCGAACGCGGTAGAAGCGATTGGCGCGGTACATAAGCTGCGACCTGATGTGCTGTTTCTGGATATTCAGATGCCGCGTATCAGTGGACTGGAGATGGTAGGAATGCTTGACCCGGAACACCGCCCGTATATCGTTTTTTTAACCGCGTTTGACGAATACGCCATCAAAGCCTTTGAAGAACACGCTTTTGATTATCTGCTCAAGCCGATAGAGGAGAAACGGCTGGAAAAAACGTTACATCGTCTGCGTCAGGAGCGCAGTAAACAGGATGTTTCGTTGCTGCCTGAAAACCAGCAGGCGCTTAAATTCATTCCCTGTACCGGACACAGCCGGATCTATTTGTTGCAAATGGATGATGTCGCCTTTGTCAGTAGCCGTATGAGCGGCGTTTATGTGACCAGCAGTGAAGGGAAAGAGGGGTTTACCGAGCTGACGCTGCGCACGCTGGAAAGCCGGACGCCGCTACTGCGTTGTCATCGTCAGTTTCTGGTGAATATGGCCCATTTGCAGGAAATTCGGCTGGAGGATAATGGGCAGGCAGAGCTGATTTTACGCAACGGCCTGACGGTGCCGGTAAGCCGTCGCTATCTGAAAAGTTTAAAAGAGGCGATTGGCCTGTAAAAGACTGTTAGAATATCGTTTTGCCATAGAAACGACCGAAGGCCTCATGCTGAGTAACGATATTCTGCGTAGCGTGCGCTACATTTTAAAAGCTAATAATACCGATCTGGCGCGTATCCTGGCGCTGGGTAACGTTGATGCTACGCCGGAGCAGATTGCAATCTGGTTGCGCAAAGAAGAGGAAGAGGGGTTTCAGCGTTGCCCAGATATCGTGTTGTCCTCATTTCTCAATGGCCTCATTTATGAAAAACGCGGCAAAGATGAGGCGGCGCCTGCATTGACGGCGGAACGTCGTATCAACAACAATATTGTGCTGAAAAAGCTGCGTATCGCCTTTTCGCTAAAAACAGATGATATCCTGGCGATACTTACCGATCAGTTGTTTCGTGTCTCGATGCCAGAGATCACCGCGATGATGCGCGCGCCGGATCATAAGAACTTCCGCGAATGCGGCGATCAGTTTATGCGTTATTTTCTGCGCGGTCTGGCGGCCCGTGAACACGCGGCGAAGTAATTCTGCGGTATTGTTCCCGGCAGCGTCCTGTCTGACCGGGAAAACGCATTATTATACTAATTGATTCTATGATACCCGCTCTCTTCCAACAGTTTCTGCGAGCGAATCATTGACAGATAGTGCGCGGAACAGTTGTCAATTGATGATCCTGGCAATTTACAGAGGTCGCTCATTTTTGCCTGGGTAAAGTCAATATTCACATATTCCGTAGCATAGCTATCATAATAGTCGATTCGCTCAGTCAAACCCGATATACCCTGATAAGCTTCGCTGACTTGACTTAGCATTTTTTGTGCTTCTTCTTTATTATTGGCTTTCAGGGTTTTATAAAGTATTTTATTTTCAGATGTTTGACGTAAAACGATATCACCTTTGTAGTAATAGGTTAACTTGATTTCAATACCGTTGAGATTACCTACATAGCGTTGTGTTTCCTCTGACTCTTTGTTAGCGGCTATCTTTTTGATAAACGCTGTCATGTTATTTTGGTTTCCCTGGAGAGTATCGTTTTTCTGATCGCAGCCAGTTATGCTAACCGATAGAGAGCGCGCGAATAGTGGCAGCGCCATAAGGCGTAGAATCCGCATAACAATTCCTTGTCGTTAAGTATTGGTGTGGCCAGGAATTCAGGGATTATAGGCTTTGGCGAGGGGACTTACAGCGAGGCTGTCTTTTTTCGGAATTCATAAAGAAAAGACGCTGCCGAAGCAGCGCCCTGAGCGACTTTATCAGTCGATGCAATACATTATGCCTGCCAGTTATTTCGCTTCTTTAAAACCAGCGGCTTCCAGCAGCGTCTGGGTTTGTTTCATGCTGATACCTTTGCTGGTATCGCCGGACACCATTGTCCCAGAGATTCCCTGTAACGCTTTAAAGTCCACTTTTTCCATATCCACAGAGACGTTTTCCTGGGCATAGGTATCTTCATAGGTTAATTTTTCTTCTACTCCGGCGATATTTTTATATTTCGCGCTCAGCGGATCGAGAATTTTGGCGGCATCTTCTTTCGTTTTAGCGCCTACAGTGGCATAGCTGATTTTACTTTCAGACGTCTGCTTAATGATTTTGTCACCTTTATAGGTGTAGGTAATTGAAATTTCTGTCCCCGCCAGGTTTGCGTTAAAGGTCTTTGATTCTTCTTTATCGCCACAGCCAGCAAGAGAGAACACCAGTACGGAAGCCAAAGCCGCGGACAATAACTTGCCAGAAATTTTCATCTAAAACTCCATTTTATATAATGATTGGGTTATTTAAAATAACTTCAATGAATTAATTTAACCCAGTAATAGCAATGTATCAGGGAGAGATAGAATATGACTTTTAGCCGTTATTTAGCAGTCCGGATATGGAGTCTTGGCCCTATTGCTTATTAAGGAAAAAGTTAAAACGCGCGGATGGGGCGATATGCCACTCAGGATTAAGCGGTTAAAAAAGCCGGAGCATGCTCCGGCTTGTTGCTTATTTCACCTGCTGGCCAGGCTTCGCGCCGTCATCAGGGCTTAACAGGAAGATATCTTTCCCGCCAGGGCCGGCGGCCATCACCATTCCCTCGGAGACGCCAAAGCGCATTTTGCGCGGCGCGAGGTTGGCGACCATTACCGTCTGGCGGCCAATCAGCGCCTGCGGGTCCGGGTAGGCGGAACGAATGCCGGAGAAGACGTTACGCTTCTCGCCGCCCAGATCCAGCGTCAGACGCAGCAATTTGTCAGATCCTTCCACAAACTCGGCGTTTTCAATCAGCGCCACGCGCAGATCGACTTTCGCAAAATCGTCAAAGGTGATGGTTTCCTGAATCGGGAAGTCGGCTAATGGGCCGGTAACCGGCGCGGCTGCGGCTTTCACCTCTTCTTTAGACGCTTCAACCAGCGCTTCAACTTGCTTCATGTCGATGCGATTGTAGAGCGCCTTAAAGGTGTTGACCTTGTGACCGAGCAACGGCTGTTTAATAGCATCCCAGTTCAGTTCGCTGTTCAGGAAGGCTTCAACGCGTTCAGAAAGCGTCGGCAGTACCGGTTTCAGATACGTCATCAGCACGCGGAACAGGTTGATGCCCATCGAGCAAATGGCCTGCAGGTCCGCGTCGCGGCCTTCCTGTTTAGCCACCACCCACGGCGCTTGCTCGTCAACATAACGGTTAGCGACGTCGGCCAGCGCCATAATCTCACGGATAGCTTTGCCGAATTCACGGCTTTCCCATGCTTCGCCAATCACCACAGCAGCGTCAGTAAAGGTTTTATACAATTGCGGATCGGCCAGTTCAGCCGCCAGCACGCCGTCGAAACGCTTATTGATAAAACCGGCGTTACGCGAGGCCAGGTTGACTACTTTATTGACGATATCGGCATTGACGCGCTGGACAAAGTCTTCCAGGTTCAGGTCGATGTCATCAATGCGTGAAGAAAGCTTCGCGGTGTAGTAGTAGCGCAGGCTGTCGGCGTCAAAGTGTTTCAGCCAGGTGCTGGCCTTAATAAAGGTGCCGCGAGACTTAGACATCTTCGCGCCGTTCACCGTCACGTAACCGTGAACGAACAGGTTGGTCGGCTTACGGAAGTGGCTGCCTTCCAGCATGGCCGGCCAGAACAGACTGTGGAAATAGACGATGTCTTTGCCGATAAAGTGGTACAGCTCGGCGTCGGAGTCTTTTTTCCAGTACTCATCAAAACTGGTCGTGTCACCGCGCTTATCGCACAGATTTTTGAAGGAGCCCATATAGCCAATCGGCGCGTCCAGCCAGACGTAGAAATATTTGCCCGGCGCGTTCGGGATTTCGAAACCAAAATACGGCGCGTCGCGGGAAATGTCCCACTGCTGCAGGCCGGATTCAAACCACTCCTGCATTTTATTCGCCACCTGCTCCTGCAGCGCGCCGCTGCGGGTCCACGCCTGCAGCATTTCGCTGAATGACGGCAGATCAAAGAAAAAGTGCTCGGAGTCACGCATTACCGGCGTCGCGCCGGACACCACGGATTTCGGCTCGATAAGTTCGGTCGGGCTGTAAGTTGCGCCGCAGACTTCACAGTTATCGCCGTACTGGTCCGCGGATTTACATTTCGGGCAGGTGCCTTTCACAAATCGGTCCGGCAGGAACATGCCTTTTTCCGGATCGTAGAGTTGAGAGATGGTGCGGTTCTTAATAAAACCGTTCTCTTTCAGGCGCGTATAAATCAGCTCGGACAGCTCGCGATTCTCGTCGCTGTGCGTTGAGTGGTAGTTGTCGTAGCTAATATTAAAACCGGCGAAATCGGTCTGGTGCTCCTGGCTCATTTCACCGATCATTTGCTCCGGCGTAATACCAAGCTGCTGCGCTTTCAGCATGATCGGCGTGCCATGAGCGTCATCGGCACAGATGAAGTTAACCTCATGGCCGCGCATTCGCTGGTAACGGACCCAGACATCAGCCTGGATGTGCTCCAGCATATGGCCGAGGTGGATAGAGCCGTTGGCGTACGGCAGCGCGCACGTTACCAGAATTTTCTTCGCGACTTGAGTCATAGTGGGTATTACTTCTTCTGTTGTAAAAAAGGGCTTTGATAGTACCAAAATGGTAATTACCGCGCCAATCGATAAGGGCATTTATCCGTAAATGAATAATTGTTACCGCTGGAGTAAACTACAAAGTTACAATCGTACTTTTCAGAACTACAAAAGGAGTCGGGATGAACGAACAATCCCAGGCCAAATCACCAGATACCCTGCGAGCGATGGTCGCCGGGACGCTGGCGAATTTTCAGCACCCAACCCTGAAGCATAACCTCACCACGCTTAAGGCGTTGCACCACGTCGCCTGGATGGATGATACGCTGCACGTTGAGCTGGTCATGCCGTTCGTCTGGAACAGCGCGTTTGAGGTCTTAAAAGAGCAATGCAGCGCCGATCTGTTACGTATTACAGGCGCAAAAGCGATCGACTGGAAACTGTCGTACAACATTGCGACGCTGAAACGCGTCAAAAATCAGCCTGGCATTAATGGCGTGAAAAACATCATTGCCGTGAGCTCCGGTAAAGGCGGGGTGGGTAAATCGTCCACGGCGGTAAACCTGGCGCTGGCGTTAGCGGCTGAAGGCGCAAAGGTCGGGGTTCTCGATGCCGATATTTACGGTCCGTCGATCCCAACCATGCTTGGCGCAGAAGATCAGCGCCCGACATCGCCAGACGGTACGCATATGGCGCCGATTATGTCTCACGGCCTGGCGACCAACTCGATCGGCTATCTGGTGACTGACGATAACGCGATGGTATGGCGCGGCCCAATGGCCAGTAAGGCGCTGATGCAGATGTTACAGGAGACTCTGTGGCCGGATCTGGATTATCTGGTACTGGATATGCCGCCGGGAACCGGGGATATTCAGCTAACGCTGGCGCAGAACATTCCTGTTACCGGCGCGGTGGTGGTAACTACGCCGCAGGATATCGCGCTAATCGACGCCAAAAAAGGTATCGTGATGTTCGAGAAGGTGGAAGTGCCGGTGCTCGGCATTGTGGAAAATATGAGTATGCATATTTGTAGCAACTGTGGCCATCACGAACCGATCTTCGGCACGGGCGGCGCGCAGAAGCTGGCGGAAAAATATCATACTCAGCTTCTGGGTCAGATGCCGCTGCATATTAGTCTGCGCGAAGATCTCGATCGCGGTACGCCGACGGTGGTTAGCCGTCCGGAGAGCGAATTTACCGCGATCTATCGCGAACTGGCCGATCGCGTTGCGGCACAGCTTTACTGGCAGGGTGAAGTGATTCCGGGTGAAATCGCCTTCCGCGCGGTGTAATTTCTGGCGTTAAATCTTATTCATCGCATCAATGATATATTGATGCGATGAATATATGGAATGGAAAAGCTGCGTAATATTGTTTATCCTGCCTGTATAATCCATGTCTTTTTCTGAATAATTTGCCTCAATGCATCATTTGAATTGATCAAACCTATCTCATTAATCTACCATTCCAATTGGTTTTAGCAGGGACGTTAATACATAATTCAACGGAAAAATGGCTTGTACGCTGTTTTCCACTTAAAACAGGAATAATGAGCGCAATGAAGAAAAGTTTATTCTTGGGATTTATAACTCTGGCTTATGGAATGAGTTTACAGGCTTTGGCTTCTGATACGGCAACCTTAACCATTACCGGGAGGGTTGTTGAACCAACATGCAGTACTGATGTTGTGAATAATACGGTGCAGCAGCGATGTGGTCAGACTCTTCATCATACAGATATTAACAATGTTACCCCCACTCCTGCACAAGGCATTGTTACTGAAATTGTCGCTGTTCCTGGGGATTCCACACGACAGATAGTGTTAAATCGCTACGACTAAGAAAATATATTGTTTATTAAGCCTCTATCATTTCAATGAATGATAGGGGCTTTTTTATTTGCGGTACAAATAATTATTGTCAATTAATTACGCTAATTTATTAAATTTTAAAATAGTACTCACCTTCACTTATTTGCTACAACTATATTGATATTTGTAACTTGTTTTAAATCAATAAAACAACACGTTTACATTGCAGTAACGTTTTTGGTGTGCGAATTTAAATCCAAGAGTTAACCCTCTTAACAAATAGAAATTATTTTATTAAGGAAGATACTATGAAACGTTCAATTATTTCTGCTGCTGTACTGTCTGCTGTATTTATGAGTGCTGGGGCGTTTGCTGTTGATACGGATTCTGGCATATTGAATATTAATGGTAAGGTAACCGGAACTTCATGTCAGTTTGTTGATGGCGCGACAGAGGCTACAATTACATTGTCTAGCATTCCGGATTCTTTATTCAATGAGGTTGATGTCGGGAATGATGTTACGTATGGAGAGGGGCGTGCCAGTTCACCATTGCAAATTAAATGTGCAAACGCTTCAAATGTTAAGGTTTTCATTTCTGCTAATGACGTTGACAATAACGATATTATTATACCTACTATTGGCTTGGATACTGGAGTAGGTTTTAAACTGTTCCATAACAATAAATCGATTGCTAAATCTGGAAGCGAAGGTATTCCTTTAAGTGACTTTCCAGCAGCAGACGATGGTGTATATAAACTCGATCTTGCAGCTCGTTACGCTAAAAGGACAATGGCTGTAACCCCTGGTGATGTAAATGCCACTGTGACTCTGAAAGTTGTTCAGGAATAAATTATAACCGGCAGTATTGTACTGCCGGTAGTTAATCTGAAGGGATAATGAATGAAAGGATTTTACGCATTAATTATATCATCAATCATTATGCCCGCCCATGCGGGGATTGTGATCTACGGTACTCGCGTTATCTACCCAGCAGATAAAAAGGAAGTATTAGTCCAGTTGATGAACCAAGGGAGCCGATCTTCACTGGTTCAGTCATGGATTGATGACGGCGACAGTTCTTTACCGCCGGAAAAAATTCATGTGCCATTTATGATTACACCTCCGGTTGCAAAGGTGGCTGGAAACTCAGGCCAGCAGTTGAAAATTAAAAAAATGGCACATATGCTGCCTAACAACAAAGAAAGTTTATTTTTCCTCAATGTACTGGATATTCCACCGAACAATCCAGATAATGTAGGAAAGAATGTGCTCAAGTTCGCGATGCAGAATCGAATTAAACTATTTTATCGGCCGAAAGGGATTTCGCCAGTTAATATGCATACGTTTCAAAAACTGTCTATGAAACGTAACGGCAGTATTTATTCCATTAAGAATGATGCCGCTAACTGGATCACAGTGACGGAAGTAAAAGCTAATAATGTTAAAATAAATAACGAAAGTATTATGCTTGCACCGCTCTCCAGTGCAGATGTGGCATTAAAAAGTGCTAATGCCAATCAGTATAAAATGACCATTATTGACGATCACGGTAATTATATTAGCGATAACGTCAGCTTAAAATAACAGGAGCTGGTTATGTTAAGGATGACTCCGATTGCTTCGGCGGTATTACTGTTGCTACTCGGCATTGATGCCCATGCCGCAGAAGAAACGTTTGATACAAATTTTATGATGGGTGGAATGAAAGGTGAGAGGGTTTCTGATTTTCGCCTCGATGATAACCAACCCCTGCCAGGCCAATATGATATTGACATCTACGTCAATAAGCAGTGGCGTGGTAAGTATGATATTACTGTTAAGGATAATCCGGATGACACCTGTTTATCCCGCGATGCATTAACGCGTCTGGGGATAAATATACAAGCGTTGGACAAGCAGAATGAATGCCCAACCTTGAAGCAGGCGGTACAAGGGGGCAGTTATGCCTGGAATATTGGCACGTTTCGTCTGGATCTTAGCGTTCCACAGGCGTTTGTCGATGAACTTGAGCAAGGGTATGTTCCTCCGGAAAACTGGGATCGTGGCATTAATGCCTTCTATACCTCGTACTATGCCAGCCAGTATTACAGCGACTATAAGGATTCTGGCAACAGTAAAAGTACCTACGCGCGTTTCACCAGCGGGTTAAACCTGCTGGGCTGGCAGCTGCATTCCGATGCCAGCTATAACAAAACCGATGACAGCAGCGGGGAGTGGAAAAGCAACACCCTGTATTTGGAGCGTGGCATCCCACAAATTCTGGGCACTCTGCGTGCCGGGGATATGTATACCTCATCAGATATTTTTGATGCGGTGCGTTTTCGTGGCGTACGGCTGTATCGCGATATGCAGATGCTGCCGAACTCAAAACAGAATTTTACGCCGCTGGTGCAGGGGATTGCGCAAAGTAACGCGCTGGTCACCATCGAACAGAACGGTTTTGTGGTTTACCAGAAAGAGGTTCCGCCAGGCCCGTTCTCTATTGCGGATTTACAGTTGGCAGGCGGCGGTGCGGATCTTGATGTTAGCATCAAAGAGGCTGACGGATCGGTAACAACCTATCTGGTGCCCTATGCTGCGGTGCCCAATATGTTGCAGCCGGGTGTTTCAAAATATGATTTTGCGGCAGGGCGTAGCCATATCGAAGGCGCCAGCAACCAGACCGATTTTGCGCAGATGAGCTACCAATACGGGCTGAATAATCTCTTAACGCTGTACGGCGGCACCATGCTGGCGGATAACTACAATGCATTTACGTTGGGTACTGGCTGGAATACGCGTATCGGCGCGATTTCCGTCGATATGACACAATCGCATAGCAAGCAAGACAATGGTGATGTGTTTGACGGGCAAAGTTACCAGATTGCCTATAACAAGTATTTGACGCAAACCGCCACCCGTTTTGGGCTTGCTGCCTATCGTTACTCGTCACGAGATTACCGAACGTTTAACGATCACGTTTGGGCCAATAACAAAGACAGCTATGATCGTGATGAAAATGATGTGTACGACATTGCGGATTATTATCAGAACGATTTTGGTCGTAAGAACAGTTTTTCGGCGAACGTCAGCCAATCTTTGCCGCAGGGCTGGGGCTCTGTATCTTTGAGCACGCTGTGGCGTGATTATTGGGGGCGTAGCGGTAACAGTAAAGATTATCAGCTGAGCTATTCCAATAGCTGGCAACGGATTAGCTATACCTTTTCCGCCAGCCAGACTTACGATGAAGATCATCACGAAGATAAGCGTTTTAACGTCTTTATCTCTATTCCGTTCGATTGGGGAGATGATATTAGCGCTCCGCGCAGGCATTTGTATGTGTCTAACTCAACGACCTTTGATGATGACGGTTTTGCGTCAAATAATACCGGGCTTTCCGGCACCGCAGGCAGTCGCGATCAGTTTAACTATGGGGTGAATCTCAGCCATCAACGGCAGGACAGCGAGACAACGGCTGGCGGTAATCTGACGTGGAATGCGCCAGTTGCGACGCTTAACGGCAGCTATAGTCAGTCGTCTAAATATACACAAACTGGCGGCAGTATTTCCGGGGGGCTGGTGGCTTGGTCTGGGGGCGTGAATTTAGCCAACCGACTGTCGGAAACGTTTGCCGTGATGCATGCGCCGGGCCTGGAAGGAGCGTATGTTAATGGGCAGAAATACCGCACCACCAACCGTAATGGCGTGGTGGTCTACGATGGTTTAACGCCGTATCGTGAAAACCACTTGATGCTGGATGTCTCCAACACTAATAGTGAAACCGATCTGCAAGGGAATCGGCGTAATACAGCCCCATATCGGGGGGCAGTCGTTCTGGCGACGTTTGATACCGACCAACGTAAACCTTGGTATATCCGGGCGCAGCGTCCCGATGGTTCACCGCTGACCTTTGGTTACGAAGTAGAGGATATTCATGGACATAATATTGGCGTGGTAGGCCAGGGAAGCCAGCTCTTTATTCGCACCAATGAAGTACCGCCGGAAATAAATGTGGCGATTGATAAACAACAGGGACTTTCATGCTCAATCACTTTCGGCAAAACGATTGATGAAAGTAAAGTTTATATTTGTCGGTGAGGAATGTCATGAGATATTTATTGATGTTGTTTATGATTTTTATATCTTCAAATTTGCAAGCGTATTGTTATATTATAAATCCGGAATCTGCTAGTAATACAAAAATAGAGGATGTAATTGAAATTAAATTAGATAGCAGGAATGTTTTTGAAAAAGAAGTATCAATGGTATTTCCAGATTCTTTCTCTGGATTCCATTGTATGGGAGGGACTGCTGTAGAAAACCGCTTTAAGACAACGTATTCAAGTGGTAATGGGGAGACTGTAAGATATAAAATAAATGATGGTAGCGGACATAGGTTGTATGTTGATGTGACATTGTTTGTTGACGGTAGCCAAACAGGAAAACAAAAAGCCAATGAGACTTCTCAAGCCAGTAAACTAAACAATAACTTAAAATACAAGGTGTTGGCTAAGGTGGTAAAAGTGGAGGCAGATGATAATAGTATTGAAGCCAAATCTGCAGGTGAAGTTTTTTTGTTAGGAAATTATATCAAAGTTAAACCATTGGATTGTCATGGTGCAGTTATTTGTGCTCATGATAACACCAACCATGAATATAGTTTTAAAGTGCCGATAAAAATATTTTTTACTAAGACAACATGTTCTTTGTCTAATAATGAGATTACATTGCCTCCTATTTCATTAAGTGATCTGTTGGCTGGTAATGCTCAGGTCGAATACTTTCCTGATGCACTGAAATTTACATGTGATGGAGGGCTGGGAATGACGACAAGTATTGTAAATTATCATTTTTCTGCCGTTTCAGCAACCAATGGAGATTATTTGGCAAATGAATTAACAAGCGCCGATAGTGCAAAAAATGTTGGGTTTAAAATTTTCCTTAATGATAGCCTTATTCATGTAAACTCTGATGAGAAAAGGCAACTGTTAGGGTATAATAAAGAAATGACTGAAGCTTCAGAACTGAAGCTGGGTGTACAATACTATAAATATGGTAACGTCCAACCGGGCAATGTAAAAAGTAGTGTTTATATTATTACAAGTTATCAGTAATCAATGCTAAGCACACTCTCCTTAACGGAGAGTGTGCTTTTTTATCGATGATAAAAAATCTCGCCATCATAGGCTTTGATGATTTTTCCATCGGTATCGTTAATCAGTACATACGCGCCGCCCATATAGGTCCAGTGAGTACCGGCATCTGGCGCGGGCAGATTACGTAATTTCCACTGTTTAATATTGTACTCATCGGTGCGGTACATCTGCGGAACGCTATCGCCGGGCTTGAAGTGGGTGAAGTCGGCGATAAAGCTTTTTAACTCATATTGATCAATGCCCGTTGTCGCGGGGGCGGCCCATGCAAAACTGGTTGCAAGCAACAGCGCGCAAGGCAGCAACTTACTTTTCATACTTTTACCCTCCACATATGCGGGTCAGTTAACATCGTGTGTATCATTTCTGCTGGTGGCGTATCTGACAAGCGCTATTTTGTTATCTCACGCCCCTTTTCGTAAAAAGTGTAAACGAAAGCGTCGTGCAGCAACATATCCGCCAGCAAGTTTGCCAGAACCAAATAGGTTTTGAGAACTATCTGATAACGCTGAAATTATCGTCCGCCGCTGGCTGTAAATTTACATTGTCTGGCGCAGACAGTATGCTTAATAGCGAAACCCCGCTTAACACGGCGGGGCTTGACGACTCGGGGTGCCCTTCTTTGTGAAGGCTGAGAAATACCCGTACCACCTGATCTGGATAATGCCAGCGTAGGGAAGTCTGACACTGCTCGTGTCCCTTCTTCACGCGGGCAGGAGCTGAACCATGCAGCCTGACCTGCACTGCCGCACGCTTGCGGCGCATACGTTAAAACACTTTCGCGCGCTCTCCCCGCTTACGCACTGTATGACGAATGACGTCGTACAAACGTTTACCGCCAATACGCTGCTGGCGCTGGGCGCTTCACCCGCCATGGTGATTGATCCCGTCGAGGCCAGACCGTTTGCCGCCATCGCCAACGCCTTGCTGGTTAATGTCGGAACCTTAACCGCCTCACGCGCTGACGCGATGCGTGCGGCGGTAGAAAGCGCTTATGATGCCAAAACGCCGTGGACCCTTGATCCTGTCGCGGTGGGCGCGCTGGAATTTCGTCGGCGATTTTGCCTGGATCTCTTGTCCCTGCGCCCGGCGGCAATACGCGGCAACGCCTCGGAAATCCTGGCGTTATCCGGCATGGCGCTGGGCGGACGCGGCGTAGATTCCACCGAGGCGGCGTTGGCCGCACTGCCTGCGGCGCAGGCGCTGGCGCGTCAGATAGACTGCATCGTTGTGGTTACCGGAGAGGTAGATTACGTCACTAACGGTCAGCGCACGCTGAGCATTCCCGGCGGCGATCCGTTAATGACTCGCATTGTAGGCACCGGCTGCGCGTTGTCGGCGGTCGTCGCCGCCAGTTGCGCGTTACCGGGCGCCGCGCTGGACAATGTCGCGTCGGCCTGCTGCTGGATGAAACTGGCTGGACAGACCGCGGCAGAGCGTAGCGAAGGACCGGGCAGCTTCATCCCGGCTTTTCTTGATGCGCTCTATCATCTGGATGTGGAGGCGGCCAATGCAACGAATTAACGCGCTGACGATTGCTGGCACCGATCCCAGCGGCGGGGCCGGTATCCAGGCGGATCTTAAGACTTTTTCCGCGCTGGGCGCATATGGCTGTTCGGTCATCACCGCGCTGGTGGCGCAAAATACCTGTGGCGTACAGTCGGTGTACCGGATAGAGCCGGACTTTGTCGCCGCTCAACTTGATTCCGTGCTCAGCGATGTGCGCATTGATACCACGAAAATCGGGATGCTGGCGGAAACCGATATTGTCGAGGCCGTGGCGGAACGACTACAGCGCCATCATGTACGTAATGTGGTGCTGGATACGGTGATGCTGGCGAAAAGCAGCGATCCGTTGCTCTCGCCCTCTGCGATAGAAACATTACGCGTCCGGCTGTTGCCGCAGGTATCGCTGATTACGCCTAATTTGCCGGAAGCCGCAGCGTTGCTGGATGCGCCCCATGCGCGTACGGAACAGGAGATGCTGGCGCAGGGGCGGGCGTTACTGGCGATGGGGTGTGAAGCGGTATTAATGAAAGGCGGGCATTTAGAGGATGCGCAAAGCCCGGACTGGCTCTTTACCCGTGAGGGCGAGCAACGTTTTAGCGCGCCGCGTGTGAACACCAAAAATACGCATGGGACGGGCTGTACGTTGTCGGCGGCGCTGGCGGCGTTACGGCCACGGCATCGCAGTTGGGGAGAGACGGTAAACGAGGCGAAGGCATGGCTTTCGGCGGCGCTGGCGCAGGCGGACACACTGGAAGTGGGGAAAGGCATTGGTCCGGTACATCATTTCCACGCGTGGTGGTAGTATACTGCCTACAGACCCGTCGTCAGGAAAGATAAATGGAACAAGCGCATACCCGGCTCATCGCGCAACTGAATGAACGAATTTCAGCGGCGGATAATACGCCGCTATACATGAAATTCGCCCAGACGGTAAAGGATGCCGTGCGCAGCGGTATTCTTGAGCACGGTAATATTTTGCCTGGCGAACGCGATCTCAGCCAGCTTACCGGCGTCTCGCGCATCACGGTACGAAAAGCGATGCAGGCGCTGGAAGAAGAGGGGGTCGTCACGCGCGCCCGTGGCTACGGTACGCAAATCAATAATATCTTTGAATATTCCCTGAGAGAGGCGCGGGGATTTTCTCAGCAGGTTGTCTTGCGCGGCAAAAAACCGGATACGCTATGGGTTAACAAACGCGTGGTAAGTTGTCCGGATGAGGTCGCGCAGCATCTGGCGATCCCCGCAGGCAGCGACGTCTTTTTACTCAAACGCATTCGTTATGTTGATGAGGACGCGGTATCGATTGAAGAGTCCTGGGTGCCCGCGCATCTGATTCATGATGTCGACGCGATTGGCATTTCTCTGTATGACTATTTTCGTCGCCAGCACATTTACCCTCAGCGTACCCGATCCCGCGTCAGCGCCCGGATGCCGGATGATGAGTTTCAGTCGCATATTCAAATGGATGGTAAAGTGCCGGTGCTGGTGATTAAGCAGGTGGCGCTCGATCAGCAGCAGCGGCCTATTGAATACAGCATCAGTTATTGTCGTAGCGACCTATACGTTTTTGTGTGCGAGGAGTAGCGCCTCGCGCGTGGGCGCGCAGTCGCCGCCGCGATGCCCGACCACCCAGCTTGCCACCGCATTTCCCAGCAGTACGGCATCCGCGAGCGACCAGCCTGACGCTAGTCCTGCCAGCACGCCGCCAGCATGGCTGTCGCCCGCGCCGATGGTATCCACCACGGTTGCCGGAAACGCTGGCACAACGCCGGAAGATTGCGCGCTAAAATACCACGCTCCGTCTTTATCGTGGCGCACCACCAGCGGCGCGGAAAAGCGGTTTACCCATGCTTCGCCGAAAGTGCGCGTATTGGTCGCAAGTCCGGCGCGTTCCGCGGCGATGATGGCTTCCTGGCGATTGAGGGAGACGATGGGCCGGCAGGCCATAATGCGCGCCATTGCATCGTCTGTAATGTCACCGATTCGTGGGCCAAAATCGATAAAAGGCGTGACATCGTCGACGGTTTCCAGCCACTGGATCAGTGGTTCGCCACAGGACGAGGCCAGTTGATAGCCGGACAGGTAGACAAGACTGCCCCGCGGTGTCCTGAGCTGCGACAGCCAGTCCGCATTCCACTGGTTTTCCACGCCGCTAAAAGACATAAACGTGCGTTCGCCATCCGGTTCGACTAACGCCAGACACCAGCCGTTATCTCCTTCAACCGCGTCAATCACGCTGGATAATCCCTCTTTTGCCAGACGGCGGCGAATCCTCTCCGCCCACACGCCCTGGCCCAGCGGCAGCGCATTGCTGGCGTCAATCCCCAGTCGTTTCAACGCCACGGCAATATTCAGCGCACAGCCGCCGACATTGACGCTCTGTTGTTGCAGTTCAATATCGCCTCCGCGACGCGGCAACGTCCAGGCGTCGGCAATGATATCGATCACTGCCGCGCCGATAACGGTGAGCGGACGCCGGGTATGCAGGGTCGGTAATAATGTCAGCAACCGTGCGCCGTTCATAGTGCCTCCCGCCGTTGACGATAACTCGCCAGCGCAACGGCATAGCGCGCAAAATCCAGCTGATTAACCTCGTCCAGCGTTTGCTTTAACTGGGGGTTAATGGCGCTTACCCCGTGCAACGCGCCGCAAATGGCGGTGGCCATCGCGCCGATAGTGTCGGTATCGCCGCCGAGGTTAGCGCACAGCACGGCACAGCGGTTAGGATCGGTATTCGCCAGCTCCACCATGGCGATAGCGCAGGGAACCGATTCAATGGTGCTGGTTCCCGCGCCGATGATCTGATAGAGCTGTTCGCTGGCAGATTCGACGCCGTCGGCGTGGCGGACAATGTTTAGCGCCAGTTCCAGACGTGCCGATAGCGAGGCGCTAAACGTGGTAATACGCGCTGTCTGCGCCTGATGGGCGACGGCGGGGAGCGAGTCGGCAATACTTTGCCACGTGTCGCCGTTAACCGCTCGCGAGACGGCCCAGGCGACAACCACGGCGCCAGCCACCGCCAGATCGGATTTATGCGTCGGGCTGGAGGCTAACGCTACTTCTGCTATAAAGGCTGTCAGGTTAGTTGGCGGCAACAGGCAGCCCAACGGCGAAACGCGCATGGCCGCGCCGTTAGTCACGCCGTTATTTTCCAGCGCCGCGATGGGTTTGCCGTCGCGAATCGCATTCAGCGCAATTTTTGACGTCGGGCCGAGTACATTTTTATTGAACGCATCAAAGCGTTCTGCCCAGGCGAGGATGTTACGTCCAATAATCTCGGGATCAATGCTGCCTTCGCATTCGAGTAGCGCGTCGGCCAGGCAGAGCGCCATTGCGGTATCATCCGTAAACTCCGCGCGGTTAAAATAGCAGGCGGCATTATTCTCTTTTGGCCCGGGCAGAAAGCGGTCAATCCAGCCGAAATGCGCTTTGACGCGCGTTCTCGGCCACAGCTCAGAGGGCATTCCCATCGCATCCCCTAACGCTTGCCCGTAAAGAGCACCGAGAATACGTTCTGCTTTCATTTTACTTCCCCTTGTGTCAACGCAATATCGCGATCGTCAATAGCAGTGATCTCTTTGTCCGATTCGCGAAAGAAAATCATAAACAATAGCGCGATGACGGCAATCATCACTGCGCCAAACGTCCACATGCCCGCCCAGTTGAATGTCAGACCGTTAACCGGTTGCGGATAAGCAAACATTTTTTCCATCATCACGCCGCCGAGACGATACCCCAGCAGGCTGCCGAATCCCTGACAGCAGAGGGTGATAAGCCCTTGCGCAGCGGTACGCATATGAACCGGCGCTTTTTTATCGACATAAATGTAGGCGGTGACGTAGTAGAAATCGTAACTTACGCCGTGCAGCAAAATACCGAGGAACAGCAGGGTGTAAGTGAAGTACGTCTCCGCGCCGCCATAGACAAAAAAGCCGTAGCGGATCGCGGCGGTAATAAGACCAAGCAACAATACCTTTTTAATACCAAAGCGCTTAGTGAAAAAGGGCAGAGCCAGCATAAAGAAGATTTCAGAGAACTGGCCGAGCGTCATCCAGCCGGTGGCGTTTTTCATTCCCACTTCTGTCAGATAGCCGTTAGCGAAGATGTAGTAGAAGGCCAGCGGCATCGCAAACAGAAAGGAACAGAAGAAGAAAACGAGAAAGTTTTTATCGCGCAGCAGGACCAGCGCATCCAGCCCCAGCATCACTTTAATATCCATCTTGCCGGTGCTTTTTGGCGGCGTGTCTGGCAGACAGAACGCAAATACGCCCAGCAACGCTGAACTTGCGGCGGTTATGAGCAGTGGAATGTTGGTGGGGGAAATATCGTTATAGCCTAACATTTGCGGCAGGAATCCACAGGCGAGGCCGGAGGCAATCCACCCAATGGTTCCCATAACGCGAATGCGTGGAAAATCGCGTTCAACGTCCGGTACGTTAGCGAAGGCAATGCTGTTTGTCAGCGCGATGGTCGGCATATAGGTCAATGAATAGGCCAGAAGCAGCGGAAAGAATCCGACAAAGGTGGTTTGCTGCGCCGCGAAATACATCAGCACGGCGCCTGCAAACATCAGTACCGCCAGGACTTTTTGCGCTGAGAAAAAACGGTCGGTAACGGAGCCGACCAGAATCGGCGACAGGATCGCCGCAATGGCGGTACAGGCATAAGACCAGCCTATTTCACCGGCGGAAAACCCGCTTTTATTTAGCCATAGCCACAGGGGGACGAACCAGGCGCCCCAGATAAACCACTCCACGAACATCATGAACGACAGTTTAAAGGTCGTTTTCATTTTTGAATCCTTCATGACAGGTAAGGTACGCCATGAGAATACCATTTAATAATACCTTTTAAATACCAATGAGCATTAATTTTGACCGATCTAACACTTTTTTGGACGTGAATCGAGTCAGCAGATAGCGCCGAAAAAATGCGCTAAAGTTGGCAAAAATGGTCGGTCAGTACCAGGCTTATTGCGACCCGCAATCTGCGGGACAGGACTATTCACCTTCCGATACCCTATCGGAACTTACGGGAGCATAGCTATGACTGATATTGCGCAGTTGCTTGGCAAAGACGCCGACAGCCTTTTACAGCATCGTTGTATGACCATTCCGTCCGATCAGCTTTATCTACCCGGCAAGGATTACGTTGACCGGGTGATGATTGACAATAATCGTCCACCAGCCGTTCTGCGTAATATGCAGACGCTCTATAATACTGGTCGCCTGGCGGGAACAGGATACCTTTCGATACTGCCCGTCGATCAGGGGGTGGAGCACTCCGCCGGCGCTTCTTTTGCGGCCAACCCGCGCTACTTTGACCCAAAAAACATTGTTGAATTGGCGATTGAGGCCGGCTGTAACTGCGTGGCCTCTACCTACGGCGTACTGGCCTCGGTTTCACGGCGTTATGCGCACCGTATTCCGTTTTTGGTCAAACTGAATCACAACGAAACATTGAGCTATCCGACAGAGTACGATCAGACCCTGTACGCCAGCGTTGAGCAGGCGTTCAATATGGGCGCCGTGGCGGTAGGCGCGACGATCTATTTCGGTTCGGAACAGTCTCGTCGCCAGATTGAAGAGATCTCCGCCGCTTTTGAGCGTGCGCATGAGCTGGGTATGGTGACCGTATTGTGGGCTTACCTGCGTAATTCTTCCTTTAAAAAAGACGGCGTCGATTACCATGTATCCGCTGACCTGACGGGGCAAGCCAACCATCTGGCCGCTACGATTGGCGCGGATATTGTGAAACAGAAAATGGCCGAGAATAATGGCGGTTATAAAGCGGTCAACTTCGGCTATACCGACGATCGCGTGTACAGCAAACTGACCAGCGATAACCCGATTGATTTGGTACGTTACCAGTTGGCGAACTGCTATATGGGACGCGCCGGGCTTATCAACTCCGGCGGCGCGGACGGCGGCGACACTGATCTCGGCGACGCGGTTCGTACCGCGGTGATCAACAAACGAGCCGGTGGAATGGGGCTAATTCTGGGACGTAAAGCCTTTAAGAAATCGATGGCTGATGGCGTGAAGTTGATTAACGCCGTACAGGATGTCTATCTGGATAGCAAAGTCACCATCGCCTGAGTTTAACGAAGAAAAGCCGGATGTGAACGCATCCGGCCAGCGACAGGTGTTATTAACGTAGCAACGGGCAGTCTGGCGGTAGCCGACAGCGTAATGCGCCAGGCAGCACCTCAATATGAAATTCTTGCCCGCTGAGTGGTTCGCCATCCAGATTAAACGTGATTTCATGCGGCGCATGAATATCAAACCACGCCGAGGTGCCGTCAATAATATTCGGATTGTCATCTGACTGCGTGAGCGTGGAAAACAGCGCCGGCAGCAGCTCTTCGCCGGTAAAAATCCGTAGCTGTAACAGTCCGTCGTTAATCAGCGCGGTGGGACATAATTGCTGCCCGCCGCCGGCCTGACGACCGTTGCCGATGCCGATCACCAGCGCATCTCCCTGCCAGTGAAAGTTTTCGCCACGTATTTCGCAGCGGTCAGGGGTCAGCGTATCCATTCTCATCAGACCGTGAATAAGATAGGAGACGCCGCCCAACGCGGCTTTAAGTTTTTCCGGCGTTTCGGTGGTAATGCGGGTGCCAAAACCGCCCGTCGCCATATTGATAAAACAGGTTTTATCATTGACCCTGGCCATATCAATTTCCATCGCGTTTCCGGCAATCGCCAGTTTCAGCGCTTTGTCCAGCGCTTCAGGAATACCGGCGCTAGTGGCAAAATCGTTGGCAGTGCCGAGCGGCAAAAGGCCCAGTGCAGGGGCTACGCCGTCGCGGATCTGGATGAGCGCGGTTGACACTTCATTAATGGTACCGTCTCCGCCGCCGGCAATCACCGTTTCAACGCCCAGTCTACGGGCTTCATCAACGTAACGCTGCGCGTCGCCTTTTTCCCAGGTTACCCGAACGTGAATCTGTATGCCTTCGTCGCGAAGTAGAGTAATGGCCTCACGTAGCGGCTGGTTATCAGCGCTTTTGCCATTGAGGATCAGTAAGCTGGCGGGAAAGTTAGCCATCCGTTATGCCTTAATAGGTTGAACAACAATCTCCAGAAAGTGTATAGCAGAAATGAAAAAGCGAGGTCAGAACAGGATGAAAATTGAAATGTTGCGCACTTATTGCTTTACCGTTTTTCTTCCTGCTGTACGCAGCGGTAAGTGAAGCATGGTTTAAGGCAAATGGCGACAAGAGAGATGCCGGTATGCGCATTGAGTAGTGCTTGTGAGAGTGCAAGGAAATCACAAGGGGGAGTCAGACGCTTTCCGATATAGCGCCTTTGATAACGAAACGGAGAATTAACAAGACGAACATACGTCAGTTATCAGTATTAATTTCAAACACCATAATATCAGATAAAAACCTGATATTTATTACCAAACATACTTTTTAATAGCATAAAATCGAAATGTTCTTTAGACTGCTTTGGCAGGAACAAGACGCACTATTAGCAGTACACTATTCTTGTTATCAAATAAAACCTATTTAGATGATGACTTAGCGCGGTGTCTTATAGTCGTGCCTGAGGTACCGCTTTTCTCATAAACATAAACAGGCATGTGCATGAAGAGGTTTATATGAATGTCACTTCAGGCGTGAATGCGCAAACGCCATTGCTCCCTCCTTCTGAACGGGGTAATGACGAAAAACCAGTAGCTGAAATCGTTGAGTTTAACGCTTACGGCAATAAACCCAGATGTTTAATGTGTCTGGGAACCTCGGCATTGTTTACAAGTGTTTTCAGTGGGGTATGCTCAGGGGCTGTCGCCAGTGTCAGTAGTGGTGCTACATATACTACCGCCCTGACGGTTTTAGGCGCATCGTTTGGCATAGGGGGGATTGGTATGATGGGAATATGCGCCGGACTATACCTTAGCGCAAATGGTGTCAGAACCCGGCCAGCCTGGCCATAAATGAGCAAACACAGCAAGTCATAGGGAAAAGACGAATTCTGACGATGACACGGGGTGTTGCGCGTCAAGACAAGAGGCTTATGACTTATATAGAAACTCTTTAAATAGAGTATGGGGTGTTATGTATTCAAAAGCCGATCGCTTATTAAGACAGTTTTCACTAAAATTAAATGTCGATTCAATTGTCTTTGACGAAAACAGATTATGCTCATTTATTATAGATAACCGTTACCGTATCTTACTAACAAGCACTAACAGCGAGTATATAATGATATACGGTTTTTGCGGAAGACCTCCGGATAATAATAATCTTGCTTTTGAATTTCTCAATGCTAATTTATGGTTTGCAGAGAATAATGGACCACATTTGTGTTATGATAATAACTCACAATCATTATTACTGGCTCTCAACTTCTTACTCAATGAAAGTTCTGTAGAGAAACTTGAATGTGAAATTGAGGTAGTTATTAGATCAATGGAGAATCTGTATCACATTTTACAGGATAAAGGAATAACTCTGGATACCGATTATACGTGACGGTGGGAAGGGCGTTTGGTGATCTGGTGGTAATAGAGGATAATCAACCCCAGCAAAACTTACATGGCCTGATGAAGGTGGACTGAACGTAGGTGCGATGGTTTGAGTATTACTTTGACATGAAATCAAACCTCTAATCCGGGAAAACATTATTTTAATCCTTGTAAAAGCGGCATTAAAACGTGCCATAACTTTACACGCTTAAATTATCGATTTTTAACCTTAATTTAATAACCTGGAAACTTTTTGTATAAGTTCGCACAAAGTAGTTCTTGATTTAATTCACTGATTTTAAACGTAAACGTCAGAATGCCAAGCCCTGAGTCTGACCGGATGCGGGGAGGATTGTGACTTGCTGGCTGGCAATGGATAGGGGAGGTCTCTAAACCAAAGCGCCCATTTGCGCTTTGGTTAGTGTGGTCAATTTTTGGATGTGGCGGAAAGTACCACTTTTTTATTGATTATACGCAAAAAATAAGCCTGCGTAAGGGAGATTACGCAGGCCAAGGAGGTGGTTCCTGGTACAGCTAGCATTTATGGGTTATGTTTTTCAGCGCGTTGAATAATACCCGCATTGAGCGAAGCGGTATGTGATCAATTTCTAAGAATCTTCCCGCCATGAAAAAATAACCGCAATTAACTACTTAGCATGGGGGTTACGCGTTGATTCGCCTGAGAAATTACGCATCAATAGTGCGTAATCCAGCGTAACGTCCTGCGGGACGGGCATCCAGACGGTATAGCCATCGCCAGGCGCCACCGGCATAGCGTCGCCTTTGGCGTTCTCCATCTGTTCCAGGGTGAAATTGATATTTCCCTGCGGTGTCATCAGCTCCAGACTATCGCCAACGGAGAATTTATTTTTCACCGCCACGGCCGCCAGTTGGCCTTTACGCTCGCCGGTGAACTCGCCGACAAATTGCTGGCGTTCGGAAACGGAGTACCCGTACTCGTAATTCTGGTAATCGTCGTGCGTATGGCGACGCAGGAAACCTTCGGTATAGCCGCGATGAGCCAGACCTTCCAACGTTTCCAGCAGCGTAGGGTCGAAGGGTTTACCCGCGGCGGCGTCGTCGATGGCCTTACGGTAGACCTGCGCGGTACGGGCGCAGTAATAAAAGGATTTGGTGCGGCCTTCGATTTTCAGCGAGTGGACGCCCATTTTCGTCAGGCGCTCCACGTGGGCGATAGCGCGCAAATCTTTTGAGTTCATGATATAGGTGCCATGCTCGTCTTCGAACGCGGTCATGTATTCGCCCGGTCTTTGGGCCTCTTCTATCATAAACACTTTATCCGTCGGCGCGCCGATACCGAGCGTCGGCTCAACGTTCTGTACCGGAATCGGTTCGTGCTTATGCACGATGTTGCCGACAACGTCTTCTTTTCCTTCCTGCACGTTATATTCCCAACGGCAGGCATTGGTGCAGGTGCCCTGATTCGGATCGCGTTTATTGATGTAGCCGGAAAGCAGGCAGCGGCCGGAATAGGCCATGCATAGCGCGCCGTGGACGAAAATTTCTATTTCCATATCCGGCACCTGCTGGCGAATTTCCTCAATCTCTTCCAGCGACAGCTCGCGGGAGAGAATCACACGGGTCAGCCCCATCTGCTGCCAGAATTTTACCGTCGCCCAGTTTACGGCATTAGCCTGTACCGACAGGTGAATCGGCATTGCCGGGAAGTGCTCGCGTACCAGCATAATCAACCCTGGATCGGACATGATCAGCGCATCCGGGCCCATCTCGACGACGGGTTTCAGGTCACGGATAAAGGTTTTGAGCTTGGCGTTATGCGGGGCGATGTTCACCACCACGTAGAATTTTTTTCCGAGCGCGTGGGCTTCGTTGATGCCACGCTGCAAATTTTCGTGATTGAATTCGTTATTACGCACGCGTAAAGAGTAGCGCGGTTGGCCCGCATAGACGGCATCGGCACCGTAAGCGAAAGCGTAACGCATATTTTTCAGCGTTCCCGCCGGCGAAAGGAGTTCTGGTTTAAACATCATTTTCTCGTTCTGATGACAGGTCAGATCCGCCTCACCTGATGAGGCGGCTGGAGGAGAGTCCTCACTTTAAGGGCGGGCATTGTAGCGCCGTGGGAGAGGGGAGTAAACCACCTTACACCATTGAGTTGACCTGTCCCGGCAGCTCTGAATTCGGGATGCGGACGGTATACCAGGCGAAACGAAAGCGTTTCCAGAAAGAATCGAAATGCAGGTGGTCCAGGCAGTCCATAACGATTTCATTATCCGGATAAAGCGTGAAGGCAAAATGCGCCCAGCGTGCGCTTAGCTTCATATTAAACAGCGTTCGATCGTGTTTATTACCGTGCAGGCGCGATAGGGTCACCATAGCGTGTAGCGTGCCTTTGTTGGCCTCTTGTTGCACCAGTTCCAGATGCTTATGCGCCAGCGTAATATCCTTCACTTCAAAAATATTCAGCAGGAACAAGCCCCAGGCCTCTTTATGTCCGAACTGATGCGCCAGCCAGAGATTATCGAGTAGTTCTTTTTCATAAGCGGAACGTTTTTCGGTATCAGGTTCTTGTTTACTCAGACGCTGGTTGCAGACGCCGATGCTGAAATGAATATTTTGCAGGTCATTTTCATAGTCGGTATAGCCTCCGTTATCTATTAATTTGTACGGGGTGCTCTCGCGCAGCGCTAACTGCCGGTGCAAAATCTCCGCCGCGCGCTGAAAATACCCTAACGCGATGGCAGGATCGTAAGGTAGTAGGCCGTTGTTCTCTTTATTATTGTGTTCAAGGCCCAGCAGGTTTAGCGCGGCGGGTATATTTCTTTGTGCGCCCAGCTCTGCCAGCGGCACGCAATGTTCCGGGAGCCCGAACCAGTTGAAATTTTTAATCGCCGCCCGCCAGTTATGGTTATATTGAATGTCGGCGACGCTATCGAGCCAGGCGAGGCCTTGCGCCTCATCCTTTTCGAAACCCAATAGCCCGGCGTACTGAAAGTAGCCACGACGGATTTTCGGCACTGCGAATTCCGTTTGCTGCGCATTCTGGCAGAGAAAATTATACATCCACCAGGTGTCAGGAAAATCGCGCAGGGCGAACTTTATCGTGTCATCAGAGAAGTAATTGTTGAGCTTAACTTTTTCCACGATCGAACGCTGAAGGGTTCGCCAGAGCGCGACATTATCGTCCAGATCGCTATAGCAGACCCGCAGCCACTCCAGCGCGTTGTGGCGAGATTCCTGAATATGCGCTCGCAGGCTAATCTCTTCGGCTTTGGCGATAATACGTTCCTGTTCTGCCGGGGAGTCAACCTCTTTGATGCGCAGATCGCGGTGATCGTCCCACCAGATTAATAGCTCCAGATGTTCACGTTCTGCGGCAGAAAGGTGATCGCATACGCTTGATTCCAGAAATTCGCGGATTTCCTCGTGAGACCCTCTCCAGCGTGGCATACGAAACGGGATATATTCATCCAGCACGTAAAATGCCGTCGGGAAAATAGCCAGGCAGACGGCGAGCCAGTATTTTTGCCCGGCATCGTCATTGCACTCCGGCAGCACGGACGGGCGTGGCAGATTTGGGCAAACCGCGTCGGCAAACGACAGCCCGGAATGGGCCATCAGCGCGTCCACCTCCTGCGGTGAATGGCGATGATATTCAGCCAGATCTTCCATTAATGGCTGCCCGGCAACATCCGCGCCCACGAGGAACTCAACCAGCCAGTCGGGCTGGCCGAAGACTTTTGAGTTGGTGCTGGTCAGGGCCGCCGCCATCCACTGGCGCGGTTCACAGTCGATAGCATTGAGCGCGGCGATGACCATCCGTTCGTTGCAGGCGGCGGCGCAGATCCACATCGCTCGGGTGGTTTCTCTCGCCCAGCCATAGCTGCGGTAAAGCCACGCACGGTGATTCCAGTATTGCGCCTCGGCAAGCCAGGCGTGAGTGGAGCGGGGACGAGCGCGCTGCCAGTTTTTGATCAGCGCTAATCCTTGCGGCCCAGCCTCAACCAGCGTGTCCATATCGTAAAAAGGGTTGTCCATTTGATTCCAGGCGAAGAAATAGCGCTTTTCCGCTTCGCGGCTGGTAAAGCTCTCCGTCAGCGCCTGGTTGTAGCGTTCGTCCAGTTCGTCATAGCGTTCTTCGCGCAGCAGGCCGGGAATATCGGCGATATGCCACTCTCGTTGCCCGTCATTGAGGGGATTTTTGTGGTTGCACATCTCAAACATAGCGTTGAGCAGACGATCATCCTGTTCCATAAAGCGTCCTTTAAATCGGCTCGAAAATTTTGAATTCATTCCACGGCAGTTGTCGCCAGCGGCTGACAGGGTCTTGCAGATAATGGGTGGCTTCCTGTAAATCCCGTCCGGCAAGCGCTGTTGGCGTGTCACGTAGCGTGAGCCATACCCGGCGGGCGCGAACGTAGGCGGTGGCGTAATCCTCCCAGGAATCAAAACAGTCCTGAGCGCGCTGGGCGTTAAGTAATAACACCAGCCAGGCCTGATGTACGTCGCACCAGCCGAGCCCGGCGATACAGCGGGTCAGAAAGGCGGTGCGCATACAGTCGAAGGCCAGCGCGTCGCGGACCTGGCCCTGGGCCGCCAGATGATGATAAAACGTGCGCGGCGAGCTGCCGATGCCCGCAGGCCAGCGGCGTAAGATATCCTCAACCTTGTGGCGTAACGCCGCGCCGTCGAGGTTTTCGCTCAAGCCCAGCTCTTTTTTTACCTGCTGCGCCAGATAGCGGCGTTTGTCATCGTCAAGTTTGAAGACCAGCTCAACGCCTTTGGTCGGTAGCCCGTTGCGCCGGGCAAGGATATCAGCCAGCGCCAGCGCCCATTGACGCCGCCGGGTATCGCGACGCAGATCCTTCAGGCGATCTTTTTCTTTCTCCTCGGCGATACGGGACGCAATCAGCGGTTTGTTTTTTTTGTAGTTGCGCCAGCTAAAAAATAGGGCGGCAATAATAAGAACAATCCAGAACATTATTGCACCTCCTTGATGACAGGTAGGTAACGCGTGGTTTGTAGCGTCAGGCTTTCAATTTCGAAAGGTTCGCTACTGGTGTTTTTCCCGGCAAGCGTAGGATGCCATTCATGCTGCGGAAACAGCATTTCCGCAGCCGTCGCCACGTTAGGATCAACAACCTGAAGGTAGCGCAGCGCCTCCGGGGCGCTGTGTAGCAGCAGCCACTGTAAAGCTACCGGAGGCGTAGGGAAGTGCTCCATTAAATGAAAATTGTCATGCAGCACATTGAGCAGAAAATTGAGGTCATGAATATGAGTAATAAATTTCCAACCTGAATATTCCGGCGTTGCTTCATAAACTATTCCCATCTCTTCGCAATCGGCGTGGCGCTCAGGAAGTGGTTGCAGATGGCGTAACAGAGATAAAACATCGTTAGCATATTTCTTAATAGGATGGCGATTTTGCTTACCTTTAATCTGATCAATGCTCAGGCTGTTATTACCAACCACCAGGCTTATTGTGACGTGGGGAATATTATTGCCGTCGCGCAGGCTGAACAGGCGAAGTTTTTGTTGTTCAATTTGTCGGGCGTAGTAATCACCGTAGCCGCCGGAAAGCGCGCCTTTATTTTCAAAATCTCCGACGCAGTGTTGCATATGCCAGGATTCATACGCCATCTCACTGCGCAGGCCGGGGTTTGTTGCATCAAACTCAACCAGCACACCGTTATTCACCGCCATCACCGGTTTTAGCGCCTCGCTGTTGGAGGGATACCAACCTTGTTCACGCAGGCGCTGCATTTTTTGATGCTCCGCTTCGCGCATTGCCAGCACGGTAAAGCAGTTGATGCGCTGTAGTTTAGTTTCCAGCCGCGTTCCTTCCTGCCGCGAAAGAAATTCCACTAAATCTCTTTCCATTGCCACGAGTTGCGGGTGCTGAACGTTAAGGTAGTAAAAGTGCTCATCGCCACCCAGCTTTGGCGCCAGCCAGGCGGGGATTTCTGCATCAGCGCTAAAATAAACGGCATAATCGGCGACGGAGCGCACAGGATAAACATGAGGAAAGTCACCGATGATCCAACGATAAAAATGGTTGCTTAACCAGCGCTGGATATTTTCGCTGTCGCCGCGTTGTTGGCTCCGGGAAAAAATAGACGATTTTACATTTGGCGCATTTATTATATTGCGTGGTTTATAGCGGTGAGATGACGTTTCTGTCATAAAAATCCATGTATAATTAAGCTGGTACTATGTTTATGTATTTTTAGATTCACTTAATGAATTAATGCGCAATAAGTTTAAAAAACTACTCACAGTATATCGGTAAACTAAAAAGAGCGGCCAAATAATTTATTGTCCCCGATCGCGTTCGTCGTGGTTTTCGGGATACCGCTCGGCCAAAGGAAAGAGGGCAGTGTGTTAATTCCGCCAGAATAGCGTTGGCGGAAAATATCGTCTTACGACCTTGTTATTGTTATGCCAATAATCATTATACCAGGCGACACGCATCCGCTTCCCAGCGATATCCCACCCCGTAGACTGCGCGTATAAATGACTGTTCGGCATCCAGCGATTCCAGTTTACGGCGCAGGTTTTTAATGTGGCTGTCGATAGTACGATCGGTCACCACACGGTAGTCGTCGTAGAGGTGGTTTAACAACTGCTCGCGGGAAAAAACTTTACCCGGTTCAAGCGATAAGGTTTTTAGCAGGCGGAATTCAGCGGGGGTTAAATCCAGCGCTTTACCACACCAGGAGGCCTGAAAGCGGCTTTCATCAATCATTAACGGGCTTTCGGCATCCTGCTGCTGGAGTTCGCGCTGCGGTTTACAGCGGCGCAAAATGGTTTTCACGCGGGCCACGACTTCGCGCGGGCTGTAAGGCTTACAGATATAATCATCGGCGCCGATTTCCAGCCCAAGCAGCCGATCGATCTCTTCGATTTTGGCCGTGACCATCACAATGGGGATGTCGGAAAAACGGCGAATTTCCCGGCATAGCGTCAGACCATCGGTACCCGGCAGCATCAGATCCAGCAGGATCAGATCCGGCGGCGTTTGACGCACATACGGCAGTACCTTGTCGCCATGATTGATGAGCGTGGGGGCGTAACTCGCCGCGCGTAAGTAGTCAATAAGCAGCTGTCCCAGCTTGGGTTCATCTTCAACAATCAAAATGCGCGGCGTGTTTTCATCAATGGGTAATTCAGTCATACTTCTCTCTGTAAATCGCGATCCAGCGGTAACTCTACTGTAATGCTAACCCCGCCAAAAGGCGAATGAGCGGCGTGAAGATGACCGTTATGCGCGTGTACAATATTGACGCATATCGCCAGCCCCAGTCCAGAACCGCCGCTGGCGCGGTTACGGGACACTTCCGTGCGGTAAAAACGGTCAAAAAGCTTTTGTAACTGTTCATCGCTGACGCCCGGTGCAGAATCGGCAAAGGTCAGGAATAATGATTTGTCGCGTTGTTCGGCGGAAATATGCAGGCCGCCGCCGCTGTCGGTGTAGCGCAGACTATTTTCCAGTAGATTATTAAACAGTTGCATCAGGCGATCCGGGTCGCCGAAGACGGTCATACTATCCGGCAACGTGTAATGTAGCGTTAGCCCCCGGCTGGTAAAGCGCTCTCTGAACGCGCCGCCAGCGACTTCCAACAGGGGGACAAGATCGACGGTCGTTTTTTGGTAAGCCAGCGCGCCCTCGTCAGACAACGAAAGCTGATGCAGGTCGTCAACCAGTTTGGTAAGCGTACCGACTTCCGCCTGTAGCGAGGTAACCGATTCTGGCGTGAACTGGCGAACGCCATCCTGAATGGCTTCCAGTTCGCCGCGCAATACCGCCAGCGGCGTGCGCAGTTCGTGGGAAATATCCGCCATAAAGTCGCGGCGCATCTGCTGGTTTTTTTCCAGCGTGCTGGCAAGCTGGTTAAAGTCCTGCGCCAGTTTTCCCAGCTCATCGGCGCTGGTTGGGGTCACGCGCGTGGTAAAATCCCCCGCCGCCAGTCTGTGCGTACCCTCGACCAACCGTTTGACCGGGGCGAGCAGGCCACGCGCCAGCAAAAATGTCGCCAGCGCGGCCAGCAACGTTGATAACGCCACGATCATCCAGCTGGCGCGCCGCTGCTGCATATCAAAATTAATATCCGTATTGCGCGTCAGCCGCTCGACAGGCGAGGCGATAATCGCGCCGACTTCGACGCCATTGACCAGAATGGGGCGGCGAGTACCGTCATGCGGCACCGGACCGCGTGGGCCGACCAGCACCCGGCCATTTTGATCGACGACCCAGAATTGGGTGCGCCAACCGTGCGGCGGCATACCGGGGCCGGGTTTATCGCGGTCGTTGTCATGCTCAAATGAACGCAGAATCTGGAAAACGAAGCGATCATTGTTACGTAAAAAACGCCAGTTGCCGTGTTGCTGGTACTGGCCGCCCAGCGCATCGCCCAGCATTTGTAGCCGCTGCTCGTTGCCGTGTTTGATATAGTCAATAAATCCGCGTTCAAAACTGACGCGCACGGCCCAATGCATACTGATCAGCAGCACGATGCAGGTGGCGAAAATCGCCAGAAACAGCTTGCCGGTGATTCCGGGCCGCCAGACTTTCATTACAGGCTCCTTTTACGCCGTGAAATGACCATGTTTTGCTGTGTATCGTTCGGCACGCGGGCAAAAATTATCGCCGGTAGCGCGATAATAACCGCCATACATAACCAGGTGTACATAAAGACGTGATGTGTGGCGCTACTGTCTATCCCGATATGCTGTTGGCCAAACATACCCAGCAGCATTCCGGCAATAGTGACGCCGATACTCATCGAGAGCTGCATAATCATCGATAATAAGCTATTGCCGCTGCTGGCCAGCGTATCGGGAAGGTCTTTTAGCGTTAAGGTGTTCATGGAAGAAAAGCGCGCCGAGTTCACCATTCCCTGCAAAAGCAGTACCAGCGGCAGGAGATAATACCAGCCGAGCAGCGCGACCGACATAAACAACAGGCTAACCAATGCCAGTCCGAGCGTGGTCGCCACCAGAACCCGACGATAGCCAAAACGGTTAACTATCTGCACCACAATCCGCTTCATTCCCATGCTGCCCAGCACCATGGGGATCATCATCAAACCGGCATGAAACGGTGAAAAACCAAGACCAATTTGCAAAAAGACCGGCGTCATAAACGGCAGCATACCGCTGCCGATACGCCCGGCAAAACTGCCCAGCAACCCCAGTGAAAACGTGGGCGTGCGGAACAATCGCAGGCTGAATAACGCGCCTGAGTTTTTTTTGGCATGGAGGAGATAGAGCAGAATGGCTGCCGCGCCGCCCGCAGCAAGTCCGGCTAATGTCCAGGGCGAAATCCCCATGCTTTTACTACCGTCCAGCGCCAGCGTGAGTACCGCCATGCCGATAGCTAACAGCAGGAACCCCGGCAGATCAAAGCGCCGGGTCTCTATGGTGTAGTTTGGCATCAGCATAAAGGTCGCCATAGCGCCGACAATTCCCACCGGGATATTGATCAGAAATATCCAGTGCCATGAAGCATATTCCACCAGCACCCCGCCCAGCGCGGGGCCGAGTAACGGCCCGATCTGTCCCGGTAGGGTGACGAAGGTCATCGCCGCCATATATTGCGTGCGCGGCACGATTTTCATGACCGTCAGGCGTCCGACTGGCACCATCATCGCGCCGCCTACGCCTTGTAAAACCCGCGCTAATACCAGTTGATTAAGCGTGCCGGAGAGGGCGCAAAACAGCGAACCCAGCGTGAACAGCACAATGGCGGCAAAGAAAATATTACGCACGCCGATTTTATCTGCCAGCCAGCCGCTGGCGGGGAGCATCACGGCGACGGTAAGAACATATGACACCACTACCATGTGCATATGCAGCGGGCTTTCCCCCAGGCTTTTCGCCATGGAGGGCAGCGCAGTGTTGACGATGGTGGTATCCAGCGACTGCATAAAAAAGCCGAATGCCACAATCCAGAGTTGCCAGCGGGTGTTGTCAGGAAGTTCTGTCATATCTCTACTACCGGTTTGCTATTTTTACGCGAAAAACGCAGCCGCAGACGGTCGAAAAAGAGGTACACCACTGGCGTGGTATAGAGCGTCAGAAGCTGGCTCATGACCAAACCGCCGACAATGGTTATCCCCAACGGCTGTCGTAATTCCGAACCGTCTCCGCCAGATAACACCAATGGCAGTGCGCCGAACAGCGCCGCCAGCGTGGTCATCATTATTGGACGGAAGCGTAACAAGCAGGCCTGGAAAATGGCTTGTTCCGGCGTCAGGCCGCCGCTTCGTTGCGCTTCAAGCGCAAAATCGACCATCATAATGGCGTTTTTCTTCACAATGCCAATTAATAGCATGATCCCTATCAGGGCGATTAGGCTGAAAGGGGCATTGAAGAGCTCCAGCGCCAGAAGCGCCCCAACGCCCGCCGATGGCAGAGTAGAGAGAATGGTCAGCGGATGGACGTAGCTTTCGTACAGTATCCCCAGCACAATGTAGACGGTAGCGATCGCCGCCACTATCAAAATAAGCTGCGAATTCATGGTCTGCTGGAAGACTTGCGCCGTTCCGGAAAAACTGCCGCGTACCGTCGGGGGGACGCCAAGCTGCGTCATGGTGCGATTAATGGCCTCCGTCGCCTGCGATAACGATGTGCCGGTCGGCAGGTTAAAGGCAATCGTGGACGCCGCGGAAAGTCCCTGATGGTTCACCGACAGCGGCGCATTGGCGGGCCGCCATTGGGCGAAATAAGAGAGGGGGATCGCTTTTCCGTCGCGGTTGATAACAAACATTTTCTCCAGCGCGCTGATATCCTGGCTATAGCGCGGATCGACTTCCATCACCACTTTATACTGGTTCATCGGCTGATAAATGGTGGAAATTTGCCGCTGGCCAAAAGCATTATTTAACAGGCTGTTTGCGGCCTGAACATCAATGCCCAGTCGTGACATGGTGTCGCGGTCGTAGATAAGGTTCATCTCCGCGCCGTTATCCTGCTGATCGGAGTTTACGTCCGCCAGTTGCGGCAGGGCCGAGAGCGCTTTGCGTATTTTCGGCTCCCATTCGCGCAGTGCCGCCAGAGAGTCAGACAGCAACGTATATTGGTAACTGGCGTTAGCCTGCCGCCCGCCGACGCGAATATCCTGTACCGCCATCAGAAACAGCCTGGCGCCGGGTTCTTTTGCCAGTTTGACCCGCAGTCGATCAATGACTTGCTGCGCCGTCTCTTTGCGTTCGCCGCGCGGCTTCAGCGTAATAAACATCATGCCGCTATTCACCCGCGATCCGCCGGTAAAACCAGTGACATTATTCACCGCCGGATCGTCGCGAATAATTTTCATAAAATCCTGCAGCTTGCCGCGCATGGCCTGGAAAGAGATGCTCTGGTCAGCCTGAATACCGCCCATCAACACGCCGGTATCCTGCTCCGGAAAGAATGTTTTAGGGATGGCGATATAAAGCCAGATGTTCAGCGCAACGGTGCCAAGAAAAACCACACCGACAAGACGCGTATGGTTAAGCACCCATTTTAACGACGTGCCGTAACCCTGTTGCAAGGCGACCAGCAAACGGCCAACGCCCCGTTTACGCGGTTGGGTGTGCGGTTTGCTTGATTTAAGCATCCAGCCGCACATCATCGGCGTCAGCGTGAGCGAGACCACCAGCGAAATGCCAATCGCCACCGAGAGGGTAACGGCGAATTCCCGTAATAAGCGTCCTGGCAGGCCGCCCATTAACAGCAGCGGCAGAAATACCGCCACCAGCGACAGACTCATGGAGATGACCGTAAACCCAACTTCTCGCGTACCCTGTAATGCCGCCTGCAAAGGTTTCATTCCCGCCTCCAGATGGCGAGCGATATTTTCCAGCACCACAATGGCATCATCAACGACAAATCCGGTCGCGATAGTCAGCGCCATCAGCGACAGATTGTTGAGGCTGAAGCCGCACAGATACATGGCGGCGAAGGTGCCGATGAGCGAAACGGGAACGGCGACGGCGGGGATTAGCGTGGCGCGCCCGGAACGCAGGAATAAAAACACCACCAGGATCACCAGCGCGACAGAGATAGCCAGCGTCTCTTCTACCTCTTGCAGCGATGCGCGAATCGTCGGCGAACGATCCTGGGCGATTTGTAAATCGATAGCGGCGGGGATCATTGCCCGCAGTTCCGGCAGTTTTGCCCGGATGCCGTCGACCGTCTGAATAATGTTGGCCTCCGGCAGCTTGCGGATCATCAACAAAATAGCGGGGTTAGCGTTCGTCATCCCGGCGTTACGGACATCCTGCACCGAGTCGGTGACGCTGGCGACGTCGCCCAGGCGTACCGCCGCGCCGTTGTTATAGTGAATAATCAGCGGCTGGTATTCGGCGGCGGTTTTCAGTTCGTCGTTGGTCTGGATTTGCCAGCGGTGGACGCTATCTTCAATTGCGCCTTGCGGTCGGCGTACGTTGGCGCTGTCGATCGCTTCGCGGACCTCATCCAGCGAGACGCCCTGGTTAAAGAGCGCCTGCGGGTTTAAGCCTACACGTACTGCGGGCAGGGAGCTGCCGCCGACGTCAACATCGCCGACGCCGTCAATTTGCGCGATGGTTTGCGCCAGTTGGGTAGAGGCGAAATCATACAGTTTGCCCTGTGACCAGCTCTCCGAGGTGAGCGTTAAAATCATAATCGGCGCGTCGGATGGATTGGCCTTGCGATAAGTCGGGCGGCTGGGCATTCCGCCTGGCAACAAGCTTTGCGCGGCGTTGATGGCGGCCTGCACGTCGCGCGCCGCGCCGTTAATATCACGATCGAAATTAAATTCGAGAATAATGCGCGTACTGCCGAGCGAGCTGCTGGAAGTCATTTCATTGACGCCTGCAATGCGTCCCAAAGAGCGTTCCAACGGCGTCGCCACCGACGAAGCCATGGTTTCCGGCGAGGCGCCCGGCAGCGAGGCGCTAACCATAATCACCGGGAAATCGACCTGCGGCAGCGGGGCGACCGGCAGCAGACGGAAGCCCAGAATGCCGCACAGCGTAATGGCGGCGGCAATCAAAATGGTGGCGACCGGGCGGTAGATGAAAAGGGCGAAAAAGCGCATCTACGCCTCCTCTTTATGGCGCGGAAAGCGACTTTTCACGTACAGCGACAGGCGGTCAAACAGGAGATAAATCACCGGTGTGGTAAACAGAGTTAATACCTGGCTGACCAGTAGGCCGCCCACCATCGCGATCCCCAACGGGCGACGTAATTCCGCGCCAACGCCGGTACTCAACATTAATGGCAATGCCCCGAGCAACGCCGCCAGCGTGGTCATCAGAATCGGTCGAAAACGCAGCAGACAGGCCTGGAAGATAGCGTCGCGCGGACTCATCCCCTGTTCGCGTTCGGCGGCGAGGGCGAAGTCAATCATCATGATGGCGTTTTTCTTCACGATGCCGATCAGCAAAATAATGCCGATAATGGCGATAATATCGAGCTCGCTACCGGCGATGATCAGCGCCAGCAGCGCGCCGACGCCCGCCGTAGGCAGCGTTGAGAGAATCGTGATCGGATGGATAAAACTCTCATACAGCACGCCGAGCACGATATACATCGCCACCACGGCGGCGACAATAAGCCAGACGGTGCTGCCCAGCGCCGCCTGGAAGGCGAGCGTACTGCCCTGAAACTGCGTTGTAATATCCGCTGGCAGGGCGAGCGTTTTTTCCGTATCGAGAATCGCCTGCACCGCATCGCCGAGCGAATAGCCCTCCGGCACGTTAAACGAAAATGTCGTAACCGGGAACTGATCTAAATGATTGATAGAGAGCGGAGCGAAGCGCTGCTCAATGCGGGCAATTGCGCTGAGCGGTACGGTGCCGCCGTCGCGGCTCGTCAGGCGAATCGTCTCCAGCGCCGCCAGTCCCGGCGTGCTGGCGGTATTATGTTCCAGTACGACGCGGTACTGGTTCGCCTGGGTATAAATCGTTGAAATCAGGCGTTGCCCGAACGCGTTGTAGAGCGCGTTATCCACATCCGCCATGCTGATACCCAGACGGCTGGCGCTGTCGCGGTCGACATTCACCCAGGCCGCTAATCCCCGATCTTGCCAGTCGCTGCTTACCTCAGAGAGCTGTGGTAACGACTGTAGCGCGTTCTGCAGTTTTGGCACCCAGTGACTGAGCGCATCGAGCGTCGTGGCCTGCAGGGTAAACTGATACTGCGTGCGGCTGACCTGCGTGTCGATGGTTAAATCCTGCGTCGGCTGGAGATACAGCGCCACGCCGGGAATCGTCGCCACGGCGGTTTGCAGCCGGGAGATCACCTGCTGCACGCGGTCATCACGCGCATCCAGCGGCTTGAGATTAATTTGCAGGCGCGCGCTATTCAGCGTGGGGTTAGCGCCGTCTACGCCAACAAAAGTCGTCAGACTTTGCACCGCCGGGTCCTGTAATATCCGCTCCGCCACTTGGCGCTGACGTTGCGCCATACTGGCATACGATGACGATTGCGGCGCCTGCAGCGTCCCCTGGATAATGCCGTTATCCTGTACCGGAAAGAACCCTTTCGGGATGACTATCCACAGCATAACGCTGAGCAGGAGCGTGGCGAATGCCACGCTCAATGTAAGCCACGGATGGTTGAGCACTTTCGCTAATCCGCGTCCGTAGCTGGCGATCACGCGGTCAAACATCCGCTCGCAGGCGCGGGAAAAGCGGTTTTGTTTACGCAGAGATTGCTGGCTGAGCATACGCGCGCACATCATGGGCGTGAGCGTCAAAGAGACGACGGCGGAGATTAAAATCGCTACCGCCAACGTCACCGCAAATTCGCGGAACAGTCGACCAACAATATCGCCCATAAAGAGCAACGGGATCAGCACCGCAATCAGGGAAAAGGTGAGGGAAATAATGGTAAAGCCGATTTCGCCCGCGCCTTTGAGCGCCGCCGCCAGCGGTTTTTCTCCTTTTTCGATGTAGCGCGAGATGTTCTCGATCACCACAATCGCATCGTCCACCACGAAACCCGTGGCGATAGTGAGCGCCATCAGCGTCAGGTTATTAATGGAAAAATCCAAAAATACCATCACCGCAAAGGTGCCGATAAGCGACAGCGGTACGGCGACGCCGGGAATAATTGTGGCGGGAATGTTACGTAAAAACAGATAGATAATCATGACGACCAGCGCGATCGCCAGCATCAGTTCAAACTGGGTATCGCGCACGGAAGCGCGAATATTGGTGGTGCGATCGGACAGGACCGTGACCTTCACCGATTTCGGCAGGCTCTCGGTAAGCTGGGGCAGCATCTGGCGAATGCTGTCCGCTGTCGCAATGATATTGGCGCCAGGCTGGCGTTGAACGTTCATCACGATAGCCGGCGCTTGATTCGCCCATGCGCCGAGCCAGCTATTTTCCGCCCCCTGTTCGACGGTGGCGACATCGCCCAACCGTACCGGCGCGCCGTTTTGATACGCGATGATAAGCCTGCGGTATTCGTCGGCAGACTGCATCTGATCGTTAGCAGAAAGCGTCACCGCCCGTTCGGGGCCATCCAGACTGCCTTTCGCCGAGTTGACGTTGGCGCCGGTAATTGCGGTACGGACCGTTTCGCTGGTCAGACCGAGCGCGGCGACAGCCTGAGCATTCAGTTTTACGCGTACCGCAGGGCGCTGCCCGCCGGCAAGCGTCACCAGTCCGACGCCGGAGACCTGCGAGATCTTCTGCGCCACGCGGGTTTCTACCATGTCCTCTACTTGGGTCATCGGCATCGCGTTTGAGGTGACGGCAAGCGTCATAATCGGCGGGTCCGCCGGGTTGACTTTGCTATAAATCGGCGGATTCGGCAGGTCGGAAGGCAATAAATTGGTGGCTGCGTTAATCGCCGCCTGTACTTCCTGCTCGGCAACGTCCAGCGGCAGCGTCAACTGAAACTGTAGCGTTACCACCGATGCGCCGCCGGAGCTTTGCGACGACATCTGCTTAAGTCCCGACATCTGGCCGAACTGGCGCTCAAGCGGCGCGGTGACGGCGGAGGTCATGACATCCGGGCTGGCGCCAGGGTAGAGCGTAACAACCTGAATAGTGGGGTAGTCGACCTCCGGCAAAGCGGCGACGGGCAGGAAGCGATAGCCGATAATCCCGGCGAGTAAAATCGCCGCCATCAGCAGAGTGGTGGCCACGGGGCGCAGAATAAACAGACGCGAAGGGCCGCCCGTGCTGCCCGGAGGTAATACCTGCATCAGGCGCGCGCTCCTTTTTGACCTTCATGGCGGGAAGGGGATTTTTCATCCGCCACGGTGGTTTGCGGCTCAACGACCTCGACTTTTGCGCCTTCCGTCAGCCGATCAATACCATCGGTAACGACGCGATCGCCTGCCGACAAGCCTGCGCTGATCACCACGTTTCGGTTATCCTGAATACCGATTTTTACCCGCTTCTTGCTGACGTTATTTTCGTCGTTCAGCACCCACACAAAGTGGCCCTCATTGCCCATTTGCACCGCCGCGGCAGGCACCACAACGGCATTTTGTTCGGTATCGACCAGCATCCGGGCGTTCACAAATTGATTGGGGAACAGCGTATCGTCCTGATTGGTAAAGCGCGCTTTAATTTTGATCGTTCCCGTCGTGGGATCAATCTGGTTGTCCAGACTGAGCAACACACCTTCGCTCAATTTGTGCGAGTTAGTCCGATCCCAGGCTTCTACGACCAGCGCTTTCCCCGCTTTCTGTGCCTGAACTACGGTCGCGATATCGCTTTCCGGCAGAGTAAAAATGAGATCAATCGGGTGCGTTTGCGTAATGACGACAATACCGGCGGTATCGCTGCTGGAAATCTGGTTGCCGACATCCACCTGTTTCAGACCCACGCGTCCCGAGACCGGGGCCGTGATACGACTCCAGTCGAGCTGTAACTGCGCGCTGGCGACATTGGCTTCATCCGCTTTAATGGTTCCCTGGGTTTCGTTGACCAGCGCCTGTTGCGCATCCAGTTCCTGACGGGAAACCAGATTGGTTTTTGCCAGTTGCTGATAGCGCGCCAGATCACGACGCGCATTCGCCAGCGTAGCGTTATCTTTCGCCAACTGTCCCTGAGCCTGCGCCAGGGCGACCTTAAACTGGCTGGGATCGATTTGCGCCAGCAGATCGCCTGCGTTGACCTGCTGACCTTCCTGAAAGTGCAGGGCGATGAGTTGACCATCCACGCGGCTACGTACCGTAACGGTATTCGCTGCGGTCACGGTACCCAGCCCGCTCAGATAGCGCGGTACGGCCTGCGTGGTCGCGGTCGCGGCCTGTACCGGCGCCAGAGGGCCGTCGCGCATACCGCGGCGACCTGCGGCGGCGGTATGCGGCGCTTGCGCGGCGACGCCCGGCGCGGCGGTCGGGCTTTCGCTACGGCTATGCCAGAACCAGAATGCGGCGGCGGCCACTACAACCCCAATCGCTATTGCCCAGCGGAAAGTATTACTGCCTTTCATCGGTATAAGTTTCTCATCCTGAAACGTTTTGCGGAATGTTGCTCCCTCTATTGTAGTCAGCAGGGAAGGGAGAAAAATGGAGGAATTATGGAACACGGTCGGGATTATTCTGAATGGCGACCCGCTTTGCGAGGCGCTACGCAACTCTCATCGGTGAAAATCGTTAACGCGCCGGAGTGCGGTAAAGTGGCGGCACGGCAATGAAGGTAAGCCACCGATTTCAGCAGGACGCTGAAACGGGAAAGCCCCTCCCGAGGAAGGGGCCAAAATAAGGAAAGGGTTATGATGAAGGTAGTCATCATACTGGTGATACTCTTAGTGATTAGCCTACCAGCTTACTAAGACACCAGGGGGAGGAGGAATCCTCCCTTACCCTCACTCCTGACGTTAAGCCACATCAAGAATAATGTCAATCCATCAGCACTGAGCTTGCGAGGCGCTTAGCGGAAAACAACCTCCGCCCAGCGCGCCAGTCCTGCGGTGACGGAGCCGAAATCATCGCCGCCAGCGACGGGTATGCCCGGTAGCTGTTCGGAAAGCGCTTTTTTAATCAATGGAGAACGGGCGCTGCCGCCGGTCAGATAGATGACATCCGGTTTTTCCTGCGCGCTGTCCAGCGCCAGTTGCACCTGTTCCAGAATACGCGCCAGCGGTTGATCCAGCGCCGCTTCCAGTCCTTGCTGGCTGATAGCGACCGCCAGGTCGTCGCTGATAAATGGCAGCCTCGCCGTAACATCCGCCTGGCCGGAAAGGGCGATTTTGCTCTCTTCCGCGCAACGTACCAGGCGGTAACTAAGCCGCTGGCGCCAGACCTTGAGCAGCAACGCGACCTTGTCTGCTTCACGCGCGTTGCGAACCAAATCGTTCAACAGACGACCATTCGCGCTACTGTAAAAATCGCTTTGCGCCGGGACGTCGTTAATCGCCACGGCGTTCCACCACGGCAGCACCGGCAGGGCGATGCCTTTTTCGGTTTCGCCGCCCATGCCCAGCAAAGGCATCAGATTTTTAAAGGCCAGCGCGATATCCAGATCGTTTCCGCCCACGCGGCAACCGCTGTGCCCCAACAGGCTGTTTTCACGATCGGCGCGCTGACGCCACTGCGGCCCCATCAGCAGCATGGAACAGTCGGTGGTGCCGCCGCCAATATCCACGACCAGCACACGCTTCTCTTCCCGCAGCGTAGCCTCGTAGTCCAGGCCCGCCGCAACCGGTTCGTACTGGAATACCACCTCCTGAAAACCGGCGCGTTTTGCCGCCCGCTCCAGAATACCCTGCGCCTGGCGGTTCGCGTCATCGCCGCCCAGTCCCTGAAAGTTGATCGGGCGACCGATTACCGCCTGGGTAATGGCCTCCGGCAATTGGCTGTGCGCCGTATGACGAATATGTACCATCATGGCGCAGACCAAATCTTCAAACAGCGCGACCTGCTGCGGTTTCAGGCCGCTGGCGCCTAAAAAGGATTTCGGCGATTTGACAAACCAGACCTCCTGGGGATCGTCAATATAGTGCGCCAGCGACGCCAGACCAAACTGTACGCTTTGCGCGCCAACCTCAATATCTTCCTCGCGGTTGTAGCGTATCGCGCGGCGTAGCAGCGCCTGGGTTTCTTCGTCCGTTGCCGGCACATCATGATGGCGATACAGCCACTCGCTCACCGCTTCGCGCGTCGGCGCGCACAGCATAGACGGCAGTAATGCGCTGTTATTCTCCATTGTCAGCAACTGTGGATGCCCGTCGCGCATAATGGCGACCGAGCAGTTTGCCGTACCGTAATCAAATCCTATAAACACCTTAAAATCCCCATGCCAGTGAAGAAGGGGCGTGACTTTAGCGAAATGTCGTCGCGGCGACAACTGGAATATGAAAGCAAGGCGTTACGTGCGATTAGCGTTTATGCTGAAAAGTCAAATAAAGGAGAAAAGTATGTTTACCCTGAGCTGGCAGCCGCCTTACGACTGGTCGTGGATGTTGGGCTTTCTTGCCGCGCGTGCGGTGGACGGCGTGGAAACGGTAGGCGAGGGCTTTTATGCGCGCAGCCTGGTGGTGAGCGAGCATCGCGGACTGGTCAGCGTGAGGCCCAATCTGCCCACCCACACTGTGCAGGTGAGCGTAAGCGCCGGATTACTTCCCGTCGCGCCGGCGTGTCTGGCGAAGGTTTCGCGTCTGTTTGATCTTGACTGCCAGCCCGCGCAGGTTGCCGCCGTGCTGGGGTCACTGGGCGAGGACAGACCGGGGCTGCGTTTACCGGGATCGGTTGATACGTTTGAACAAGGCGTGCGGGCGATACTGGGGCAACTGGTGAGTGTCGCGATGGCGGCAAGGTTGACGGCGAAAGTGGCGCGCCGCTATGGCGAGGCGTTGCCGGATGCGCCCGATTATGTCTGTTTTCCCGGTCCGGAAACGCTGGCGTTGGCCGATCCGCTGGCGCTTAAAGCTCTGGGGATGCCTCTGCGGCGCGCCGAAGCGCTGATTCATCTGGCGCAGGCGACGTTGGCGGGAAAACTGGCGCTCGCCGCGCCGCCGGATATTGAGCAGAGCGTTAAAAATTTACAAACGTTTCCGGGAATTGGCCGCTGGACGGCGAACTATTTCGCCCTGCGCGGTTGGCAGGCAAAAGATATCTTTTTACCCGATGATTACTTAATTAAGCAGCGCTTTGCCGGGATGACGGTCGCGCAGATCCGTCGCTACGCGGAGCGCTGGAAACCGTGGCGTTCCTACGCGCTACTGCATATCTGGTATACCCACGGCTGGCAACCGTCAATGGATAGCGAAATAGCTGGTATTCAGTAATAAATCCAGCGGTTGTGCTTCGGCGATAGTGTCGCCATAAATCAGATCCACGCCAATACGGGAGAGCGTATCCAGCACCTGTGGGTTTTGTACCGGCCCGGCGAGCGTTTTGATGTCCAGATGCTGGGCGTGTCCCTGGATGATCGAGGTCAGCATTTCATCCATTAAACTTTCATGAACGTTGGCGATAAGGTCGCTATCCAGCAGTAAATAATCGACGATATGCGGGGGCAGTAAATTAAACAGCTGTAAATCGCGCCCGACATGGCTGAGAATCACCTGGCAGCCGCGTTGCCGCAGTTTTCGCAGAGTCGCAGCGGCGGTCTGCGCCTGCTTAACGATAACGTCAGCCGGGATAATCAGGTGTAATAACCGTGGCGGCAGTGGGCTATGCTCCAGTTGTTCCAGCAGCTCATCAATAAGGGTCGCGCTGCATAATCCCGCGGCGGACAGCGGCAGCGCAACGCTTAATCCCTTGCTGGCGACGGCGGTCGCCGCATGGTGGAAAAACTCATGGAATACCCGTCGGTCAAGCGCGTGATGCAGCGCGGAGTCGGCTAACCCTGCCCGGAACGCGCGCTCTTCCATCACTTCCCCTTCGCTGGTCCACAGCCTGAGTGAGACCAGCCAAAAGCTGGTGGCCTCCGGCGTACGCGGCGGCGCGACGTTTCTGGCAAGCATCAGCAGGTGGTTATTTTTAATCATATGCCACTGTTCTTCCAGCGGCATCATTCCCTTTGAGGAGGTTAATGCGTGCTGCGGTTCGTACACGGTCAGACGGCCTCGACCGCTATTTTTCGCGGCGTAGCAGGCAATATCGGCCTGAGACACGACCTCTGTGAGCTGGCAGTTATGTTTATTTATCATTGTGATCCCGGCGCTGGCGCCGATCCGATGCAGGCGTCCTTCCCACATAAAGTGATATTCATTAACGGCGTTGATAAGCCGCGTCACGATAAAGCGCGCGCTGTCACTATTACAATCCGGCAGCAACAGGCCAAACTCATCGCCACCCAGACGGGCCAGAAGATCGCCGGAGCGAAGCATACTGAGCATCAGTGACGCGAGCTCGCGCAATAAGGCATCGCCGGCGGCATGTCCCGCGCTGTCGTTAACCGCTTTAAAACGGTCCAGATCGATAAACACCAGCGCATGATGTTGAGGCGATTCCTGTATTGTTTGCAGGCGCTGTTGAAGCTGCTTTTCAAAACTGGCGCGGTTGGCAAGATGGGTGAGGGCGTCATGCGTTGCGCTGTAGCTGAGCTGGCGTAACATTTTTCGTGATTCGGTAACGTCCTGGATAACCAGAACCGAACCAATCTTATCGCCGTCAAGCGTACTGAGCGGCGTGATACTGTAATGAATATCGTAGCTGCCGCCGTTATGACAATGGAGCACTATCTCCTGTTCCATGCCCGATCGCGACCTGTCGGCGCGATAAATATCCTCCAGCAGCGGCCCCTTATCACCTGACGTAATGCGCAGAACCGTTAATAATGGCGCGCCTAAAGCATCCTCTTGCCGCCAGCCGCTCATCTTCTCGGCGATCGGGTTCATAAAGGTGATATTCATCGCGACATCAATACACACCACCGCTTCCCCGATAGAGTCAAGCGTGATGTGCAACCGTTCTTTTTCCTGAAACAGCGCGTCGTTCGCCTGTGTAATACGCTCCATCAACCGCTGGTTTTCCTGCTCGCTTTGCTTGAGATCGTTAATATCTTCAATCTGAGCAATAAAATAGAGAGGTTTATTGTCTTTATGCCGAACCAGCGAGACGGCCAGCAGCGCCCAGACGACATCGCCGTTGCGGGTGTAGTAGCGTTTTTCCATGGAATAGCTATTGATGTCGCCGCGCACCAGCATGTTTAGCTGTTCAAGGTCATTATTCAGGTCTTCCGGCCAGGTCAATTGCTGAAATGTCATCGTGCGTAATTCATCCTGGCTATAGCCAAGAAAATGGCTCAGAGATTTATTGACCTGTAGCCACTGACCCTCCGTACCGACCAGCGCCATACCAATGGCGGAATACTCCATCGCGTTGCGAAAGCGGGATTCGCTCTCGGTGATATGTTTGCGTTCCGTGCGAAACGCGTACATCACCATCGTCATCATATTGGCAGGCAGCAGGATCATTAAAAAAGGCAGCCACGGCATATTGACCATCACGTCGGTTTTCGGCGTGGCGAGCAGCGTGGGGTCATTGGCCAGCATGAGCGAGACCACGATAACGGTAGCTAAAAAAATTAAAAACGCCTCCATTCGCGGCAGGCGCACCGCACTCCACATCAACAGGACGATAACGCACGTAAACGGCCACGGAATATAGCGCATAGCGAGCCAGCTTAGCGCCAGCGTAATGACCAGCGTCAATAGCGTTTCCAGCAACAGATGCGGGTCGCGATGACGCAACAGATAGTGTGGTTTAAACAGTAAACCTAACGGTACCAGCGTCAGCGCGCCGATGGCTTCCGATAATACCCAAATCAGAAACGCTTTCGAGGCGACCGCTTCCGGCGCTATCAGCCAAAATAACAGGCCGCCGAGTAGCGGCGGAATCACGGCGCTGCCGATAGCCAGACGAAACCAGTCATTCAAATTTTGTAAGGGGTTGTAGCTGGGGAGCAGTTTTCGCAGCAGTATCGCGCCAGTGGCCGCCTCGATAATATTTATTGCCGTCCAGCTAAAGTTAAGCGAGGCGGCAGGAAATAAAGTCAGTGAGGCGCCGATGCTGCCGAGCGAGCAGGCGACCGCGATCCCTGGCCACAGACGGCCCGCATGGCGGTAAAACGCGACCATCATAATGGAGGTAGGGAACCACAGCGGCGCCAGTTGGGTGCCGACACGCGATAATACGAGCGAAAAGAGCGTAAAGACAAACGCGACCAGGCCTAAACTGACCAGACGCAATAGCGGGTGGGGGACGGTAACGAAAACATGTTGGGATGGTTTACTCATTACCACTCTATCCGAATCGCCGGTAACGTCGCGGAATACCGGACGCGTCAGTTTACTCTGTGATTATGCTAGTATAAACGCGTAATGATTTATACGCTGGCTGAATATAAATTGTGGCTTCCGGCGTATTCCTCCTCCAGACGGGTCGATAAATCCGCTGTCCGCGTTAAAACTGAACGCTTTTACGTCGCGACGTCGAATGCGCCGCCAACAAATTCACCGTGGCATAGCGCCGGACTGGTATCGCGCTGCTGAAATCCCTATAATTGCCGCGTTTGGCGTTTCGGCGCCCCCCTTCCTTACATCCAGGTTAATCAGGTCGCTAAATTTATGACTGATCAGTCTCATCAGTGCGTCATTATCGGTATCGCTGGCGCATCGGCTTCCGGCAAGAGTCTTATTGCCAGTACCCTTTACCGCGAATTGCGTGAACAAGTGGGTGACGAACATATTGGCGTTATTCCCGAAGACAGTTATTACAAAGATCAAAGCCATCTGTCGATGGAAGAACGCGTAAAAACTAACTATGACCATCCGAATGCGATGGATCACAGCCTGCTATTTCAGCATCTTCAGGCGCTCAAGCGCGGTTCGGCGATTGAATTACCGGTATACAGTTATGTTGAGCATACCCGTATGCAGGAAACGGTTCGCGTAGAACCGAAGAAAGTGATTATTCTTGAAGGTATTCTGTTACTGACCGACGCGCGTTTGCGTGAAGAGATGAACTTCTCTATTTTTGTCGATACGCCGCTGGATATCTGTTTGATGCGCCGTATCAAACGCGATGTGAACGAGCGTGGTCGCTCAATGGATTCGGTGATGGCGCAATATCAGAAAACGGTGCGTCCGATGTTCCTGCAATTTATTGAGCCTTCCAAACAATATGCGGATATTATCGTGCCGCGCGGCGGTAAAAACCGCATCGCTATTGATATTCTGAAAGCGAAAATCAGCCAGTTCTTTGAATAAATCTGGCGAATTGTGTACCGTTCAGTGATAACCTGGTTAGCCCTTGATGTGCTTGATTTAAGGGCTTGATGCGCGAAAGGAGAAAGTGCCATGCGTTTATGCGACCGAGATATTGAAGCCTGGCTGGATGAAGGCCGTTTGTCTATCACTCCGCGACCTCCCGTAGAGCGCATTAACGGCGCGACGGTCGATGTACGTCTTGGCAATAAATTTCGAACCTTCCGTGGCCATACGGCGGCGTTTATCGATCTGAGCGGGCCGAAAGATGAGGTCAGCGCGGCGCTGGATCGCGTGATGAGCGATGAAATCGTTTTGCCGGACGGCGAGGCATTTTATCTGCATCCGGGCGAGTTGGCGCTGGCCGTCACCTTTGAATCCGTTACCCTGCCGCCGGATTTAGTGGGCTGGCTGGATGGTCGTTCCTCGCTGGCGCGTCTGGGGCTGATGGTGCATGTGACGGCGCACCGTATCGATCCTGGCTGGTCGGGCTGCATTGTGCTTGAGTTTTACAACTCCGGGAAGCTGCCGCTGGCGTTGCGTCCGGGTATGCTCATCGGCGCGCTGAGCTTTGAGCCGCTGTCAGGCCCGGCGGCGCGGCCTTATAACCGCCGTCAGGATGCCAAATATCGCGATCAGCAGGGCGCTGTTGCCAGCCGGATTGATAAAGACTGAGCCATTCGGCGCAATACTGCCGGTCCATTGAGGGTAGCATGAGACGATTTCTGACGACGCTGATGATTCTCCTGGTCGTGCTGGTGGCCGGATTCTCTGCGTTGGTATTGTTGGTCAATCCGAATGATTTCCGCGCCTATATGGTGCAGCAGGTTGCCGCGCGTAGTGAATATCAGTTGCAACTGGACGGGCCGCTGCGCTGGCACGTATGGCCGCAACTCAGCATCCTTTCCGGGCGAATGACGCTAACGGCGCGAGGCGCCAGCGAACCGCTGGTGCGGGCTGACAATATGCGCCTGGACGTCGCTTTATGGCCGCTATTGAGTCATCAGCTTCATGTTAAGCAGGTGATGCTGAAAGGCGGGGTGATTCAACTGACGCCGCAAACGGAAGCGGTACGCAGCGATGATGCGCCGGTCGCGCCGAAAGATAATACCTTGCCGGACGTAGCGGAAGATCGCGGCTGGTCGTTTGATATTCGTAGCCTGCGCGTTGCCGACAGCGTGCTGGTTTTCCAGCATGAAAATGATGATCAGGTCACGGTGCGCGATATTCGTCTGAATATGGAACAAGATGCCGAGCATCGCGGCACGTTTGATTTTTCGGGACGCGTGAACCGCGATCAGCGGGATCTTGCTTTATCGTTTAGCGGAACGGTGGATGCTTCCGATTATCCGCATAATTTAACCGCGGGTATTGAGCAACTGCGCTGGCAATTGCAGGGCGCGGATTTACCGGCGCAGGGGATTGAGGGGCAGGGACAACTGCAGGCTCAGTGGCAGGAAGCGCAAAAACGTCTTTCATTTAACCACTTAAATTTAACGGCGAATGACAGTTCTCTGACCGGGCATGTTCAGGTAACGCTGGCGGAGCAGCCGGAATGGCAAATTGACCTCCAGTCCAGCAATCTTAATCTGGACAACCTGTTGCCGCATCATAGCACCGTGGCACAGACGGGCGGCGCGGTGTCGCAGGGGCAAAATACGCTCCCCCTGACCAGGCCAGTTATCGCGTCGCGTGTTGGTGCGCCGCCTTATCAGGGGCTGCAAAGCTTTACGGCGGAGATTACTTTACAGGCGGATTCAGTTCGCTGGCGGGGAATGGACTTTACCCAGGTTTCGACGAAGATGTCTAATCAGGCCGGATTGCTGGATATTACTGAGTTGCAGGGGAAACTGGCCGACGGAGAGATGTCGCTGCCCGGCACGCTTGACGCCCGCACCGCCAGTCCGCGCATCGAGTTCCACCCTCGCCTCAACCATGTTGAGATTGGGACTATCCTGAAAGCCTTTAATTATCCGATTAGCCTGACCGGTAAGATGTCGCTGGTTGGCGATTTCTCCGGAGCGGATATTGACGCGGAGGCATTTCGCCACAGCTGGAAAGGAAAAGCGCATGTTGACATGAGCAATACGCGCCTTGAAGGAATGAATTTCCAGCAACTGGTGCAGCAGGCCGTAGAGCGAAGCGGCGGCGACGCGCAGCAGTCGCAGGAAAATATGGACAATGCGACCCGACTGGATCGCTTCACGACCGATCTGACGCTAAATAAGGGCACGCTGACGCTCGACGACATGGTCGGGCAATCTTCTATGCTGGCGTTAACCGGCAGCGGAACGCTGGACCTGGTTAAGCAGAGCTGTGATACGCAATTTAATCTGCGTGTGCTGGGCGGATGGAACGGCAATAGCAACCTGATCACCTTCCTGAAAGAGACGCCGGTGCCGCTGCGCGTCTATGGCAAGTGGCAGGAGCTGAACTATACCCTGCAAGTGGATCAGTTATTGCGCAAGCATTTACAGGATGAGGCGAAGCGTCGGCTCAACGACTGGGCGGATCGCAATAAAGATACCCGCAACGGTAAAGATGTGAAGAAACTGCTGGATAAGCTGTAGTTTTTGGCCAAAGGGCAGAGCCGGATGGCGAGGTTAACGCGCCTCCGGCCTGCCTGGTAAGCAGGCCGGGGCAGGCGAACAGACGTTACATCTCCTGGTCTGGCTCGCCGTTATGCAGCGGAATTAACTGCACTTTCTGCACTCGATGGCTTTCTACCTGCAATGTTTTCAGCAAATAATCGCCCACCTGAACCTCTTCACCGGTTTGCGGTATGCGCTGCAAATATTCCATCAATAATCCGGCAATCGTATGGTATTCCCGTTTTTCATCCAGCGGTAGCGGCACGTACTGCACCAAATCCTCCAGCGGCATATGGCCGTTTGCTGTCCAGGAACCGTCCGGGTTCTTCTGAATATCGTGGCGGGCGTCAATTTCCTCGACTTCATTCGGCAGATTACCGGCGATAGTCTCCATGACATCGCTTAATGTCACAATGCCTTCAACCGAGCCAAACTCATCTACGACAAAGGCAAAATGGGTTCTGGCGTTACGGAACTGCTCCAGCGCAGGCAGCAGCGGCAATGTTTCCGGGAAAACCAGCGGTTGGCGAATCAGCGCCCGCAGGTTGAGCGGTTCGCCGCGCAGCGATTGTTGCAACAGATCGATGACGTGGACGACGCCGAGTAAATCTTCCTGTTCATTTTCACCCGTCACGACCAGACGCGTATGCTGGTTCTTTTCCAGCAGAGCGCGGATTTCCGCTTCCGGCGCGTTGAGATCGATATGCTCGATATCGTGGCGCGACGTCATGATGCTACTTACGGTGCGCTGGTTGAGATTCAGCACCCGCTCGATCATCCTGCGCTCCTGCGGATTAAAAATCTGGCTGTCGTCATGGTCTGCCAGCATCGCAGCGGTTTCCGCATCCAGTTCGGCATCCTCTTTTTTACCGCTAATCAGCCGCATCACGGCCTCCGTTGTGCGCTGGCGCAGCGTATGGTTAGCGGAAAGAAAACGGCGGCGGTTAAAAATAGCCAGTTGGTTGAGCGCCTCGATCATCACCGAGAAGCCGATAGCCGCGTACAGATACCCTTTCGGAATGTGGAAACCAAACCCTTCCGCCACCAGGCTAAAGCCGATCATTAGCAGGAAGCTAAGACACAAAATGACAATGGTGGGATGGTTGTTCACAAATCGGGTCAGTGACTTGCTGGCAAGCAGCATCAGGCTAATGGCGATTATCACTGCCGCCATCATGACCGCCAGGTGATCGACCATCCCCACGGCGGTAATCACGGAGTCGAGAGAAAAGATAGCGTCCAGCACCACGATTTGCGCGACCACCGCCCAGAATTTCGCCCCCTTACGCTGGGTAGGGTTGGCGCTATCTTTCCCTTCCAGCCGTTCGTTGAGCTCCATGGTGGCTTTAAAGAGCAGGAAGAAGCCGCCGAACAGCATAATCAGATCGCGGGCGCTGAAGCTTAACGCCTGTACGCTAAAAAGCGGCTTAGTCAAGGTGACCAGCCACGAGATTGACGCCAGCAGCAGCAGGCGCATGATCATCGCCAGTATCAGGCCGGTAATGCGCGCGCGGTCGCGCTGCCCCGGCGGTAGTTTTTCAGCGAGGATGGCAATAAAGACCAGGTTATCAATGCCGAGAACAAGTTCGATAACGATTAACGTTACCAGTCCGGCCCAGATTGACGGATCGGCAATCCATTCCATAGTAAGAGCAATACCTTCTGTAATATGACAATTGTCACAATTCGATCATGGATAATACGGCGGAAAAATGCAATGCCGCAGAGCAATTTATCTTTGTTACGCGGCTATAAAATAACTTTAAAATAGCCGTAATGTTTCTGTCGGAAACTAAATAATGTCAAGAATATATTTAGGAAATATCGCAGGTGGAGTGGAGTAAATAAATATTGTCAACATCAATAAAATCCTAAAATCATCTGTTAATTCATTTAATATTAATCTTAAAAATATAGAATGGCGGGTTTGTTACCTTGCCTGTCATTAGGTTAGCTGCAACAATTCTTGCAGGATTAAGATAGCGCTCTTAAATATCCTGTCACGACATCGAGAAAACTATTAATACGTAACCTTTATTTCGCTGAAGATTTTTATCTGAACCAGGATGAAATCGGAGGGGAATGCGAAAATTTAGAATAATCAGTGTATTGGTAGCTAAGAAGCCAGGGGCGGTAGCGTGCCTGAAAGCCTGAATATAAGCCTTTATTATTCTGTCAATAGCCTGCGGATGAATTGATTTTTTTTCAGAATGATGCCAGTTAATTTTCTCTGCCATTAACTGCAAGGTAAATGTGCACGGACGAAGCCGCTATTTAAATTGCACAGGATAATGACTCTGCCAAAGTGATAAATAATCAATGATGAAATCCAAAATGAAATTGATGCCATTATTGGCGTCGCTCAGCTTGATAAGTGGTTGCACAGTACTTCCGGGCAGCAATATGTCTACGATGGGGAAAGATGTGATCAAACAGCAAGACGCTGACTTTGAGCTCGACCGGATGGTCAATGTGTATCCGCTGACGCCACGGCTGGTTGAGCAATTACGCCCGCGGCCCAATGTCGCGCAACCGAATATGTCGCTGGACCAGGAGATTGCCAGCTATCAGTATCGCGTCGGGCCTGGCGATGTGCTGAATGTCACCGTCTGGGATCACCCGGAATTGACCACGCCAGCAGGCCAGTACCGCAGCTCAAGCGATACCGGCAACTGGGTTCAGCCGGACGGCACCATGTTTTATCCCTACATTGGCAAGGTTAGCGTCGTCGGTAAAACTTTGTCAGAGATTCGCAGCGATATTACCGGGCGTTTAGCGAAGTACATCGCGGACCCGCAGGTGGATGTCAATATCGCCGCTTTCCGCTCGCAAAAAGCGTACATCTCCGGCCAGGTGAATAAATCCGGTCAGCAGGCCATTACTAACGTACCGCTAACCGTCCTGGATGCGATTAACGCTGCGGGCGGCCTGACCGATATGGCGGACTGGCGCAACGTCGTGTTGACGCACAACGGCAAAGAACAGCGCATTTCGCTACAGGCGCTGATGCAAAATGGCGATCTTAGCCAGAACCGCTTGCTCTACCCTGGCGACATTCTGTATGTGCCGCGCAATGACGATCTGAAAGTCTTTGTCATGGGCGAAGTGAAAAAACAGAGCACCCTCAAAATGGATTTCAGCGGCATGACGCTCACCGAAGCATTAGGCAATGCGGAAGGCATCGATCTGACCACCTCCAACGCCAGCGGCATTTTTGTGATTCGTCCGTTGAAAGGCGAGGGAGGACGCGGCGGCAAGATCGCCAATATCTACCAGCTTGATATGTCTGACGCCACGTCATTGGTGATGGCGACGGAATTCCGACTTCAGCCTTACGATGTGGTGTACGTCACGACCGCGCCGGTTGCTCGCTGGAACCGTCTGATCAATCAGTTGCTGCCGACCATTAGCGGTGTCCGTTATATGACGGATACGGCCAGCGACATTCATTCCTGGTAATCGTTATGTTTAACAAAATCTTAGTGGTCTGTGTGGGGAATGTTTGCCGTTCTCCGACGGCGGAACGTTTGCTAAAGCGCTTTCATCCCTCGCTGACGGTTGCATCCGCCGGATTAGGCGCGCTGGTCGGCAAAGGCGCCGATCCTGCGGCGGCGAGCGTGGCGAGCGCCCACGATTTGTCTTTGGAAAATCACTGCGCAAGGCAAATTTCCGCGCGTCTGTGCCGGGAATATGACCTGATTCTGACGATGGAGAAACGTCACATCGCCGCCCTGTGCGACATTGCGCCGGAAATGCGCGGCAAGGTAATGCTGTTTGGTCACTGGGACAGCGAGCGTGAAATACCGGACCCGTATCGCAAAAGCCGCGATGCGTTTGAGGCGGTGTACACATTACTGGAAAGGTCTGCCCGCCAGTGGGCGCAGGCACTGAATGCAGAGCAGGGAAAACCATGACAGAAAAAGTAAAACAATCTGCGGCGGTTACGGGTAGCGATGAAATCGATATCGGGCGCCTGGTCGGAACGGTGATTGAAGCGCGTTGGTGGGTGTTGGGGACGACGGCCATATTTGCGCTGTGCGCGGTAATTTATACGTTCTTCGCCACGCCCATCTATAGCGCCGATGCGCTGGTACAGATTGAACAAAACACCGGTAATTCGCTGGTACAGGATATCAACAGCGCATTAGCGAATAAGCCGCCGGCTTCCGATGCGGAAATTCAACTCATTCGATCGCGTCTGGTGCTGGGGAAGACCGTTGACGATCTGGATCTGGATATTGCCGTCACCAAAAACACCTTTCCGCTCTTCGGCGCCGGGTGGGAACGGCTGATGGGACGTCAGAATGAAATGGTGAAAGTCACGACATTCACCCGACCAGAGACGATGAGCGGACAGATCTTCACCCTCAAAGTGCTGGGCGACAAACGTTATCAGTTGGTTAGCGACGGCGGATTTAGCGCGCAGGGCGTTGTGGGCCAGCCACTTAATAAAGACGGCGTGACGATGCAGGTAGAGGCGATTGACGCCCGTCCTGATACGGAATTTACGGTGAGTAAATTCTCAACGCTTGGCATGATTAATAACCTGCAAAATAACCTCACCGTAACGGAAACCGGCAAAGATACCGGCGTTCTGAGCCTGACGTTCACGGGAGAGGATCGCGACCAGATCCGCGAAATTCTCAACAGTATTACCCGTAACTATCTGCAACAGGATATTGCGCGGAAATCTGAAGAGGCGGGGAAGAGCCTGGCGTTTCTGGCAAAACAATTGCCGGAAGTCCGCAGCCGTCTGGATGTGGCGGAAAACAAGCTAAACGCTTTCCGCCAGGATAAAGACTCGGTGGATTTACCGCTGGAGGCGAAGGCGGTGCTCGATTCGATGGTTAATATCGACGCCCAGTTGAATGAGTTGACGTTTAAAGAGGCGGAAATTTCCAAGCTCTTTACCAAAGCGCATCCGGCTTACCGCACCCTGCTGGAAAAACGTAAAGCGCTGGAAGATGAAAAAGCCAAACTGAACGGGCGGGTGACGGCAATGCCGAAAACCCAGCAGGAGATTGTGCGTTTGACCCGTGATGTGGAGTCCGGCCAGCAGGTCTATATGCAACTGCTTAATAAACAGCAGGAGCTGAAAATCACCGAAGCCAGCACCGTTGGCGACGTGCGCATCGTTGACCCGGCGATTACCCAGCCGGGCGTGCTGAAGCCGAAAAAGGCGTTGATTATTCTCGGCAGCATTATTCTGGGATTAATGTTATCGATTGTCGGCGTGCTGCTGCGCTCGCTGTTTAATCGTGGTATCGAAAGCCCGCAGGTGCTGGAGGAGCACGGGATCAGCGTCTATGCCAGTATTCCGCTGTCGGAATGGCAAAAAGCGCGCGATAGCGTCAAAACCATTAAAGGGATTAAGCGTTACAAGCAGAGCCAACTGCTGGCGGTGGGCAATCCGACCGATCTGGCGATTGAGGCGATTCGCAGCCTGCGCACCAGCCTGCATTTCGCCATGATGCAGGCGCAAAATAATGTACTCATGCTCACAGGCGTCAGCCCCTCTATCGGCAAAACCTTTGTTTGCGCCAATCTGGCGGCCGTCATCAGCCAGACGCATAAACGGGTATTACTGATCGACTGCGATATGCGTAAGGGCTACACCCATGAACTGCTCGGCACCAATAACGTGGACGGCTTATCTGACATTCTGGCGGGCAAAGGCGAGATAGCCTCCTGCGCGAAACCCACGGCGATCGCTAATTTTGATCTTATTCCGCGCGGTCAGGTGCCGCCTAATCCATCGGAACTGCTGATGAGCGAGCGCTTCGGCGAGCTGATCGCCTGGGCAAGCAGCCGCTACGACCTGGTATTAATCGACACGCCGCCGATTCTGGCCGTGACGGACGCCGCGATTGTGGGTCGTCACGTCGGGACGACGCTGATGGTGGCGCGTTATGCCGTCAACACCTTAAAAGAGGTGGAAACCAGTCTGAGCCGTTTTGACCAGAATGGCATTCAGGTCAAAGGCGTCATTCTCAACTCCATTTTCCGCCGGGCGACGGGCTACCAGGATTATGGCTATTACGAATATGAATACCAGTCAGATTCCAAATAAAAAATAAGGCGTGCCGGATGGCGCGGCCTGTGACTGTAGGCCGGACAAGCGTAGCGCCATGCGGCAAAACTATCTGGGGAATAAGCATGACAACAGACAATCCGCTGATCTCAATTTATATGCCAACCTGGAACAGGCAGCAGTTGGCTATCCGGGCGATTAAATCAGTACTACGTCAGGACTACCGTCACTGGGAGATGATCATCGTGGATGATTGCTCCTCGTCTTATCAGCAGCTACAACAATTTGTTGAGGAGCTGAACGACCCGCGCGTCCGTTATACCCATAACGCCAGGAATACCGGCGCCTGCGCGGTTCGCAACCAGGCCATTATGCAGGCGCAAGGGCACTACATTACCGGTATTGATGATGACGATGAATGGACGCCCAACCGTCTGAGCGTGTTTCTGGCCCATAAACACCAGTTGACTACGCACGCCTTTTTGTATGCCAACGACTATGTGTGCGAGGGCGAGGTCTACTCTCAGCCTGCCAGCCTGCCGCTGTATCCGAAATCCCCTTATTCGCGCCGCTTGTTCTACAAGCGCAATATTATTGGCAATCAGGTTTTTACCTGGGCCTGGCGTTTTAAAGCGTGTTTGTTCGATACCGAACTCAAGGCGGCGCAGGACTACGACATTTTTCTGCGCATGGTGGTGGAGTATGGCGAACCGTGGAAAGTCGAAGAGGCGACGCAAATTTTACATATCAACCACGGCGAGATGCAGATTACCTCTTCGCCGAAAAAGTTCTCCGGCTATTTCCATTTTTATCGTAAGCACAAAGATAAATTTGATCGCGCCAGTAAAAAATACCAGCTTTTTACGCTGTACCAAATTCGCAATAAGCGAATGACCTGGCGCACGTTGCTGACGTTGCTCTCCGTGCGTAATAGCAAACGCCTGGCGGCCGGGCTGCGGGGGCGATAACGATGCTGGAAGACTTACGCGCGAATAGCTGGAGCTTACGCCCCTGTTGCATGGTGCTGGCCTACCGTATCGCTCATTTTTGTTCCGTCTGGCGCAAAAAGAATGTGCTGAATAATCTGTGGGCCGCGCCGGTGCTGGTGCTGTATCGCGTGATCACGGAATGCCTGTTCGGGTATGAAATCCAGGCCGCCGCGACCATTGGTCGGCGGTTCACTATCCATCATGGTTACGCGGTAGTGATCAACAAACATGTCGTCGCCGGCGACGATTTTACCATTCGCCACGGCGTCACCATTGGCAATCGCGGCGCGGACAGCCTGGCTTGTCCGGTGATCGGTAACGGCGTTGAGCTGGGGGCGAATGTCATCCTGCTTGGCGATATTACTATTGGTAATCACGTCACGATTGGCGCGGGTAGCGTGGTGCTTGACAGTATTCCGGACCATGCGCTGGTGGTGGGAGAAAAAGCACGGGTGAAGGTCAGCACATGAATATTCTGCAATTTAATGTACGGCTGGCGGAAGGCGGCGCGGCGGGAGTGGCGTTGGATCTCCATCTGCGGGCATTGCAAAAAGGGCTGACGTCGCGTTTTGTCTATGGTTATGGCAAAGGCGGAAAAAAAAGCGTCAGTCACCACCGCTATCCGCAGGTGATAAAACAGACGCCGCGCGGCACGGCAATCGCCAATATCGCGCTATTTCGTTTCCTGAATCGCGATCTGTTTGGCAATCTCGACAATCTTTACCGCACGGTTATCCAGACATCCGGCCCGCTGGTGCTGCATTTTCATGTTCTCCACAGTTACTGGCTAAACCTGGCGGACATCGTGACGTTTTGCGAAAAAGTCAAAGCGCAAAAAGCGGACGTCACGCTGGTCTGGACGCTGCACGATCACTGGAGCGTCACCGGGCGTTGCGCCTTCACCGACGGTTGCGAGGGCTGGAAAAGCGGCTGCCAAAAATGCCCGACCCTAAGCAATTATCCGCCGGTCAGGGTGGATCGGGCGCACCAGCTTATTGACGGCAAACGTCAGCGCTTTCGGGACATGCTGCGGCTGGGCTGCCGGTTTATTTCGCCGAGCCAGCACGTGGCCGAGGCCTTTAACAGCGTTTATGGCGCGGGGCGCTGCCAGATTATTAACAACGGTATCGATCTGGCGACCGAGGCGATTCTCGCGCAGCTATCACCTGTGCCGCTGAATCCGGGCAAACCGCGGATCGCCATTGTGGCGCATGACTTGCGTTACGACGGCAAAACTGACCAGCGTCTGGTACACTACATGATGGCGCTGGGCGAAAAAATTGAACTGCATACCTTCGGTAAATTTTCGCCTTTTACCGGCCAAAACGTCGTTAATCACGGTTTTGAAACCGATAAGCGCAAATTAATGAGCGCGCTCAATGAGATGGATGCGCTGGTCTTTAGCTCACGGGTCGATAACTATCCGCTGATCTTGTGTGAAGCGCTCTCGATCGGCGTACCGGTACTCGCTACCCACAGCGAGGCGGCACAGGAGGTGCTGGCGAAATCCGGCGGCCAGACCTTTGCCGCTACAGATGTACTGCGCCTGGCGCAGCGGCGTAAGCCAGAGATTGCTCAGGCGGTATTTGGCGCAACGCTGGACGCCTTTCGTATGCGTAGCCGCGTCGCGTACAGCGGTCAACAGATGCTGGAGGAGTATGTCTCGTTCTATCAGAATCTGTAGCTATCTGCTGCTGCCGCTGATCTACCTACTGGTCAATGTCAAGATTGCCCAACTGGGGGAAAGCTTTCCCATTACCATCGTCACTTTTTTACCGCTGTTGCTGCTGTTATTTGTGGAACGCATTAGCGTAAAAAAATTGATGATCGCCTTAGGCATCGGCGCGGGGCTTACAGCATTTAACTTCCTGTTCGGCCAGTCGCTGAATGCCGGTAAATATGTCACGTCCACGATGCTGTTTGTCTATATTGTGGTCATTATCGGGATGGTCTGGAGTATCCGATTCAAAACCATTTCCGCGCATAACCACCGAAAGATTTTGCGTTTTTTTTATCTGGTGGTGGGTATGGTGGTCGCGCTCGCCGCGGTTGAGATGGCGCAAATTATCCTTACCGGCGGCAGCAGTATTATGGAAGGAATTTCGAAATATCTCATTTACAGTAATAGCTACGTACTGAACTTCATAAAATTTGGCGGTAAGCGTACCACTGCGCTTTATTTTGAACCGGCATTTTTCGCTTTGGCACTAATCTCAATTTGGCTGAGCATCAAACAGTTTGGTATCAAAACACCGAAAAGCGATGCTATGATTCTGGCAGGGATAATATTATCAGGATCATTTTCAGGGGTAATGACCTTTATCCTGTTTTATCTTCTGGAGTGGGCGTTCCAATATTTGAATAAGGATGCGATAAAGAAAAAACTTCCACTGGCGCTGGTCTCATTAACCCTGTTTTTGGTTGGGGTAATTATTGCATTTCCTTATATCGCGACACGACTTGGCGATTTAGGGACGGAAGGCTCATCTTCTTATTATCGTATTGTGGGCCCCTTAGTCATGGTCGGATATTCCTTGACCCATATTGATGGTGTAGTCAGATTTGGCTCACTTTATGAATATGTTGCATCATTCGGAATCTTTAACGGTGCGGATGTCGGGAAAACCATAGACAATGGATTGTATCTGCTGATTATTTATTTTTCCTGGTTCGCAGTGCTAATGACGCTGTGGTATATGGGGAAAGTTTTAAAAATGGCGCTAAATGCGTTTGGCGATAATCGCAATTTTCGGGTACAGCTCTATCTTTTTACGCCGGTGTCGCTGTTTTTTACCGGTTCAATATTTAGCCCGGAATATGCTTTTTTAATCGTCTGTCCGTTCATTTTGCGCAAGGCGTTAAAAATTTCATAACGGGGTGGTGGCATGTTTTTAAGCGTCGTTACCGTCGCCTTTCGCAATTACGAAGGGGTGGTAAAAACCTGGCGCTCGCTGCGCAATCTGGCGCGCGATCCGGGTCTGTCATTTGAATGGATCGTAGTGGATGGCGGTTCGGAGGACGGCACGCGCGAATTTCTGCAAAAACGTCACGGTGAGTTTAACCTGCGTTTTATCAGTGAAAAGGATCGCGGTATTTATGATGCCATGAACAAAGGCATTGCGCTGGCGCAGGGGCGCTATACCCTGTTTCTTAATTCCGGTGATGCGTTCCATGATGATGCCGCGCTGTTTGTCCGCCAACTGGCGCGACAAAAGGGCGAGGCGATGTATATTGGCGACGCGCTGCTGGATTTCGGCGGCGGGCATAAAATACGCCGGAAGGCTAAACCCGGGTATTATATCTACCATAGTTTGCCAGCCAGCCATCAGGCGATATTTTTCCCGACGGCAGCGTTAAAAAAGTATCCTTATGATCTGCAATATCATGTCTCTTCAGATTATGCGCTGGCGGCCCGTCTCTATAAAGCAGGCTATCCTTTTCGGCGAATTAACGGACTAGTATCTGAATTTTCGATGGGCGGCGTGTCAACCTCGAATAATCTGGAATTATGTCAGGATGCAAAAAATGTACAGCGAAAAATATTACGTGTGCCAGGATTTTGGGCGCAATTATCCTATTTATTACGTCTGAAAACGACGGGTAAAACAAAAGCGCGGTATAACAAAGTCTAATCACCGGGAGTTATTATGCAGGATCTTAGCGGCTTTACGGTGCCGAAAGGGTTCCGCGGCGCTAATGCGCTAAAAGTACAATTATGGTGGGCGGTACAGGCGACATTATTCGCCGGGTCGCCGCAAATATTGTATCGCTGGCGAGCCTTTTTGCTGCGTCTGTTTGGCGCCAAAATTGGAAAGAATGTGGTTATCCGACCGTCAGTAAAAATTACCTATCCGTGGAAATTAACCGTCGGCGATTATGCCTGGGTAGGCGACGACGCTGTGTTATATACGTTGGGTGAAATTAATATTGGCGCACATGCGGTTATTTCACAAAAAGGGTATTTGTGTACCGGTAGCCATGATTATACCAGCGCCCATTTCGATATTAACGCCGCGCCGATTGTTATTGGCGAAAAATGTTGGCTGGCAACCGATGTTTTTGTCGCGCCCGGCGTGACGATAGGTCATGGCACCGTCGTCGGCGCGCGCAGCAGCGTATTTAAATCATTACCGGCAAATGCGATTTGTCGGGGCAATCCCGCAGTGGTAACGCGCCAGCGCGTTCAGAAAGTTACTCCCTAACGGGACTATTTGAGGAAATGAAAATGTCAAAAGTCGCTCTCATTACTGGCGTAACCGGACAGGATGGGTCTTACCTGGCAGAATTTCTGCTGGAAAAAGGGTATGAGGTGCATGGTATCAAGCGCCGCGCGTCATCGTTTAATACCGAGCGCGTGGACCATATTTATCAGGATCCGCACAGCTGCAACCCGAAATTTCATCTGCATTATGGCGACCTGACCGACGCCTCCAACCTGACCCGCATTTTACAGGAAGTGCAGCCGGATGAGGTCTACAACCTGGGCGCAATGAGCCACGTGGCGGTGTCGTTTGAGTCGCCGGAATATACCGCCGATGTGGATGCGATGGGCACGCTGCGCCTGCTGGAGGCGATTCGCTTCCTCGGTCTTGAAAAGAAAACGCGGTTCTACCAGGCCTCCACCTCTGAACTGTACGGTCTGGTGCAGGAAATTCCGCAGAAAGAGACCACGCCGTTCTACCCGCGTTCCCCCTATGCGGTGGCGAAACTGTACGCCTACTGGATCACCGTCAACTACCGTGAATCCTACGGCATTTACGCCTGTAACGGCATTCTGTTTAACCACGAGTCCCCGCGTCGTGGCGAAACCTTCGTCACCCGTAAGATCACCCGCGCCATCGCCAATATCGCGCAGGGACTGGAGTCCTGCCTGTATCTCGGCAACATGGATTCGCTGCGCGACTGGGGCCATGCGAAAGATTACGTACGGATGCAGTGGATGATGTTACAGCAGGAGCAGCCGGAAGATTTCGTGATTGCCACCGGCGTGCAGTATTCCGTACGCCAGTTTGTGGAGCTGGCGGCGGCGCAACTGGGGATAAAACTGCGCTTTGAAGGCGAAGGCATTAATGAGAAAGGGATCGTGGTATCCGTTACCGGACACGATGCGCCGGGCGTGAAACCGGGCGATGTGATTGTGGCCGTTGATCCGCGTTATTTCCGTCCGGCGGAAGTGGAAACCCTGCTGGGCGACCCGTCCAAAGCGCATGAGAAACTGGGCTGGAAACCGGAAATCACCCTGTCGGAGATGGTCTCCGAGATGGTGGCGAACGATCTGGAGGCCGCGAAAAAACACTCACTGCTGAAATCTCACGGTTACGAGGTGGCCATCGCGCTGGAGTCCTGAGAATGAATAAGCAACGAATTTTTGTGGCGGGCCATCGCGGGATGGTGGGCTCCGCCATTGTACGGCAGCTTGCGCAGCGCGGCGACGTGGAACTGGTGCTGCGCACCCGCGATGAGCTGGATCTGCTCGACGGGCGCGCGGTACAGGCGTTCTTTGCCGGGGCGGGTATCGACCAGGTTTATCTGGCGGCGGCGAAAGTGGGCGGCATTGTCGCCAACAACACGTATCCGGCGGATTTTATTTATGAAAACATGATGATAGAGAGCAACATTATTCACGCCGCGCACCTGCACAACGTGAACAAACTGCTGTTTCTCGGTTCGTCCTGTATCTATCCGAAACTGGCAAGGCAGCCGATGGCGGAAAGCGAGCTGCTGCAGGGAACGCTGGAGCCGACTAACGAGCCGTATGCCATCGCCAAGATCGCCGGGATTAAACTGTGCGAGTCCTACAACCGGCAGTACGGTCGCGACTACCGTTCGGTGATGCCAACCAACCTGTACGGCCCGCATGACAATTTCCATCCGGACAATTCACATGTGATCCCGGCGCTGCTGCGCCGCTTTCATGAGGCTGCGCAGAGCCATGCGCCGGAGGTGGTGGTGTGGGGCAGCGGCACGCCGATGCGCGAATTTCTGCATGTTGACGATATGGCGGCGGCCAGTATTCACGTGATGGAGCTGGCGCGCGAAGTGTGGCAGGAGAACACCGCCCCGATGCTGTCGCACATTAACGTCGGCACTGGCGTGGACTGCACCATCCGCGAGCTGGCGCAGACTATCGCAAAGGTGGTGGGTTACCAGGGCCGGGTGGTGTTCGACGCCACGAAGCCGGACGGTACGCCGCGTAAATTGCTCGACGTCACGCGCCTGCATCAGCTTGGCTGGTATCACGAAATTTCACTGGAGGCAGGGCTTGCCGGTACTTACCAGTGGTTCCTTGAGAATCAGCAACGGTTCCGGGGGTGACAATGTTTTTACGTCAGGAAGATTTCGCCGCCGTGGTGCGGACCACGCCCCTCATCTCCCTCGATTTCATCGTGGAAAACGGCCAGGGGGAAATTTTACTGGGCCAGCGTCTCAACCGTCCGGCGCAGGGCTACTGGTTTGTGCCGGGGGGGCGGGTGTGCAAAGACGAAACGCTGGAGGGCGCCTTTGCACGCCTGACGCAGGCGGAACTGGGCGTGCGTCTGCCGCTGGCGGCAGGGACGTTTTATGGCGTCTGGCAGCACTTCTATGACGACAACTTTTCCGGTGAGGATTTTTCAACTCACTACATCGTGCTCGGCTTTCGTCTGCGCGTGGCGGAGAGCGATTTACATCTGCCTGACGCCCAGCATGGCAGTTACCGCTGGCTGACGCCGGAACAGCTTCTGGCAAGCGACAATGTTCATGAGAACAGTCGGGCCTACTTCTTTCCTGACGCGCCGGCGGTGGGCCTATGAAGATCCTGGTCTATGGCATTAACTATTCGCCGGAACTGACCGGTATCGGCAAATATACCGGCGAAATGGTGGCGTGGATGGCGCGGGAAGGCCATGAGGTGCGGGTCATTACTGCGCCGCCGTACTACCCGCAGTGGAAGGTCGGCGAGCGCTATTCCGCCTGGCGCTATCGCCGGGAAGAGGGCGAGGCTACCGTCTGGCGCTGCCCGCTGTATGTGCCGAAACAGCCCTCCACCCTAAAACGACTACTTCATCTGGGGAGCTTTGCATTGAGCAGTTTTTTCCCACTGATGGCGCAGCGTCGCTGGAAGCCGGATCGGATTATCGGCGTTGTACCGACGCTCTTTTGTACGCCGGGAATGCGCCTGCTGGCGACACTCTCCGGCGCACGTACCGTTCTGCATATTCAGGATTACGAAGTGGACGCCATGCTCGGCTTAGGAATGGCGGGAAAAGGCAAGCGCGGCAGCGTAGCGCGGTTAGCGACGGCCTTTGAACGCAGCGCGCTGCGTAACGTTGATAATGTTTCGACCATCTCTCGCTCCATGATGAATAAAGCGCGGGAAAAGGGCGTCGCGGCGGAAAAAATCCTCTTTTTTCCGAACTGGTCGGAAGTGGCGCGCTTTCAGGACGTTAATGACGCTGACGTGACGGCTTTGCGTCAGCAGCTTGGCTTGCCAGAGGGCAAAAAAATTGTGCTCTATTCCGGCAATATCGGCGAAAAGCAAGGGCTGGAAAAGGTAATTGACGCCGCGGAACGATTACGCGATCGACCGTTGATTTTTGCGATTGTCGGCCAGGGGGGCGGCAAGGCGCGGCTGGAGAACATGGCCCGCGAACGCGGCCTGGCAAATATTAAATTCCTCCCGCTGCAGCCTTACGACGCCTTACCCGCGCTGCTGAAAATGGGCGACTGCCATCTGGTGGTGCAAAAGCGCGGCGCGGCGGATGCGGTACTGCCCTCCAAGCTGACTAACATTCTGGCGGTCGGCGGCAATGCGGTAATTACCGCTGAGCCACACACCGAATTAGGGCAACTTTGCGCGCGCTATCCGGGCATCGCCGTTTGCGTGGAACCGGAGTCGACCGACGCGCTGGTCGACGGGATTAGCCAGGCGCTCGCCATGCCGAAAAACAACATGGTGGCACGTGAATACGCCGAACGCACGCTCAATAAAGAGAACGTGCTACGCCAATTTATTGCAGATATTCGGGGATGATAATGCGTCAGACAAAACTTTACCCGGTTGTGATGGCCGGTGGCTCCGGTAGCCGATTGTGGCCGCTTTCTCGCGTGCTTTATCCAAAACAGTTTCTGTGCCTGAAAGGCGATCTCACCATGCTGCAAACCACCATTTGCCGTCTGAACGGCGTGGAGTGCGAAAGCCCGGTGGTGATCTGCAACGAACAGCACCGTTTTATCGTCGCCGAACAGCTCCGCCAGCTCAATAAGCTGACGGAGAACATTATTCTTGAGCCCGCCGGGCGCAATACCGCGCCGGCGATTGCGTTGGCGGCGCTGGCGGCGACGCGCCAGCATACGGACTGCGATCCGCTGATGCTGGTACTGGCGGCGGATCATGCGATCGCCAATGAAGAGGCCTTCCGCGACGCGGTGCGCGGCGCCATGCCCTATGCCGACGCGGGCAAACTGGTGACCTTCGGTATCGTGCCGGATCTGCCGGAAACCGGCTATGGCTATATCCGGCGCGGTGATGTCGTGCCGGGCGCGACGGATGCGGTGGCTTTTGAGGTGGCGCAGTTCGTTGAGAAGCCGGGGCTGGAAACCGCTCAGGCCTACGTCGCCAGCGGCGATTACTACTGGAACAGCGGCATGTTTCTGTTCCGCGCCGGACGCTATCTGGAAGAACTGAAAAAGTTCCGCCCCGATATTCTGGCCGCCTGTGAACAGGCGATGCGCGGCGTCGATCCGGATCTTGATTTCATTCGTGTGGATGAAGAGGCCTTCCTCGCCTGTCCGGAAGAGTCCATTGACTACGCGGTGATGGAACGGACGGCGGACGCGGTGGTGATGCCAATGGACGCGGGCTGGAGCGATGTCGGCTCGTGGTCCTCGCTGTGGGAAATCAGCGCCCACACCCCGGAGGGAAACGTCCACCACGGCGACGTCATCAGCCATAAAACGGAAAACAGCTACGTTTACGCCGAATCCGGCCTGGTGACCACCGTCGGCGTGAAGGATCTGGTGGTGGTGCAGACCAAAGACGCCGTGCTGATTGCCGATCGCCACGCGGTGCAGGACGTGAAAAAGGTGGTGGAGAAGATCAAGGCCGACGGACGCCATGAGCACCACATGCACCGCGAGGTTTACCGTCCGTGGGGCAAATACGACTCCATCGACGCGGGCGAGCGCTATCAGGTGAAGCGCATTACCGTCAAGCCGGGGGAAGGACTGTCGGTGCAGATGCACCATCACCGCGCCGAGCACTGGGTGGTGGTGGCGGGGACCGCCCGAGTCACCATCAACGGCGAGGTTAAGCTGCTCGGTGAAAACGAGTCCATCTATATTCCGCTGGGGGCGACCCACTGCCTGGAAAATCCGGGAAAAATACCGCTCGATTTAATTGAAGTACGTTCCGGCTCGTATCTCGAAGAGGACGACGTGGTGCGGTTCGAGGATCGTTACGGGCGGGTCTGACGCCTGCAACGGTGCCCGGTAAGCGCAACGCGCCATCCGGCAATGAACAACAATAACGATGTTGGCCATTTACGGTCAGGGCTAACTGTTGCCTGAAGAAGGGTAAGCACATGACAAAATTAACCTGTTTCAAGGCCTACGACATTCGCGGCAGGCTGGGCGAAGAGCTCAATGAAGATATCGCGTGGCGGATTGGCCGCGCTTACGGCGAATATTTAAAACCGAAAACCATCGTGCTGGGCGGCGACGTGCGCCTGACCAGCGAGGCGCTGAAGCTGGCGCTGGCGAAAGGGTTACAGGACGCGGGCGTCGACGTGCTGGATATCGGTATGTCCGGCACCGAAGAGATTTACTTCGCCACCTTCCACCTCGGCGTGGACGGCGGTATTGAAGTGACCGCCAGCCATAATCCGATGGACTACAACGGTATGAAGCTGGTGCGCGAGGGCGCCCGCCCGATAAGCGGCGACACCGGTCTGCGCGACGTTCAGCGTCTGGCGGAAGCGGGCGACTTCCCGCCGGTGAACGAGGCCGCGCGCGGCAGCTACAGACAAATCAGCCTGCGCGACGCCTACATCGACCACCTGCTGGGCTATATCAGTGTTAACAATCTCACCCCGCTGAAGCTGGTGTTTAACGCCGGCAACGGCGCGGCGGGGCCGGTCATTGACGCCATCGAAGCACGTCTGAAGGCGCTGGGCGCGCCGGTGGAGTTCATCAAAATCCACAACACCCCGGACGGCACCTTCCCGAACGGCATTCCCAACCCGTTGCTGCCGGAGTGTCGCGACGACACCCGCAAGGCCGTTATTGAACACGGGGCGGACATGGGTATCGCCTTTGACGGCGACTTCGACCGCTGCTTCCTGTTCGATGAGAAAGGGCAGTTTATCGAGGGGTACTACATCGTCGGGCTGCTGGCGGAAGCGTTTCTGGAAAAACACCCGGGGGCGAAGATTATCCACGACCCGCGCCTGACCTGGAACACGGAGGCAGTGGTGACGGCGGCGGGCGGGACGCCGGTGATGTCAAAAACCGGGCACGCCTTTATCAAGGAGCGGATGCGTACGGAGGATGCCATTTATGGCGGGGAAATGAGCGCGCATCACTATTTTCGTGATTTTGCCTACTGCGACAGCGGGATGATCCCGTGGCTGCTGGTGGCGGAGCTGGTGTGCCTGAAGGGACAGTCGCTGGGTGAACTGGTCCGTGACCGGATGGCGGCGTTCCCGGCGAGCGGGGAAATCAACAGCAGGCTGGCGGAGCCGGCGGTGGCCATTGCGCGGGTGGAAGCGCACTTTGCGGAAGAGGCGCAGGCGGTGGACCGCACGGACGGCCTCAGCATGTCGTTCGCCGACTGGCGTTTCAACCTGCGCTCGTCGAACACCGAACCGGTGGTGCGCCTGAATGTGGAATCACGCGGCGATATTCCGCTGATGGAAGCGCGAACACGCACTCTGCTGGCGCTGCTGAATCAGTAACGTCAGATCTCCCCTTACCGCCTGCGGGTAAGGGGCCAATCACAGGAACAACGATGACAAATCTAAAAAAGCGCGAACGAGCCAAAACCAATGCATCGTTAATCTCTATGGTGCAACGCTTTTCAGATATCACCATCATGTTTGGCGGGCTGTGGTTCATCTGTGAAGTCAGTGGACTGCCATTCCTGTACATGCACCTGTTGGTGGCGCTGATTACGCTGGTTGTTTTTCAAATGCTGGGCGGGATGACCGATTTTTATCGCTCCTGGCGCGGCGTCAAAATGTCGACAGAGTTAACGCTGTTACTGCAAAACTGGACGCTGAGCCTGATCTTCAGCGCCGGTCTGGTGGCGTTTAATGATGACTTTGACAACCGCCTCGCCACCTGGCTGGCCTGGTATGCGCTGTCCAGCCTGGGCTTAGTGTTATGCCGTTCATTTATTCGTTTCGGCGCGGGCTGGCTACGCAATCGTGGTTATAACACTCGCCGGGTCGCCGTCGCCGGGGATTTGCCTGCGGGCCAGACGTTGCTGGATAGCTTCCGTAATGAGCCGTGGCTGGGTTTTGAGGTGGTGGGCGTCTATCACGATCCTAAACCGGGCGGCGTCTCTGCTGATTGGGCCGGGAACTTCGAGCAGTTAATTGACGATGCGAAAGCCTCGCGAATTCACAATGTTTATATCGCCATGTCGATGAGCGACGGCGCCATGGTGAAAAAACTGGTGCGCGAGCTGGCCGACACCACCTGCTCGGTGATCCTTATTCCCGATGTGTTCACCTTTAATATTCTCCACTCGCGCGTGGAGGAGATGAGCGGCGTTCCTGTCGTTCCGCTGTATGACACGCCGCTGTCAGGGATTAACCGTCTGCTTAAACGGGCAGAGGATATCGTGCTGGCGTCGCTGATTCTGCTACTCATCTCACCGGTACTGTGCTGCATTGCGCTGGCGGTCAAATTGAGCTCGCCCGGGCCGGTGATTTTCCGTCAGACGCGCTACGGGATGGACGGCAAGCCGATCAAAGTCTGGAAGTTCCGCTCAATGAAGGTGATGGAGAACGATAAGGTCGTTACCCAGGCGACGCAAAACGATCCGCGCGTCACTCGGGTAGGTAACTTTTTGCGTCGTACCTCGCTGGATGAATTGCCGCAGTTTATCAACGTATTAACTGGCGGGATGTCCATCGTCGGTCCTCGTCCTCACGCGGTGGCGCACAACGAACAGTATCGTCAGTTGATTGAAGGTTACATGCTACGCCACAAGATGAAGCCGGGCATCACCGGCTGGGCGCAAATTAATGGCTGGCGCGGTGAGACCGATACGCTGGAGAAAATGGAAAAACGCGTGGAATTCGACCTGGAATACATCCGCGAATGGAGTATTTGGTTCGATATCAAAATCGTTTTTCTGACGATTTTTAAAGGGTTTGTTAATAAAGCGGCGTATTAAGAACCTGACCCACAAGGCTATTTTACTTGCCATATTGCACCAGGGCAGTGCTCAATCTGGCTGCGCCAATGACGCCTTGTGAACAGGTTCTGGAGAAAAGAATGAGTTTACGACAAAAAACGATCAGTGGCGCTAAATGGTCGGCTATCGCCACGATAGTGATTATCGGTCTGGGGTTAATTCAGATGACGGTGCTGGCGCGGATCATCGACAACCACCAGTTTGGCCTGTTGACCGTCTCGCTGGTGATTATCGCGCTGGCCGACACGATCTCGGACTTTGGCATCGCGAACTCGATTATCCAACGTAAAACGATTGGGCATCTGGAGCTGACCACGCTCTACTGGCTAAACGTTGGGCTTGGGATTGTGGTATTTGCGGTGGTCTTTTGGCTGAGCGATGCGATTGCCCATGTTTTGCATAACCCGGATCTCGAGCCGTTAATCAAAACGTTGTCGCTGGCGTTTATTGTGATCCCTCACGGGCAGCAGTTCCGCGCGCTGATGCAAAAAGAGCTGGAGTTCAATAAGATCGGCATGATCGAAACGACCTCCGTGCTGGCGGGGTTCACCTTTACGGTGATTAGCGCCCATTACTGGCCGCTGGCGTTAACCGCGATTCTCGGCTATCTGGTGAACAGTGCGGTGCGAACGCTGCTCTTTGGTTACTTTGGCCGCAAGATTTATCGTCCGGGGCTGCATTTTTCGCTGGCATCGGTGTCCACGAACCTGCGTTTTGGCGCGTGGCTGACGGCGGACAGTATCGTCAATTACATCAACACGAATTTATCGACGCTGGTACTGGCGAGAATTCTCGGCGCAAGCGTCGCCGGGGGATATAACCTCGCGTACAACGTGGCGGTTGTGCCGCCGGCGAAGCTTAATCCCATCATTACTCGCGTGCTATTTCCGGCATTCGCCAAAATCCAGGACGATACCGAGAAGCTGCGCGTCAACTTCTATAAGTTGCTTTCCGTGGTGGGAATTATCAATTTTCCCGCGCTGTTGGGCCTGATGGTAGTGGCGAACAATTTTGTGCCGTTAGTGTTTGGCGAGAAGTGGAACAGCATTATCCCGATCCTGCAATTGCTGTGCGTGGTGGGGCTGCTGCGCTCGGTCGGCAACCCGATTGGTTCGCTGCTGATGGCGAAAGCGCGCGTGGATATCAGCTTTAAGTTCAACGTGTTTAAAACGTTTCTGTTTATCCCGGCAATTCTCATTGGCGGCCATCTGGCGGGGGCGATTGGCGTGACGCTGGGGTTCCTGGTGGTGCAAATCATCAACACCATTCTGAGCTATTTCGTGATGATTAAGCCAGTACTCGGCTCCAGCTATCGTCAGTATATTCTCAGCCTGTGGCTACCGTTTTATCTCTCATTGCCAACATTTATTACCAGCTACGGTGCAGGAAAGCTGGTCGACGGCTATTTACCGTTGTCAGGGGTATTCGCACTACAGGTTGTAGTCGGTATTTTGAGTTTTATTTTAATGATTATTTTTTCACGCAATGCGCTGGTGATGGAAATTAAAAATCAGCTTGTTGGCAGTGCAAAAATGAAAAAGTTATTACGTGTCGGATGACGGGGATATAAGAGGCTATTTATGAAATTATTAATTTTAGGCAACCACACATGCGGCAACCGTGGTGATAGCGCCATTATGCGCGGTTTGCTTGATGCCATCCGTCAACAGGCGCCAGAGGCGGAAATGGATGTAATGAGTCGTTTCCCGGTGAGTTCCGCCTGGTTGCAGGGGCGCCCGATTATTGCCGACCCGCTGTATCAGTTAAGCCAGAAACAGCAGGCGGCGGCAGGGCTTAACGGTCGGGTGAAAAAAGTATTACGCCGTCGTTTTCAGCATAAAATTTTATTGTCTAAAGTCGCCCAGGAAGGATCGCTGCGTAATTTTGCTATCGCGCCGGAATTTGCCGAATTCGCGCAATTTATTGCGCAGTATGACGCCGTCATTCAGGTGGGCGGTTCAAACTATGTCGACTTATACGGTTTGACTCACTTTGAATATCCGCTGTGCGCGTTTATGGCGAACAAACCAATTTATATGGTGGGACATAGCGTCGGCCCTTTCCAGAACCCTGACTTTAACCAGCTCGCCAATTATATTTTTGGACGCACCAGTGCGTTGATCCTGCGTGAAACCGTCAGCCGCGATCTGATGACCGCCGCGCAGATCGATACCCGGAAAGTGGAGCAGGGGGTGGATACCGCCTGGTTAGTCGAACGCCGTCACGACGAGTTTGTTGCCAGTTATGCTGTCCAGCACTGGCTGGACGTCACCGCGCGCCGCAAAACCGTCGCGATTACGTTGCGCGATCTGGAGCCGTTTGATAAACGCCTGGGCACCACTCAGCAGGCCTATGAGCAGGCATTTGCCCAGGTCGTGAATCGCCTGATTGCGGACGGTTATCAGGTACTGGCGCTGTCGACCTGCACCAGTATCGATCGCTATAACCGCGATGACCGGATGGTTGCGTTACGGATGGCGAAGTATGTAAACGACTCAGAGCATTTCCATATCGCGATGGACGAACTCAATGACGTGGAAATCGGAAAGATCCTCGCATCCTGCGTACTGACCATCGGGACGCGCCTGCATTCCGCCATTATCTCCATGAATTTTGGCACACCCGCTATCGCCATTAATTATGAACATAAATCCGCCGGGATTATGCAGCAGCTAGGCCTGGCGGAATTGGCTATTGATATCCGTCACTTGCTGAACGGTTCATTACAAAGCGTGGTGGCCGATACGCTCAATCAATTGCCTGCGCTAAAGGCAAAAGTGGCTAACGCCGTCACCGAGGAGCGGGCGAAAGGGTTCACGATGATCAAATCCGTTCTCGACAGAATTCGGGAGGAACAATGAAAGTCAGCTTTTTTCTGCTGAAATTTCCACTTTCATCGGAAACCTTTGTGCTGAATCAGATTACTGCGTTTATTGATATGGGCCATGAGGTGGAGATTGTCGCGTTACAAAAAGGCGATACCCAACATACTCACGCCGCCTGGGAGAAGTATGGCCTGGCGGCGAAAACCCGCTGGTTACAGGATGAGCCCCAGGGACGGCTGGCGAAACTGCGCTACCGGGCATGTAAAACGCTGCCGGGGCTGCATCGGGCGGCGACCTGGAAAGCGCTCAATTTTACCCGCTATGGCGATGAATCACGCAATTTGATCCTTTCCGCGATTTGCGCGCAGGTGAGCCAGCCTTTTGTGGCGGATGTGTTCATCGCGCACTTTGGTCCGGCGGGCGTGACGGCGGCCAAACTACGCGAACTGGGCGTGCTTCGCGGCAAAATCGCGACTATTTTCCACGGGATTGATATCTCCAGCCGCGAGGTGCTCAGGCATTACACGCCGGAGTATCAGCAGTTGTTTCGTCGTGGCGATCTGATGCTGCCCATCAGCGATCTGTGGGCCGGTCGCCTGAAAAGTATGGGCTGCCCGCCGGAAAAGATTGCCGTTTCGCGCATGGGCGTCGACATGACGCGTTTTACTCATCGTCCGGTGAAAGCGCCAGGGATGCCGCTGGAGATGATTTCCGTCGCGCGCCTGACCGAGAAAAAAGGCCTGCATGTGGCGATTGAAGCCTGTCGGCAACTGAAAGCGCAGGGCGTGGCGTTTCGCTACCGCATTCTGGGGATTGGCCCGTGGGAACGTCGGCTGCGCACGCTCATTGAGCAGTATCAGCTAGAGGATGTCATTGAGATGCCGGGGTTTAAACCGAGCCATGAAGTGAAGGCGATGCTGGATGACGCCGATGTTTTTTTGCTGCCGTCGATTACCGGTACGGATGGCGATATGGAAGGTATTCCGGTGGCGCTGATGGAGGCAATGGCGGTAGGGATTCCCGTGGTATCTACCGTGCATAGCGGTATTCCGGAACTGGTGGAGGCCGGCAAATCCGGCTGGCTGGTGCCGGAAAACGATGCGCAGGCGCTGGCGGCCCGACTCGCTGAGTTCAGCCGGATTGACCACGACACGCTGGAGTCGGTGATCACGCGCGCCCGTGAAAAAGTGGCGCAAGATTTTAATCAGCAGGCGATTAATCGCCAGTTAGCCAGCCTGCTACAAACGATATAAACGAGGTGGTATGCCCACGACTAAATTCTCCCGACGTACCCTCCTGACGGCAGGTTCCGCGCTTGCTGTTCTCCCTTTTCTACGCGCCTTGCCGGTACAGGCGCGTGAACCTCGCCAGACCGTCGATATTAAGGATTATCCGGAGGATGACGGTATCGCCTCGTTCAAACAGGCCTTCGGCGACGGGCAGACCGTGGTCGTACCGCCAGGATGGGTGTGTGAAAATATCAATGCGGCGATAACGATTCCGGCGGGAAAAACGCTGCGGATACAGGGCGCGGTGCGTGGGAATGGCCGGGGACGGTTTATTTTGCAGGACGGGTGTCAGGTGGTGGGGGAGCAGGGCGGTAGTCTGCACAATGTGACGCTGGATGTTCGCGGGTCGGACTGTGTGATTAAAGGCGTGACGATGAGCGGCTTTGGCCCCGTCGCGCAAATTTTCATTGGTGGTAAGGAACCGCAGGTGATGCGTAATCTCATTATCGATGACATCACCGTTACCCACGCCAACTACGCCATTCTCCGCCAGGGATTTCATAACCAAATGGACGGCGCGCGGATTACGCATAGCCGCTTTAGCGATTTGCAGGGGGACGCCATTGAGTGGAATGTCGCGATTCACGACCGCGACATCCTGATTTCCGATCATGTCATCGAACGCATTGATTGTACCAATGGCAAAATCAACTGGGGGATCGGCATCGGGCTGGCGGGTAGCACCTATGACAATAGTTATCCTGAAGACCAGGCAGTAAAAAACTTTGTGGTGGCCAATATTACCGGATCTGATTGCCGACAGCTGGTGCACGTAGAAAATGGCAAACATTTCGTTATTCGCAATGTCAAAGCCAAAAACATCACGCCAGATTTCAGTAAAAAGGCGGGTATTGATAACGCAACGATCGCAATTTATGGCTGTGATAATTTCGTCATTGATAATATTGATATGACGAATAGTGCCGGGATGCTCATCGGCTATGGCGTCGTTAAAGGCAAATACCTGTCAATTCCGCAAAACTTTAAATTAAACGCTATTCGGTTGGATAATCGCCAGGTTGCTTATAAATTACGCGGCATTCAAATTTCCTCCGGTAACGCCCCCTCTTTTGTCGCCATCACCAACGTACGGATGACGCGTGCTACGCTGGAACTGCATAATCAACCACAGCATCTTTTTCTGCGTAATATCGACGTGATGCAAACTTCAGTCATTGGCCCGGCGTTAAAAATGCGCTTCGATTTGCGTAAAGATGTCCGTGGTCAATTTATGGCCCGCCAGGACACGCTGCTTTCCCTCGCTAATGTTCATGCCATCAATGAAAACGGGCAGAGTTCCGTGGATATCGACAGGATTAATCACCAAACCGTGAATGTCGAAGCGGTGAATTTTCCGCTGCCGAAGCGGGGAGGGTAAGTACCGCTATTTTTACGAAAATTCCTGGGAAAAAGTTGTTCATACTTAATGTTATGGTGCCGACTAAGACGTAATGTAGAGCGTGCCATCATTATCCCTGGCAGCAGAGTAATTCATGCTGGCGAAAACAAGCTAAAGAGCTATAATTCAGCAACCATTTTACAGGTGGAAGAAACAATGATGAATTTGAAAGCAGTTATACCGGTAGCGGGTTTGGGTATGCATATGTTGCCTGCCACCAAGGCAATCCCAAAAGAGATGCTACCGATCGTCGACAAGCCAATGATTCAGTACATTGTCGATGAGATTGTGGCTGCAGGGATCAAAGAAATCGTACTGGTGACTCACGCGTCTAAAAACGCCGTTGAGAACCACTTCGACACCTCTTATGAACTTGAATCACTTCTTGAACAGCGCGTTAAGCGTCAGCTTTTGGCGGAAGTGCAATCTATCTGCCCACCGGGCGTAACGATTATGAACGTTCGCCAGGCGCAGCCGTTAGGGCTGGGGCACTCTATTCTGTGCGCGCGTCCGGTCGTGGGCGATAACCCTTTCATTGTGGTACTCCCGGATATTATTATTGATGATGCTACCGCCGATCCGCTGCGCTATAACCTTGCGGCGATGGTGGCGCGTTTCAATGAAACGGGTCGCAGTCAGGTGCTGGCGAAGCGCATGAAAGGTGATTTATCGGAGTATTCCGTTATCCAGACGAAAGAACCTCTGGATAATGAAGGCAAAGTCAGCCGGATTGTGGAGTTTATCGAAAAACCGGATCAGCCGCAGACGCTGGATTCCGATTTGATGGCGGTAGGCCGTTATGTACTTTCAGCCGACATCTGGGCGGAACTGGAAAGAACCGAACCGGGCGCCTGGGGCCGCATCCAGCTCACCGATGCCATTGCTGAACTGGCGAAAAAACAGTCGGTTGACGCGATGCTGATGACGGGTGACAGCTATGACTGCGGTAAAAAAATGGGCTACATGCAGGCATTTGTGAAGTACGGGCTGCGCAACCTGAAAGAAGGAGCGAAGTTCCGTAAGAGCATAGAGCAGCTTCTGCATGAATAAGTATTAACAACCGTGATAAATGGTTGGTGATAAACATAATAACGGCAGTGAACATTCGAAGCGGCAAGTTGGCTGAAACGAGTGTTGACTGCCGTTTTAGTTTTGTATAAAGGACTTAAGTAACAAGGGGTTATCTGGAGCATTTTAATGCTGATTTTATAAGATTAATCCTTGTTTCCGGATGCAATTAATAAGACAATTAGCGTTTAAGTTTTAGTGAGCTTTGCCCTGCTGGGCGAGGTTTGTAACAAGTCGATATGTACGCAGTGCACTGGTAGCTGATGAGCCAGGGGCGGTAGCGTGTATTTCATTCCACTGTGAGGATGAGGAAGGTAGTGGAAAATATCATATTTTTAACATTAGATCTTGTTTACCCAGACGATACAGGCGGCCGTAAATTATCATTAGGCAGAATATTGTATGAGCAAGAAAAAGGAAATAATGTAACTGTAATCCATTATAATTATAAAAAACAGAATGAAGAGAATGCTCGCCGTTTTTTTAAAGAAAATAATATATGCTTTTATTCATTTAGTCCGAAGCATAATCTCCATGGGTTTGCCAGAATTTTTTGTTACATGAAGTCATGCATAAATAAGATGCCTGAACCCTATTATATGATGTATAAAGATGATGATTTTCATCATTTTTTAGGAGAAAAAATTGAAGAAATAGCACCAGCGCTAATATCTATAGAGTCGATTTTTTTAGGCGGGATAGAGAATATAATAAAGTCAAAGAGAATAAAAATAAATTATACATTTCATAATGTAGAGTCTGACTTTTATTTGAGTTTGTTTGTTTCTGAGGTGAATAAGATAAAAAAAGCACATTATTATATTCAGTCTTTATTGTTAAAAAATATTGAACGAAGAATATTAAATAACATGGGTGTTGATGTTACATATACATTCTTATCAAAAGAGGATATGAATGTGTATATGAAAAAATATAACATCAGCCGTAAAAATATTATAATTAATCATAATAATATCAAAACATCTGGAAAAGTTAACAGGCAAGTGAATTTTTCTGAGCCATTTTTCCTTTTTCCAGGAAGTCTGGATTTCCCTGCAAACAGTTTTGCAATAAAAAAAATGTTCGAAACGCCAAACTTAAATTGGGATTTATTGCCAAAAATTATAATAACAGGAACTGCTTCCGATAATACACGAAAAAAATTCCTAGGTTTAAAAAATATTCATTTGGTTGGTAGAGTTTCTGAAGACGAATTATATGAATTATATTCAACATGTATTGCATGCATTTCGCCAATTGTGACAGGCGCGGGTATCAAGATAAAAAATCTAGAGGCTATAAAATTAGGCGTTCCTCTAATAGCAACAAAGTTTTCCTGTGTAGGTATAAATATCCATAATGAAAACATTATCCTCACAGAAAATAACTTTAACTGTTTTTATAAAACAATGGTTAAATATTATAATGAGGTTTTCAAGTTAATTGCAACTTAAAATAAGTATTGTTTGCATTTTATAGACTGCGATTATTGAAGCTTATATTAATGTAACTAATAGCGTGTATAGTTCATTTAAGGGATGAGTTTATCAGCTAAGTATTAAATCTTTCTCATAAAAAATATTATGTTTTACTAGACTAAATAAAGGTTTTAAATGACTAATATGCGGTTGTGCCCGGTGGTAATGGCCGGAGGTATAGGCAGTCGCTTATGGCCCCTATCTAGGGAGTTATACCCTAAGCAATTCCTTTGCCTCCAGGGTAAAACTACTATGCTACAGGCTACAATTAACCGATTAGATGGACTTAGGTGCCAAGAGCCTATTGTTATTTGTAATGAACAGCATCGATTTATCGTCGCCGAGCAGCTAAGAGAGATAAATAAATTAGCCGGTAATATTATACTTGAGCCCTTTGGCCGTAATACCGCTCCTGCAATAGCGCTTGCGACAATTGCTATGAGAAATAATAGCGTTGACCATGACCCATTATTGTTAATTCTGGCTGCTGACCATATCATTCAAAATGAAGAGGCCTTCCGCGACGCGGTGCGCGGCGCCATGCCCTATGCCGACGCGGGCAAACTGGTGACCTTCGGTATCGTGCCGGATCTGCCGGAAACCGGCTATGGCTATATCCGGCGCGGTGATGTCGTGCCGGGCGCGACGGATGCGGTGGCTTTTGAGGTGGCGCAGTTCGTTGAGAAGCCGGGGCTGGAAACCGCTCAGGCCTACGTCGCCAGCGGCGATTACTACTGGAACAGCGGCATGTTTCTGTTCCGCGCCGGACGCTATCTGGAAGAACTGAAAAAGTTCCGCCCCGATATTCTGGCCGCCTGTGAACAGGCGATGCGCGGCGTCGATCCGGATCTTGATTTCATTCGTGTGGATGAAGAGGCCTTCCTCGCCTGTCCGGAAGAGTCCATTGACTACGCGGTGATGGAACGGACGGCGGACGCGGTGGTGATGCCAATGGACGCGGGCTGGAGCGATGTCGGCTCGTGGTCCTCGCTGTGGGAAATCAGCGCCCACACCCCGGAGGGAAACGTCCACCACGGCGACGTCATCAGCCATAAAACGGAAAACAGCTACGTTTACGCCGAATCCGGCCTGGTGACCACCGTCGGCGTGAAGGATCTGGTGGTGGTGCAGACCAAAGACGCCGTGCTGATTGCCGATCGCCACGCGGTGCAGGACGTGAAAAAGGTGGTGGAGAAGATCAAGGCCGACGGACGCCATGAGCACCACATGCACCGCGAGGTTTACCGTCCGTGGGGCAAATACGACTCCATCGACGCGGGCGAGCGCTATCAGGTGAAGCGCATTACCGTCAAGCCGGGGGAAGGACTGTCGGTGCAGATGCACCATCACCGCGCCGAGCACTGGGTGGTGGTGGCGGGGACCGCCCGAGTCACCATCAACGGCGAGGTTAAGCTGCTCGGTGAAAACGAGTCCATCTATATTCCGCTGGGGGCGACCCACTGCCTGGAAAATCCGGGAAAAATACCGCTCGATTTAATTGAAGTACGTTCCGGCTCGTATCTCGAAGAGGACGACGTGGTGCGGTTCGAGGATCGTTACGGGCGGGTCTGACGCCTGCAACGGTGCCCGGTAAGCGCAACGCGCCATCCGGCAATGAACAACAATAACGATGTTGGCCATTTACGGTCAGGGCTAACTGTTGCCTGAAGAAGGGTAAGCACATGACAAAATTAACCTGTTTCAAGGCCTACGACATTCGCGGCAGGCTGGGCGAAGAGCTCAATGAAGATATCGCGTGGCGGATTGGCCGCGCTTACGGCGAATATTTAAAACCGAAAACCATCGTGCTGGGCGGCGACGTGCGCCTGACCAGCGAGGCGCTGAAGCTGGCGCTGGCGAAAGGGTTACAGGACGCGGGCGTCGACGTGCTGGATATCGGTATGTCCGGCACCGAAGAGATTTACTTCGCCACCTTCCACCTCGGCGTGGACGGCGGTATTGAAGTGACCGCCAGCCATAATCCGATGGACTACAACGGTATGAAGCTGGTGCGCGAGGGCGCCCGCCCGATAAGCGGCGACACCGGTCTGCGCGACGTTCAGCGTCTGGCGGAAGCGGGCGACTTCCCGCCGGTGAACGAGGCCGCGCGCGGCAGCTACAGACAAATCAGCCTGCGCGACGCCTACATCGACCACCTGCTGGGCTATATCAGTGTTAACAATCTCACCCCGCTGAAGCTGGTGTTTAACGCCGGCAACGGCGCGGCGGGGCCGGTCATTGACGCCATCGAAGCACGTCTGAAGGCGCTGGGCGCGCCGGTGGAGTTCATCAAAATCCACAACACCCCGGACGGCACCTTCCCGAACGGCATTCCCAACCCGTTGCTGCCGGAGTGTCGCGACGACACCCGCAAGGCCGTTATTGAACACGGGGCGGACATGGGTATCGCCTTTGACGGCGACTTCGACCGCTGCTTCCTGTTCGATGAGAAAGGGCAGTTTATCGAGGGGTACTACATCGTCGGGCTGCTGGCGGAAGCGTTTCTGGAAAAACACCCGGGGGCGAAGATTATCCACGACCCGCGCCTGACCTGGAACACGGAGGCAGTGGTGACGGCGGCGGGCGGGACGCCGGTGATGTCAAAAACCGGGCACGCCTTTATCAAGGAGCGGATGCGTACGGAGGATGCCATTTATGGCGGGGAAATGAGCGCGCATCACTATTTTCGTGATTTTGCCTACTGCGACAGCGGGATGATCCCGTGGCTGCTGGTGGCGGAGCTGGTGTGCCTGAAGGGACAGTCGCTGGGTGAACTGGTCCGTGACCGGATGGCGGCGTTCCCGGCGAGCGGGGAAATCAACAGCAGGCTGGCGGAGCCGGCGGTGGCCATTGCGCGGGTGGAAGCGCACTTTGCGGAAGAGGCGCAGGCGGTGGACCGCACGGACGGCCTCAGCATGTCGTTCGCCGACTGGCGTTTCAACCTGCGCTCGTCGAACACCGAACCGGTGGTGCGCCTGAATGTGGAATCACGCGGCGATATTCCGCTGATGGAATCGATGACTTATCATATTAAGTCTCTATTACAATGAATTCAATTATAAATTTGTATAAGAAAAATATGTTAAATAGATACTTGCAACAATCAAGTTCATTTTTTGCAAGGATAGGTGTTTCACTAATATCAATGGTCTTAAGCGTCATAATTGTTCGAGTATATGACAAAAGTACTGTAAGTGCCTTTTTCCTTTTTGTTAGCTACACAACATTTTTGACACAAGTATTTTTGTTAGGTATGAGCCCATTCCTAAATATCTTAGCGGCTAAGAAAATTCGACCCTCAAGTATTTATAAAGAAATTATTAAAAAGTTATATATATCTATACCTATAACGGTCGTTGTATTGTGGGGGTTGAATGAAACCTTTGAGATTGAAGGCGTATGTCTATTGTTTTTAGCTACTGTTATTAGTGGATTAAGCAGTGTGCTAACAGAGTTAATGAAAGGAAATGGTCTATACATAGCATCTCAGTTATATAATGGTGGTGTAAATACATTATTATTTATAATTTTACTTGCATCTAATAAATTACTTGGCCATGATACAAGTGTCTTAATATTATATTTGATATCATTATTGATTTCATTAGTGATGAATTATTATCAGTGGCAGTCAAGTTATAATAAAGTATATGTGATTGATATTTCTCAGGAAGATGAAATTATATTTAATAAAATTCTTCCAATCTATTTATCAACTGTTGTCATATATCTATTCTCCCAAGTTGATCTGTGGGTTGTCTCTAAGAATTTTGATTCTTCCATAGTCGCTCAATATGGTCTAGCAATAAGGTTAGCAGCACTATTGAGTTTCTCAACATTATCAGTGCGCGCAATAGCTGCTAGTCGTATACCTTTATTAATTCACGATAAAAAGTTATTACAAAAAGAAATTTATTATAGCTGTAACTTTTCATTTGTGGTAAGTCTCTTAACGCTGCTATCGTTGCTCGTTTTAGGTTATTGGTTGATAGGTATGATTTTTGGTGCAGATTATCAGTATTCGTGGTTTATATTGATGATTTTTGCGGTAGGGCAAATTGTCAACGCTGCTACAGGACCTTGCGATTTTCTGTTAAGCCACACAGGACACGGTATATCGCTTATGTGGATAACTTTTATTTCATTCATACTTTTGATAGCTTCATTTACGGGAATCCAATTTTTAGAAAATAAAAATGTGTTTTTATATTGTAGCGTCGTGTCCTTTATTATTGCTGTGCAGAATTTAAGTGTGGTATATATGGCGTTTAAAAAAACAGGTATTCTGGCGCTACCATATTTCAAAAGAGAATATTTACGTGTCGAAAAGTAATAGAACTTTAATCATTTCCTTTTTGCTGTTGTATATCATATCTGCGTTAATATCAATGTTTCAGACCTTAACGCAAAATAACTATCCGGGAGAATTAGAAGAATTCACACGATCTATATCTACTGTTGAAGTTATTCTATTGAGCATGTTAAACATTATCTCGTTCATAGTTTGCTACTTCGTGTTTCTCGTGCTTTCAAGCTTTAGACTTAAATTTAATAAAAATATCAGTGTGATTTTTAATAAGAGAAGAATCAATAAGATATTTTTGTTTTTATTAATAGCGCAAATATTTTTTTTAGTAACAACGGGAGTAGGAAAAGTAACTACTAATGCTAACGAAATTACAACTTCGATTTACAGTCCTTTATTTTCTTTTCTAAAACCAGAGCCTTTTATATATTTATTTTTTCTATATTTCCGAATGAATAAAAATTTCTCTTACAAAGGCGATATTCTATTTACAACAAATATACTATTGTTTGTTTTTTTTAAAATACTTCAGGGGTGGACAAGCTTCCTTCTTATACTATTTTTTTTAGAAATGTACGCTCGATATCGGCTAAAAAATAAAAAAATCATTTTATTATTACCCCTGTTTATTATTTTTTTTGGTGGCTGGGTATATCAGTATGCCTTTGTATTAAAAAACGAAATTCGTGGGAATGATGTTGCTCCTTTGAGTTATTACCAGGGAGTTGAGCAGCTAACATCCAGGCTATCAATGAATCCTGTTTCTTTAGGTGCATATGAAAATTACGATGTGGTTGTGCATCTATATCAAAAAGAAAATAGAGTTTTTAAAGAATCGGAATCTTTATTGAGACCAATACTACCTGGAGGTTTTATAAATAAAGATTTTAGAATACTTAATAATAATGTCATGGCATCATTTTATCCGGATTTAAACCCATATACGAGTTCTGATTTTGGTATTGTTATGTATTACAGTATATTGTTTAATTCCAGTTTGCCTGACTTTATACTGTTAACAATACTTACTATAATGTTGTTTTTGATAGCGAAAGTATATTTTGATTCTATGTCCTCTTATGATGGACAATATGATATCTTACTTTTTTTTATTGTTTTTTATTCATTTTATACAGTAAGTATAGAAAACGTATTTGGACAAGGATTCTTTCCATACATATTTAGTACTATATTTTTTTACGCAACTGGTGGGATCAAATTTAACCGAAGATAGATATTATAATTGTTAGTATTTCAAATGTTGAATAAGTTAAAAATCCTTATATAGATGAATATAAGACAATTTTAATATTAACTGCCTTATCATGAAAAGATAATAATCTTACAGCATGTATAGTAATAAAATAGTAGGTATTTAATGTTCGATGAAAAAAAAGAGTACGTTATCGTTAGTGCTACTGCATTAGCAGCAAGCGGGGCATTGACTATTTTACGGCAGTTTATTGATCAAGCATCAATTAATGAAAATAATTTTATTATATTCGTACCCTCTATCTTGGATTTACCTAATTATCAAAATATTACTTATGTTAAGACAGCACCTAAAGGTTGGCTGAAAAGAATTTATTGGGATTGGAGGGGATTGAATAATTTTATAAAAAGAGAGTCACTTAGAGTTAAAAAAGTTATTTGTCTACAAAATTCAAGCATGAATGTACCTTATCCACAGATTATTTATCTTCATCAACCTATACCCTTTAGTAATTTCGACTTCTTTTTCAAAGAGCTTACTCTAAATAATTTTAAATTATTTCTATACAAAAAGTTTTATGCTATATTTATTTTTAAGTTTATAAATAATCAGTCTATTTTTGTGGTTCAAACAGAGTGGATGAAAAGTAGCCTTTTAAACCGATGCCAAAAATTAAATGTAAAGCAAGTTATTGTTTTAAGACCAGATATTAAGTTGTTTGAAACTAGGATTAATAATGAGAAAATATTAAAAAATACATTGTTGTATCCAGCGACAGCATTAAGCTATAAAAATCATATGATTATTCTTAAAAGCTTAATTTTGCTAAAAAAACAATATGGTATGAAGGATATTAAGTTTCAGGTTACTTTTAGTAGAGGGCAGTATAAATTATTTGATCGTTATGTTTGTGAGAATGAACTATCAACTAATATAGAATATTTAGGCGTGATATCTTATCTCGAATTGCAAAAAAAATACCTCAGTGCATCACTGGTTGTATTTCCTAGTTATATAGAATCATATGGATTACCGTTAATAGAAGCCGCCATCTTAGGTAAATGGATTGTATGTAGTGATTTGCCATATGCACGGGATGTCCTTAACAAATACGAAGGGGGAGTTTTTGCTAAATACAATGATGAAAATGATTGGGCTAACGCAATCTATGATGTACTAAAAAACAAATCTTATTCACAAATTAGGCCTTATGAGAATAAGAATTTTTCTTCTTGGCCGCGTTTTTTTGATCTAATTTAATAAAGGTAAAAAATGTTTAAGAATTCTACATTATTAATAACTGGTGGAACTGGTTCTTTCGGTAATGCTATTTTAAATCGGTTTTTGGAAACTGATATCAAGGAAATTCGTATTTTTTCTCGTGATGAAAAAAAACAAGATGATATGAGGAAAAAATACGCCAGTAGTAAGCTTAAATTTTACATTGGCGATGTTCGCGATTATAATAGCATATTAGCTGCAACAAGAGGAGTTGATTTTATCTATCATGCAGCAGCATTGAAGCAAGTACCGTCATGTGAATTTTACCCGATGGAGGCTGTTAAAACAAATATAATTGGGACTGATAATGTTTTAGAAGCAGCAATTGCTAATAAAGTTTCACGTATAGTTTGCTTAAGTACTGATAAGGCTGTTTATCCCATTAATGCTATGGGCACATCAAAAGCGATGATGGAGAAAGTTATTGTTGCTAAATCCAGAAATGCTCCTGATGGAATGGTGATATGTGCTACGCGCTATGGAAATGTCATGGCCTCACGTGGCTCGGTAATACCGCTTTTTATAAACCAAATTTTAAGTGGCAAACCAATTACCATTACGGATCCCAATATGACGCGTTTTATGATGAGTTTAGATGATGCTGTTGATCTTGTTCTGCATGCTTTCACTCATGGTAGCAATGGTGACATTTTTGTTCAAAAATCACCGGCAGCAACGATTGAAGTCTTAACGCAAGCAATTCTTGAGGTTATACAATCACCTAAGCATCCAATAAATATTATTGGTACAAGACATGGGGAAAAATTGTATGAGGTGCTCTGTAGTCGTGAGGAGATGTTAGTTGCACAAGACCAAGGCAATTATTACAGGATTCCTTGTGATAATCGTGATCTTAATTATGAAAAATATTTTGAGAAAGGTAATAAGGACGTAGAAAAGGTCGAGGATTATAACTCTCATAATACTTATCGTTTAAGTAAAGATGAGATGATTGTATTATTACGTAAGCTTACTTATATCAATAAAATTGAATCGGGTAATAAGGCTGATTCAGATGTCTAAGAAAATTCTAATTATTGGTGCCAATGGGATGTTGGGCAGTTCTTTATTGCGCTTTTATTCGAAACTTTCTGAATATGATGTATTAGGCACGGTAAGAAATGATGAGGCAAAGTTAAAAATTTCCAAACAAGGATTCACAAATACAATTAGTAATGTTGAATTTTATAATTTAGACGTAATTAATAAAATTATAGCTGAATTTCATCCGGATTATGTTTTTAATTGCGTAGGGATTATAAAACAGCTTAATGCTGCTAAAGATTATTTGGTATCAATCTCTGTTAATTCGCTATTACCTCATCAGTTGGCACAAATCTGTTCTAGGCATAATGCAAAGCTAATCCATTTTTCGACCGATTGTGTGTTCAGTGGAAGACAAGGTTCCTATTGTGAAACGGATATACCTGATGCTTCTGATTTATATGGTAAAAGTAAACAACTTGGTGAAATTGACTATGATGGTCATTTGACATTGCGTACTTCTATTATAGGACATGAAATTTCAAGTAACCATAGTTTAGTTGATTGGTTTTTGTCCCAAAATCATACGGTTCATGGCTATTCAAAAGCAATTTTTTCTGGATTACCCACTGTGTATGTAGCCGAGGTTATTCACAAATATATATTACCTAATGAAAGCTGTATCGGGTTAAGACACTTAAGTGTTGCGCCGATTAATAAATATGAGTTATTAGGCTTAATTAAAAAACAATATTGCCATAATATTAAGATTATAGAATCTACTGAACTGGTTATTGATCGTAGCCTTGATTCATCCTTATTTCGTAGAGAAACGAACTTTGTACCTTTGTGTTGGTCAGAATTAATTGAGAAAATGAATAATGAATACAATGAATATTTCAGATAAAAAAATAAAAGTAGTTACTGTAGTTGGAACTCGGCCAGAGATTATTAGATTATCTCGAGTGATGTCTGTATTAGACCAATATACAGATCATACAATTGTACATACTGGTCAAAACTATGACTATGAATTAAATGAGATATTTTTTCGCGAACTTAAGATTAGAAAACCCGATTATTTTCTTAACGCGGCAGGTTGTACTGCAGCTGAAACAATTGGTAATGTAATCATTGAGGCTGATAAGATCTTTGAAAAGATTACTCCAGAAGCACTTCTGATTCTTGGTGATACAAATAGTGCTCTTGTTGCTATTGCAGCTAAACGACGGAAAATTCCAATTTTCCATATGGAGGCAGGGAATCGATGCTTTGACTATCGAGTTCCGGAGGAAATAAATAGAAAAATTGTAGATCACATTTCTGATATTAATCTTACTTACAGTGAAATAGCTCGTGAATATTTATTACATGAAGGTGTTCCCGCAGATCAGATTATAAAAACTGGTAGTCCCATGCGCGAGGTATTAAATTATTATTATAATGATATTAAAAAATCTTCTGCACTCGAAAAACTCAATTTAGTAGCTGATGGTTATTTTCTGGTAAGTGCTCACAGGGAAGAAAACGTTGATTCTTTAGACAAATTAGCTAGTCTGATAGACATATTAAATTCGATATCTGAAAAATATTCTTTGCCTGTTATTGTTTCAACACATCCTAGAACTCATAATAGAATGAAAAATCTTAACGTTACTATCAATAGTAATATAAGATTTATGAAACCTTTTGGTTTCTTTGATTATATTTCTTTACAGGAAAATGCTCATGTAGTGCTCTCTGATAGTGGCACAATTACTGAAGAATCATCTATTTTAAACTTTCCTGCGCTTAATCTTCGAGAGGTTCATGAAAGGCCTGAAGGCTTTGAAGAGGCGGCTGTAATGTTTGTAGGCTTGAATGGCGAACGTATATTTCAGGCAATAGAAATTCTTCGTGAACAAAAACGTGGACAATGTGAGCGTGATTTATATCTCGTTTCTGATTATTCTGTTGACAATGTCTCACTTAAGGTTCTACGAATTATCATGAGTTATACAAATTTCGTTAATCATAAAGTTTGGAAGAAGTCATAATGCGGATAGTGTTAATTTGCGATGATTATCTACCTAATAGTACACGCGTAAGTGCTAAAATGATGCATGAGCTTGCTTGCGAATTTCTAAGACAAGGGCATGAATCAATAGTTATATGCCCAAATAATGGAGTTGATGTAAAAAAAATCACTCATATAAAGCTTGATGGCGTTGATATTTTTAACTTTCCCAATGGAAAAGTTAAAGATACATCAAAATTTAAACGTGCGATTAACGAAAGTTTACTTTCCATAAATGCTTGGCGTCACTTATCAACTGTAATTAAAAATAAAAAAATTGATGGGGTGGTTTATTATTCACCTTCAATTTTTTTTGGTCCGCTAGTCAAAAAAATAAAAAATTATTGGCATTGTAAATCGTACTTGATTTTAAGGGATTCATTTCCACAATGGCTTATTGATCAGGGAATAATTCGGAGTGGTGGGTTTACGGATAAATATTTCAGGTTCTTTGAAAAATTAAATTATAAATCTGCCGATTATATCGGAGTTATGTCACAAAAAAACAAAGAATTGTTTTTGAAACTTTATCCCGAGTTTTCTAATGTTTGTGTACTATATAATTGGGCTAATCTGAAAAACTGCGATTCAATTCGGCCAAGTAAAATACTCAAACAGCATTCATTATCTAAAAAAATTATATTTTTTTATGGTGGTAATATTGGCCATGCCCAAGATATGGGTAATTTAATGCGACTTGCATTGAGAATGAAGACATTTGATAATGTTCATTTTCTTTTTATAGGGCAGGGTGATGAGGTTGAATTGGTTAAGAGTTTTATTAAAACCCACTCCCTGAAAAATTGTACGTACTTACCAGCAATCAGCCAGCATGAATATTCATCCTTATTAAGAATCGTTCATGTCGGGTTATTTAGTTTAGCAAAAAATCATTCAGTACATAACTTTCCGGGAAAACTTCTTGGATATATGGCCAATAAATTGCCAATCTTAGGCAGCGTTAATGATGGAAATGACTTAAAGCAAATTATCGAAAAATCTCACTCAGGTTATGTACATATCAATGGGGATGACCAGAGTTTATTGGATTCAGCAGTTATATTAGCTAATGATGCCCTCCTCCGAAAAAAAATGGGGGAAAATGGTTGTTCACTTTTACACGAACTATTTTCTGTAGAGTTTGCAGCTGAACATATTGTATTACGGCTACAGTAATTTTTATAAATATAGGTCCTCCTATGCAAGTTAGTTTGTTTTCAGCAAAACAAATGCAAGAGTTGATTGACGTTGCGAAAAAATCTGAACGACTTAGAGCGCATTTAAGCTTACATGCAAGTCACCAAGATAAAGTTCAAATGCTTCTAATTGCCTTAATCAAAGGTACATATATCCCTCCTCATTTTCATAAAAACATATGGCAATGGGAGTATTTTCAAGTCATTAATGGTGAGGTTGAGTTATATGTATTTGATGAAAATGGTAAGGTAAAAAATATATTTCAATTAGGCGGCCAGCATGGTGCATTATTCGCTAAAATAGAACCTAATACTATTCATACACTTGTCTGTCGTTCATCACATGCTGTTGTATTAGAGGTTAAAGAAGGACCATTTCTCGAGTTAGATGCAAAGGTGGTACCATTCTGGTCATGTATTGAAAGTTATAAAGAAATCTCTCGAGAAAAAATTATTTACAAATTAGAGAATTTAAGTGTCGGGCAAGTGTATAAAGTTTAATAATCTATAATATAGCTTATTGGAAGTATAACTTCTATAATGTACATTATTAGCCATATCTCATTTTATTTAATATATGCAAATAATGAACTATTATATTGATGAATATTGGGTTAACATCTTTGATACATTAAAATCGTGCGTTCTCGTCGCGCGGTGACCACACCTGACAGGAGTATGTAATGTCCAAGCAACAGATCGGCGTCGTCGGTATGGCAGTGATGGGGCGCAACCTCGCGCTCAACATCGAAAGCCGTGGTTATACCGTCTCCGTTTTCAACCGCTCCCGTGAAAAGACCGAAGAAGTGATTGCCGAGAATCCCGGCAAAAAGCTGGTGCCTTATTACACGGTGAAAGAGTTTGTTGAATCCCTCGAAACGCCTCGTCGTATCCTGTTAATGGTGAAAGCGGGCGCAGGTACTGATGCAGCTATCGATTCGCTGAAACCGTATCTGGAAAAAGGCGATATCATTATTGATGGCGGTAATACCTTCTTCCAGGACACAATCCGTCGCAATCGCGAGCTGTCTGCGGAAGGTTTTAACTTTATCGGTACCGGCGTTTCCGGTGGTGAAGAGGGCGCGCTGAAAGGGCCATCTATCATGCCTGGCGGTCAGAAAGATGCCTATGAACTGGTGGCTCCGATCCTGACGAAGATTGCTGCCGTGGCGGAAGATGGCGAACCGTGCGTGACCTATATAGGCTCCGATGGCGCGGGTCACTACGTCAAGATGGTCCACAATGGTATTGAATATGGCGATATGCAGCTTATCGCTGAAGCTTACTCCCTGCTGAAAGGCGGCCTGAACCTCAGCAATGAAGAGTTGGCGAACACTTTTACTGAGTGGAATAACGGCGAGCTGAGCAGTTATCTGATCGACATCACTAAAGACATCTTCACTAAAAAAGATGAAGACGGAAACTACCTGGTGGATGTCATTCTTGATGAAGCCGCCAACAAAGGGACCGGTAAATGGACCAGCCAGAGCGCGCTGGATCTGGGCGAACCGCTGTCGCTGATTACCGAATCTGTCTTTGCGCGTTACATCTCTTCGCTGAAAGCGCAACGTGTTGCCGCATCTAAAGTGCTCTCCGGACCGAAAGCGCAGCCGGCAGGCGACAAAGCGGAATTTATCGAGAAAGTGCGTCGTGCGCTGTATCTTGGCAAGATCGTCTCCTATGCGCAGGGCTTCTCGCAGCTACGCGCCGCGTCTGATGAATATCACTGGGATCTTAACTACGGCGAGATTGCTAAGATTTTCCGTGCGGGCTGTATCATTCGCGCTCAGTTCCTGCAGAAGATTACCGATGCTTACGCAGAAAACGCCGGTATTGCCAATTTGCTGTTAGCGCCTTACTTCAAGAAAATTGCTGATGAGTACCAGCAGGCGCTGCGTGATGTTGTGGCTTACGCGGTGCAGAACGGCATTCCGGTGCCGACATTCTCTGCGGCAGTGGCCTACTATGACAGCTATCGCGCCGCAGTACTGCCAGCTAACTTAATTCAGGCGCAGCGTGACTACTTTGGTGCGCACACCTATAAACGTACTGATAAAGAAGGCATTTTCCATACCGAATGGTTGGAATAATTTCTGCAAAAATGTTTAAGCCCGGTTTAATACCGGGCTTTTTTTTATCTCTATTCTTATTGATTTATCGCTTTTGCTTAATATTAACTTAATAATCTGTGTTTATCTTAATGAAGATAATCTGAATTGTTTTCGTCTGCGTTGCGCTTTATATACTCAGGCGTTAAAACTTTAATATCTTATCAGGATGCGAAATACATCATGATTCATAATTAAGTTGATTCTGAGAGCGAATAATGAAAATCACGATATCCGGGACGGGTTATGTTGGCTTGTCTAATGGTTTGCTTATTGCACAACACCATGAAGTGGTGGCGTTAGACATTGTTCCTTCCCGTGTTGAACTGTTAAATGATCGGATATCTCCGATTGTTGATAAAGAAATTCAGCAATTTTTAAAGGAAGATAACATCACATTCAGGGCAACGCTGGATAAGTTTGATGCGTACCAGAATGCTGATTACGTCATCATTGCTACGCCTACGGATTACGATCCAAAAACCAACTATTTTAATACGTCCAGTGTGGAATCGGTCATTCAGGATGTGATCAGCATCAACCCCGCAGCCGTGATGATTATTAAGTCTACGGTGCCGGTTGGCTTCACGGCGGCAATGCGTCAGAAGTTTGCGACAGAAAATATCATTTTCTCTCCGGAGTTTTTACGCGAAGGTAAAGCCCTTTACGATAACCTTTATCCCTCCCGTATCGTGATTGGGGAACAATCTGAGCGCGCCAGAGAATTTGCCGCATTACTCCAGGAAGGCGCTGTTAAACAGGAGATTCCGACGCTGTTTACGGACTCCACTGAAGCGGAAGCCATTAAACTTTTCGCCAATACTTATCTCGCTATGCGAGTCGCTTATTTTAATGAATTAGACAGCTATGCTGAAACGTTAGGGTTAAATACCCGACAAATTATTGAAGGGGTGTGCCTCGACCCGCGTATTGGCAATCATTACAATAATCCCTCTTTTGGTTATGGCGGATATTGTTTGCCAAAAGATACCAAACAGTTGCTGGCTAATTATCAGTCGGTGCCTAATAATATTATCTCCGCTATCGTTGAAGCAAACCGTACGCGTAAAGATTTTATTGCCGATTCTATCCTTGCCAGAAAGCCTAAAGTGGTAGGAATTTATCGCCTGATTATGAAGAGTGGCTCCGATAACTTTCGCGCCTCATCGATTCAGGGGATAATGAAACGTATTAAAGCGAAAGGCGTAGAGGTCATCATCTATGAGCCGGTAATGCAAGAAGAAACTTTCTTTAACTCACGTCTTGAACGTGATTTGCACTGCTTTAAACAGCAGGCGGATGTCATTATTTCCAACAGGATGGCGGCAGAGCTTTTGGATGTCGCTGAAAAAGTGTATACCCGCGATCTTTTCGGTAGTGATTAATAAGGCAATCGGGGCTGATGAGTTCCGATGATTTATTGACCAAATGGAAATAATGTCTGATTTTTATCATTAATCCTATGGCATATATTTGCTTTATGACTACACTGTCTCCAGCTTCATCCTTTTTTTAGTTAGGGTATCTATGACAGTGGATAGTAATACGTCTTCCGGGCGTGGGAACGATCCGGAACAGATTGATTTGATTGAGTTATTGCTACAGTTATGGCGTGGGAAGATGACCATTATTGTAGCCGTTATTATCGCCATTTTGCTGGCCGTAGGCTACCTGATGATAGCCAAAGAAAAATGGACATCCACGGCGATTATTACCCAACCTGATGCCGCGCAGGTTGCCACCTATACCAACGCGCTCAACGTCTTGTATGGCGGGAATGCCCCCAGAATCTCTGAAGTGCAGGCGAATTTTATAAGCCGCTTTAGCTCTGCGTTTTCCGCATTATCGGAAGCGCTGGATAATCAGAAAGAGCGGGAAAAGCTCACCATTGAACAGTCGGTAAAGGGGCAGGCGCTGCCGCTCTCGGTTTCTTATGTGAGTACTACCGCTGAAGGGGCGCAGCGTCGGCTGGCGGAATATATCCAACAGGTGGATGAAGAGGTCGCTAAGGAACTGGAAGTTGACCTGAAAGATAACATCACGCTGCAAACCAAAACGTTGCAGGAGTCCCTTGAGACGCAGGAAGTTGTGGCGCAGGAACAAAAAGATCTGCGTATTAAGCAAATCGAAGAAGCGTTGCGCTATGCGGATGAGGCCAAAATCACGCAGCCGCAGATTCAGCAAACCCAGGATGTTACCCAGGACACGATGTTCCTGCTGGGGAGCGATGCGCTAAAATCGATGATACAGAACGAAGCGACGCGTCCACTGGTCTTTTCTCCGGCCTATTACCAGACGAAGCAGACACTGCTGGACATTAAAAATCTGAAAGTGACTGCCGATACGGTGCACGTCTATCGTTATGTGATGAAGCCGACGCTGCCGGTTCGTCGCGATAGCCCGAAAACAGCCATTACCCTTGTGCTGGCTGTATTGCTGGGTGGGATGATCGGCGCCGGGATTGTGCTGGGGCGCAATGCGCTACGTAGCTATGAGCCAAAAGCCTTGTAAGCTTCTTTGCCGGATGGTGGTCGGCTACGAAAGGTAAAATCTCTCATTAAAAAACCGGGCATTGCCCGGTTTTTTTACGCTTATTGATGACGCTTACGAAGATTGTCGATCACGGTGGTGAGGTTGAGATCCTGATCCTGCAACAGCACCAGCAGGTGGTACATCAAATCAGACGCTTCATTGGTCAGCTCAACACGATCGTTAACGGTGGCCGCCAGCGCGGTTTCCACACCTTCTTCGCCAACTTTTTGCGCAATACGTTTAGTACCGCTGGCGTACAGTTTCGCCGTGTAAGAGCTGGCCGGATCGGCGGTTTTGCGCTCTGCCAGTAGCTGCTCCAGTTGATACAGGAATAACCACTGATGGCCGGCGTCGCCAAAGCAGCTGCTGGTACCTTTGTGGCAGGTCGGCCCGACAGGGTTTGCCAGCACCAGCAGTGTATCGTTGTCGCAATCCGGCGCAATGCTGACGACATTCAGCACATGGCCTGAGGTTTCGCCTTTGGTCCATAAACGCTGTTTCGTGCGTGAGAAGAACGTGACATGGCCTGATTCAATGGTTATGTCCAGCGCTTGTGGGTTCATATAGCCCAGCATCAATACTTCGCCGGATACCGCATGTTGCACGATGGCTGGCATCAGGCCATCGGTTTTTTCCCAGTCCAGCTCACGGCGTTGTTGCTCTGTTAACATATCCTGATCTCCACGCCCTGGCCTGCCAGGTACGCTTTTAATTCGCCAATATTGATGATTTGCTTGTGAAAAACGGAGGCGGCAAGCGCGCCGTCGACATCGGCATCACGGAATGCCTCAAGAAAGTGTTCCATCGTGCCCGCGCCGCCGGAGGCGATCAGCGGCACGCGGCAAACGTCACGGACTTTTTTCAACTGCGTCAGATCGTAACCGTTACGCACGCCGTCCTGGTTCATCATATTCAGGACGATTTCCCCCGCGCCGCGCTGTTGTACCTCTTGCACCCAATCCAGCGTCTCCCACTGCGTTACGCGGGTACGGTTTTCATCGCCGGTATACTGGTTAACATGGTATTTCCCCGTGGCGTCGTCAAACCAGGTATCAATCCCGACGACAATGCACTGTACGCCAAAACGGTCAGCCAGACGGGTAATCAGCGTTGGGTCAGCCAGCGCCGGGGAGTTGATAGAGATCTTATCCGCCCCGAAAGAAAGAATTTTGGCGGCGTCGTCAATTGACCGGATACCGCCCGCTACACAAAACGGAATGTCGATCACCTCGGCAACGCGCGCCACCCAGCTTTTATCGACTACGCGACCATCGCTGGAGGCGGTAATGTCATAGAACACCAGTTCGTCCGCGCCTTCGTCGGCATAGCGTTTGGCTAGCGGAACGATATCGCCAATGATCTCATGGTTGCGAAACTGTACGCCTTTCACCACCTGACCATCACGAACATCCAGACACGGAATTATACGTTTTGCCAGCATTGGATGGCCTCCTTAACGGTAAATTTCCCTTCTAACAGAGCGCGTCCGACAATCACGCCGCGCACGCCGGTGCCGCGCAGGGCGGCAATATCATCGATATCGCCAATACCGCCGGAGGATTGAAAGGCGATCTGCGGATATCTGGCGCATACCTCTTCGTACAGCGAAACGTTAGAGCCCGCCAGCGTGCCGTCGCGAGAAATATCGGTACACAGTACATGTTTCAGGCCGACGGGGAGATAGGTCTCCACCAGTTGTTCCAGCGAGACGCCGGAATTTTCCTGCCAGCCGCTAACCGCCACCTGCTTGTTGCCGTGTTCGTCTATGCGAACGTCCAGCGCCAGCACCAGCGCCTGCGCGCCAAAACGTTCAAACCAGCCTTTCACCACGTCAGGGGATTTCACCGCCGTTGAACCGATGACCACACGGGCAACGCCAGCTTTCAGTAATGCCGCAACGTCTTCTTCGGTACGCACGCCGCCGCCGACCTGAACAGGCACGTTCACGCCCGCGACCAGGGTTTTAATCAGCGGTATCTGTCGCTTCGCCGGATCTTTAGCGCCGGTCAGATCTACCAGATGCAGCACCCCGGCGCCCTGGGCGGCGTAATCCTGCAAACGGGGCAGGGGATCGTTACCGTAATCCCGCTGGCGGGCGTAGTCGCCCTGATGGAGACGCACCACGGTGCCGTCAATTAAATCTAATGCCGGAATAATCATTACATCTCCAGGAAGTTTTTCAGCAACTGAGCACCCGCCGCGCCCGAACGTTCCGGGTGGAACTGTACGCCGAAGAAATTATCTTTCTGTACCGCTGCGGTAAACGGCTCGCCGTAATTGCACTGGGCGATAGTCCACGGGTTGACCGGCATCGCGTAGCTGTGAACAAAGTAAAAATAGGCGCCATCTTCAATGCCCTGAAACAGCCGATTGCCCGCCTGCGGATACACGCGATTCCAGCCCATGTGCGGCAGCGGCAGACCAAAGTCGGTCATTTTCGGCACGTCTTGTTCGATAATGTTCAGCAGATCCACGCCGCGCGTCTCTTCGCTGCGACGACCCAGCAGTTGCATCCCTAAGCAGATACCCAGTACCGGCTGAGTACACGCTTTAATTAAGTCGATCAGTTCACGTTCGCGCAGTTGATCCATAGCGGCCTGCGCCGTGCCGACGCCGGGCAGAAAGAGTTTGTCAGCGCGTAATACGATTTCCGCTTCGCGGCTAACCACCGGGGTGTAACCGTGGCGCGCCACGGCGGATTTTACCGAGCTTAAATTGGCGCAGCCGGTGTCAAGGATGACGACGTTCATCACAGCACTCCTTTCGAGGACGGTAATGTATCGCCCTCCACGCGAATAGCCTGGCGTAGCGTCCGACCAAAGGCTTTAAACAAACTTTCGACACGGTGGTGATCGTTCTTACCCTTAGTCTTGAGATGCAGAGTGACGCCCATCGTGTAAGAGAGTGAGCGGAAAAAGTGTTCAATCATCTCTGTGCTCAAATCGCCCACACGCTGGTAGGTAAATTCAGCTTTATATTCCAGATGCGGACGACCGGAAATATCCAGCGCGCAGCGCGCCAGACATTCATCCATCGGCAGTACAAAGCCAAAACGGCAGATACCGCGTTTGTCGCCGAGTGCCAGTTTTAATGCCTCACCGAGCGCCAGTCCGGTATCTTCTACCGTATGGTGATCGTCGATATAGAGATCGCCCTTAACGGTAATCTCCATACGAAAGCCGCCGTGGGTGGCGATTTGATCGAGCATATGGTCAAAGAAGCCGACGCCGGTATTAATCTTGCTGTTGCCTTCGCGATCCAGCCAGACGCTGACATCAATCTGTGTCTCTTTGGTGTTGCGGACCACATGCGCATAACGATCGCGTTTCGTTAGCTGTTCGCCAATCATCGTCCAGTTCAGCGTTTCACGGTGATAGCGTAAACCAGTAATGCCCATGTTATCAGCGAGCTGGATATCGGTCGCACGATCGCCAATCACATAGCTGTTGGCGCTATCCATCGCTTGTTCCGCAAGATAACGCTCCACCAGCTTCACTTTGGGCTTGCGGCAGTCGCAGTCGTCTGCGGGCAGGTGAGGGCAGATCAGCACCTCATCAAAGCGTACGCCCTGTGAGGTGAAAATCTGCATCATCAGGTTGTGCGGTCCGTCGAAGTCCGCCTGCGGGAAGCTTTGCGTGCCAAGTCCATCCTGGTTAGTGATCATCACCAGCTTAAAACCGGCTTTTTGCAGCTTCAGCAATACGGGAATCACCTCTGGCTCAAAGGCCAGTTTATCAAAGCGGTCTACCTGAAAATCGCTCGGTGGTTCGGAAATTAAGGTTCCGTCCCGGTCGATGAAAAGATACTTCTGACTCATACTGGCTCCGCACGTAAGGCGTCAATGACGCGCTGGTTTTCCTGGCGGGTGCCGACCGTAATCCGCAGGCAGCCGCTTAAAGAAGGTTGTTTATTCTGATCGCGTAAGATAATGCCCTGATCCCATAAGGATTTAAACACGCTGCTGGAGGCGGTAAACCGCGCCAGAATATAGTTGGTTTCAGAGTCAAAGACGTGTTCTACGCAGGCGGTCTGTTGCAGGGCATTCACCAGATACTGACGTTCCTGCACTGTCTGCGCCACGCGATTGCGCATTGCGTTTATTCCCTGCGGACTCAGCGCCTGGGCGGCGATATCCGCCACTGGCGTAGAAAGCGGATAAGGGGCGATCACTTTTAACAGCAGGTTGATCACCTCTTCATTAGCCAGCGTAAAGCCGCAGCGCAGACCCGCCAGCGCAAAAGCTTTCGACAATGTGCGCAGGATAACCAGATGAGGATATTCAACCAGCCAGCCTGTCAGCGTGGCCTGTGGGCAAAACTCAATATAAGCTTCGTCGGCGACGACTATCGCTTTACCGCGTGTCAACTCCAGCAGCGTGCGCAGATCCTGCGGGTTGATAAGTTGCCCGGTGGGGTTATTGGGGCTACAAACGAATACCACTTTTGTGCCGTCAAGGTTGTCGGAAATCCCTTGTAGATCCAGCTGCCAGTTTTCAAGCGCGGGAACCGTCCGGCGCTCTACGCCAAGGGTTTCGGCGCTGACGCTGTACATACCGTAAGTGGGCGGACAGTAGAGAATGGCGTCTTTCCCCGGTTCGCAGAAGGCGCGGATCACCAGTTCGATCCCTTCATCCGCGCCGCGGCTGACCAGCACCTGCTCCGGCTTTACGCCAGCATATTGCGCGTAGTTTTCAATCACGGCCTTTGGCTGGCATTCCGGGTAGCGGTTAAGCGTTTGTTGGGTGAGCTGAAACTCCACCGCTGTCGGGAATTCATTCGCGTTCAGCCAGACATCGCCGTTACCGCCCAGACGGCGGGCGGACTGATACGGTACCAGGTTGCGGACATTTTCACGGGCTAAGTCAGCGACGCTGAGAGTGTTTTCAGTGCTCATGCTTGCTCCTTGAGGGCGTTTACGCGCAGGGTCACGGCATTTTTATGGGCGGTCAGACGTTCTGCCGCCGCCAATGTTTCAATGGTTGATGCCAGAGCGGAAAAGCCCGCTTTCGACAGTTCCTGAACGGTCATCCGTTTCTGGAAATCCGCTAACCCAAGGCTGGAACAGGTAGCAGTATAGCCATAGGTCGGTAAGACATGGTTGGTTCCGGAAGCGTAATCACCGGCGGATTCCGGCGACCAGTCGCCGAGAAATACCGAGCCTGCGCTGGTAATCGCATCCACCAAATCGCGCGCATTGCGCGTCTGGATGATTAAGTGTTCCGGCCCATACTGATTAGAGATGGCGACGCACTGCGCTAAATCTTTGGTCACAATCAGACGACTGGCGCTCAGGGCCTGCCGGGCGGTGTCCGCGCGCGGCAGTTCTGCAAGTTGACGTTCTACCGCCTCCGCCACCTTGCGGGCAATGTCAGCATCAGGCGTCAGCAGGATCACCTGCGAATCCGGACCGTGTTCTGCCTGGGAGAGCAGGTCAGACGCGACGAAATCCGGTGTTGCGCCGCTGTCGGCGATCACCAGTACTTCAGACGGCCCGGCAGGCATATCGATAGCCGCGCCGTCGAGGCGTTGGCTGACCTGACGCTTGGCTTCGGTTACAAAGGCGTTGCCGGGGCCAAAAATTTTATCCACTTTCGGTACGGACTCGCTGCCGAAGGCCAGAGCGGCAATCGCCTGCGCGCCGCCGACGTTAAAGATTTCCTGCACGCCACACAGTTGCGCCGCATAGAGGATTTCATCAGCGATGGGCGGCGGCGAGCACAGAACCACGTTCTGGCATCCCGCAATGCGCGCCGGCGTCGCCAGCATCAGCACCGTTGAGAAGAGCGGAGCCGAGCCGCCGGGAATATACAGACCGACGGACGCGACGGGACGCGTAACCTGCTGGCAACGCACGCCTGGCTGGGTTTCCACATCTACAGGCGGTAGCGTCTGCGCGGAATGGAACGTTTCAATATTTTTGACGGCAGCGGCCATCGCCTGTTTTAATTCGTCGCTCAGACGCGCGCCGGCGGCGGCGATCTCTTCAGGGGTAACGCGTAGCGCTGTCACTTCTGTTTTATCAAATTTAGCGCTGTATTCACGCAGGGCATCGTCACCGCGCGTTTTTACATTATCCAGAATATCGCTGACCGTCCGGGTAATACTGTCAGAGGCGGAAACCGCCGGACGCGTCAGCAGCGCACGCTGCTGCTCAGGGCTACAGCTGTTCCAGTCAATCAGGGTATTGAAGCTCATGGTTTTTACTCCATCACAGGGTTCCGCCTTATCCGGCCTACTGAACCCAAAATATCAACGCATTACGTAGGCCTGATAAGCGCAGCGCCATCAGGCGTCAGATCACTCCATCATCTTCTCGATCGGCAGTACCAGAATCGAGCTGGCGCCAAGCGCTTTCAGTTTCTCCATGGTTTCCCAGAACAACGTTTCGCTGCTGACCATGTGCATCGCCACGCGCTGTTGCTCGCCCGCCAGCGGCAGAATTGTCGGCCTTTCGGCGCCTGGCAGCAGGGCGATAACCTCTTCCAGGCGTTCACTTGGCGCGTGCATCATGATGTATTTCGATTCGCGCGCCTGAATCACGCCCTGAATACGGGTCAGCAATTTATCGATCAGCTGTTGCTTGCTCTGTGCCATTTCACCGTCGCGCTGAATCAGACAGGCTTTAGAGCGGTAGATAACTTCGACTTCACGCAGGCCGTTAGCTTCAAGCGTCGCGCCGGTAGAGACCAAATCGCAGATAGCGTCGGCCAGCCCCGCGCGCGGCGCGACTTCGACAGAACCATTTAACAGACACGATTTAAAAGAGACGCCTTTCTGATCGAGGTAGCGTTTGAGGAGGTGCGGATAAGAGGTAGCGATACGTTTACCGTCCAGCGCCGCCGGGCCGTCCCAGGCTTCGTCAACCGGCGTTGCCAGCGATAAACGGCAGCCGCCGAAGTCAAGACGGCGCAGGGTAAAATAGCGCGGATCTTCGCCCTGCGCGCGGCGATTGAGTAGCTCTTCTTCCAGCACGTTCTCGCCGATAATGCCGAGATCGACCACGCCATCCATCACCAGACCCGGAATGTCATCATCACGCACGCGCAGGATATCAATCGGCATGTTTTCCGCCATCGCAATCAGGCGCTGAGTGTGTAAATTAATCTTTATGCCGCAGCGGGCCAGCAATTCTCGTGAATCATCGCTTAAACGGCCTGATTTCTGAATAGCTATGCGTAAGCGGGTGTTGTCTAACATTCTGCGTTCCTCTTTATCCTGTCTGAACCGGTCTGTATCGCGCGCCAAAAAAAAGCCCCCGGAAGATGATCTTCCGGGGGCTTTCTCATGCGTTCATGCACCACTGGAAGATCTGAATGTCTTCCAGCACACATCGCCTGAAAGACTAGTCAGGATGATGGTGATGATGGTGGTGTTTAAATTGAACGCGTGTCATAAAAATTCCGATGAATGCTTATTCATTTGATACCTTTTAACCTAAACCACTTTTACGCCTTAAAGCAAGCGCTTTTTTCATTTCGCATTTATAGTATGAATTGTCAGTCACGGCGGGCTGGCGTAGCCTTATGTATGAGGCGTTAAAGTCAGGAGAAAATGGATGAAAAAGGTCGCAATTGTCGGTTTAGGTTGGTTAGGCATGCCGCTGGCAATGTCGCTGGCAGCGAGAGGCTGGCAGGTTACCGGCAGCAAAACCACCCTTGACGGGGTGGAAGCGGCCCGTATGAGTGGAATTGAAAGCTATCCGCTGCGTCTGGAGCCGGAGCTGGTCTGTGAGGCGGACGATCTTGACGCTCTGCTGGATGTCGATGCGCTGGTGATAACACTGCCCGCGCGCCGTAGCGGTCCGGGAGAGGATTTTTATCTGCAGGCGATGCAGGAGCTGGTCGACAGCGCGCTGGCTTATCGTATCCCGCGTATTATTTTTACCAGTTCGACGTCTGTTTACGGCGATGCGCAAGGCGTGGTGAAAGAGAATACGCCGCGTAATCCGGTCACGGCCAGCGGGCGTACCCTGAAGGAACTGGAAGATTGGCTGCATAATCTGCCGGGCACGTCAGTGGATATTCTGCGGCTGGCGGGGTTGGTCGGGCCTGGGCGCCATCCCGGACGTTTCTTTGCCGGAAAAACCGCGCCGGATGGTCAACACGGGGTCAATCTGGTGCATCTTGAAGACGTGGTTGGCGCAATTACCCTCTTGCTACAGGCGCCGAAAGGAGGGCACATCTATAATATATGTGCGCCGGCGCATCCAGCCCGCAACGTGTTTTATCCGCAAATGACGCGCTTGCTGGGAATGGCGCCGCCGCATTTTCGTGACGCACCGGACAACGGCAAAGGGAAGATTATCGACGGTAGCCGGATTTGTAATGAGCTGGGATTTGAATATCAATATCCCGATCCGCTGGTGATGCCGATGGAGTGAGTCGCTGTCCAGCAGGTGGTCGCCATATAGCGCAAGGGGACGAGTATGAAACCACTGCTGGACGTTCTGATTATTCTTGATGCGTTAGAAAAAGAAGGCAGCTTCGCGGCGGCGTCGGCAAAATTATTTAAAACGCCGTCCGCCCTCAGTTATACCGTTCATAAGCTGGAAAACGATCTTAATATCCAACTGCTCGACCGTAGCGGGCACCGCGCGCGATTTACGCGAACCGGTAAGATGCTACTGGAAAAAGGCCGTGAAGTGCTGCACACCGTTCGCGAGCTGGAAAAGCAGGCGATTAAACTGCATGAAGGCTGGGAGAACGAACTGGTCATCGGTGTGGATGATACCTTTCCCTTTTCTCTTCTGGCCCCGCTTATCGACGCTTTTTATCAACGCCACAGCGTGACGCGCCTTAAATTTGTTAATGGCGTTCTCGGCGGTTCATGGGAGACGCTGACGCAGGGAAGGGCGGATATCATTGTTGGCGCCATGCGCGCGCCGCCGCCTGACACCGGCTTTGGCTTTGCAAGACTGGGCGATCTTGAACTGGTGTTTGCTGTCGCTCCGCATCATCCGCTGGTTCATGAAGAGGAACCGCTTAGCCGCCAGACGATCAAACGTTTTCGCGCGATTGTGGTTGGCGATAGCGTCCATTCCTCGCGATCAATAGGGTCTGAACTGCTCGACGCTCAGGAAGCGATTACCGTGTTTGATTTTAAAACCAAGCTGGAGCTGCAAATTAGCGGACTGGGGTGCGGCTATTTACCGCGTTATCTGGCGCAGCGATTTTTGGAAAGCGGCGCGCTTATAGAGAAGAAAGTTGTGGCGCAAATCGCCTATGAACCGGTGTGGGTTGGCTGGAATGAACAGACCGCCGGGCTGGCCAGCGGCTGGTGGCGGGATGAAATTTTAGCAAATAATGCTATTGCTGGGGTGTATGCAAAATCGCCGGTTTAAAAATCAATCGCTTATGAAAAATAATTTTTTGAACGCGCTCGCATTCTCTTGTCATTTCACTTCAATTTAGGGCAGAATACGCCGCTTGCAAAAAATGACACTAACCGACGTTTTAATACGCGTCGGTTATTTTTTTGCTTCAAACACATCATTCAATACCAAGAGGCCGGGCTTCGTACCGGATAGATACTTACTTAAAAATCGACAGTTGTTGTCGCTGAGGAATCCAGAAAATGGGGCAATTTTTTGCTTACGCGACGGCATTCGCCGTAAAGGAGAATGACCATGTCGCATAACGTTACTCCAAACACCTCTCGCGTGGAATTACGTAAAACGCTTACGTTAGTTCCGGTTGTAATGATGGGTCTTGCCTATATGCAGCCGATGACGCTGTTCGATACATTTGGTATCGTTTCAGGCCTCACTGACGGTCACGTACCGACGGCGTATGCATTCGCGTTAATCGCGATTCTGTTTACGGCGTTGAGCTACGGGAAACTGGTGCGTCGCTATCCTTCCGCGGGTTCGGCGTACACCTATGCCCAGAAATCCATCAGCCCGACCGTTGGCTTTATGGTGGGTTGGTCTTCTCTGCTCGATTATCTGTTCGCGCCGATGATCAACATTCTGTTAGCGAAAATTTATTTTGAAGCGCTGGTGCCCTCCATTCCGTCATGGGTGTTTGTCGTGGCGCTGGTGGCCTTTATGACGGCCTTTAACCTGCGCAGCCTCAAATCGGTCGCTAACTTCAACACCGTGATTGTGGTGTTACAGGTGGTGCTGATTGCGGTCATTCTGGGCATGGTGGTTTATGGCGTATTTGAAGGCGAAGGCGCCGGTACGCTGGCGAGCACTCGTCCGTTCTGGTCCGGCGATGCGCACGTTATCCCGATGATTACGGGAGCGACGATCCTGTGCTTCTCCTTTACTGGCTTTGACGGCATCAGTAACCTGTCGGAAGAGACCAAAGATGCTGAACGCGTGATCCCGCGTGCGATTTTCCTGACCGCGCTGATTGGCGGCCTGATCTTCATCTTTGCAACCTATTTCCTGCAATTGTACTTCCCGGATATCTCTCGCTTTAAAGATCCGGATGCGTCTCAGCCGGAAATCATGTTGTACGTGGCGGGTAAAACCTTCCAGGTGGGCGCGCTGATCTTCTCTACTATCACCGTGCTGGCTTCCGGTATGGCAGCGCATGCAGGCGTAGCGCGCCTGATGTACGTAATGGGGCGCGACGGCGTATTCCCGAAAAGCTTCTTCGGTTACGTTCATCCGAAATGGCGTACGCCAGCGATGAACATCATCCTGGTCGGGGCGATCGCGCTGCTGGCGATTAATTTTGACCTGGTGATGGCGACGGCGCTGATTAACTTTGGTGCGCTGGTCGCGTTTACCTTTGTTAACCTGTCGGTGATTTCGCAGTTCTGGATCCGTGAGAAGCGTAATAAAACGTTGAAAGATCACTTCCAGTATCTGTTCCTGCCGATGTGCGGCGCGCTCACGGTTGGTGCGTTGTGGGTTAACCTGGAAGAGAGCTCAATGGTACTGGGCCTGATCTGGGCGGGTATCGGGCTGATTTATCTGGCGTGCGTAACTAAAAGCTTCCGCAACCCGGTTCCACAGTACGAAGACGTCGCGTAATCGCGCGTATTATTGGTAATAGTAAAACCGGAGGCAGTGCCTCCGGTTTTTTGTCTGTCATCCAGCATGTTTACCAGATGGCTGCGTCACTATTTATCCGCTCTGGATTAACAATGCCCGTCAGGCATTGGTCAATTACACAATCTCAGTTGCGTACTGCCACAGTGATTTCAGCAACCCCAGCTTCGTTTTATCTTCCGCATACTGCTGAGAAAGCATCTGCAATTCATTGGCATACTGTTGTAAAAACTCCGGCGTCAGCACCTGACGGCGATGCTCCAGCCAGCGCTGCTGCTCTGCGTCATCCAGCGTACCGGGAAAATTGCGTGCGCGGTAATTAAACAGTAGCTTCTCAATGCGCTTATCGACAAAGGTAATATCCAGCGCAGGCAGGTTACGCGGCTCGGTTTCGAGTACGATTTTCATGGCTGCGCGATCGGCATCGCTGAAAAAACCATCATAGAGCTGGGCATCAACGTTATCCGAGGCGGCAAAAGGTTCGGCTTCGGCAAAAATCGCCACCACTTTGTCGCGGACCTGCGGGTTTTCACGCAACACTTTCAGGTTATCCAGGCAGTGCTGGCGGTTAATTCCCAGCCGGTCGGCATCCTCCGGGCGCAAGGTATTCGCCTGCGCCAGTACCGGACATTTATTGATATGCACCAGCTTTACCGGCACTGCGGCGAGATCGCCAAGATCGGCTTTGGCCGTATAAAGCCGCTCGCGAAGGGTGTCGCTGTCTAGCTCAAGAAGAGGAGAAATATCGCCTGCTAAATCGACCATGATCACCGCGTTACGGTTTTCAGGATGCCACGCCAGCGGCGCGACCCAGCTTGTATTACCGCGCCACGCGCCAAACATGCCGGAGACATGCACCAGCGGCTTCATTTGCGGAACGTCAATCAGCGCCGCCAGTTTATGTTTACTGCGGTGGCTATAAAGATAATCAAACAGCCGCGGCTGGCGTGTTTTCACCAGTTGCGCCATCGCAATAGTGGCGTAGACATCCGCCATCGCATCATGCGCGTTGCTGTGTTCGATCCCGTTCGCCTGGGTTAAATGTTCCAGACGAAAGCTGGGCAGGCCGTCGTCGTTTTCCGGCCAGTTAATTCCCTCCGGGCGCAGCGCATAACAGGCGCGCATGACATCCAATAGATCCCAACGTGAATTATCATGCTGCCAGCTCCAGGCGTAGGGATCGTAAAAGTTGCGATAAAAAATATTGCGCGTGACTTCATCATCAAAGCGCACATTGTTGTAGCCCACAACGCAGGTTTTAGGAACGGTAAACAGCGCATGAATGCGTCTGGCGAAAGCGGCTTCGTTTTCTCCTTTCTCACGCGCTTCCTGCGGCGTGATGCCGGTAATCAGCACTGCGCCGGGCTGCGGTAGATAATCATCGGCGGGTTTGCAATAAAACACCTCCGGCTCGCCAATAACGTTGAAGTCGTTATCCGTACGGAGCGCGGCGAATTGCGCAGGTCTGTCGAGGGCCGGATGCGTACCGAAGGTTTCGTAATCGTGGAAGAGGAATGTGCTCTGTATGCTGTCGTTTTTAACTGTCACTTGATGTACACGCCTGATGTTATATGTATATGAAATATTTTATTCTTTCATTTTGTCGTTGATTGATTGTATTTGTACACCAATTGATATTGTTGCTAATGTTCGTACATGCGATGGTGAGTACATAAACATTAAAATCATCGAGTACAAAATACTAAAATGACCATCAGCGACACTAAGCTATGCTCCCTCTATGGTAAACCATATTCCGGTCCATCTGAAATTACTGATTCCGATTTAGTACTGTATGGAATTTGGGCCAGGGTCAATCTGGCCGGGATCTCAAAAAATGCATGGACTAAAATGGGTCTATTTACAAAGGGACACAACGCTGTGTCCCTTAATTCCATGCGGGCTGAGGCTGGACTACGCCCAGGCCAGTGGCAGGATGGATGACAGAACACTCGGGAAATATTTTCTGGCATGACGTTGCATACTATCCGCCACAGCGCTGGTACAGGTAAAGGCACCCTGGAGGCCGTGAAAACGGTCGGACCAGTCGGTAAACTGTTCGCTGGACGGGAATATCGCCGGAGACAGCTCCCAGGCTTTCTGCATCAGCGCCTCCGCATAGCCTCTCAGGGCGGGCGGAGAGTCATGCTCAGTGCCGAAAATGGCGCTGGAGGAATAGCGTGCGAATGCGGTACTGAGACAGAACAGGGTTTCCGCCTGCTTCTGTGGGGTGGCGTCAGTCAGGTGATAAGCACTGAGGATGTGCTGGTAGTGTGCCGGGCTGAGTTTGCCTTCAGGAAGCAAGGGGGCAAAAATGGTGTTCAGACGCGACACTGAGGCATCATCAATCAACTTCACGGTGGAATGTTTCTGGTTCGTGGCGGCAATAAACTGCTGGTTCAGCTCCCCGTGCTCTTCAGTGCTGAGGATGATATCAATCAGTTCCCCAAAGCGTCGCTGCACGGCCTGCTGATTAAATGCGGCGAGAAACACCGGAAAGTCATGACGGAATAACTCTACCGGAGAGATTTGCGCGGTGGAAACGTTCTCTCCGGCTCGCAGCAGGTAAAAGTTGTCCCATGTGGTGTCAGGAGTAGGGTTTAGCATTGTTAACAGCGTGTCAGTGGAGAGCATCATCGCCGTGTCTGAATCTTGGGAGGAAAGCAGCAAGAAATTATCTGCAGCGCGGGTTGTCCAGTCCGGGCTGCCGTCATAATTACCAAAGAGCCCGTTATGGATGTGGGGAGACACCGCCGGGTGAGCAAGATACTGTTCATAAAGCGCTGCAGCTTTCTGGCGGGTGCCATCAGTGCAGTCCACGCCTGTCATACAGTGTAAAATCACCTGATTAAAGAGTCCGCTGTGAGTGGTCATGGCGGCGCTGTTCCTGTCAAACGAATCCAGCAACACAGGCAGTATGCGCTGCTGATAATATGTGACAGGAGCCGGCAGGGGAACGCCATTATAGGTCTGGCACTGGTGGGCAAAAAAACGTTCCTAAACAGGTCTGAGCCACTCGCTGATAAGTGCACTTTGCGTATAGGGAGGGTGGGCCAGTACGCTCAACAGCGAACTTTCAACTGGCCGGATATGTGCCTCTGATAAGTGGCTACCCCGCAATGACTTAACCAGGTCTTCTATTGCCCGGATTTTTTCCTGACTGTATTTATCGGGCAGGCTGTCAATGGTCATCAGAATACTTTTACCATTATTATGTTCATGATTTAAAAATCCATCCACAGCGCTCTCAGTCCAAAGGATTGGCATTTGCAGCCAGATATCACCTAAACGAATAAAATTTACGCACCCTGAATCTGACGGAGGTGATGAATTATCCGGTTCATTTAAAATAACGCCAGAGAGGTTGGTTTTGTGATGCATAAGCGTATTTTTTAATGTTGTATTAATAAAAGAAGGTTGTTGTTGTGTAGTAATTGAATACTGTAAAAACACTTCATTCATGTCTGAATTACTAAATTTCGTATTATTGCAGATTACATCGCTCAGTGTCGAACAAGTGAACCGGCATTCGTCAAAATGTAAATGAGATATATCAGAATAAGTAAATTTTGAATTTGAAAAGTTGAACCCCTTAATAATATCGCCGTCTCGCTCCATGAAGCTGGGGGGCAATATTTTGCTGAATGTAATATTACGGAAATCTGCGTTTGAAAAATCGCGATCTGCGGTCGTAAGGGTTTCTCCGGCTTTCTGCCGTAAAACTGCATCCGTGAGTTTCTTAGCCCAGTCGGCAGGTGATGACGGGGAAGACGTAGCCTGAAGTGAGAGGGAGGGGGATGCTGGTGGTGTTCTACCTTCAGAAACCGTGGGCCTGTTATTAGCTGATACAGAGACTCCACCGGGGAGCGGGGCCGCACCTGTCACTCTGTAATTATAATCACATGATTGATTTGCAATATGCTTACGCATGAATGCTGCATTCATTTTTGAGGCATCTTCTGCTGAAATGTTTTTCTTACCTGCATTATTTGTATCTTTAATATTTTTAACAGTAATCAATGTTTTGTTTAAGGTGTTTTTATCTTTCGGCTGAAAGAAGTCTTTTATTTTTTGTGGTAACGCGAACTCAATCGGTGAGTCCTTTCCTGTTTTAAATTTTTCATTTAAAGATGTATGCGTGTTTTTAACACTGGTTATTTTTGAGGCGAGCCCGTTTTTCGTATGTTCACGAATAGAGGTAATTAATTTTTTAACCTGGTTAGGAATAGTAGAAAAATTAATTGCGCCTGATGATATCTTCATTAGAATTCCTTATCAACATCATTATGGAAAAACGGTCTGGATTTTTAACGCCTTAAAAGTAAGCTTCATATGTCGGTATGGCGATGGAGATCACAATTCACCATGTTATCTGGCAGGTTTCTTTCAGAAAGTGTCCATCCTGTCATCATGTCACCGTATTGTGGGACGCTGACGTATCTGCGGAAAAATACAGGCATAAGAGAGCGGGTCGGGTAACGGAGCCCGTGTGCGCGCAAAAGTAAACCCGCTTCGATGCGCAACCAACGTTTTTCGCCGGCATTCGGGATATCGTCGGCGGACGTTCCGGCGCGTATGAGAAAGAACTGCGTAAAGCGCGTGAAATCGCTTTTCAGGAAATAATCGTTTTCTTTTAAATATTATTACGTGTTATTGGAATTGTATCATTTTTATAATTAACAGCGGGTTGTTTGGTAATTCTGCTGATTATTCAATGACAGCCATGTGCGTGTTCAGGAAATGTAAAATATTTATAAAATAAAAGGTTTTATCGTGTTGGCGTGTTCATTTTAACAACTATTTCAAATTGTGATTGAAGCCGACATTTCATAATACAAATTAAATATAATCTTCAGCTATATCTAATAACAGGAGGTTATATGAGCATTAGTCGTCGTTCTTTTTTGCAGGGGGTAGGCATCGGCTGCTCTGCCTGCGCGCTGGGCGCTTTTCCGCCCGGGGCGCTGGCACGCAACCCGATTGCCGGCATTAACGGTAAAACCACGCTAACGCCAAGCTTGTGCGAAATGTGTTCCTTTCGTTGCCCTATTCAGGCGCAGGTAGTCAATAACAAGACCGTTTTTATCCAGGGCAATCCTTCTGCGCCGCAGCAGGGGACGCGCATATGCGCCAGGGGCGGGAGCGGCGTCAGCCTGGTCAATGACCCGCAACGGATTGTAAAACCTATGAAACGCACCGGGCCACGCGGCGACGGTGAATGGCAGGTGATTAGCTGGCAACAGGCTTACCAGGAAATCGCGGCGAAAATGAATGCCATCAAAGCGCAGCATGGCCCCGAGACCGTGGCTTTCTCTTCCAAATCGGGCTCGCTCTCCAGCCATCTTTTCCATCTGGCTACGGCCTTTGGTTCGCCTAATACCTTTACTCACGCCTCAACGTGCCCTGCCGGGAAAGCCATTGCGGCAAAAGTGATGATGGGCGGCGATCTGGCGATGGATATCGCTAACACGCGCTATCTGGTTTCGTTTGGCCACAATTTGTATGAAGGGATTGAAGTTGCCGATACCCATGAGCTAATGACCGCGCAGGAGAAGGGGGCCAAGATGGTGAGCTTCGATCCGCGTCTGTCGATATTTTCCAGCAAGGCGGATGAGTGGCATGCTATTCGTCCCGGGGGGGATTTAGCGGTTCTGCTGGCGATGTGCCACGTCATGATTGATGAACAACTCTACGATGCGTCTTTTGTTGAGCGTTATACCAGCGGATTTGAACAGTTAGCACAGGCGGTAAAAGAGACGACGCCGGAATGGGCCGCCGCGCAGGCCGATGTCCCTGCCGACGTCATTGTCCGGGTGACACGCGAACTGGCCGCCTGCGCGCCTCATGCTATCGTCAGTCCTGGTCATCGCGCGACGTTCTCGCAGGAAGAGATCGATATGCGGCGTATGATTTTTACGCTTAATGTACTGCTCGGTAATATTGAGCGCGAAGGCGGGCTATATCAGAAAAAAAACGCGTCGGTTTACAACAAACTGGCCGGAGAAAAGGTCGCGCCAACGCTGGCGAAACTCAACATTAAAAATATGCCGAAACCGACGGCGCAACGAATCGATTTGGTCGCACCGCAGTTTAAATATATCGCTGCTGGCGGCGGCGTGGTGCAAAGCATTATTGACGCGGCGTTAACTCAGAAGCCTTACCCGATAAAGGCGTGGATTATGTCGCGGCATAATCCTTTCCAGACCGTCACCTGTCGTTCGGACCTGGTAAAAACCGTTGAGCAACTGGATCTGGTGGTTAGCTGCGATGTCTATTTGAGCGAGAGCGCGGCGTATGCCGACTATCTGCTGCCGGAATGCACTTATCTCGAACGGGACGAAGAGGTATCGGATATGTCGGGACTGCACCCGGCTTACGCTCTGCGCCAACAGGTCGTAGAGCCGATTGGCGAGGCGCGTCCGAGTTGGCAAATCTGGAAAGAACTTGGCGAGCAGTTGGGATTAGGGCAGTACTATCCGTGGCAGGATATGCAGACGCGCCAACTCTATCAATTGAACGGCGACCATGCTTTAGCGAAGGAACTGCGACAGAAAGGGTATCTCGAATGGGGCGTTCCGCTGCTATTACGCGAACCAGAATCCGTTCGTCAGTTTACGGCACGTTACCCCGGCGCTATCGCGACGGACAGCGACAACACCTATGACGAACAGCTTCGCTTCAAATCGCCCTCCGGCAAAATCGAACTTTATTCCGCAACCCTGGAGGAATTGCTCCCAGGCTACGGCGTTCCGCGCGTTCGTGACTTTGCGCTTAAAAAAGAGAATGAGCTTTACTTCATTCAGGGCAAAGTGGCCGTGCATACCAATGGCGCGACGCAGTACGTACCTTTACTCAGCGAGCTAATGTGGGATAACGCGGTCTGGGTCCATCCGCAAACGGCGCAAGAAAAAGGCATTAAGACCGGCGATGAGATCTGGCTGGAAAATGCTACGGGTAAAGAGAAAGGTAAGGCGCTGGTGACGCCCGGAATCCGCCCGGACACGCTTTTTGTCTATATGGGATTTGGCGCTAAAGCTGGGGCCAAAACGGCGGCGACGACACACGGTATCCACTGCGGAAATTTACTGCCGCACGTGACGAGTCCGGTATCCGGTACGGTAGTGCATACCGCAGGCGTGACGCTGAGCCGGGCATGAGGGAGGAGGGAACCATGAATCATTTAACGAATCAGTACGTCATGCTGCATGATGAAAAGCGTTGTATCGGCTGCCAGGCGTGTACCGTTGCCTGCAAAGTGCTTAATGACGTACCGGAGGGATTTAGCCGCGTACAGGTACAAATTCGCGCCCCTGAACAGGCATCCAACGCACAAACCCATTTTCAATTTGTCCGCGTCTCCTGTCAGCACTGTGAAAATGCGCCATGTGTCAGCGTTTGTCCTACCGGAGCGTCATATCGTGATGAAAACGGGATCGTGCAGGTGGATAAATCGCGCTGTATTGGCTGCGATTATTGTGTTGCCGCATGTCCTTTCCATGTGCGCTATTTGAATCCGCAAACCGGCGTCGCCGACAAGTGTAACTTCTGTGCCGACACGCGGTTGGCGGCTGGCCAGTCTCCGGCGTGCGTATCCGTTTGCCCAACGGACGCGCTGAAATTCGGCAGGCTGGATGAGAGCGAGATCCAGCGCTGGGTCGGTCAGAAAGAGGTCTATCGCCAGCAGGAGGCGCGTAGCGGCGCGGTCAGTCTGTACCGTCGTAAAGAAGTCCATCAGGAGGGTAAAGCATGAATACTATCTGGGGAGCGGAACTACATTATGCGCCAGATTATTGGCCGCTGTGGTTAATTTACGCAGGCGTCGTGGTGCTGCTCATGCTTGTTGGGCTGGTTATCCATGCGTTATTGCGCCGGATGCTGGCGCCAAAAACGGCGGGCGGCGAAGAGCATCGTGACTATCTCTACTCGCTGGCGATTCGCCGTTGGCATTGGGGAAATGCGTTACTGTTTGTTTTATTACTGTTAAGCGGTTTATTTGGTCATTTTTCTCTCGGCCCTGTAGCGCTAATGGTACAAGTGCATACCTGGTGTGGTTTTGCCTTACTGGCTTTCTGGGTCGGGTTTGTGCTGATCAACCTCACCACAGGTAATGGGCGTCACTATCGGGTAAATTTTTCCGGACTGGTAACGCGCTGCATACGCCAGACGCGTTTTTACCTTTTTGGCATTATGAAAGGGGAAGCGCATCCGTTCGCGGCAACAGAGCAGAATAAGTTCAATCCACTGCAACAACTGGCATATCTGGCGATTATGTACGCGCTGGTACCGCTGTTAATCATCACCGGTTTGCTGTGTCTCTATCCGCAGGTTGCGGGTCTGGGCCCTGTGATGCTGGTGCTGCATATGGCGCTTGCTATCATCGGCTTACTGTTTATTTGCGCGCATCTCTATCTGTGTACTCTTGGCGACACGCCGGGACAAATTTTCCGTAGCATGGTTGACGGCTATCATCGTCATCGTACCGCGCCGCGCGGGGATAAGTCCGCCGTCTGAGCGTATCCATAAAATAAAGTCAGCAAGAAAATGTGCCTTGTGTCACATTTTCTTGCAATTTATCCATGTTTGTTTAACTGAACTTCCGTAAAAAGAACGGCAAATAGAGACCATCCTGAGGACATGCTGTTGAAACGCCGTTTGTTTATTGCCGCTTCTTTATTCGCGATGCACCTTTCTCCTGCGCTTGCGGCCGATGCCGTAAGTTTTGCTCCCCAACCGCCAGCCATTGATGCAGGCGCCTGGGTGTTGATGGATTACACTACGGGACAGGTTCTTACCGCCGGTAATGAACACCAGCAACGTAATCCCGCCAGCCTTACCAAGCTAATGACGGGCTACGTCGTCGATCGCGCCATCGATAGTCATCGTATCAGCCCTGACGATATCGTCACCGTTGGGCGCGACGCCTGGGCGAAGGATAATCCGGTGTTTGTCGGCTCCTCGTTGATGTTTTTAAAAGAAGGGGATCGCGTGTCGGTGCGTGATTTAAGCCGTGGCTTAATCGTGGATTCCGGTAACGATGCCTGTGTGGCGCTGGCGGATTATATCGCGGGCGGGCAGCCGCAGTTTGTGGCGATGATGAACAGCTATGTGAAAAAACTCAATTTGCAGGATACCCATTTTGAAACCGTCCACGGTCTGGATGCGCCGGGACAACATAGCTCCGCGTATGATCTGGCCGTACTCTCCCGGGCGATTATTCACGGCGAACCTGAATTTTATCACATGTACAGCGAGAAAAGCCTGACCTGGAACGGCATCACGCAGCAGAACCGCAACGGCTTGTTGTGGGATAAGACCATGCATATTGATGGGCTTAAAACCGGACACACATCGGGGGCGGGATATAATCTTATCGCATCGGCGGTGGACGGGCAGCGTCGACTTATCGCTGTTGTGATGGGAGCGAAAAGTTCGAAAGGCCGTGAAGAACAGGCTCGAAAACTGTTGCAGTGGGGCCTGCAAAACTTTGCGACGGTGCAGATTTTGCACAGCGGTAAAAAAGTGGGCAGCGAGCGAATCTGGTATGGAGACAAAGAAAAGATTGCGCTGGGTACGGAACAGGATTTCTGGATGGCGCTGCCTAAAGCGGAAATTCCGCATATCAAAGCAAAATATGTGCTGGATAGAAAAGAGCTGGAGGCGCCAATCGCCGCTCATCAACAGGTAGGTGAAATAGAGCTCTACGATCGGGATAAACTGATCGCTCAGTGGCCGCTGGTTACTCTGGAATCGGTGGGTAAAGGCGGTATGTTCTCTCGTCTGAGCGACTATTTTCAGCATAAAGCGTAAGCCGTTGTCACACATCGTTCACCGCCATCTGAGGTGTCAAAAGGGCGGGATTGCGAGGTTGCTCACAAAATGATCACGCAGTCCTTGTGACCGTAAAAGGCTGTAATTATACTGTACATTCATACAGTATAGTAAAGTGACGGAGGCAGCATGGATTACGAAATCAGGCAGGAACAAAAACGCAAGATAGCCGGTTTCCACATGGTCGGTCCATGGGAACACACCGTGAAGCAGGGTTTTGAACAACTGATGACATGGGTGGATCGACAGCGGATCGTGCCAGTTGAATGGATAGCCGTCTATTACGACAATCCAGATGTCGTACCTGCGGAAAAACTCCGCTGCGATACCGTGGTGTCCGTGGCAGAGAATTTCATCCTGCCGGACAATAGCGAAGGCGTAATCGTGACCGCCATTGAAGGCGGCGAATATGCCACTGCTGTCGCGCGAGTGGAAGACCGTGACTTTGCGAAGCCGTGGGAACGGTTTTTTGACGTCCTGGAGCAGGATAGCGCTTATCAGATAGCCTCTGCGCCCTGTTTTGAAACCTATCTGAATAACGGTATGGAAGATGGATACTGGGATATTGAAATGTATATTCCGGTACAGCGGAAGTGATCGACTGGTTTCCTGGCTGAAAAGAGCGGACGGATAATGTGTTCCGTCCGCCAGTGCGCTATTTTTGCTATAAAGCAGGTACAATGCATTTTTTGCTATTCCCGTAAGGAGCGCAAGCGTGCGTGCCGATAAGTCATTAAGCCCTTTTGAAATACGGTTGTACCGTCATTATCGCATCGTGCATGGCATACGTATCGCCCTGGCGTTCATTCTTACCTTTCTGCTGGTTCGTCTGTTTTCTATTCCCGAGGGCACATGGCCGCTAATCACGTTAGTGGTGATTATGGGGCCCATCTCATTCTGGGGAAATGTAGTGCCTCGTGCTTTTGAGCGCATAGGCGGTACGATTTTGGGCGCGGCGTTAGGGCTGGTGGCGCTACGCCTGGAGCTCTTTTCCTTACCGCTGATGCTGGTGTGGTGTGCGATAGCGATGTTTTTGTGCGGCTGGCTGGCATTAGGGAAAAAACCGTATCAGGCGCTACTGATAGGCATAACGCTCGCCGTTGTTGTCGGCGCTCCTGCTGGTGATATGAATACGGCATTATGGCGTGGCGGGGATGTGATTTTGGGGTCGCTACTGGCAATGTTGTTTACCGGCATCTGGCCCCAGCGCGCCTTTTTGCACTGGCGCATCCAACTGGCGCATTGCGTCACGGCGTATAATCGGGTGTATCAGGCAGCGCTGTCGCCGAATTTGCTGGAGCGCCCCCGGTTGGATAAACATTTGCAACGATTGCTGAACGATGTCGTCAAAATGCGCGGGCTGATAACGCCCGCCAGTAAAGAAACCCGGATACAAAAATCTATTTTCGAGGCCATTCAGACCATCAACCGCAATCTGGTTTGTATGCTTGAATTACAAATCAATGCCCACTGGGCGACGCGCGCCAGCCATTTTGTGATGCTTAACGCGCACACATTGCGTGAAACCCAGCAGATGACGCAGCAAACCTTGTTAACGATCGCCCACGCGTTGTATGAAGGCAACCCGCAGCCGGTACTGGCAAATACCGGTAAACTGAATGATATTGCTGCCGAGTTGCGGCAGCTAATGAACGAGCAGCAGGGCGACGCGGTGGCTGAAACCCCCATCCACGGCTATGTTTGGCTAAGTATGGAAACGGCCCGACAGTTGGAACTGCTTTCGCATTTGATCTGCCGGGCTTTGCGCAAATAAAAAGCAGATGGGGCGAATGAATTTGTTGCTGCTTCGATTCAGCAAAGATTAAGAGTATGATACTAATATAAGGATAAAATGAGTGCTACTGGCAACGATTTTATCTCCGAACCTTCAGGTTTCCCCAGACGGCGACGTAACGGTGTTTCCTCTGGCGGCTTGAAGTATGACGGGGATAAACGTAATGTTTATCCACTAGCAGTTGCTTAACGAATCCGAATCTCACATTATCAGGGGTGTAAAAATGGAAACAACCAAGCCTTCTTTCCAGGACGTGCTGGAGTTTGTTCGTCTGTTCCGTCGCAAAAATAAACTGCAACGTGAAATTCAGGACATTGAGAAGAAGATCCGTGACAACCAGAAGCGTGTGCTGCTGCTGGACAACCTGAGCGACTACATCAAGCCAGGTATGAGCGTTGAGGCGATTCAGGGTATCATCGCCAGCATGAAAAGCGACTATGAAGATCGCGTTGATGACTACATCATTAAAAATGCCGAAATCTCCAAAGAGCGTCGCGACATTTCCAAAAAGCTGAAAGCGATGGGCGAAATGAAACACGCCGATGTAAAAGCCGAATAATGCGCTACGGCAGTGGGAGCGTATATCAGGCTCTCACTGCAGTTTGACCCCGCCTGTGACCATCTTGAGTAAATGTTGTTTTGGCCAGTGTCGGGTAAGTTTTTTCTCTGCCAGCTTACCTTTCAGGCGCGCAATATCATGACGTTTCCGGTCCAGCATCAGACCCACCACGCTACCGCTATGCGCCACGTTCAATCCGTATAAATCACACTCTTCGACCAGCGACAGCAGGGCGGTAAAGCCCGGCTTAGGTAACAGCGTCTGGCTGGCGATAGCGCTAAGCGTAGCCGCCTCACCCAGTCGGAGCGGATTTTGCGTTATACAGGCTTCCTGCACCAGATTCCAGGCCTGCTGCAAGGTTGCTGAACTTGCTATTAATTTCTGCTGGCGAGGGAGACGGTGGTAATCTTGCGTGCGCAGTGTGACCGGGCTTTCCAGTACCAGCAAATCGATTGGCGGCGGTGGCTCGCAGGCGATTTGCGTGGCCGCATTATTATGATCAAACAGCGTTAACTGATGAAAAACGGTGCTATCAGTGGGTTCGATTGAGACGCAAAGCTGTGCAAGGGTGGTTTCATCCAGCGAATGGCCAAGATGATGCGCCGTTGCCACCGCCGTAGCGGCGATATCTGCGGTGCTGCTGGCCATGCCTTTGGCAACAGGAATTGACGAACGCACATCGACGCGAATCTCGTTACTCCAGTGCGCAGGATACTGCCAGTGCGCCAGAACGCGCTCCACCATCGCCCGCGACAATGGACGCTCGTTTACCAGCGGCGGCGCAGCCGTGACTACTACGGTGCTGTACCAGTCAACGGGGCAGGAGACCAGTTTCTCACTGCCCAGAATCCATCCCTGGATAAGTTCCCCGCATGAGGCGGGGCATTGCGCAACAGCCACGTTATCACCTTTCAGGTACGAATAGTGTGCGCGCATAGTGTCATGGTAAAAGCGTTATTACCATGACTTGCCGCAATGCGTCGTATGACCCTCTCAGGCTGGTACACAAAGCCCTTCCGTGGCAGGTAGCGCAATGCGCATAACGTCTTGTGCGATCATTAACTCTTCGTTGGTGTTGATGACGGCGACTTTCACCAGGGCGTTCTCCGTCTGGATAAATGTCGCATTACGTTGATTTTTCTCTTCATCAACGGCTAAGCCCAAAAATTGCAAATTATGGCACACCGCCGATCTGGCGCGCGCTGAGTTCTCGCCAATGCCCCCAGTGAATACCAGCGCATCCAGTCCTCCCATTTGCATAATATAGCTGCCAATGGTGGCGCGAATGCGTTCGGCAAACAGAGTGAGAGCGAGTTTAGCCTGCCGGTTACCGGTATTGGCTGCCTGTTCGACATCGCGGTAATCAGACGACACGCCAGAAACGCCCAGCAAGCCTGACTCATTATTTAATAACTGATTCAACTGTTGCGGCGTTTTGCTTTCGCGCTGGGCTATCCACGGCAGAATAGAGGGATCAATATCTCCGCTACGGGTGCCCATCATCACGCCTGACTGCGGCGTAAAGCCCATCGACGTATTGACCGAACGCCCGTTCTTGATGGCGCAGATGCTGCTACCGTTTCCAAGATGACAACAAATCACCCGTAATGCGCTGAGTGGTACGCCCAGCTTTTCCGCCAGAACGCCGCTGACATACTTATGGCTGGTGCCATGAAAGCCATAACGGCGAATCCCCAGTTCAGCATAATAATGCCAGGGAAGCGGGTAAATATAGGCGGGTTCATCCAGCGTCTGGTGAAATGCCGTATCAAACACGGCTACGGAAGGGGCATCAGGCAACAGTTGACGAAAAACGTGAATACCCAACGCGTTTACCGGGTTGTGAAGCGGGGCCAGTTCAGCAAGACGTTCGATTTGCGCTAACGTTTCATCCGTGACCAGCGTCGAGTCTTTAAAAAACTCACCGCCGTGCGCCACACGATGGCCCACCCCGTCAATGTCCCGCAGACTGTTAATGATTTGATAACCCAGCAGCTTTTCCAGAAGCAGCGTTACCGCATCGCGATGATCGGCAACGGGGACGGTTTCCTGCCATTTTTGGCTGTGCGTCTTAATTGTCACCTGCGCATCCGCCATACCGATACGTTCAATCAGCCCCTGACAGAGCATGTCGCCCTGCGGCATCTCCAGCAGCTGGAATTTTAACGATGAGCTGCCGGCGTTAATGGCCATTATTTTGTAAGACATAAAGGTTCCTTCGAATTCAGAAAATCCAGCACGGCGCCGAGACCCGAGTTATTCAGCGCGCTGGTAATAAAAATCTCCTGTGCGCCAGCCTGCGTAAGCCATTCCGCAACCAGCGAAATACGCTGCGGCTCGGCCAGATCGGCCTTAGTGACTAGGCCAATCGTCGGTCGGTTCATCGGGGCGGTAAACCCCGGAGAAAAGGGCGACCACTGGGCGTCGGCATTTAACACCAGGGCGATAACGTCGGCCTCGCAGGCGCTGGTCAGCAGGGCGCTATACAGGCAGCGGTTCTCCAGGTACTCGCCCGGCGTGTCGATGGCCATCGGCGACCATTCAATGGCCTGGGTTTTCTTATAATGGAGCGCTTCGCCGCGCAGGCTTTGGGTCAGCGAGGTTTTCCCGCACTGGCTGGGGCCGATAAACATCAAACGCTTCATTGGCTTACGTCCGGGTAATCGAACAGGTGGTGAATTGCATCATCTCGCCCAGCGTGCGCGTCACCTGCTTGAGGGCATATTCCACAGCAGAAACGTCGCCGGTCAGCACCACGGCACCGGTAAAGCGATCGAGAAAACCAATTTCCACCGCGCCGGATTTGGTGGCGATATCGCAGGCGATAATCGATGCTTCGCTCGGCGTGATGGTAAGGATGCCAATGGCGGAGACCGCATCCGGCAGGCCCAGTTTCTTAAAGAGATCTTTCCCTGGATTAGCAATCAGGTGCGCGAGAGTGACCTGTTTCCCCGGCACGTATTCCTGAATCATGCGATCCGTTGTCGGTTGTCTTTCCATTATCCCTCCACCATCTGTCGCCACATGGCTTCATGCGGGCGCGGGATCACCGAACGGTAAACCAGCAACCCTTTCTCGCCCGCGCTTTCGCTGGCAACCGTCACGGCGTTATTGACGTCTGAAACGTCGCCCGCCACCACCATGTAGCATTTACCGCCGATGCCGAAGGCCATATGCACCCGCACCAGGGTGACGTTTGAGCCTTTCACCGCCCGGTCTGCGGCGCTGATGCAGGCCGCCACGCTCCAGGTTTCGACGATACCGACCGCCTGGAGTTTCTCGACGCTATTCAGGCCGCTGATGGCCGGAAGTACGCTGGGATGAATATTTGCCAGCACCAGGCTGTCGACGAGCATCTCGCCGGCCTGCGACGTACCGGTTTCAATGGCCTGCTGGACAGCGCCGATATCTCCGCCGAGCATCAGTAAAAACTTCCCCGGACAGATGGTCTTGCTGACCAGCAGATCGACGTTGGCGCTTTTCAGCATGGCATCACCAAGCTCCATGCCTTTGGCGATGCTGGTGAGTTCTAAAATTCCTATAGCCTGAGACATGGTTAACCTCTTACAACCGTGATGGCCTGTTCGCTGATGGCCGATACAACGCCGTCGATGCTGGCGTGAACGGGGGCGCCGAGCGCGCCAGGCGGGATATCGGCAACGCATTGCCCGCGCGTCACGCGCTCGCCGACGGCAACAGTCGGTACTGCGCTGGCACCAATATGCTGGCGCAGCTGCAAAGTGACTTTTTCTACTGACGGCTCTTCTTCAACCAGCGGAGCTTCCTGGTACCAGGGGCTTAGTCCCAGTTTGGCGATCAGCCGCTTCACCGGCACCAGGCGATATTTCGCCATTTCGTCGGTCGGATTCAGCGGCCCTACGTAGCGCTGGTTTTGCGCCCGCAGCTCGCGTTTTAACATGCGATTGATGCGCATCGGCGAGATCCCCACCGGGCAGGCCACGCTTTCACAAATGTTGCATTCCGAGCAGGTAAGGGCGCTCAGCAGCAACTGCGGCGTGGCGGCCTGGTGAAAGTTCAACGCCCGCACCAGCAGGTGCGGAGAGAGTTCGTGGCCGATCAGGTGTCGCGGACAGAGATCGGTACACAGTCGGCACTGTTCGCAGACGGTGCGCGCGACGGAAAGCACCGTGCGCTCGTCCTGCATTCTCCGCTGGATAAGCAGATGGCTTTTGGGGAGCACCAGCAGGCCGCCGGTAGTTTTCGTCACCGGGTTATCAAGAGAGGTAATCAGGCCACCCATCATCGGGCCGCCGTTAATAAAACCAGGGTCGTCGACCGTTGCGCCGCCCGCCAGCGCCAGCACTTCATGCAGTGACATGCCGATAGGAACGGTAACGGTCAACGGTCTGGCGACCGCGCCGTTTACGGTCAACGTGCGACGAGTGACCGGAAACTGCTGCTCGACCGCCCGGGCAATATTCAGCACCGTTTGCACGTTATTGACGACCACGCCGACGCTGGCCGGTAGCGCAGCCGGGGCGACCCGGCGGCCGGTTGCCATCCAGATAGTCAGCACCTCATCGCCCGCTGGATAAACATCCGGCAGAATATGCAGGCGGATACCGGCGGGCAGTAGCGGGGTAAGGGCGTCGATGGCCCGGCGGTATTTTTCTTTCAGGGCAATCACCCCTTCGCGCGCGCCGGTCGCCGTCATGGCATACTGTACGCCGCGCACAAGGCGCGCAGCTTGCTGCCACATCAGTTGCTGGTCAACTTTGAGCATCGGTTCACACTCGGCGGCGTTCACCAGAAAAATCTCTACCTGCGCCTGTAGTTTGACGTGAGCGGGAAAACCTGCGCCGCCCGCGCCGACAACGCCCGCTGCGCGGACGCGCTCGCGAATTTCATCAGCGCTATGAGACATTTCAACGACGTTGACGGCGGTACTCATAGCAGTTCCTCCAGCAGTTCCCGAATGGCTTCGGCATTGGCCGGGCGCGGGTTAGTGCGCAGCGTAACGTCCGCCAGCGCAGCCTGCACCATCGCCGGAATGCGTGCGGAAAAGTCGGATCTTCCTTCTTTAAGCGCAACGGCCAGTGAGGGAAGGGCACAGCGTTGCTTAAGCAGTTCGATTTGCTGAATCAGCGCATTGATCGCCGCAACGTCATTGGCTTCTGCCGGGCAAAAACCGCAGGCTTTGGCCATCCGCGCGTAGCGTTTGGCGGCGCGCGGGTCACCCGCGTTAAAGCGGATCACCGTCGTGAGCAGCAGCGCATTGGCCAGCCCGTGCGGCAGATGGAACTGTCCGCCGAGCTGGTGAGCTATCGCGTGGTTAAGACCCAGTCCCGCCTGGCTGAATGCCATCCCCGCCAGCGTTGAAGCATTGTGCATTTTCCCGCGCGTCGCTACGCAGTCGCCTTTTTCCACCGCCGTGGGCAGATACTGGAACACCAGTTTGGCGGCTTTTTCCGCCAGCGCGTCGGTAAAGTCGCTGGCGTGCGGTGACACCCAGGCCTCCAGGGCGTGGGTCAGCACGTCCATACCGGTGTTGGCGGTAATCTGCGGCGGTACGCTGACCACCAATTCCGGGTCAAGGATCGCCATATCCGGATACAGCGCATTGTTGAACAGCGGGTACTTGATGCCTTTATCCGGGTCGCTAATTACGCAGGCGCTGGTCACTTCCGAGCCGGTGCCGCTGGTGGTCGGGATCGCCACGCAGGTTTCGATATTGATGCCGCTTTGCTGGCTAAACCAGACAATCGCTTTTGCCGCGTCCATTGCCGAGCCGCCGCCAAAACCGATCACCACCTGCGGTTGCAGGGCCTGCATTTGCGCAATGCCCTGCACCACGGTATGGATGGTGGGGTCCGGCGTTATCTCGCTAAAGACGCTGATGCGGTTATCTGCGGGCAGCGCGTTACGCAGCGTATCCAGCAGCGGAGAGCGCGCCAGAAAACCATCGCAGATTATCCAGATGTGCTTATTGGTAAAGCGCTTGAGCACCGCCAGGCTGCCCTGACCGCTGTACAACCGCGTTTGTAGTGAGAAGGTATTCATCGCGACCTCGGTTAGCGAATAGAAAAGCCGTTGGTCAGTACGCAGCGCCGGGAGCGGGCAAAAGTACGCGCTGACGTGGTCCCTTCACCGGTTGGCGTGGCGATAGTGAAGGTGGTAAAGCCTTCGCCGCCGACGCCGATCCCGGCATAAGAGGGGCCGTTTTTGACGAATATCGAGGTTTGCAGCGTGCGGGCCGCGAGGTTCAGGCGCGACACGTTCTGCGAGTGCATAATGGCGGTATGATGTAGCCCCTCTTCAACCTTCAGGGCCAGCGCCAGCGCGCTATCGAAATCGCTGACTTTTACCACCGGCAGCATCGGCATCAACTGTTCACTGGTGACCCACGTATCGTCGGCGTTGACAACGGCAATCAGCAGACGCGGCGCTTTTGCAGGGACAGCGATCCCGGCGGCTTCCAGCATGGCCGATGGGCTCTTGCCGACCAGTTTTTTATTCGCCTGGCCTTCAGGCAGGCAGGCGGCGCGGAGTTTGTCGGTATCGGCAGGGCTTAGCAACAGCGCGCCGAAGGTTTGCATTTGCTGCACCAGACGCTCGGCGACGCTCTCCACTACGATCAGGCTCTTCTCGGCAATGCAGGGCAGGTTATAATCGAATGACGCGCCGTTGATGATATCTTCTGCCGCTTTCACCAGGTCCGCTGTTTCATCGACGATGCAGGGCGGGTTACCCGCGCCAGCGCCAATCACCTTCTTACCGCTCTTCATGCCCATTGCCACAATGCCCGGGCCGCCGGTAATGGCCAGTACTGCGATTCGCGGGTGGGCCATCATCTGCTGGGTCGCTTCGAAGGTGGGTTCAGCTACAGTCACCACCAGATTGCGGATGCCGCAGCAGCGGAAGGCAATCTCTTCAATCAGGCTAATCAGCTTCAGAGAGACCTTTTTCGCGCCCGGATGCGGGCTAAAGTAGACGCTGTTGCCCGCAGCTAACATGCTGATGCTGTTATTGATGATGGTTTCCGTCGGGTTGGTGCTTGGGGCGACTGAACCGATGACGCCAAACGGCGAGTATTCAAAGAGTACCATGCCGCCGTCACCGGTCAGCGCGGTGGTGGTGAGGTCTTCTACGCCCGGCGTGTTGTCCAGCGCAGCCTTGTTTTTGAGGAATTTATCTTCTTTGTTGCCCATCCCCGTTTCATTGGCGCTCTCTTCCGCCAGGGTCGCCAGCAGCGGCGTCAGCTCCTGACGCATCGCGCTGATAATGGCGCTGCGGGTTTTTAGCGGGCACTGCTGATAACGTAAGAACGCCTGGTGCGCGGCATCGATAGCCTCGCTCACGGACTGGAAAATCCCTTTGCCCTGAGGCTGGGCCGGTGTTTGCGCTGGCGTGGTTAATTGCTCGCTAAGAATGGTGCGAATCAGGGTTTCGAGTTCAGAAGTATTCATTGATGAGTTCCCACGTTAATAGCCGCGATGGCGGTCTGTGCTATATCCATGTCCTGCTCAACGCTGCCGCCGCTGATGCCAAGACCCCCAATTAATATGCCGTCGCGCCACAGGGCGTAACCGCCGCCAAAGGTGACCACTTTTCCCTGTAAATGACTTTCCAGGCCATAAAGCGCCGCGCCTGGCTGAACGACATCGCTCAGCTCATGGGTCGCCGTTTTCATCGCCACTGCGGTCCAGGCCTTTTTCGGCGCCAGCTCGCTGCTGACCAGCAGGGCGTCCGGCATCCGCCAGGTCACAGTTTCCGTGCCGTGCGCGTCAACGATGCTGACGACTACCGGAACCTGCAGTTGCTGCGCGCGCTCAACGGCGGCGCGGGTGAGCTGGTGTAGATCGTGGAATGAGAGGGCCACGGGCGTTGTCTCCTTGCTGCGGGTCGGCTGGCTGGCAGCCAGATAGCGCTTGCTAACTTCACGGATGATGTTGGCCTGGTGCGCATCGCTATCTTCCGCGCGGGCCAGGGCGTACAGGCAGTCCGATAAGCGGTTGATGTAGCGCATCAGCACCTGGCGTACGTTGACTTCAGTTGCCAGTTCAACCAGACGGCGTTCGGCGCGGCGCGCCAGCGTGCGGGCAAAATGTAATCGGCTCGCGGCTTCGCAGCGTCCGGGTAAAATAAAGCTGTGCAGCGGTTCGACGCGGGCCATCGCCCGATCGATAGCGGCTTCCAGGGCCGAAATCTCTTCGCTGCTGATGTAGCGCTGTTTGGGCGACGGCTGCTCGCTGTCGCTGGCCAGCTCTGCGCTAAACCAAAAAAGTTGCTGCTGGATGGCCTCAAGTAAGGTGCGGTGATTTTCATCCGCAGCGGCGCAGGCGCACAGGCTCAGCGCGGCGTTCAGCTCATCCAGCGTGCCGTAGGCTTCAACCCGCGGGTGGGTTTTGCTCACCCGCTGGCCGGTAAACAGTGATGTGGTGCCAGCGTCACCTGTTCGGGTATAAATCGCCATAACCGCCCCTTAACACGAAAGCGTATCTACAATGCCGACAACGGCGAGGTCGATGGCCTCATTTGGCCCGGAAAAAACGTGCCTGGCGCTGGAGCCGCCGCTGAGCAAAACCAGTTCGCCGACGCCCGCGCCGACGGAGTCCACGGCCACTTCATCGCCGGAGGTAGGCGAGGCGGGGAGTTCGCCATCGGCGCTGACCCGACGCACCAGCAGCAGCTTTTTCCCAATCAAAGAAGGTGATTTTTGCGTGGAGACAACCGCGCCCGTGACTCGTGCCAGATGCATGATTTACTCCTGCTTAATTAATTGAATATTCCGCGCATTGGCCGCGTCACGCGCCATGGCGGTCACGATGCATTTGCGGTGGACAACCACACGCCCCCGGCTTAGCAGCGCGACATCGCGATAGCTCAGCACCGAACCCGCATGCAGAACCAGCGGCAGTCCGTGCTCGTCGGTGAATACCAGCGGCAGACGAGCCAGTTTTTTGACCGGGATAACCGGCAGCAGCTGGCTGTGCAGGTTGAGCTGAACGCGGATGCCGAACGCCAGCGCGTCGTGAATTTTCCGGGCTGCGGCATCGTCGGTTTCTGCATCCGCAAGCTGACCCAGCAGCGGCAGGTCGACGAGCAGGATGCGTAGCGACGCGTGCTGACAGAACAGCGCTGGACAGTCGGCATCGCGAAGTTGCGTAACGCTCAGCGTCGCCGTGCTCCGGGCACGGCGCTGCAGCCGGGAGACAATCTCCTCGACAATGCGCTGCAGGGTTTCGCCGTTCATCGCGGGCCTACCAGCCGGGCAAAGGCCTGCGGGTTATCGGCACCAGCGGCGTTGGCTTCATCGGTATCAATGTGCATTTCGAGGCGCATGTCCGGTGAAACGCGAATCGCCACGTTGTTGAAAATCAGCCCGCGATCGTCGCCTTCAATCGCCACGGAGACCCTATCGCCGTGGGAAACCCGCAGGATCAGCGCATCAAGCGGCGACATATGGATATGCCGCTGCGCGACGATAACCCCGGAAGGTAGCTCCAGTTCGCCAAAGGGGCTGACCAGGCGGATGCCCGGCGTCCCCTTCAGGTTGCCGGACATTCTCAGCGGCGCGGCAATCCCCAGCGTTCTCGCATCGGTACGCGAAATTTCCACCTGGCTTACCGAGCGCAGCGGACCGAGCAGGCGCACATTTTTGAGCTGTCCTTTCGGCCCTACCAGGGTGACGGTTTGCTCCGCGGCGTATTGTCCCGGCTGCAGCAGCGCTTTTTTCTCGCTGATGGGATGGCCGGGAAACAGCCGCTCATAATCCTGTGCGGACAGGTGGATATGACGGTTTGAGACGCCCAGCGGAATAGGCCGCTGGCGCATCTTGTCGAGAACTTTACGAACCGTTGATTGCAGAAGCTCTTTATCCATTACGCTTCACCTCGCTTGCCGGAATGAATGCAAAGCGTACGAGGTTCGCCCTTCTGGCGCGGACATTTTGGATCCAGACACAGATTGCAGCTGACCAGTTCTGATTCCTGCGGGGCCTCTTCTGCTGTCGCTTCAGAAACGACATCAGCTATCTCTGACGCTTCAGGCTCAGGTTCAATGACGGAGGGTGGGGGTGTCTCTGCGAGCAGGATCCCTTCTCCGGGCCTGGCGATAACCTTGTGGGCCACCAGGCCATTCCGCTGTTCGGCGAAATGCGCACCGGTGGTGATAGCCGCCTGAACGGAGGCCACATCACCGGTAATTTTAATCACCATCCAGCCTGAACCATTGGTCTTTTCGAGGGCGAGCAGCGTGATAGAAGCGGATTTCGCCATGATATCGGCGCAGCTGATAGCCAGTGCCAGACCACAAACCTCAAGTAATCCCAGTGATTGCTTCACGCGGTGCTCCTTATTCGCCATCGATTAGGCTGATTTCGGTAAAATGGCCTCAACATCGCTGTGCGGACGCGGGATAACGTGGCAGGATTTCACTTCACCCACGACGCTTGCCGCCGCGCTGCCTGCATCTACGGCTGCTTTAACCGCGCCGACGTCGCCGCGAACCATGACGGTAACCAGGCCAGAACCAATTTTTTCGTAGCCCACCAGCTGTACGTTGGCGGATTTAACCATTGCATCGGCGGCTTCAATGGCGCCGACCAGCCCTTTTGTTTCAACCAGTCCCAGTGCGTTATTCATACTGCCGTTCTCCTGTGATTAAGCATGGAGATCCCGAAAAGGGATCCCTTTGACCAGCCGTGCCGCGTTATTACCGGTGTTGCGTTGGGCCTGACTGTCCTGATGATGCATCAGCGTAAAAAGCGGCGCCGATGCGGGTAAATTCTTGTAATGCACGACCAGCGAGTGTCGATCGCAGGCAATGCCAACCAGCAGCGGCGAGCTGCGCGCCGCCTGCCAGGCGCTGTCAACGACATCTCCAGCCGGGTGATGCTGAAGCAGGAAAGGGATGCCTTCCTCTTCGATACCCAGCAGCACTTCGTGCCAGAGGCTGGCGCAGTCGCTGATAACGGTAATGACGATAGCCGGGGCGCTGTGATTACTGTCCATGTGCAAATTCCTTATACCAGGAGAGAATCAGGCCGGTGGCCACTGCGTTTCTTGGGCCTTCGCTGCCGCGAATATTTCCTCGCCCGGCGACCAGGCGGTAGTGCGCCAGCGCATCGGTGACCAGCTGCGGAACTTCAAAATCCAGCGACGAGCCGCCGACCAGCACCACGAACGGAATATCGCGAATGTTGCCGGTTGGACTGACCTGGCGCAGCGCGCGCAGGGCGTTGGTGACAAAGACGCGTTCTTTAGCGCTGCGGCGAATAGCACGCACTTTTTCCAGCGCTAAGTCGCCGGGAAGCGGCACCAGTTCGTCCGGTTTCACCACGCAGACGCGGGCGAACACGGCGGGAGGCAGCGGCGTCGGGAAGAACTGGACGCTGCCGTCCTCGTGGCGTAAGTGGAACAGGCTTTCGACCTTAGCCAGCGGGTATTTTTTGATCTCTTCCGCCAGATAGCGGTCTTCCAGCCCCAGTTCGCGGGCAATAATCATCGTGACCATGTCGCCTGCCCCGGCGAGATGGGTGGCGATGATTTCGCCTTTAGGGTTGATGATGGAGGCATCGGTGGAGCCCGCGCCGAGGTCGAGGATCGCCAGCGGTCGGGTGGTACCCGGCGTGGTCAGCGCGCCCAGAATGGCGGCTTCAGCCTCAGCGCCGCCGATCTGCACGTCGATATTAAGCTTCTGCTCAATTTCACGGGCAATCATCGCCATCTGCAGACGGTCTGATTTCACCATCGAGGCGATGCCGACGGCCTGCTCCAGCGAGAACTCCCCGGCCAGACCGCCGGTGACGCTCACCGGAACCGAGGTGTCAACGGCCAGTAGATCCTGAATGAAAATCTCACTGCTCGGCTTGTTGGTCAGTTCGGCCATGGTCTGGCGCACGTGCTCCAGCATGCCGCCGATATTGGTCCCGGCCTCGCCGGTGACGTTGTCGAGCTTGCCGCAGCCGTCCACCGCTTTCATGATGGCTTCGGCACCGGCGGCAACATCCACGCGCACGGTACGACTCTGCGCCTGCAGCTCCAGGTTACCGGCGGGTATTGCGCGCGCTTTGACGTCGCCGGATGGCGTTTTAACCACCACGGCGGAACGGTTGCCGATCAGCGCGCGCGCCATCGGGACGATGTTTTTTGTCTCATCGGCGTTGAGATTAAATACGGTGGCGATACCGTAAGGGTTAGAGAGGGTTTCGATAACCTTTCCCGGCACGGCGACTTCAATCGCCGCCAGCATCCCCAGCGGAATGCGGTCGATGTACAGAACTTCATCGACAATCGGTAGCGATTTTTCCAGCCGGTTGCTGACCAGTACGCCATCGTCGCGCTGCAAAATGACGCCGGTAATCTGGTATCCGGCGCGCATTGAGGCGTTGATAACATTGGCGATATCGGCAAAATCAAAGGCTGACGATACCACCAGAATATAGGACGAGTCCGCCGGGCGGGTTAACAGCTCCTCCGGCGTAATCGTGATACCCACACCAAGGCCTACTCCGCCCGGCGTTTTTGGGTTATGGCCGATCATTGTCGATTCGGTGATGATGGTTTCGGTAATGGTTTCCATCGCCACATCGCCAATCACCGGCGTGGCTTCGTTAATGCGGATGAGTGAAATATCGCTGACATTGATCCCCGCGCGCTTTGCGACGAGGGCGAGCGCTTCCTGAATGCCGAACACGTTACGCAACGTGCCTTTGATCCCGGTCGTTTCCGCCAGCGCGCTGTGGGTGATTGTCAGCGCGCCAGCCTCATTCAGAGTCGCCAGGGCGACTTCCGTCGATGAGTTGCCGATATCAATGCCAGCTATATATCGCATCACATACCCCTGTAATTAATCGTCGCCTTTGAGTTTTTTACGCTCAACGTACAGCCCTGCCGCTTCACGAACGAAAGCTGCGCAAATCTTTGCCTGATAACGGTTTTCGAGATCGTCGGCGATAGCGAGCAGCTCTTCTTTCGTTGAACGATACGGACGAAGGGCGTTGTAGATTTCCAGAATGCGATCGTCCGGTACCGCGGTCAGTTCGGCGGCGCGTTCGAAGTTCATCGCCAGCCGGTCGCGGCCCGCATCTTTGGCGATAGACGCCTGTAAGCGCAGGGTTTCCGGGGTAATACGCATATCCTGAGCGGTGACTTTATTGCTCAGCACGTTTTCCAGCGTAAAGTCGTCCAGCGTTTTATTGGTGGCGGTTTTCACCCATTCCGGGTGTTTGTTCGCCAGCGGGTAGTCGCTGACCTTTGCGCTGCGGGACGTGCCGCCTGCCGCAGGAGCCGCTGCTGGCGCATCGCCCTGCAGGCTGTTCATGCGGCTCAATACGTCCCGGACCATCGATTCAATTGCGTCGGTATTCATGGAGTTATCCTTTATCAAAGCGCCACGCGCAGTTCCTGCGGGTTTTTGCCCGTCACGACGTACTTGGTCTCTTTAATGTGCAAAATGGCCGACTTTGCCTGGTACTTCGGGCGTGCCATCTGGTCATTGAGCGTAGGGACCGGCTGCGGTGATTCGCGTTTCGCATAACGGGCGGCGTTTTTACCAATCTGACGGTAGGTTTCCAGCGTCAGCAGCGGTGCCTGCGGGAACAGCTCCAGGTTGGAGAGCGGCGGTAGCCCCTGCTGGTGGATAACCGTAGTACCTTTCGACTGGATGCCGATGGAGATGCCGGATCCGCTCAGGCGGTTACCTTCAACGGCGACGAACGCCACGTCGGAAGATTTAAAGCAGCGAATCACGCGCGCCTTGATGCCTTCTTCTTCAATACCGGCAATGACTTCGCGCAGAATGCTCTTATGCGGTAAGCCCACGATATTGACGGTTTGCGCCAGGCCAAATGCCGGGCCGACGGCGATAATGACTTCGTCCTGCTGAGTGCCCTGGCGCGCTTCGCCCACTTCGGTCAGAAAGCCGTCGCCCGCAGGCGCAGCGGTCTGTGGTGCTGTGGATGCCGCAGGCGCATTAAACGAGACGGGTTTATCGCTGCCCTTCATATCGCGGAGCACGTCTTCAATTATCTGGCGCAGCAATTTTTCATTAATTTCCATTTCTCACCCCTTAATCAATCTCGTTGGGATCAAGAGCGCCAGGGATGTTTTTAATCTCTTCCCAGCGTTCTCCCTGCAGGCGATAACCTGTTGCCGGACCGGCATAGTCATTGACGTCATTAACCGCAGAGAGCACTTGTCCGTCGCCGACGATAATGGCGGAGGTGTGCAAATAGTCGCCGGTTAGCTTGGCTTTCTGGATGTTGAGCATGTCCTGGGCCACGTCGGTAAACCCGCCCTGCGCCAGCGCTTTAACGACTTCCAGACCGTTGCGGTTTTTATTGATGATTTCCTGGGCGAACTTGATGTCTTCGACGATGTTACGCTCCGGCATATCTTTCGAACCGTGGGCATAGGTCGCGGCTTCAACTTCTTCATCGGTAATCGGCGGTAGTCCCATTCCGGCAAACACGGCCTGCAGCGCGCGGGCGGCTTTGTTACGGATGGCGATAACGTCCTCTTCGCGAACCGGGCGCAGACCGCCGTCCACTTTCAGGTCACGCTGGATAACGTTGTAGTCGTCAAAGTCTTCCGCATCTTCGTTGGAACCGGCGAACATGTTGTCGTAGTTCGGCACTGCGGAATAACCAGAGGAGATAAAATCGGTACCCGGCAGAAACTGCATCAGCAGGCGCGCGGTACGACGCATATCGGAGTGGGTGAAGGTCTGGTCGTTACTGGAGGCGCATTCCAGATCCAGCGACGAGCAGATCAGGTTTTCCGCCAGCACGGCACGAATGCCTGACGGCACGGCAGACGGTACGCCGATGCAGCTTACTGAGCCGTTTTGCAGCCCCTGAACGCCCGCGGCTTTGGTGATATAGATGCAGCGCGCTTCCAGATACAGCATGGATTTGCCTTCGGCGTAGCCCATCTGCACTTCGGATCCGGAGCCGGAGGTGAAGCGCATTTTCAGGCCGCGAGAGGCGTAGGAAGAGGCTAAGAAGCCCTTCGACCATGGGGTATCGTCACCGTCGGTGAAGACCGGCTCGGTGCCGTAAACGGAGATGGTTTCGGCGTAGCAGGTGTGGCCCAGCATGCCGAGCTTCAGCTCGGTGGCTTCTTCCAGCGAGCACTGAGTCAGTACACCCGGACGACCAACCTGAGAACCAACCAGCAGCGCGATGGCGTTGAACGGCGCATAGCGTGCTACCGCAACCGTGGTTTCTTGTTCGTCAAACCCGCGCCATGCGCCTTCGGCGGCGTCGGCGGCGATTTGCACCGGGTTGTCTTTAACGTTGGTGACGTGCGCCTGCTGAGATGGCGTGCGGCGGGCGCGCATTTTCTGCATCGCCATCATCATCTCAACCACGTTCATATGCGAAACCACTTCAACAATTTTCGCCGGGGTCATCGCGGTGGTTAGCGGGACGATTTCGCTGCGCTTGACGTTCGGATCGCAGAGCATGTTAGCCAGCTTGACCGAATCCATCGCCATCACTTCTTCGGCGCGGTTCAGGTTGATGCCGTAGCGGGCGATAAAGTGGTCGATCAGGTCGAATTCGCTAACCGGTTTTCCGTCCAGCTCGGTTACCGCGCCGTTAACGATTTTTATCGACGGTTTTGGGTCGTTCGGGCTTTCCATCGCGATAAAGCCTTCTTCGATCCACTCCTTAACAAAGCCGTCCTGATTCACAGGGCGTTTCGCCAGTGCTTCAAATCTTTTCGATCTCATGAATCAGCCTCGTGGGTATCAGATGTAGGACGGGCGATCGTTTTTCGGTTCAGAACCGAGGGTCGCAAGGACGGTTTTGCCGATTTCGCGTGCAGAGGTCACCGCCTGACGGACCGCGCCGGAGTCGCCGGAAATCACCAGAATGGCTTCGTTACTAAAGCTGGTGCCGTGCGCCGGAGAGCTGTACGCCACGACTTCAACGTTGGCTGACTTCAGGGCGGTATCGGCCATCAGTACGCCGACGGAAGCCGGAGCGCCGACGATGACGCCGCAGGCACGGCCAATCGGCGCGCCGAACGCTTTTTCCAGGGCGTAGCTGGCGCGAGCGGTGTACTGCAGCTCGATATGCCCGGCTTCGTTGCCGTAAACATCGCCGAAGGTGCGGTCCAGCTCTTTCAGCGCGACTTCGATACCGCGCTTGACGTCGGACACGTCGTTACCGCCTAAAATAATCAGCGAACCGTGGCCCGCGCCGCCTTTGGTATCGCGCGGCAACTCAATGCTGACTACTTCGGTATTGGTGGCTTTCACCGCTTCGTCCGCCGCCATAATGTGTGGGCCTGCGCCGGTGCGGGCGCCGAGAATGCCGATGGAGCGATAGCGCTTCTCGAGCTTCATCGCATCCAGCAGGGCGGTATCGACGTTAGCGATAACCAGGCCAAGGGTGTCGCCAATGGCGGTCCCGACAAATTCCGTTAAACTGCAGCTTTTTTCTGCCATAGCCGTCTCTCGTATAGGTTGGGGTTGACCAGGGATGGCCTGTTGTTCCGGCGTTGCCACACGGGCAATCACCTGCGCCATGATCTGTTCCACCAGCTCATTGCTGCTCATTGGCTAATTCCCTTCGGTAAGATTTTTTCTACATCGGTGTGAGGGCGTGGGATGACGTGTACGGCTTTCACTTCACCCACGTTGCGTGCGGCTGCGGCACCTGCATCGGTGGCCGCTTTGACCGCGCCAACATCGCCGCGCACAATGACGGTTACCAGCCCGGAGCCAATCTTTTCATAGCCCACTAACATCACATTGGCTGACTTAACCATTGCATCAGCGGCCTCTATGGCTGCGGTTAAGCCTTTGGTTTCTACCATTCCTAGTGCTTCTTGTTGCATAAAGACCTCGCATGGAGTGTTCCGATAGTTGGGACTATAAGAAGATGCGAGGAAAAAGAATGGCTGACTTGCTGTTGAGCATCAGAAAATAATGGGGAAGCAATATGACTAAATTGCCTTTTATTTTTATAACTGATTGATAATTAACATTTAATTTATTATTGTCTATATGATTATTTTGTTTTTATTATTTCATTTTTACATTTTTGTTAGTGACGAGAGTATTTCTATTTGATATAGCGAAAGACGCAAAATGTGATGCTTATTCGAAATTGATAAGTTGGCTTGTGCAATATTTTATTATTTCAACAGGCGTATTTTATAGCTCAAATTTCCCGTGTGATGGGCTGATAAAAATATCGGAAAAGCAAAATTTTGCTATCGCAACACGATTTTTCCGGAAGGCAGGCCCGCAGGTTGCCAACAATTTACAGGCGGCACTTTTTATAGTGAGGTTAGCTGTACTCTACCGCCAGCCGAAACTTGCGCTGGCCAGGACACGAACTTTGCTCAGAAGGTGTCACATGAATGATTCTCTAAAGGCGCAATGTGGTGCGGAATTTTTAGGCACCGGACTCTTTTTGTTTTTTGGTATCGGTTGTTTGAGCGCGCTCAAAGTCGCAGGCGCCAGCCTCGGATTATGGGAGATTTGCATTATTTGGGGGCTTGGGATTTCACTGGCCGTTTACCTTACAGCCGGGATCTCCGGCGGACATCTTAACCCTGCGGTGACGATTGCGCTGTGGCTCTTTGCCTGCTTCCCTAAACAGAAGGTATTGCCTTATATTATTGCCCAGTTTGCCGGCGCTTTTGGCGGCGCTCTGCTGGCGTATGTGCTTTATAGTAGCCTTTTTACTGAATTTGAGACTGCGCATCATATGGTGCGCGGTAGCGTCGAAAGTTTGCAATTAGCCAGCATTTTCAGTACCTATCCGGCCGCAGCGCTAAATGTATGGCAGGCTGCGTTGGTGAAAGTGGTCATTACGTCGATTCTGATGGGCATGATCATGGCATTGACGGATGATGGCAATGGCATTCCTAAAGGGCCGCTTGCGCCTTTGCTTATTGGGATATTGGTTGCCGTTATCGGCGCGTCTACTGGACCCCTTACCGGTTTTGCAATGAACCCGGCGCGTGATTTCGGTCCCAAACTGTTCACATGGTTAGCGGGGTGGGGGAACATGGCGATGAGCGGTGGGCGAGAGATCCCTTATTTTATCGTGCCGATTGTCGCGCCTGTTATCGGCGCCTGTGCCGGAGCAGCCATATATCGCTATTTTATTGGTAAGAATTTACCTTGTAACCGCTGTGAACTGTAAGAAAATGCGAACCAGATTCACAGCAATGATGTATCGTAAAAACAGGTGAGATAATTTCGTGATCTGCTTTCACGAACTGATCAAAACGTCTCCCAGCAATGGGAGACTTTTGATATTGTCATTGTACTTTTTATCAGGGCCAGGATAATGCTAATAAAAAGTGAATGTAAATAATGTGTTTTGTTTATAACAATAAATTAACTGAGGGGTTTTATCATGATTTCTGCGAGCGCTCTGAACTCAGAACTCATTAATAAAATCGCACAGGATTTTGCACAAGCCACCGGTCTGGCGGTTGTGGTTGTCAATATTCATGGTGATGAAATATCTGAGCTATTCAATTTCACGCCGTTTTGTCAGTTGATGCGGCAGCATCCCCAGCATAGTACACGTTGTCGTATGAGCGATCGCTGCGGGGGACTGGAGGCATCGAAGTCCGATCAACCCTGTATTTATCGTTGTCATGCCGGTCTAACGGATTTTTCTATTCCGCTGGTAATCGCAGGGCATTTAGTTGGCTTTGTTTTATGCGGGCAGGTTCGTTTAAGTAATGACGTGGAGCTGGTAAACATTCTTAATGTCGACGATCGCTGGCAGGCTGACCCTGAGCTCTTGAATGAATTTCGGAATGTGCCAGAGATGGACTATTCACGCGTTATCGCTTCCGCCGATCTTCTTAAACTGATTGTTGAGAATTGCCTGAAAAAACAGCTCAATTTCGTGGTTATCAAAGACAATCCGCAGCAATCGGAGGCAAATAAAACCACTCGTGGTCCCACTCCGCATGACAGTAAAATGAAAAAAGCGCTTCGCTATATTGATGCGCATTTGTCCGACGATCTTCGTCTTGAGGATGTCGCCTCACATGTCTATCTCAGCCCCTATTACTTCAGTAAACTATTCAAGAAATATCAGGGAATCGGATTTAATGCGTGGGTAAACCGCCAGAGAATGGTTAGCGCCAGAGAATTGCTTTGCCATAGTGACTGGAGTATTGCCAGTATTGCGCGTAATTTAGGCTTTTCGCAAACCAGCTATTTTTGCAAAGTCTTCCGCCAGACCTATCAGGTTACGCCGCAGGCTTATCGCCAGCAGATAAATGAGAATTCTCATCCTCCATCGTTATGAATAGCAATATTTTGCTATTGCCGATTTTTGATAGTCTTTTGTATCTTAATCATTTCAGAAAGAAAATTTATCTGGTGTAACAATAAATTGTCATAGCGCAACAAAATAATAAAATTTAGGGCATAAACTGCACCAGTTTTTATTTTTGTGATGAAGTACAGTGTCAGGAAAGATAAGTTTTATTACGCTTTGTCGATACGTTTTATCGTCAATATACCGGTAAGGATGAGTAGATTAACGTCAGATGAGCAACCGCTCAGGCTATTGCTCATAGAAATGTAAAACGTAGCACATTATTAATTGTCGTTATGGGTGTGCCGTACAGCCATAACGTAAACCAACAGGTTTGCCACATTTGTGGTAGGGAAGGGGGTGAAAATCCCCCGCAGCCCCCGCTGCTGTGATGCTGACGACCCCGTAAAGACCACTGATCGCAAGATTGGGAAGGACGGGCGAGGAGGACGCTAAGCCAGAAGACCTGCCTGTCGGTGATAACCAACAACTTCGGTGGGAAGTGGGTTGCGAAGACGCGTACAGTCGAAAGACTGAACATGCGCGTACCTGTATACCCCTACCACCCTGAACAGGATCAGGGTAATGGCGGCAAGGCATCACGCATTTATTCTTGCAGGCACAGGAAGCGGTTGCGGCAAAACCACGGTGACGCTTGGTTTGTTGAGGCTGCTGCAAAAACGCGCGCTGCGCGTACAGCCGTTTAAAGTTGGGCCAGATTACCTTGATACCGGCTGGCATACCGCTATCTGTGGCGTGGCGTCCCGTAATCTTGACAGTTTCATGCTTCCTCCTCCTGTTCTCAACGCCTTATTTTGCGAACAAATGCGGCAGGCGGATATCGCTGTCATTGAAGGCGTCATGGGGCTGTATGACGGCTATGGCGTCGACCCCAATTACTGCAGCACAGCCGCGATGGCGAAACAGCTTGGTTGCCCGGTCATCCTACTGGTGGACGGCAAGGCTGTTTCAACGTCGCTTGCGGCTATCGTGATGGGATTTCAGCACTTCGACCCGACCCTCAACCTCGCGGGCGTAATTGTGAATCGCGTCACTAGCGACGCCCACTATCAGCTCCTCAAAAATGCCATTGAACATTATTGCTCACTGCCGGTACTGGGGTATGTCCCTCCTTGCGACGGCGTCGCATTACCTGAACGCCACCTGGGGTTGATTACTGCCAGAGAATCCCTCGTCAATCAGCAATCATGGCATGATTTTGCCGCCACGCTGGAACAAACAGTGGATGTGGATGCGCTACTCTCGCTGAGCGTGTTATCAGCGCTTCCGGCGGGAATGTGGCCTGAACGCCCTGGTAAAACAGCGGGGGCAGGGCTGACGCTTGCTCTGGCTGATGATGAGGCCTTTAACTTTTATTACCCCGATAACATCGATTTGCTGGAGCGTGCCGGCGTTAACATTATGCGTTTTAGCCCACTGCATGACCGCGCATTGCCTGATTGTCAGATGATCTGGCTGGGCGGTGGATATCCTGAATTATACGCCGCGGATCTGGCGGCAAATACGGCGATGTTAAAACATTTGCGGGCGGCGCATCAGCGCGGCGTGGCGATTTACGCGGAGTGTGGCGGTCTGATGTATCTGGGGAGCACTTTGGAGGATAGCGGTGGGGAAATTCATCAGATGGCGAATATTATCCCCGGTCACAGCAAAATGGGTAAGCGACTTACCCGCTTTGGCTACTGTGAGGCGCAGGCTATGCAGCCAACGCTATTGGCGGTGCCTGGCGAGATAGTGCGCGGCCATGAATTTCACTACTCAGATTTTATCCCCGAAACACCCGCCGTTATGGCCTGTCGTAAGGTTCGCGATGGCCGCGTGTTACAGGAATGGACTGGCGGCTGGCAGACAGGCAACACGTTTGCCAGCTATCTGCACGTCCATTTCGCCCAGCGTCCGGAAATGTTGCAGCACTGGCTGGCGGCGGCGAGGCGCGTATTATGACGATTCTTGCCTGGTGTATCGCCTGGGTGCTGGATTTTATCATCGGCGACCCTCAACACTGGCCCCATCCGGTACGCTGGATAGGCCGATTAATTACGTTTGTGCAGCGTATTGTGCGTCGCTATTGTCCCGGCGATAAAGCGCTGCGGATTGGCGGCGGCGTAATGTGGGTTGTGGTTGTCGGGGCGACCTGGGGCGTGGCATGGGGCGTACTGGCGCTGGCGCAGCGGATTCACCCCTGGTTTGGCTGGAGCGTCGAAGTCTGGATGATCTTTACCACGCTGGCCGGACGCTCTCTGGCCCGCGCCGCGCAGGAGGTTGAACGACCGTTGCGGGAGAACGACCTTGCGGAAAGCCGAATAAAACTCTCCTGGATCGTCGGGCGCGATACGTCGCAACTTCAGCCAGCGCAGATCAATCGCGCCGTGGTGGAAACGGTTGCAGAAAACACCGTTGACGGCATTATCGCGCCGCTCTTTTTCCTCTTTCTCGGCGGCGCGCCGCTGGCGATGGCCTACAAAGCCGTCAATACCCTGGATTCAATGGTGGGCTACAAACATGAAAAATACCGGGCGATTGGTATGGTCAGCGCCCGTATGGACGACGTAGCGAACTATCTTCCTGCCCGACTGAGCTGGCTGTTGCTGGGCATTGCGGCAGGACTGTGTCGCCTGAGTAGTTGGCGGGCGCTGCGTATTGGCTGGCGTGACCGTTATAACCACAGTAGCCCAAATTGCGCCTGGTCGGAAGCGTGTGTGGCCGGCGCCTTAGGTATCCAGCTCGGTGGCCCAAATAACTACTTTGGCGAGCGTGTGGACAAGCCCTGGATCGGCGACGCGCAGCGCGATATTTCCGTGGACGATATTTCCCGAACGATTCGATTGATGTGGGTCGCTTCAACCCTGGCGCTGGCGTTGTTTATTGCGGCGCGGTGCGGGTTATCTGGTGTGGCCTGAGGACGACAGTATGCATTATATCCAGCAGCCCCAAACCATTGAGGCCAACAGTTTCACCATTATTAGCGACATTATTCGCGAAACGCGTCCTGATTACCGTTTCGCCAGCCCGCTCCATGAGGCCATTATCAAGCGGGTTATTCATACCACCGCCGATTTCGACTGGCTGGACATTTTGTGGTTTTCTGCCGATGCGCTGGAGCAGCTTTGTGATGCGCTACGCCATCCGTGCATTATTTATACCGATACCACGATGGCGCTGTCCGGCATTAATAAAAGATTACTGGCGACGTTTGGCGGCGAGTGTCGCTGTTATATCAGCGATCCGCGCGTGGTGCGCGCCGCACAAACGCAGGGGATTACCCGTTCAATGGCCGCCGTCGATATCGCTATCGCCGAGGAGGAGAAAAACAAGCTCTTTGTTTTCGGTAATGCGCCGACGGCCCTGTTCCGTTTGCTTGAACATAACGTGACGGTGAGCGGCGTGGTGGGCGTACCGGTAGGCTTTGTCGGCGCGGCGGAGTCCAAAGAGGCGCTCACCCATAGCCATTTCCCCGCGGTTGCCGCGTTAGGGCGTAAAGGCGGCAGTAACGTGGCTGCCGCTATCGTCAATGCGCTGCTCTATCACCTCTGGGAGGCCTGATGAGCGAGCTTTCTTTTGACACGCCGGTCTGGCACCACGGTAAAGCGTTACGTAAAGGATATACCACCGGTTCCTGCGCGACGGCGGCGGCAAAAGTCGCCGCGCTGATGGTATTGCGTCAACATCTGATTCATCAGGTCTCCATCGTCACGCCGTCGGGCGTCACGCTATGCCTGAACGTGGAGTCGCCGCACATTGAAGGCCAGCAGGCGATAGCCGCAATTCGTAAAGATGGCGGCGATGATGTGGATGCCACGCACGGAATGCTGATTTTTGCCCGCGTTACGCTCAACGACAGCGGTGAGATTACGCTCACTGGCGGCGAAGGTATTGGTACGGTAACGCGTAAAGGGGTTGGACTGCCGCTCGGGAGCGCCGCCATCAATCGTACGCCGCGCCATACCATTGAGTCAGCGGTACGCGAAGCGATAGGCCCGGCGCGTGGGGCCGATGTGGAGATTTTTGCCCCGGAAGGCGAAGCGCGGGCGCAAAAAACGTATAACTCGCGGCTTGGCATTCTTGGCGGCATTTCCATTATTGGCACTACCGGCATTGTGACGCCGATGTCGGAAGAAAGCTGGAAACGCTCGCTATCGCTGGAACTGGAGATCAAACGGGCGTCAGGATTAACGCGGGTGATACTCGTGCCGGGCAACCACGGCGAACGGTTTGTTCGCGAACAAATGAGCGTCGACACACAGACGGTCGTCACCATGAGCAATTTTGTCGGCTACATGATTGAAGAGGCGGTACGGCTGGGATTTTGCCAGATAGTGCTGGTGGGGCATCCTGGAAAATTGATCAAAATCGCCGCCGGGATCTTTCATACCCATAGCCATATTGCCGATGCGCGCATGGAAACGCTGGTCGCGCATTTAGCTTTACTGGGCGCGCCGCTGGAGTTACTCACCCTGGTCAGCGATTGCGATACCACCGAAGCGGCAATGGAGCACATTGAAGCATATGGCTTCGGGCATATCTATAACCATCTTGCCAGGCGTATTTGTTTGCGAGTCATGCAGATGCTGCGTTTTACCAAAACGCCGCCTGTCTGCGACGCCATCCTGTTTTCTTTTGATAACTATATTCTCGGCAGTAATCGTCCCGTCGACGAGATTGCTAAGGAGCTGCAATGCTAACGGTCGTGGGTATGGGGCCCGCTGGACGGCATTTGATGACCCCTGCGGCGCTGGAAGCGATAGACCATGCCGATGCGCTGGCAGGCGGTAAACGCCATTTGGCGCAGTTTCCGGCGTTTGGCGGCGAACGATTTACGCTGGGCGCGGATATTGGCGCGTTGTTGTCCTGGATTGCCGCCCGTTGGGATAAAGGGATCGTGGTGCTGGCCTCCGGCGATCCGCTGTTTTATGGCATCGGTACACGCCTGGTGGCGCATTTTGGTATCGAACAGGTTCGCATTATCCCTGGCATCAGCGCCGTACAGTATCTGTGCGCACAGGCTGGAATTGATATGAATGACATGTGGTTGACCAGTAGCCACGGTCGTTGCGTCAGCTTCGATCAGTTAGCGAACCATCGCAAAGTGGCGATGGTCACGGATGCCCGCTGCGGGCCGCGAGAAATCGCGCGGGAACTGGTCGCGCGGGGCAAAGGGCATCGCTTAATGGTGATTGGTGAAAATCTGGCGATGGAAAATGAGCGGATCCACTGGCTACCCGTCAGTGCGGTCAACGCCGACTATGAAATGAATGCAGTGGTGATCCTGGATGAAAGATGAGCTTTTTCTGCGCGGCGAGAACGTGCCAATGACCAAAGAGGCGGTACGGGCGCTGGCACTGTCGAAACTTGAGCTCCACCGCGCCAGTCACCTTATTGACGTCGGGGCGGGAACGGGAAGCGTCTCAATTGAAGCGGCGCTGCAATTTCCTTCGTTGCAGGTGACGGCTATCGAGCGTAATCCTGCCGCGCTACGACTGCTTGATGAGAATCGTCAGCGCTTTGCCTGCGGCAATATCGATATTCTCCCCGGCGAAGCGCCAATGACCATAACCGGGAAAGCCGATGCGGTGTTTATGGGCGGCAGCGGCGGGCATCTGACGGCGCTGATTGACTGGGCGATGGGCCATCTGCATCCCGGTGGCCGTCTGGTGATGACCTTTATCTTGCAGGAAAACCTCCATAGCGCGCTGGCGCATCTTGCGCGCATCGGCGCATGCCGAATGGACTGTGTACAGCTTCAGCTTTCATCGTTAACGCCGCTGGGGGCGGGACACTATTTCAAACCGAACAACCCTGTTTTTGTTATCGCCTGTCAGAAGGAAGAAAACCATGTCAGAGACATTTGATCCACGCTGTGTATGGTTCGTCGGCGCCGGGCCGGGCGATCGCGAGCTGATCACGCTTAAAGGCTACCGCCTGCTGCAACAGGCGCAGGTAGTTATCTATGCCGGTTCGCTGATCAATACCGAACTGCTGGATTACTGCCCCGCGCAGGCAGAACGCTACGACAGCGCCGAACTGCATCTTGAGCAGATTATCGAGCTGATGGCTGCGGGCGTGAAAGCGGGAAAAACGGTGGTGCGGTTGCAAACGGGCGATGTCTCGCTGTACGGCTCCGTACGTGAGCAAGGCGAAGAGTTAACCCGCCGTGGTATCGACTGGCAGGTAGTGCCTGGCGTCAGCGCGTTTCTCGGCGCTGCGGCGGAGCTGGGTGTGGAATATACCGTACCGGAGGTATCGCAGAGTCTCATTATTACCCGTCTGGAAGGGCGTACGCCAGTACCGGCGCGCGAACAACTGGAGGCGTTCGCCAGTCACCAGACGTCAATGGCGATTTATCTCTCCGTTCAGCGTATTCACCGGGTGGCGGAACGTCTCATTGCCGGCGGTTATCCGGCAACTACGCCTGTCGCGGTCATCTATAAGGCTACCTGGCCGGAAAGCCAGACCGTTCGCGGCACGTTAGCGGATATTAGCGACAAAGTACGTGATGCTGGCATCCGTAAGACGGCGCTAATCCTGGTCGGGAATTTTCTGGGTAAGGAGTATCACTACTCAAGACTTTATGCAGCGGACTTTAGCCATGAATACCGTAAAGCCTGAATCCATTGCGTTGTTTTGCCTGACGCCCGGCGGTGTGGCGCTGGCAAAGAGACTCGCCGCGATGTTGCCGTTAACCTGCTTTACCAGTGAAAAACTGCGGGAAGAGGGATTTATTCCCTTCGATGGCGGATTCGCTAATACCGCGCGGCAGGCTTTTACCACTTATACCGCGCTTATTTTTATCGGCGCGACCGGCATTGCCGTTCGTGTCCTGGCGCCGTTAGTGAACGATAAGTTCAGCGATCCGGCGGTGGTCGTCATTGATGAACGTGGTCAGCATGTCATTAGCCTGCTTTCCGGTCATGCGGGCGGGGCCAATGCCTTGACGCGCTACCTGGCAGGAATGTTAGGCGCCGATCCGGTGATTACCACGGCAACGGATGTCAATGAGATGTCCGCGTTGGACACTTTAGCTTTCCAGCTTAACGCCCGCATGACCGATCTTCGCACGGCGGTAAAAACCGTTAACCAGATGTTGGTCAGTCATCAACGTGTAGGGTTATGGTGGGATGTCGAACTAACGGAAGAGATCGACCAGTGCGATATTCGCGGTTTTATCCCTGTTGATGATTTGCAGCGGCTGCCTGAACTGGATGCGCTTATCTGCGTCTCTTTGCGTAATGACCTCCCTGAGCTTCCCGTACCGCACTGGAAACTGGTGCCCCAGCGTGTGGTGGCGGGAATTGGCTGTCGCCGCGATACGCCATTTCCCCTGTTAGCGACATTACTGGCGCGTCAGCTTGAAGCGCAGAAACTCGATCCGCTGGCGTTAAAAGCGATTGGCAGCGTCACGCTCAAAAAAGGGGAACCGGGGCTTATTCAGCTCGCCTCCTGCTGCCGCGTGCCTTTTAAAACCTTTACCGCCGAAGCGTTGCGCGAATTCGAACACCATTTTCCCGGTTCTGGCTTCGTCAGAAAAACGGTGGGCGTTGGCAGCGTATCCGGCCCGGCTGCGTGGTTATTAAGCCAGGGACAATTGTTAGGCGAAACCCTGCGCGAACAGGGCGTCACTATTACTTTGGGAGTTTCACACTGATGTTAAGCGTAATCGGAATTGGCCCTGGCTCACAGTCAATGATGACCATGGAAGCGATTGAGGCGTTACAGGCGGCGGAAATCGTCGTCGGTTATAAAACCTACACCCACCTGGTGAAAGCCTTTACCGGCGACAAACAGGTGATCAAGACCGGCATGTGTAAGGAAATTGAACGCTGCCAGGCGGCTATTGAACTGGCGCAGGCCGGTCATAACGTAGCGCTCATCAGCAGCGGCGACGCCGGTATTTACGGCATGGCGGGTCTGGTGCTGGAACTGGTCGGCAAGCAAAAACTGGACGTCGAGGTGCGGCTCATTCCTGGCATGACCGCCAGCATCGCCGCCGCCTCTTTACTGGGCGCGCCGCTGATGCATGACTTCTGCCATATCAGTCTCAGCGACCTGCTGACCCCGTGGCCGGTAATTGAAAAGCGTATCGTTGCCGCCGGAGAGGCAGACTTTGTTATCTGTTTTTACAACCCGCGCAGCCGCGGGCGCGAAGGGCATCTGGCGCGCGCGTTTGACCTGCTTACCGCCAGTAAAAGCGCGCAGACGCCGGTTGGCGTGGTGAAATCCGCCGGACGTAAGAAAGAGGAAAAATGGCTGACTACGCTCGGCGATATGGATTTTGAACCGGTAGATATGACCAGTCTGGTCATCGTTGGTAATAAGACGACCTATGTTCAGGATGGGCTGATGATAACGCCGCGAGGTTACACGCTGTGAATGAGGGGGAAGTGCTGGTGGTGGGCGGCACCAGCGATGCGCGCGCGTTATGCCGACAACTGGATGCGGCGAACGTCGCGTACACCTTATCCGTGGCGACGCCAGCCGGAAAAGCGCTGGCTGGCGACATTAAAGGACAGGTGCGCTGTGGTCGTCTGGAGTACGGGCAGATGGTCGCCTGGCTAAAAGAAAACCGTACTCGCTGGGTAATAGATGCATCGCATCCTTATGCAGAAATGGTCAGCCATAACCTCCTTCGCGCCTGTGAAACGGCAGGCGTGTTGTTAAGTCGTTATCAGCGTCCGGAGCAGCTTAGCAATCTGACGCATCCGCTTCTCTATACGGCGCGCAGTATTGCCGATGCCTGCGAGATAGTGAGGCGTTTTGGTCCGCGCGTGTTACTGACGACCGGCAGTAAAGATCTGGCCGTCTGGCGTGCCGGACTGGCGGAAAAAACGTTGCTGGCGCGTGTACTGCCCGTGGCGGAGGTGATTCAACGCTGCAGCGAACTGGGGTTCGGCGTTGGAGAAATTTTCGCACTGTGTGGGCCGTTCAGCGCTGATTTTAACGCCGCGTTTTACCACCAGTGCCGGGCCGACGTAGTCATTACCAAAGCGTCCGGCGCGGAGGGGGGATATCAGGAAAAAGTTCAGCCCTGTCTGGATGCGGGCATTCCCTGCATCGTTATTGCGCGCCCGACGCCGCTTGTGACGGGTGATGAGTTACTGGAAAGCCAGGCCGCCTTTGCGCAGCGTTTATCGCGCTGGCTGGCCGCAGCTAAGGAGTAAAAATGAAAAAAGCGCTTCTGGTGGTCAGTTTTGGCACCAGCTATCACGACACCTGTGAAAAAAACATTGTGGCGTGCGAACGTGATCTGGCGGCGTCCTGTCCCGATCGCGACCTGTTTCGCGCCTTCACTTCCGGAATGATCATTCGCAAGCTTCGCCAGCGTGACGGTATCGACATCGATACGCCATTACAGGCTTTGCAAAAGCTTGCCGCACAGGGATATCAGGACGTGGCGATTCAGTCGTTGCACATTATTAACGGCGACGAATATGAAAAAATTGTCCGTGAAGTACAACTCTTGCGTCCGTTATTCACTCGCCTGACGCTGGGCGTGCCGCTGCTGAGCAGCCATAACGATTATGTGCAGCTAATGCAGGCGTTGCGACAACAGATGCCATCGCTCAGACAAACGGAGAAAGTCGTTTTTATGGGCCACGGCGCCAGCCATCACGCATTCGCTGCTTATGCCTGTCTCGATCATATGATGACCGCGCAGCGCTTTCCGGCGCGCGTCGGCGCCGTAGAAAGCTACCCGGAGGTCGACATCCTGATCGACAGCCTGCGTGACGAAGGCGTCACCGGCGTACATTTGATGCCATTAATGCTGGTGGCGGGCGATCACGCCATTAATGATATGGCTTCAGACGACGGCGACTCATGGAAAATGCGCTTTAACGCGGCGGGCATTCCGGCGACGCCGTGGCTGAGCGGGCTGGGAGAAAACCCGGCTATCCGGGCGATGTTTGTCGCGCATTTGCACCAGGCGCTGAACATGGCGGTAGAGGAGGCGGCATGAACGGTAAATTATACGCATTAAGTACCGGGCCAGGCGCGCCCGACCTGATAACCGTCCGCGCAGCGCGAATTCTTGGCTCGCTGGACATTCTATATGCGCCTGCCGGTCGTAAGGGGGGCGATAGTCTGGCGCTGTCGATTGTGCGCGACTATCTCGGCGAGCAGACGGAAGTACGTTGTTGCCATTTCCCTATGAGCGCTGACGGCGCCGAGAAAGAAGCGGTCTGGAACGAGGTTGCCGCCGCGCTTACCGCAGAGGTGGAAGCGGGTAAACAGGTCGGTTTTATTACCCTGGGCGATGCGATGCTATTCAGTACCTGGATTTTTTTACTCCAGCGAATCGGCTGCCCGGAGTGGCTGGAGATTGTCCCCGGCGTCACGTCCTTCGCCGCGATAGCCGCCCGCGCGAAAATGCCGCTCGCCATAGAACGGCAATCGCTGGCGGTTATTTCTTGTACCGCGCCGGAAGCGGAAATAGCCCAGGCGCTACAACAGCATGATAGCCTGGTGTTGATGAAAGTGTATGGCCGATTCGCCCGTATTAAAGCGTTGCTGGCGCAGGCTGGCCTGCTGGAATGCGCCTTAATGATGTCCGAGGCCACGCTGCCCGGCGAGCAGTGCTGGCGCCATCTCCACGAGGTCAACGATGATCGACCGTTGCCCTATTTTTCGACCATTCTGGTCAATAAACAGTGGGAGTATGCAGAATGAAACTTGAACAGCAGCTTAGACAGTTGTCTTTCAGTGGACTGGCTGCAGCGCTATTGCTGATGGTTGTCCCGCAACAGGCGTTTGCGATGCATATCATGGAGGGCTTTTTACCGCCAGTGTGGGCGCTGGCCTGGTGGTTACTGTTTTTACCCTGCTTGTGGTATGGGCTGGTGCGCTTACGGCGTATTGTGCAGGAGGATAATCATCAGAAGGTACTGCTGGCGCTGTGCGGCGCGTTTATTTTTGTCCTGTCCGCGCTCAAAATTCCGTCGGTAACGGGGAGTTGTTCACATCCGACCGGCGTTGGTCTGGCGGTTATCTTGTTCGGGCCCGGGGTGGTGGCGATTCTCGGTGCGGTTGTGCTGTTGTTTCAGGCGCTATTGCTGGCGCACGGCGGCCTGACGACGCTTGGCGCAAACGGAATGTCGATGGCGGTGATTGGCCCGGTTGTCGGTTATCTGGTGTGGAAAATGGCCTGCCGTGCCGGACTGCGCCGCGATGTCGCCGTTTTTCTGTGCGCGATGCTGGCGGATTTGGCGACCTATTTTGTGACTTCAGTCCAGCTTGGCGTTGCGTTTCCCGATCCCCATGCCGGAGCGACAGGGTCTGTTGTGAAGTTTATGGGGATTTTCTGCCTCACACAGATTCCTGTCGCCATTGCCGAAGGTTTATTAACCGTCATGATTTATGACCAGTTGACTAAACGGCAAGTGATTACCGTACAAGGACATTAAAATGAAAAAAACGTTGATGTTGTTAGCGATGGTGGTGGCGCTGGTGATTCTGCCGTTTTTTATTAACCACGGCGGTGAATATGGCGGTTCAGACGGAGAAGCGGAAAGCCAGATTCAGGCTATTGCGCCGCAGTATAAACCCTGGTTTCAGCCGTTATATGAACCTGCCAGCGGTGAAATTGAAAGCCTGCTGTTTACCCTTCAGGGCTCTCTTGGCGCGGCGGTGATTTTTTATATCCTGGGGTATTGCAAAGGTAAACAACGCCGTGATGACCGGGCTTGATCGACTCAGCTATCAAAGCCGCTGGGCACACGTTGCGCCGCAGCGCAAGTTTTTGCTGTGGCTGGCGATGATGATACTGGCGTTTGTTCTGCCGCCTGTAGGGCAGGGCATTGAGCTGCTGATCATTGCCGGATTGAGCTGTTGGCTATTGCGCATATCCCTCTGGCGCTGGTGTCGATGGATGGCGATACCTTTTGGATTTTTGTTGGTCGGCGTGATAACGATTATCTTCAGCATCAGCCGCGAGCCGCAAATGCTGCTGGCTGGCATCTCTGTCGGGCCGTACTGGATCGGGATTACCCGTGCGGGCGTGGTTACGGCGAATGAAACGTTCTGGCGTAGCCTGACGGCGCTGTCCGCGACGTTGTGGCTGGTGATGAACCTACCGTTTCCGCAGTTAATTAGCTTGCTTAAGCGCGCGCATATTCCACGCCTGCTTACCGAGCAAATCCTGTTAACGTGGCGCTTTCTCTTTATTCTTCTGGATGAGGCGGTGGCAATTCGTCGCGCGCAAACGCTGCGTTTTGGTTATTGCAGCCTGCCGAACGGCTATCGATCTCTGGCGATGCTGGCTGGACTCCTGTTTACGCGAGTGTTAATGCGTTATCAGCAAATGACCACCACGCTGGATATCAAACTGTATCAGGGTGATTTTCATCTGTAAGGACTATTATGCTTGCCACTTCAGACCTGTGGTTTCGTTATCAGGATGAGCCGGTACTTAAAGGGTTAAATCTGGATTTTTCGCTTTCGCCTGTTACCGGTTTGGTGGGCGCGAACGGCTGTGGGAAGTCTACGCTTTTTATGAACCTGAGCGGCCTGTTGCGTCCGCAAAAAGGGGCCGTGTTGTGGCAGGGAAAACCGCTGGATTACAGCAAGCGCGGACTACTGGCGCTGCGCCAGCAAGTTGCGACGGTTTTTCAGGACCCTGAACAGCAGATTTTTTATACTGATATCGATAGCGACATTGCGTTTAGTTTACGTAATTTGGGGGTGCCGGAGGCAGAAATCACGCGCCGCGTCGACGAGGCGCTAACGCTGGTTGACGCCCAACATTTTCGCCATCAGCCCATTCAGTGTTTGAGTCATGGGCAAAAAAAACGTGTGGCTATCGCCGGAGCGCTGGTGCTACAGGCGCGCTATCTATTGCTGGATGAACCCACTGCTGGTCTCGATCCCGCAGGGCGCACTCAGATGCTTGCTATCATCAGGCGGATTGTGGCGCAGGGAAATCATGTCATTATCTCCAGCCATGATATCGATCTTATTTATGAAATTAGCGATGCCGTATACGTGTTACGTCAGGGCCAGGTCCTGACGCATGGCGCGCCTGGCGAGGTTTTCGCGTGTACGGAAGCGATGGAACAAGCGGGGCTAACCCAGCCCTGGCTGGTCAAACTTCATACTCAACTGGGACTGCCGCTGTGTAAAACAGAAACGGAGTTTTTTCATCGAATGCAAAAGTGCGCATTCAGGGAGGCGTCATGACACAGGCAGTTATGTTGCAGGGGACGGCATCCGACGTCGGCAAAAGTGTGCTGGCGGCGGGTTTATGCCGCATTTTTTATCAGGATGGTCTGCGTACCGCGCCGTTTAAATCGCAAAATATGGCGCTTAATTCTGGTATTACGCCGGATGGCAAAGAGATGGGGCGGGCGCAGATTTTTCAGGCGGAAGCCGCGGGGATCACGCCAGATGTGCGTATGAATCCGGTGCTGCTCAAACCGACCAGCGATCGCCAGGCGCAGGTCGTGCTGATGGGGAAAGTGGCGACCAATATGGATGCGGTTAGTTACCATGACTATAAACCGCGTTTGCGTGAGCAAATCCTTGCGGTCTATAACAGCCTGGAGCAGGAATATGACGTTATTGTGCTGGAAGGCGCCGGAAGCCCGGCGGAAATCAATCTGCGCGATCGTGATATCGTCAATATGGGAATGGCGGAAATGGCCCAGTGTCCGGTTATTCTGGTGGCGGATATCGACCGGGGCGGCGTATTCGCCGCTATTTATGGCACGCTGGCGCTGCTGCATAAACAGGAGCGTGACAGAGTAAAGGGCGTCATTATCAACAAATTCCGCGGCGATGTGGCGCTGCTCTATTCCGGTATCGAACAAATCGAATCGCTTACCGGCGTCCCGGTCCTGGGAGTGATGCCGTGGCTGGATGTGGATCTGGAAGATGAAGATGGCGTCGCGCTGCAAAACGATAAATATCGCGGTAACGCCCCCCGTGATATCACTATTGCCATTGTGCAACTGCCACATATTTCTAACTTTACGGATTTTAACGCTCTGGCGGCGCAGCCGGATGTGCGCATACGCTATATTCGCCGCCCGGAAGCGTTGACTGACGTTGATCTGGTGATCCTGCCGGGCAGTAAGAATACGCTGAGCGACCTCGCCTGGCTGCGCGAAAGCAGGATGGCGGATGCGGTATTGCAGACACATCGGCAGGGCGTGCCAGTGATGGGAATTTGCGGCGGCTACCAGATGCTGGGCGACACCATTGTGGATGAGGTGGAGTCGGGGCTGGGTACGCAGCCGGGCCTGGGGCTGCTTAATACGATCACTCGCTTTGCACAGGATAAAACCACGACGCAGGTTAACGCGACAATGTCAGGCGAGCTGCCCGGCTGGCTGGCTGCCGCGGCGGGGCTACCGGTACGCGGCTATGAAATCCACATGGGGGAAACGGTGCTGCAGGAAGGATGCTGTACGGCCATGACGTTACAGAAAAATGGATGCTCTGTGGCGGATGGCGCGGTCACCGCCGACGGACTGGCATTTGGCACTTACCTTCACGGCCTGTTTGACAGCGATGCGTTTACCCGTGCGGTGGTCAATGGGTTACGGGCGCGAAAAGGACTTGCGCCGTGGGAAACGACTTTTTGTTATGCGGAGCATAAAGCGCGGCAATTTGATCTGCTGGCGGAAGCGATGCGGCAACATATTGATATTGATAAAATTTATACCATCATGCAACAACATCAGGAGCCGGTATGATGATTCTGGTGACGGGCGGGGCGCGTAGTGGTAAAAGCCGTCATGCTGAAACCTTAATTGGCGATGCGCCGCAGGTACTGTATATCGCCACCTCGCAGATTCTTGATGACGAGATGGCGGCGAGAATTCAGCATCATAAAGATGGCAGGCCGGCACACTGGCGGACCGCAGAATGCTGGCGGCATCTTGATACGTTGATTACCGCGGATCTTGCCCCTGACGACGCGATTTTGCTGGAATGTATTACCACCATGGTGACGAATCTGCTGTTTGCGCTGGGAGGAGAAAACGATCCCGAACAGTGGGATTACGCGGCGATGGAGCGCGCCATTGACGATGAAATTCAGATTTTAATTGCAGCCTGCCAGCGCTGCCCGGCGAAAGTGGTACTGGTGACAAATGAGGTGGGAATGGGGATCGTCCCGGAAAATCGTTTGGCGCGCCATTTTCGTGATATTGCCGGTCGGGTCAACCAACGACTGGCGGCAGCGGCGGATGAGGTCTGGCTGGTGGTCTCAGGTATTGGAGTCAAAATTAAATGAGTAAGCTGTTTTGGGCCATGCTCGCTTTTATTAGCCGCTTGCCCGTGCCGTCACGCTGGTCGCAGGGACTGGATTTCGAGCAGTATTCGCGTGGGATCGTGATGTTTCCCTTTATCGGATTGATTCTGGGGGGCGTAAGCGGCCTGATTTTCATCCTCCTGCAACCCTGGTGCGGTATTCCGCTAGCGGCGTTGTTCTGTATTCTGGCGCTGGCGCTGCTGACCGGTGGTTTTCACCTGGATGGGCTGGCCGATACCTGCGATGGCATTTTTTCCGCGCGCCGCCGTGAGCGAATGCTGGAGATTATGCGTGATAGTCGCCTGGGAACCCATGGCGGGCTGGCGCTTATTTTCGTGCTACTGGCAAAAATTCTGGTGGTCAGTGAACTGGCGTTACGTGGAACGCCAATGTTGGCGGCGCTGGCGGCGGCCTGTGCGGCTGGGCGTGGCAGCGCCGTTTTATTGATGTACCGTCATCGCTACGCCCGTGACGAGGGGCTCGGCAATGTATTTATCGGTAAAGTCAGCGGACGGCAAACCTGCATTACTCTGGGATTGGCGGTAATCGTCGCCACGGTATTACTGCCTGGTATGCAAGGACTGGCCGCAATGGTGGTCACACTCGCGGCGATTTTCATCCTTGGCCAGTTGCTTAAACGTACGCTTGGCGGTCAAACCGGCGATACGCTGGGCGCGGCGATCGAACTTGGCGAACTGATCTTTCTGCTGGCTCTGTTATGAGCCGATTATTACGGACGAGACATCTTATGCAGACACTACACGCTTTACTCCATGACATTCCTGCGCCGGACGCCGAGGCGATGGCGCGTGCGCAGCAACATATTGACGGCCTACTCAAACCGCCGGGCAGCCTGGGCAGGCTGGAGGCCTTAGCCGTTCAGCTCGCAGGAATGCCGGGTCTTAACGGTATGCCGCAGGTAGGTGAAAAGGCGATGCTGGTGATGTGCGCCGACCATGGCGTCTGGGATGAAGGCGTGGCGGTTTCGCCCAAAATCGTGACGGCGATTCAGGCGGCGAATATGACGCGGGGAACAACCGGCGTATGCGTGCTTGCCGCTCAGGCCGGTGCGAAGGTGCATGTCATTGATGTTGGTATTGATGCTGAACCTATTCCTGGCGTAGTTAATATGCGCGTCGCGCGCGGCTGCGGAAATATTGCCGTTGGCCCGGCGATGAGTCGCTCGCAGGCTGAGGAGCTTTTGTTGGAGGTTTCCCGCTACACCTGCGACCTGGCGCAACGCGGCGTGACCTTATTTGGCGTAGGGGAGCTGGGAATGGCGAACACTACGCCAGCCGCCGCGATGGTCAGCGTTTTTACAGGAAGTGATGCAAAAGAGGTGGTGGGGATTGGCGCTAATCTTCCGCCTTCCCGCATCGATAATAAAGTGGACGTCGTGCGGCGGGCGATTGCGATTAATCAGCCCAATCCGCGCGACGGCATTGATGTGTTATCGAAGGTGGGTGGTTTTGATTTGGTCGGGATGACCGGCGTGATGCTTGGCGCGGCAAGGTGTGGCTTACCCATATTGCTGGATGGCTTTCTTTCCTACTCGGCAGCGCTGGCGGCCTGTCAGATTGCGCCTGCGGTGAGACCTTATCTGATCCCGTCGCACTTTTCGGCGGAAAAGGGCACCCGCATCGCGCTCGCGCATTTGTCTATGGAGCCCTATTTGCATATGGCGATGCGGTTAGGTGAAGGAAGCGGCGCGGCGCTGGCGATGCCGATCGTGGAAGCCGCGTGCGCCATGTTCCACAATATGGGGGAGTTAGCGGCCAGTAATATTGTCCTGCCGGAGGGGAACGCAAACGCAACATAACCCGGGCGCACAACACCAGCCATGTGAGAAAAAAGCTATACTTAACGCACACCTGCCGCGACAAAGGAAGGGATATAATGCGTCGTACCACACCTTTTTTTCCGTTTTTCGTCTTGTTGGTAAGCCATTTCTCGCTGGCTATAAGCTATCCGTTGCCGCCCGAAGGCAGTCGTCTGGTAGGACAACCTGTCACAATTGCCGTACCGCAGAACAATACTCAGCCCTTAGAGTCATTTGCCGCCCGCTACGGTCAGGGGCTGAGTAATATGCTTGAAGCGAATCCCGGCGTGGATGTGTTTTTACCTCAGTCTGGTTCCACACTGGTGGTGCCGCAGCAGTTGATTCTGCCTGACACCGTTCGTGAAGGTATTGTGGTAAACGTCGCCGAGATGCGCCTTTATTATTATCCCGCAGGCACGAATACGGTTGAGGTGCTACCTATTGGTATTGGTCAGGCTGGCCGTGAAACGCCGCGCAACTGGGTAACTGCGGTTGAACGCAAACAAGATGGCCCGGTTTGGGTGCCAACGGCTAATACGCGTCGGGAATATGCTAAAGAGGGAAAAACGCTGCCAGCGATGGTGCCTGCGGGGCCGGATAACCCTATGGGGCTATACGCAATATATATCGGCAGGTTATATGCCATCCATGGCACTAACGCTAACTTTGGCATTGGCCTTCGCGTCAGTCAGGGCTGTATCCGTTTACGCAATGACGATATTAAATATTTATTTGACAATGTTCCTGTAGGAACCCGCGTTCAGATTATCGACAGGCCCGTTAAATTTTCGGTAGAGCCGGATGGCAGTCGTTGGCTAGAGGTACACGAACCGCTTTCTCGCAACCGTGCTGAATTTGAGTCAGACAAAAAAGTTCCATTGCCCGTTACGCCAGTGCTGCGCACGTTTATCAAAGGGGATGGCGTTGATACTTCGCGGGTTAATGAGGTGCTGGAGCGCCGTTCCGGAATGCCGGTCAACATTAGCGCAGGCAGGTCTGGCCTTTAAATATCCTGCCACATTGCTGGTTTTCATGGGCTGGAGTATCTGTATTAGTAGTGAGTGTCATGGCAGGGGCTTCATTTTCTCAGCGAACCGTGAGGCCCCCGATTAAGTCCCCAAAAACTATGGGTGTCAAAAAAACCGGCAAACCTTATCAGGTCAACCGGGTAAAGATAATTTTTTGTTTTTTAAACGTCTCCGGACTCACCAGGATGTCCCGAAACTAAAATCTGGCTCCTCTGACTGGACTCGAACCAGTGACATACGGATTAACAGTCCGCCGTTCTACCGACTGAACTACAGAGGAATCGTGTGGGGTCGTATATTAGCGGCGGAAAAATTTTTGTCAAACCCCATTTAACCCCTTACAGATTCGATTGCGGGTTATCTCATCACTTTGTTGCATTTGCAGACATTTTTTCTGCAAAAAGCTTTGCAGCCTTACGATTTCTCGCTCATTATTGAAATGTGGTTTCAACTCTCTTCTTTAAGGTCCATTTTGAACGTCTCCACTGCCTTACGCCAGGTTGTCGTCCGTACGCCCTGGTATGCCAAACGCAAGAGCTACAAAGTGTTGTTCTGGCGTGAAATCACCCCACTTGCTATCCCCATTTTTCTGGAAAATACCTGTGTTTTGCTAATGGGCGTGCTCAGTACTTTTCTCGTCAGTTGGCTGGGCAAGGAAGCAATGGCGGGCGTGGGGCTTGCCGACAGTTTTAATATGGTAATTATGGCTTTTTTTGCGGCTATCGATCTTGGTACTACGGTGGTGGTCGCCTTTAGCCTGGGCAAGCGCGACAGGCGACGGGCAAGGGCGGCGGCGCGCCAGTCGCTGGTGATTATGACGCTATTTGCCGTTGTGTTGGCAGTGGTCATTCATTATTTCGGCAGTGAAATTATTAATATTGTCGCAGGCGAGGCGACGCCAGAAGTAAAGGGGCTGGCGTTAACGTACCTTGAACTGACGGTGCTGAGTTATCCGGCTGCGGCAATTGCGCTAATCGGTAGCGGCGCGCTGCGTGGGGCTGGTAATACGAAAATCCCGTTGATGATTAACGGCGGGATGAACATTCTCAATATTATCATCAGCAGCATCCTGATTTACGGGGCTTTCTCCTGGCAAGGGCTGGGTTTTGCCGGCGCGGGGCTGGGATTAACCATTTCGCGCTACATCGGCGCGGTAGCGATTATTTGGGTGCTGATGATTGGTTTTAATCCGGCGCTGCGCATTCCGCTGAAAAGCTATCTGAAGCCGCTGAATTTCGGCATTATCTGGGAAGTGATGGGTATTGGTATTCCGGCGAGCATTGAGTCAGTGCTGTTCAACGGTGGCAAGCTACTGACACAAATGTTTGTCGCCGGAATGGGCACTAACGTTATTGCGGGTAACTTTATTGCCTTTTCCGTGGCGGCGCTTATCAACCTGCCGGGTAACGCCCTTGGTTCGGCGTCGACTATTATCACCGGTAAGCGTCTTGGTACCGGACAAATTGGTCAGGCAGAGCGTCAACTGCGCCATGTATTCTGGATGTCGACTATCGTACTTACGGCAATCGCCTGGGGGACAGCGCCGTTCGCGGGTCTGTTTGCCTCATTTTATACCCAGGAGCAGGACGTAAAAGAGGTAGTGAAAGTTCTGCTCTGGCTTAATGCTGCCTTTATGCCAATTTGGGCGGCCGCGTGGGTGTTGCCGTCGGGTTTTAAAGGCGCGCGCGATGTGCGATTTGCGATGTGGGTATCGATGCTGGGGATGTGGGGCTGTCGCGTTGTGGCAGGGTATACGCTTGGTATTGTGCTGGGTATGGGGGTTGTAGGGGTTTGGCTGGGGATGTTTCTTGACTGGGCCGTGCGCGGCGCACTGTTTTACTGGCGTCTGGTAAGCGGGCGCTGGCTGTGGAGATACCCGCGCGTAAAGAGGGAGTAAGCGCTTTTTGCTGTGAAAATCATCAGGAAACGGTGAATTTTAACCGAAGTGTGGAATAAAACAGCAAACGAACTTTTTTTGTGAAAACAGGCTTTGACAAGCCAGGGGCACCTCGTTAATATTCGCCCCGTTCAAACGATTCCTCTGTAGTTCAGTCGGTAGAACGGCGGACTGTTAATCCGTATGTCACTGGTTCGAGTCCAGTCAGAGGAGCCAAATTTCTGTTTCGGGACATCCTGGTAAGTCCGGAGACGTTTAAAAAACAAGAACTTATCTTTACCCGGTTGGCCTGCGAAGGCCTACCGGGTTTCTTGACATCCATAGTTTTTGGGGACTTAATCGGGGGCCTCACGGTTCGTTGAGAAAATGGAGCCCCCTCCTATGGCATTAACCGATACCGCTATCCGCAAGATCAAACCCGTATCAGTATGCTGACATATAGATGTGTTCGGTTCAAACGGAGCGATCACACAAGCTTGCCAGGTGATGCCCTTGGTGGGAATCGCGACTGTCTCTTTCATCTGATTTCAGATATTTCCCGTGATCTTGATCCGTTCTTTCCCAAAAGATTGATTTCTTTCATTCGAAACAAGGCTGTATAATAAGTAAACCAAAATAGCAGCTATAGAGTTTCTAATGGATACAGTAGAAGAACTAAATGGAACATACTTCTATGCAGGAAAATTCAATCTGACTGCTGCCGAACTTCTGTTTATGATTTTTTGTGAGAATACCGCAAGCCAGTTTGGGATTGGTGTTGCAGATTTCGGGGCCGTTGTTGCTCTGGTATCAGGTCGCAATAATCTCTGGACAAGGGCGAAACCCGCTGGAGCGACTAAAGGCACATCATACGCGTCCAGGACTGCACGTGCAGTGTTTAAAAAGTCAAAATTTCCCTTTGGAATATCCCTTCCGACATGGTTAGGCGGTTACACCCCGTGGACAGCCAGACGTGTTATGGTTCGTAACATTGCGCCGTTTGTTGGACGTTCCATTCCTTTGATCGGGGAAATTATCCTTGCCGCAGATGTGTCACAAATAACATATCGCACTATACGCGACTACAATACCATTGCTCGGGGCAATGATAAGTTATGGTAGACAATATTGAACAGCAAGTTTACGAGCTTGTACGGCCTTATGCTGGCACATATCTGTTCAACATTAAGCAAGTGGAATTAACACCAGAGATTGACCTTGATACTGATCTGAGCATTGATGAACTTGAAGCCGAAGATCTCATGAATAAGTTCTTCGAGAAACTCAATGTCGAGCGAGGTAACTTCAGAATAGAAACCTATTTTCCTAATCACCCTTTTTCATGGCATCCGTTCAAGAAAACGGAGCCTGTACCCGTCCCAGATTTCACTATCAGCATGCTGATCGAGTCAGCAAAAGCCGGGAAATGGTTATATGACTAATTTTAATGAATTTAACAAATGGCTGTACCAGTGCCCTTCTTTTTGAGCGATGATGGTGGCGCTAAGATAGTTCTCTTTTCTTTTTAAAGGGTTCATGTTTACTGCCGCCGCCCTTACGCTAACCCTTTTAGTTTCTTCCTTTGCTGTCATACTATCGAATGACGTGCCTCACCTGTGAACGCTAAGGAGAATAATATGGAAAATAAAGGCACAAACCTGACGCCCGAGCAAGCGCTGGATCGCCTGGAGGAGCTGTACGAGCAGTCGGTTAACGCGCTCCGTGAAGCCATCGCTGACTATGTTGATAACGGCACGCTGCCCGATCCCCATGCCAGGCTTAACGGACTGTTTGTTTATCCTTCGCTGTCTGTAAGCTGGGATGGCGCGACACCGAACCCGCCTAAAACACGCGCTTTTGGACGCTTTACTCATCCCGGCTGTTATACCACTACCGTTACGCGGCCTGCGCTATTTCGCGCTTATCTTCTGGAACAGCTTAACCTCGTTTACCATGATTATGGCGCGCATATTACGGTGGAGGCCTCGCACCATGAGATCCCGTATCCTTACGTGATCGACGGCTCAGCTCTGACGCTGGATCGTTCTATGAGCGCCGGGCTAACGCGCCATTTTCCTACCACAGAACTGGCGCAGATTGGCGATGAGACAGCAGACGGTCTGTTCCACCCCGGCGAATTCTATCCGTTATCGCACTTCGACGCGCGTCGTGTTGACTTCTCGTTGGCCCGGTTACGGCACTATACCGGTACGCCGGTTGAACATTTTCAGCCCTTCGTTTTGTTTACCAACTACACCCGCTATGTCGATGAGTTTGTGCGCTGGGGATGCAGCCAAATTCTTGATCCTGACAGTCCCTATGTCGCGCTTTCCTGTGCCGGCGGAGTTTGGATCACGGCAGAAACGGAAGCGCCGGAAGAGGCTATTTCCGATCTGGCCTGGAAGAAGCATCAGATGCCCGCCTGGCACCTGGTAACGGCAGATGGGCAGGGGATTACGCTGGTAAATATCGGTGTCGGCCCTTCAAATGCTAAAACGATTTGCGACCATTTGGCCGTGTTGCGGCCTGACGTCTGGCTTATGATTGGGCACTGTGGAGGGTTACGAGAAAGTCAGGCGATTGGTGATTATGTGCTGGCCCATGCCTACTTACGCGATGATCATGTGCTGGATGCTGTTCTGCCGCCTGATATTCCTATTCCAAGCATTGCGGAAGTACAGCGTGCGCTGTACGACGCTACCAAAGCGGTTAGCGGAATGCCCGGCGAAGAGGTGAAACAGCGACTGCGCACGGGAACGGTCGTCACCACGGATGACCGTAACTGGGAGCTTCGTTATTCCGCATCGGCGTTGCGATTCAATCTTAGCCGCGCGGTTGCGATTGATATGGAGAGCGCGACGATTGCAGCCCAGGGCTATCGCTTTCGTGTGCCTTACGGCACGTTGCTTTGTGTTTCTGACAAACCTTTACACGGTGAAATTAAACTGCCCGGGCAGGCAAACCGGTTTTATGAGGGGGCTATTTCAGAACATTTGCAAATTGGTATTCGTGCTATTGATTTGCTACGCGCAGAAGGTGATCGTTTGCACTCACGTAAATTACGCACGTTTAATGAGCCACCGTTTCGCTAACGAAATGAGCTGTCGCCTGCTGTTGGACAGGAGCGGAAGAGGCGTATTTATATGATATGGAAAGTGGCTGAGTGAAGCCTTATCGGGAGGCGATTCTGCATCCCGCTAAGGCCTTATTGTGCCGCGAGCTCCATCACCATCACCGGATACCTGTCGCTGATAATCACGTCTACGGCAGGAAACGCGCCGGAAGGCGAAAGCATTGCGTCGCACTTCGCGCTCCTTGAGCGCCTGACCCACCAGCTCGGATTGACAAGCAGATACAGATCGTGTGAATCGGTCAGTTTAAAGGGGTTATCAAAAGGCTTGATACTGCGGATTTTCGTGTCGGACAGGAATATAGGGTGGTCACGCCATTATCGAACTGAAATGGCCCCAAATCAGACCACCAATTTCGCCGGATACGCAGGAAAAACCAGACACACATCGGGAAAGATTTTCACTATAACTTATTGAAATATAAGGTAATAAGAATTTATAAGTAAGCCTGAAAACAGGAATTTGGCTCCTCTGACTGGATACTGATATTGATTTATCATATTGAATTTATGAAGATTTTATTTTTAAAATTGGAGTGAAGCCCTCAATAAGGCGCCAAACGCAATAACTATTCTGAAATGTGATATTTGTCATGTTTTAGATTACTCTTTGGCCGTAAGTGGGCATAACAGACAGCTTTGTGTCAAAGTGGACATCGGTTATGTAATTACCTGAGTGCCAAAGCCAAAATATCAGTACGATAACCAACTCAATACGAAATTTGTGAGTTGGTTTGTAATGGTTCGGTTAAATTTCACTGTGTTCTTTTGGCTTAATTACAAATAAGGCAATCAAGACACTAATTGATGCAGCAAGCAGAACCATATTATTTACTGCATCATAAGCGAAAATATATGAGAACGGGCTATCAAATTAACATTACTTACTTGTTACTAACTCACTGTAAGTTAATTTAGTTAAGTACTTAACATAGCCTACTGCGTTTTCTTTAATCACTTCTCTGGAAGGATTATATTCTGCACCATAAAAGGCAAAGTGTGGAACATATTCAGCACCAACATATTTAATCGTAATTTCAAATGGGCGAAGTACTTCTTGCATGGTAAATTTATAACGGCCATTCGCCATATAGTCTGCAAGTTCAATACCGGCAGTTACAGCCAAAGCTATTTTTTTATTCTTCAGCTTATCGCCTGTAGAGCCGTATGCCCATCCATAAAGAAACACTTCATCCAGCCATTGTTTCAACATGGGAGGGCAGTTGAACCAGTAAACTGGGAACTGCAAAACCAGCGACTCATGTTGCTCAACCAGTCTTTGCTCAGTCTCGATATTGATCCTGCCGTCAGGGTATGCTTTATAAAGCTCATGGACAGTAAACTGATCAGGATACTTTTTTAACTCATTTATCCAACACTGATTAACAACTGAATTTTCAATATTTGGATGAGCGACAACTATAAGCGTTTTTTTCATCATTTCCTCATTCAGGACTGACTTGCGATTGGGTTACTCAGGAGTATATGATTGGCCCTGTCGTTTGTGAAGTACGCAAATTTAGGTTATATACTTACCAAAAGGAGAGTGTAAATGGTGACTGAGACATGCTCACAGACTGGTATCAACCTGGAGGAAACCGATTTTGGTTATACTCTTTCCTTAATTAGCGGGAAATATAAAATGATAGTTATGTACTGGTTAAATGAAAATAAACCAGTCATGCGATACAACGAGCTTAAACGCCGCATCGGTACGATTTCTTTCAAAACTCTGAGTAATACTCTGAAAGAACTCGAACAAGATGGAATAATCAATAGGGTGGAGTATCCTCAAATACCGCCCAAAGTTGAATACAGTCTTTCAAAACGAGGGGAATCATTAATGCCAATTCTGGATTTAATGTGTGATTGGGGTGGGAAAAACCGCAACTAATAATTTAGTGGTGTGGATACAGATGATGAACAACTCTGAGTAATTCTCAACTGTTCATAGCAGACTTCGGCGATCGGTGTAATGATTGGCATCGCTCAGTCCGGCTGGTGACTGGTGATGCTTAGCGATTGATCAGATCGCACAATCCGGGCTGAGTTCCCTCAAAGCGATCTGCTATTCCACACTATTTAGGAACACGTTATCGTAGCTTAGCTGATAGCCTGCATATCATGATAGATAAATGCAGATATTTTCTGAATCACTTCAAAGTGTAATCCTTAGGGGGCGAATGGCTATATCCCGTTCTTAGCCGACTGTCAGAACTGGCTATACACCTGCGCCACATACCGCTCACGCTCGTCACCATGCCCCAAATCCATCGCTACCATCGCCAGCGCCTCTTTCCTGCTAAACTCCTGCGCCAGATAGTGACGAAGGCTAGCTTCTAGCTTCTTCTCTTTGCCATCAATGCGGTACTTCATGTACCAGAGTTTTGAGCCGTTGGGTTTGATCAGCAGGTTGGGTTCTGAACCGTCGGTGATCTTGAAGGATTTCTCGGTGAGTTTGATCTTGCGGATAGCGGTATCGGTTAATGCCATAGGAGGGGGCTCCATTTTCTCAACGAACCGTGAGGCCCCCGATTAAGTCCCCAAAAACTATGGATGTCAAGAAACCCGGTAGGCCTTCGCAGGCCAACCGGGTAAAGATAAGTTCTTGTTTTTTAAACGTCTCCGGACTTACCAGGATGTCCCGAAACAGAAATTTGGCTCCTCTGACTGGACTCGAACCAGTGACATACGGATTAACAGTCCGCCGTTCTACCGACTGAACTACAGAGGAATCGTGTGAACGGGGCGCATAGTAACGATGTGCGATCGGCTTGTCAAAGGGGGAAATAAGATTGCGCGTTTGTTTGCTGACAAAAACAACAAAGCGTTGAAGTTTTGATCTAATCCCTGCTTTGCCCCGGCATGGCGCAACTTTGTCTGTAATTGCACAAGTCAAATTTTCCTGAAGGATTTTTTCATCAGCCTGTTTTTTTGCGTTCGGGTCAATCCCCTGAGCCAGCTACCTTTTAGCCTCGTCACGGCATTATCTGGCATCGGCAAGCGATACAGCAGGGTAAACCCCAATGGAAAACACCTCCTGATTGCCATAATAGCGGTAGCCCAACTGCCAGTATTTCGAACCGATAGAGGCCAAACCCGCCAGTGAGCTTGACGGCCTTTTCCGCTGGTCTGGCATTTTTTACTTTGGTATCAGTCAGTGACATGACGGTTCCCTCGGCGTACCGGTAAAACGCAAATCGAACCAGCTTTACCAGCAAAAGGGTATAGCTTCGAATGATTTTTAGTGAACGAGGGTGAACCTGAAGAAGGAGATAACCAGTTGATATAAATGCAGAAAGCAGACGTCAGTGAACGTCTGCTTCCCTAAATTTGGCTCCTCTGACTGGACTCGAACCAGTGACATACGGATTAACAGTCCGCCGTTCTACCGACTGAACTACAGAGGAATTGTTTCAACGAGGCGCATAATACTGGGCCCGCTATAACGTGTCAACAGTAAAATTAACGCGCCAATTCAATTGGTTAATTAACCCACAAAGTGAGGAATTAATGTTCGGATTCCTCGCCGTAGTCGCCTTCGGCAGCGCTTACCCGTAAGCGCTGAGAAGGATCCTGGCGATAGAACTGGCAAAAACGCTGCCATAGCGCCGGGAAACGCGGAGCAAACAGTTCTGGCGCGCTGAAAAAATACTCTGACAACACGGCAAAACATTCTGCAGGGTCGGTGGCGGCATAGGCATCTATACTGGCAGCGCTTTCGCCAACAAGATCGATTTCATCCTGAATATTATTCATTGCCGCGTGGAGATCGTGTTCCCAGCCAGCCACATCGCGCAACGGGATGAAAGGGATGCCGCTGGCGCGATCGCCATTACGCATATCCAGTTTGTGCGCGACTTCATGAATAATGAGGTTGAAACCCGAAGCATCGAACGAGTCCTGGATATCCAGCCAGTTCAGAATGATGGGCCCTTGTTGCCAGCTTTGCCCCGACTGTACGACACGCTGGCTGTGCACCAGACCTATGTCATCTTCCCATTCATCATCTACCACAAAGGGCGCGGGATAAATGAGCACTTCATGAAAACCATCAAGCCACTCAATACCGAGCTCCAGGATCGGTAAGCAAAAAATTAACGCAATACGTGCACTTTTTAACGAGTCGAGCTCAAATCCCTGTAGCGCTACCAGTCTTTTCTGCTGCAAAAAACGTTCGGCTAGCGCAATAAGCCGAGCCTGTTCTTGCGCGGTGAGGTTTACCAGAAGAGGTATAGCCAGCGCATCATCCCACGGCCAGTCTTCATTCTGGGTTATTTCTTGTGCTTTCCAGGGCCACTTAATCATCGTTTTGCTCGTAAACTCGTCACTTGAACAAAATTACCCGAATAGGGTCTGTTAAAATGCCAAATTACCTGGCATCATTGCAATATACGGAGAGATGCCGGAGCGGCTGAACGGACCGGTCTCGAAAACCGGAGTAGGGGCAACTCTACCGGGGGTTCAAATCCCCCTCTCTCCGCCACAATTCAAACACTTAGCTCATCTTCTTTCAGCGATCAGTCTCACACTTAGAATACACTTAGAATATTCTGTTAGAATATTACGTGAAAAACGTATCGCCATCTTATGCTTTTTCTGCCAGAAGAGGGGGCCAGGGATGGTGTTATTTTTACTTTTCGATCATAAGTCAACTCCTGGTTTTCTGCCCCGCTCTTTCGCCGTACCCCATCTGGATTAATATTGATGTCACTAGCGGCGATTTAACGCCGTCGTCCTCGGTAATCGTCGTACCCGGCCTGTTGCCCGAAATGTTCCCCTGTAGACATGGGCGCAGGGCGAAAGATTAATTGCTGTCAGGGAAACGCGCTGGCGCGTGGCGATAACTTACGCTGCGGGACTGTCGACGCTGTACAGAAAATCTGGCCTCCAGGCTGGCTTAAATATGCGCACATGACAATACAACCGGAAAATTTACAAAACCCATAATTTGAACTGAGAGAGAAACTTACAAACGAAGCGACGAAGATTTAAACAGCCGTAGCGACTCCGGTATCTTGCGCGCATGTTCAAATAATACTACTGTATATAAAAACAGTATTCGAGGTATGGATTATGGAATTTTTCAGACCTACAGAGTTGCGCGAAATTATTCCTCTCCCATTTTTCAGTTACTTAGTGCCGTGTGGATTCCCCAGCCCCGCGGCGGACTACATTGAGCAGCGTATCGATCTTAATGAGTTGCTCGTTTCTCATCCCAGCTCAACATATTTTGTCAAAGCCACGGGTGATTCAATGATTGAAGCCGGCATCAGCGACGGTGACCTGCTGGTGGTGGATAGCTCACGGAACGCTGACCACGGTGACATTGTAATTGCGGCAATTGAAGGAGAGTTCACCGTAAAACGGTTGCAGTTGCGCCCGACAGTGCAGTTAATCCCCATGAACGGCGCCTATCGACCTATACCTGTCGGCAGTGAAGACACGCTCGACATATTTGGGGTGGTGACCTTTATCATTAAAGCGGTCAGTTGATTATGTTCGCGCTCTGCGATGTTAATAGCTTTTACGCCTCCTGCGAAACGGTCTTTCGTCCTGATTTATGTGGCCGACCGGTGGTGGTGTTATCAAACAATGATGGCTGCGTTATCGCGTGTAGCGCCGAGGCGAAACAGCTCGGTATCGCACCAGGTGAGCCATACTTCAAACAGAAAGAACGCTTCCGGCGATCCGGTGTTGTTTGCTTCAGCAGTAATTACGAGCTTTACGCTGATATGTCGAACCGGGTAATGACCACACTCGAGGAGATGGTGCCGCGGGTAGAAATTTACAGCATTGATGAGGCTTTTTGTGATCTGACGGGGGTACGAAACTGCCGGGATCTGACAGATTTCGGGCACGAGATAAGAGCGACGGTCCTGAAGCGCACGCACCTGACTGTCGGTGTAGGCATTGCCCAGACGAAAACCCTTGCCAAGCTGGCTAATCATGCTGCGAAAAAGTGGCAGCGCCAGACCGGCGGGGTGGTTGACCTATCGAACATCGATCGCCAGCGTCGGCTGCTGGCCCTGATACCCGTAGAGGATGTCTGGGGTGTCGGCAGGCGTATCAGTAAGAAGCTCAATGCCCTGGGCATCAAGACTGCTCTCGATCTCTCTGAACAAAGTACCTGGATCATCAGGAAACACTTCAATGTCGTGCTGGAGCGTACCGTGAGAGAGCTTCGCGGAGAGCCATGTCTGGAGCTTGAAGAGTTTGCGCCGGCAAAGCAGGAAATCGTTTGTAGCCGCTCTTTCGGCGAGCGGGTCACAGACTATGAAGAAATGCGCCAGGCTATTTACAGCTACGCTGCGCGCGCGGCAGAAAAACTCCGCGGCGAGCACCAGTACTGCCGTTTCATCTCAACATTCGTCAAAACATCACACTTTGCCCTGAACGAGCCCTACTACGGTAACAGCGCCGCGGTGACGCTTCTCACCCCCACGCAGGATTCACGCGACATTATCAATGCGGCTGTGAAGTGCCTGGATAAAATCTGGCGCGACGGCCATCGCTACCAGAAAGCGGGGGTGATGCTGGGTGACTTCTTCAGTCAGGGCGTAGCGCAACTCAACCTTTTCGACGATAACGCGCCGCGCGCCGGTAGTGAGAAGCTGATGGAAGTACTGGACCATCTTAACGCAAAAGCCGGGAAGGGGACGCTGTACTTCGCCGGGCAGGGGATGTCGCAACAGTGGGCTATGAAGCGAGAAATGCTTTCGCCTCGGTACACCACAAGATACTCTGATCTACTGCGTGTTAAGTAACTTGTGCGATCAATGCCTGAGATGGTTGCCAAATCATCCCCGTTCTCTAACCGGTTTTGGTCGCACAAGATCACAGGAACCTCTCACGATGAGGCGCATGTATCCTGGTTTACGACATCAGGAAATGTGGCGCGTTTATTGCCAGGTAGGCGTTGTGAGACGTCACTTATTTACGCCAGGTTTCAGCCGTAGCGACGGACATGGATAAAAAGAATATGGCAATCAGCGGGATAATGCTAAAAAACAATTAATATTTTTTTAACAAAACTAAAGCTTGCTATGTGCAGTTAACCATGCGTTAATGGTTGTGCGGTTTGATACAAACTTATCTGAAGTAGTGATTGTAATATTTCTCATCATTTGTTCCTCTTGAGATCTCCTTTAGGTTTTTTTCTCTCTGATAATTTTCTTCAGGCCATTTTGCCCAAGGGCTCATTCAAAAGGTAACAATATTATGACGACGAAAATCACTGGTTTAGTAAAATGGTTTAACCCTGAAAAGGGCTTTGGTTTCATTACGCCTAAAGATGGCAGCAAAGATGTGTTTGTGCATTTTTCCGCCATTCAAAGTAATGAATTCCGCACTCTGAATGAAAATCAGGAAGTGGAGTTTTCAGTAGAGCAGGGACCAAAAGGTCCATCAGCGGTCAACGTTGTGGCGCTTTAAGGCAACTGATATTACTAATAAAATTCACTTCCGGTGTCCATGTTGCCATGGTTCACAATACAGAACATCGACATTCGATGTTACTGAGCAAAACCCGTTTGGCGCGAAATGTATTTTTTGTAAGTCAACCATGATCACTTTTGATAATGTTGGATTATACATTCGCTCAGGACAGGTTCCGCCAGATTTTAGAAAATAATTCATATTAGCTCCGTACAGGAGCTTTTTTATGCCCGGATGATTATCATCTATAGACGCTGACATCCATCATCTATAGTGGCATTTTCCTTTCCCCAAAAGTGTTATTTCTCTTGCAGACAGCGCCTGAAAAGAGCGACGTTGTCTTCATCTATCCGATGAAGCCAGGTCACCTGTCTTTGCGCCGTTATCCGTTATTTAATTCTTGCCCTATAATAACAAGCCCGCGCTAAGCACGGGCTTGAATAACATAAAGCGTCTTAGAACTGGTAGACCAGACCAACACCTACGATATCATCGGTTGCAATACCGTTGTTTGCGTAGAAGTCATCATCTTCGTCCAGCAGGTTGATTTTATAATCAACGTAGGTGGACATATTTTTGTTGAAGTAGTAAGTCATACCGACGTCAACATATTTAACCAGATCTTTGTCGGTGTAACGATAGTTACCACGGCTATCTATATCCTGGCCGCCTAAATCTTTGCCCTTAGACTGCAAGTAGGCGATGGACGGACGCAGACCGAAATCGAACTGATACTGCGCAACCACTTCAAAGTTCTGGGTTTTGTTAGCGATACCGCCGCCACCTAACTTACCGTCTGCAGATTGATAGTCGCCGTCTCCATAAGAGGTCATATTGCGGGTTTCAGAGTACATCGCCGCCAGGTATACGTTATAGGCGTCATATTTGACACCTACGGTCCAGGCTTCGGCAGTTTCACCGCCGGCATCATTGTTGCCATAGTAATGATGACCATCACCATATCCATTACCCACTTGGGCATCGGTACGGTCTGAGCTTGAATAAGCAGCCCCCAGGCTTAACCCGAAGTCAAAGTCATAAGAGGTAGAGATGCCGAAACCGTCACCGTTTTCTTTATCTATGCCGCGGTTAGTTCCGTTACCGGAGCCTTCCTGGCCAAATCCGTTATTGCCACTTTCGTTATTACCCTGGTATTGCAGTGCGAAGTTCCAGCCTTCCACTAGGCCGAAGAAGTCGGTGTTACGATAGGTGGCCAGGCCGTTAGCACGCTGAAGCATATATACATCTGTCTGGGTGTAAGAGTCGCCGCCGAATTCCGGCAGCACATCGGTCCAGGCTTCAACGTCGTAGATAACACCATAGTTACGGCCATAATCGAAAGAGCCGTACTCGCCGAATTTCAGACCGGCAAAGCCCAGACGAGTCCAGGACGTATCCCTGTTACCTTCAGTGCCACTCGCCTGCATGTTGTATTCCCACTGACCATAGCCGGTCAGCATATCGTTGATCTGCGTCTCACCCTTAAAGCCAATACGGGCGTAGGACTTATCGCCGTCGTCGCCTGCATTGTCAGAGAAGTAACGCAGACCATCAACTTTGCCGTACAGGTCGAGTTTGTTGCCATTTTTATTATAAATTTCAGCCGCATTTGCTGCGCCTGCCACTAATAACGCCGGGACAAGCAGTGCCAGAACTTTTCTGTTCATTATGTATTCCCTTATGATAATAATTTATATGAATATGTAGCCACTTCAACAAAACTACAAATTGATACTATTCTATGAAGTTCATGGAATTTAAAAAATAACATGTAACAAAGGTATTTAAAATATTTCAATTTGTTTCTATTTGGTTTTTTATAATAAAGACTATATAAGTAACTAAGAATATATATTCTATAATTATCATTTTTTATCAATGGGTTATGTGTTTTGATTTGATGGTTGTTGGTGTGAATATAATTTGTTTTTTATATGTATTTGATGCTTTGATTATGAAAAAACATAAAAAAAAACCGGCATAAATGCCGGTAATGTGGGTAATGATAAAATAAATGATAAAAGGCTAATAACCGAATCATTCTGACACTTAATGATAATAAAATAAAACGCTATCGCGGTGCGTAAAAATAAGTTGTTCTGGTTATGGGTTATTCTGCATCAGAGTGCGATTCAATCACCATTCCCTTATTTAACAGCAGGTTCAGCGCCAGGCGTAACATTAACTGAGAATAAACTATTTGTGGAATGAATAACCAAAACAGGTGGATAAGGTATTCTATGGTCGAAATGTGACTAATGTCACATTATAATGTAATTAATGTCATATGACTTACATCACAAAAGCGGAGTAAAGTTTGAGTACCAGGGAGGACAACGCCACCCGTAGCATGGGTGGCAAATTAGCGTTATGGGTTTTTTATACCTTTTGCGGCTACTTCATCTGGGCGATGGCGCGTTGCGTGTGGCTGATGTCCGCCATACAAACCGAGCCGGTTCTCGGCCCAATCAGCACTCCTGGCAGCGCAACGGAAAAATGGCTTAACGCGCTTTCGCTGGGCGTCGTCTGGCTTATTCTGGGGAGTATTGTCTGGTATACCCGGCCTCGCAAAAACAGGGCTTATCCCGCCGACACTCAGCCAGAAACGCGCAAGCACGCAGGGATGTAAAGTGGTGGCGGATATGTCAGGATAGCGAACCCTGTGCTCAGGCATGTAATAAAAATGGTCTGCTATAAAGAGAGGGCGTATGGACTCAGGATACTGGCAATCGCAGTTTGAAGACTGGCTACGTCACCACCACCAGGAACAGGATGCCGCGCATGACATCTTCCATTTTCGTCGTGTTTGGGCAACCGCGCAAACGCTGGGGAAAAACAGTCCTGTCGACTGGCTGGTGGTGCTATCGGCATGTTATTTCCATGACATTGTCAGCCTGGCGAAAAATCATCCGCAGCGGCATCGCTCTTCCATTCTGGCGGCGGCAGAAACCCGGCGTATTTTTCTGCGGGATTTTCCTGACTTTCCGGCAGAAAAACTGGCGGGCATTTGTCATGCTATCGAAGCGCATAGCTTCAGCGCAAAAATTGCGCCTACCACGCCAGAGGCAAAAATCGTGCAGGATGCAGACAGGCTGGAGGCGTTGGGCGCTATTGGTCTGGCGCGGGTCTTCGCGGTCTCCGGCGCGCTGGGCGTCGCGCTGTTTGATGCCGACGATCCCTTTGCCGACAGACGGCCTCTTAACGATAAGCAATTCGCGCTCGACCATTTTCAAACCAAGCTGCTGAAACTGCCGCTGACGATGCAGACCGAACGGGGCAAGTACCTGGCGCAGCGTAATGCGGATTTTCTGGTGTCGTACATGGCGAAACTGAGCGCTGAGCTGAAAGGCGACTATGAAACACGGGATGAGGCGGTCATCCAGATGTTTGCTACGCATCAGTAACCCCTGTCGCTGAAACGTAAACCGCGTCATTTTATGTTAGTCTGTCGGCAATTATTTTTGGCCGGTTAAATGTATGCAGGAAAATATTTCAGTAACACACGCCCGGAACCTCATCGCCGACGACGCCGGAAGCGAGATCCAGGCGATGCTGAGTCAATTGCTGGAAATCTACGATGTTAAAACGCTGGTGGCGCACCTTAACGGCCTGGGCGAGCAGCACTGGAGCCCGGCCATCTTAAAGCGCGTAATGATGAACGCGGCATGGCATCGTTTGAGCGACAATGAACTCACCTGTCTTAAAACAGGGTTGCCGACGCCGCCAGCGCATCATCCGCATTACGCCTTTCGTTTTATCGATCTCTTCGCGGGCATCGGCGGCATTCGCCGCGGATTTGAAGCGATAGGCGGACAGTGCGTGTTTACCAGCGAATGGAATAAGCACGCGGTACGGACATATAAAGCGAACTATTTTTGCGATCCGCTGCAACATCGCTTTAATGAAGATATCCGCGATATCACATTGAGCCACCGGGAAGGGGTCAGCGATGATGAGGCGGCGGAACACATTCGCCAGCATATTCCGCAACATGATGTCCTGCTGGCGGGCTTTCCCTGTCAGCCATTTTCTCTGGCGGGCGTTTCCAAGAAAAATGCGCTGGGCCGCGCCCACGGCTTTGCCTGCGAGACTCAGGGGACGTTATTTTTTGATGTCGTAAGAATTATCGACGCTCGCCGCCCCGCGCTGTTTGTGCTGGAAAACGTGAAAAACCTTAAAAGTCACGACCAGGGCAACACTTTCCGCATTATTATGCAAACGCTCGATGAACTGGGATATGACGTGGCGGATGCCGCTGACAATGGCCCGGACGATCCGAAAATTATCGACGGGCAGCACTTTCTTCCTCAGCATCGGGAACGTATTGTGTTGGTGGGATTCCGTCGCGATTTAAACCTGAAAACCGATTTTACGTTACGCAATATCGCCCGCTGTTATCCACCGCGCCGTCCGACGCTGGCAGAACTGCTGGAGCCCGTCGTCGAAGCCAAATATATCCTGACGCCGGTGCTGTGGAAATATTTATATCGCTACGCGAAAAAGCACCAGGCGCGGGGAAACGGTTTTGGCTATGGCATGGTTTACCCTGACAATCCGGAAAGTGTGGCGCGCACGTTATCTGCTCGCTACTACAAAGATGGCGCCGAAATTCTGATCGATCGTGGTTGGGATATGGCGAAAGGCGAAGTGAATTTCGACGATGCTGGCAACCAACAACATCGTCCCCGCCGACTCACGCCGAGAGAGTGCGCGCGTTTAATGGGATTTGAGGCGCCGCAAACGTACCAGTTCAGGATACCTGTCTCGGATACGCAGGCCTATCGCCAGTTTGGCAACTCCGTGGTGGTGCCGGTATTTGCCGCGGTAGCAAAGCTGCTGGAACCCAAAATTCACCAGGCGGTGACGCTGCGTCAGAGAGAGACGGTAGATGGCGGACGTTCACGATAAAGCCACGCGCAGTAAAAATATGCGCGCGATAGCGACCCGCGATACGGCTATTGAAAAACGTCTTGCCGGCCTGCTAAGCGCGCAGGGGATTACGTTTCATACTCAGGACGCGACATTACCGGGCAAGCCGGACTTTGTGGTGAATGACTATGATTGTGTGATTTTTACTCACGGCTGCTTTTGGCATCATCACCACTGTTATCTGTTCAAAGTACCGGCCACGCGAACGGCTTTCTGGCTGGAAAAAATCGGTAAGAACGTTGAGCGCGATGAGCGCGATATTCAGCGTTTACAGGCGCTTGGCTGGCGGGTACTGATCGTCTGGGAGTGTGCCTTGCGCGGACGAGCGAAATTGAGCGACGCGGCGTTGGCGGAGCGCCTGGAAGAGTGGATCTGCGGCGGCGGCGCCAGCGCGCAGATCGACACCCAGGGGATTCATCTACTGGCGTGAATCTTCCGTTTTACACGGCGTGACCACCGCCCTGGCGGGAAACAGGTACTTACCCAGAGTCACCAACACTACGGCAAACACAATCACACCCAGCGCGGCCCATTCAACGGGCGATAACCTCTCACCGCCCAGGCCAGTGCCAAGCAACACGGCGACAACCGGATTCACATAGGCGTAGCTGGTCGCCAGCGCCGGACTGACGTTGCGAATCAGGTACATATAGGCATTAATGGCGATAATAGAACCGAACAACGCCAGGTAGCCGACGGCCATAAACCCCGATAAGCCAAGCAGCGTGGCGAGCTTTTCGCCGGAAAGAAATGCCGCGCAAAGCAATACCACGCCCGCCGCCAGCATTTCAATCGCACCCGCCATCATGCCCACAGGGAGGGCGATGCGCGAGCCGTAAACGGAACCAAATGCCCAGCTCATCGAACCTATCAGGATCAAAATCGCGCCCCACGGATTGCCGCTTAAGTTGCCGCCGCTGTTCAGCAGAATAATCCCGGCAAGTCCAATGGCAATCCCCACCCATTCTAATTTGCGCGTTTTAATACCAAAAAAGTAGCTAAAGCACAGCGTAAATAGCGGGACAGTGGCGACCACGACGGCAGCAATGCCCGATGGCACGTTTTGATGCTCCGCCACCGTCACCAGGCCGTTACCCACCGCCAGCAGCAGTAGACCAATCAGCGCGGCGTTGATGGTCTGGCGCAGCGGCGGAAGTTTTTCGCCGCGCAGCAGCAAAAACGCCATGAGCAACATCCCCGCCGAGAGAAAACGTACGCCTGCCATCATCAGCGGCGGCCAGCTTTCAACGCCTATGCGGATAACAAAATAGGTAGACCCCCAAATGATGTACAAGGCAAAAAGCGCGCCAAAAAGAGGTAATAACTGCCGGAAACGCATAATCACTCACGGTGAAATAAAAAGGGTGGATATAGTAAACGTCAAAATTATTATGCTGCGAGCATTATAATTGTCCTTTTGGAATAAAAAGGCGTTGACCCGCGCCGCCGGTTTCGGCATTGCGCGTTTTGCTACATACTTAACGTCTTAGAAGAAAAGACCGAGGAAATCATTTTGGCAGGAAGTAGCTTACTGACATTACTCGACGATATCGCCACGCTGCTGGACGATATTTCGGTAATGGGCAAATTGGCCGCGAAAAAAACCGCGGGCGTACTGGGAGACGACCTGTCGCTCAATGCGCAGCAGGTGACCGGCGTTCGCGCTAATCGCGAGCTGCCAGTGGTATGGAGCGTGGCGAAAGGATCATTAATCAACAAGGTTATTCTGGTGCCGTTGGCGCTGCTGATAAGCGCATTTATCCCGTGGGCCATCACGCCTTTATTAATGTTAGGCGGCGCGTTTCTCTGCTTTGAAGGGGTAGAAAAAGTCCTGCATACCTTTGAGGCGCGAAAACACAAAGAAGACCCGGCGGAGCGGCAAAAACGTCTTGAGGCGCTGGCTGCGCAAGATCCTTTGGCCTTTGAAAAAGATAAAGTAAAAGGGGCGGTCCGTACCGATTTCATTCTGTCCGCTGAAATTGTGGCCATTACCCTGGGGATTGTCGCGCAGGCGCCGCTGCTTAATCAGGTGTTGGTGCTGGCGGGGATTGCGTTGGTTGTGACCATTGGCGTGTATGGCCTGGTGGGTATTATTGTCAAACTGGATGATATGGGGTACTGGCTGGCGGAAAAGCGTAGCGTGCTGGCGCAGGGCGTCGGTAAAGGATTACTGATTATCGCGCCCTGGTTAATGAAAGCATTATCCATTGTCGGTACGCTGGCGATGTTTCTGGTTGGCGGCGGAATTGTCGTACACGGTATTGCGCCGCTACACCATGCCATTGAACATTTTGCGCAGCAGCAGGGGGCTTTCATGGCGCATACGATCCCTGCGGGGCTGAATCTGGTGCTCGGCTTTATTATCGGCGCCATTGTGGTGGCGCTGGTGAAAGGTGTGGCGAAAATTCGCGGTGTTTCGCACTGATTTTCTACAATGAATTATGCAAAATTGCCCATCCTCGTCTAAGGTGAAAACGTTTCATCTGATACAGGAGGCAGGTATGGTCTTTTCTGTCAGTGAGGAAGTTACCGTGAAAGAGGGTGGGCCCCGGATGATCGTCACCGGTTATTCCAGCGGAATGGTAGAGTGTCGCTGGTATGATGGTTTTGGCGTAAAGCGGGAGGCATTCCATGAGAATGAGCTCGTGCCAGGCAAGGAAAGGCGCGTGCGGGACGAAGCCCGATGACAAAACGCCCGGTTAATGCCGGGCGTTTTGCTGTGGAGAAAAAGAGTCGTCGCGCTGCGACATGCAGCTACCTGGTTATGCCAGGATTGAGTGGTATCCCTTGATGAGGTCTGGCTACCGTAAGCCATCAGGGGGAGTTGTATCAATAACCAGGAGTTACCAGGGTGCCGCACGAAACACTGTTAGACAATCAAGGCTGGTTTAAAAAGCTGGCGCGGCGTTTTGGTCCCGGTCATGTCGTCAACACCTGTTTTCTGATCGTGATGCTGTTCTCGACGCTACTTACCTGGCGGGAAGTGATGATACTGAAAGACGCGTATGTCGCCAGTCAGCGCAATCATCTGGGGAGCGTCGCGAATGTCCTTGACCGCCAACTGCAATTCAACATGGACAGGTTGATCTTTTTACGCAACGGTATGCATGAAGCGCTGGTGGCGCCGCTGGCTTTTTCCGCATTGCAAAGCGCGGTGACGCAGTTTGAGCAACGACGCGTCAGACATTTCTGGCAACTGGAGCTGGATAAGCGGCGGACATTGCCGTTATATGGCGTTTCCGATCAATTTGTCGCCCGGACGACGCTTCTTTCGCGGGAGAGTCGTGACCTGGCAAATGAATTGACCGCCACGCTGGAGTTAGGGTATCTGGCGCGTCTGGCGCGCTCATCCGCCATGCTGACGCTGGAGACGATGTATGTTTCTCGCTCAGGGTTTTACCTCTCAACTCTCCCTACGGCGTACGGTAGCGATATTGTCTCCCGTTACTATCAGTACGTGACCCAGCCCTGGTTTATCGAGCAAAGCCAACGGCGTAATCCACAGCGCGGCGTGCGGTGGTTTACCTCCGCACAGCCCTATGTTGCTGACGAGCAGAAAAAAGTGACAGCCAGTCTACCGCTGGATCACGATAATTACTGGTATGGCGTACTGGCAATGGATATTCCCGTCGCGTCATTACAGCGGTTCCTGCGCGATGCGGCTGAAAAGGATATTGAAGGGGAATATCAGCTATATGATAACCATCTCCGTTTGTTGACGGACTCCGCGCCGGAACAACAAACCGCGAATACGTTAAATGACCGTGAGCGCGCCTTACTGGCGCGTGAAATAGAAAAAGATACCCTGGGCGGGCTGCGTTTAGGAACGCATTATGTAAGCTGGGAGCGGCTGGATCATTTTGATGGCGTCCTGCTGCGCGTGCATACACTACGTGAAGGCATCCAAGGGAATTTTGGCAGTATTAGTATCGCGCTGACGCTGTTATGGGTGCTTTTTACGGCGATGCTGTTGATCTCCTGGGGCGTTATTCGACATATGGTCAAAAACATGTTTGTTCTGCAAAATTCGCTGCAATGGCAGGCATGGCACGATCCGCTGACCCGGCTATATAACCGTGGCGCGCTGTTTGAAAAAGCGTCCAGGCTGGCAAAGCGCTACCGGGAAGCCCGCCAGCCATTTTCTGTGATACAGCTGGATTTAGATTATTTTAAAAGCGTTAACGATCGCTTTGGTCATCAGGCAGGCGATCGCGTGTTGTCCCATGCCGCTGGGCTCATTGGCAGCACCATTCGAGCGCACGACATCGCCGGACGGGTAGGGGGCGAAGAGTTTTGTATCGTGCTGCCCGGCGCGACGAAAGCGCAGGCGCTGCAGATTGCCGAACGCATACGCCAGCGCATTAATGACAAAGAGATTCTGGTGACGAAAAGCACGACGCTTCGTATCAGCGCGTCAATGGGGATCAGTAGCGCGGAGGAATACGGCGACTATGATTTTGAGCAGTTGCAGTCGCTGGCCGACAAACGGCTTTATTACGCCAAACAGTCCGGACGTAACCGTATTTGCGCCAGCGACGCGACTCAGGAGCGGGAAAAGAAATAGTCCATGCCTTCGCGCCAGCCATCCGGCCCTTCGTTCTGGCTACGGTAGACGCGCTGAGGATCGTCGTTACGCAAGTGTACGCCCTCCCGGTTTAGTCCTTTAACGACAACCGCATAATCCATCACATCCAGTAAGGGCGCATCATTGGGGCCGTCTCCTAGCCCCAACGTCAGAGGACGCGCGCGCCACTGCCGACGATATGCTTCTATCAGCCAGTTAGCAGCCTGATCTTTACCGGCGGAGGCGTCCAGCACATGCCAGAAACGGGCGCCATGGACAAATTGCAGTCCCAGGTCATTTAAATGGGCGACAAACTGCGCCATGCGTTCATCGCTATCGCGCCAGATCAGCGACACCGACGCTTCATGCAGACGGGTTAGGGCAGACTGTGCCCGGTTTAGGCCCGTCCATTCGCTTATCACCTGATCGTCAACGTCATCAAACGTGGTGAACTTAAACTGTTCCTTTTCACGCAATTTATGCAGGACGAGGCGGATTTCGTTGTGAGAAATACCGGCTATCAGACGGGGATAGTGGGGATGGTCTTCCCAATGAACGTCCAGTTGGATCACTGCGCCGTTTTCCGCAATCAGCGGCAGTCCCTGTAGATTTAATGTCGTCTGGAGCTGGAGCATTTCAGCCGCGGTTTTACTGCTACAGAGGATCACGGGCACGCCGCTTTCATGCAGGCGAGTAAGCCAGGGGGCCGCGGGCTGCCACTCAAAAGTGTGGCTGTTCAGCAATGTGCCGTCCAGATCGGTAAAAATCAGCAAGGGGTCATGGATTGAGAGCATTTTTTCCTCATTTTCCGTTGCAACGGCGGGCTTATTTCCAGGAAAAGTCCTAAAGCACACCCGAAAGAAGTCGAACGCTAACTGGAACCGATCCCGTCGCTTCCAGGCAGCACATGCGTTGTCACACTTTTGCTACCGAACTATTAGCGCGCTTAATCATTCATGTAAAAAATATTTACTTGTCATGCAAAAAAATTGCAGATAAGGTAAATCTCACATCAGATTTCCTGGTGTAACGAATTTTCAAGTGCTTCTTGCATAAGCAAGTTTGATCCCGACCCGTAGGGCCGGGATTTTTTTCGGCCATTTTTAACGGTTTACTTCTGTTACACTAAAATCATGAATATCCAGCTCGAATGCTTCAGCTAATTCATGCCATGTATGATATTCCCGTCCGTCTACGCTCACCCGCTCAGGATCTTCCTGGCTACGGTGAACCTCGCTTTCGCTGATTTCATTGATGGCCGCCAGTAGCGCATCTACATCGACGCTCACTTCGCGCTTGGCCGTATCACTGTACTCTTTTGCCGTTTTCATCTTCACTACCTCACGGGTTCCTGACAGCCTAAGTATAGACCGTTGAGAAAACCAGCAAACACGCCGGCAAGGCGCTGTCAGACGCAGAAAATTGTTCTACACTGGCACAAAGCGACAGGAGGAAAATGATGAAGGTGAATGATCGGGTAACCGTTAAAACGGACGGCGGTCCCCGCCGACCGGGCGTGGTACTGGCAGTGGAAGAATTTAGTGAAGGCACAATGTACCTGGTTTCGCTGGAGGATTACCCGCTCGGCATCTGGTTCTTCAATGAGTCAGGTCACCAGGATGGTATTTTTGTCGAGAAGGCGGAGCAGGACTAATTGAGCCGGACTGGAGGTACATTGCCAGTCCGGATGTCTCAGCGCATGTTAACAAAAATGCCGTTAGTGACGTTATCTGTCAGCCGTACTACGTGATAGATCACTTGTTTATTATGCGTTTTTATCTTTCTTTTTATATTCCCCTTATGGGAGGATACTGTTTTTGCTTTAATATTCATTCTGTCAGAAATCTGAATGGTTCCCTGACCTTCCATCCACATTCGCAACATGCTGGATTCAGTTCGACTTAACGATAATGTTGGTAAATTTATGGTTCCTGAAATACCCGACTCTTTTTTCAGAATATCGCCAAGAATGGTATCCAGCGAGTCAGGTTTAATCGATTTAGAGCTAATCAATAAGTTTTTTCTTACTAATAAATATTCATCAAAATGCACATTAGCAATTGCCATAAAAACAATAAATAACGTGTCAGGATGTTGATTAATGATTTGCTTTATTTGTTGACTGTCTGAAGGCGTATGAATGAAACAGTCCTCATTAATAAACACCACCGAAGGCTGATGCGCGCCACAAGCGATAGCGAGTTCGTCAACGGTTTCGATGTCGTTGATTTCCCTTTTTTTCACCCCTCTGCTGACCAGATACCCGCTTAACCCTAGCCGGGTGTAACTGCATAAATCCATAATAATCGTTGACATGGCATACCCTCACTCAATGCGTAACGATAATTCCCCTTACCTGAATAACTCACCATAATCAGACGGAACACGAATAGTCACCTTAGACAACGCTTACGCGGTTTTTCAGGCGAACTTACTATCCCGTAAAGTTACATATAATTTGCCAGGAATCATCTTAAAGTAAAGTGAATGTTGCGTTATGTGAGTGAAGTAAAAACAAATAAGGGGCAGCGGATATATCTTGGTGAATGTTTTTTAAAATTTATTTTCGGATAAACCTTAGTAAAACAGGATAAAAATTATGGGTTATTATTTATCGGCATCTCGCTAACAATATCAGCAAGCAAATTGAAAATTTCGCTGAATAAATGTTCGCAAAACGGCGCAATTAATGGCATTAGCGCGGCCATCAGCATAATGCCGACGGTGAGTGTAAGCGGGAAACCGATAACAAATATCGAGAGCTGCGGCGCCATGCGGTTTAATAGCCCCAGCGCCAAGTTGAGCGTAAGCAGGAGGGTAATGACCGGCAATGCCAGCATCAGTCCGTTTAAGAAAATGAGCCCTCCGGCCCTGGCGAGCGCCATAAATGCATTACTGTTCACCGGGTTACTCCCGATGGGCAGAGTGTGGAAGGTATCGACCAGCAGCGAAATAAGCCACAAATGGCCATTAAAGGTGAGAAACAGTAGCATGGCGAGCATATCCATAATACGCGCCAGAACCGGCATATTCAGGTGGCTGCCCGGGTCGACGAAGGTGGCAAAGGAAAGCCCCATTTGCAGACCGATAAACTCACCTGCGGTACGCACCGCCGCAAAGGCGAATTGCATGGTAAATCCCAGCGCAATACCGATCAGAATTTGTTGCATCGCCAGCCATAAGGCGGCAATAGAAAAAAGCGGCGTATCGTTTGCCGGTAGCGACGGCGCGATAACGAGGGTAATCATTATTCCCAACCCCAGTTTTACCCGCTTGGGAATAGCGCGCTCGCTGAGAATGGGCGCCGTTGAAATCAGCGCCAGTACGCGCAGCAAAGGCCAGAAATAGAGATGCAGCCAGTATAGCCATTGCTCGCTTGTAACCTGAATCATCGTTCTGTTTATCCGATGATATAAGGTAAATTGCTGAACAGAGTGCGTACGTAGTCCAGCAACAGGTTGAGCATCCACGGGCCGGCAACGATAATTGCGATGAATACCGCGACGATTTTAGGGATAAACGACAGCGTCATTTCATTAATCTGAGTCGCGGCCTGCAAGATGCTGATAATGAGGCCGGTAATCAGCGCGACGAGTAACAGCGGCGCAGCCAGGGCGAGAGCAACTTTCATCGCCTCGGTCCCCATCATCATGACGGATTCAGGAGTCATTTTGCGCCTCTAACTGTAAAAGCTTTGGGCCAGCGACCCCACAAGCAATTGCCAACCATCAACCAGCACAAACAGCATCAGCTTAAACGGCAGGGCGATTGTCGCTGGTGGCACCATCATCATCCCTAACGCCATCAATACGCTGGCGATCACCAGGTCGATAATCAAAAAAGGGATGAAAATCGTAAAACCGATCTGAAATGCCGTCTTTAATTCGCTGGTGACATAAGCGGGCAGGAGGATACGCATCGGTACTGCTTCCGGTCCCTGTAACGGACCGCTATTGGCCAGACGGGCAAACAGCGCCAGATCGGCTTCGCGGGTTTGGCGCAGCATGAACGCGCGTAACGGTTGCGCGCCTTTATCCAGCGCTTCCTGCATAGAAATTTTCTGCTCGCTAAACGGCTGGTAAGCGTCCACGTAAATCTTGTCAATGACGGGCGACATAATAAAAAAGGTCAAAAACAACGCCAGTCCGAGTAACACCTGGTTTGGCGGTGCCGAGGGCGTGCCCAGCGCGTTACGCAACAGGCCAAAAACAATGATGATACGCGTGAAGCTCGTCATCATCAGTAAAATCGCCGGCAGAAACGTCAGCGAGGTGATGAAAACCAGCGTCTGGACGGATAATGACCAGCTTTGGCCTCCGCCCGCTAATGGTTGGCTGATAAGCCCCGGTAGTTGCGCAGCGGCGGCGGGACTAAAAAGCCACAGACCCGCCAGAGAAAGGAATAACAAACGGCGCATCAGGATCTCCCGGAACGCTTGAGTAAGTTCTTCATCATGTTCTGGAAATCCGCCGGTGGGGCAACGGGTGCTTCCGTGTCATTCTCCGCGGGCGGGAGGGTGTGCAGCAGGTTGATCTGCGAGGCGGTCACGCCCAGTACCAGACGCGCATTTTCGACCTCGACAATCACCACGCGTTCGCGCGGGCCAAGCGAGGCGCTGGCTGACACCTTGAGTCCCCGGACGCTATTTCCTTTTGGTACGAATCCCATACGCTTAATCATCCAGGCCGCCGCCAGAATGAGCGCAATAATGCCAATTAATGCGCCGCTCACCTGCATGAGCGGCGATCCGGCTGGCGCGGTGGGCTGAGAAACCGTGGCTTCTGTCTTCATCATTAACGACTCAAACGACGCATACGCTCGGATGGCGTAATAATATCGGTGATACGTACGCCGTATTTATCCGCCACGACGACCACTTCACCCTGGGCAATCAGGTAGCCATTAATCAGGATATCCAGCGGCTCGCCCGCCAGCCCGTCCAGCGCGACGACCGACCCCTGCGTCAGACGCAACAGTTCTTTAATGGTCATTCGCGTGCGGCCCAGCTCTACGGTCAGTTTGACCGGGATATCCATAATCAGATCGATATCCTGCATAGCACCGCTGACATCGCCGCCGCCAAGCTGTTGGAAAACCGCGTCGGCGGCGCTTTTATTGGTGGTCGCTTTTTGCTCGTTTAACGCGTCAGCCCACAGATCATCCAATGCGCCAGTATTCTCATCGGACGGATTATTCATGTCACTCATTTGGGCTGTTCCTCATTCAGCGAATTCAAAATTGGGTTGATCAAATGTTCTACGCGTAGCGCATACTGTCCGTTTACGGTGCCATATTGGCTGGTGAGTACCGGAACGCCGTCCACATGAGCAATAATGCGGTCGGGTTTTTCAATCGGCAGTACATCGCCGGGTTTCAGCTTCAAAATCTGGGAAAGACGTAACGGAATATCGGCAAAATTCGCCACCAGCTCCAGTTCAGAGTGCTGAACCTGACGCACCAGGTTATCACGCCAGTTCTGATCTTCATGGCGCGAGTTTTCCAGCGGCGGGTTCACCAGCAGCTCACGCAGCGGCTCGATCATGCTAAATGGCAGACAGATGTTAAATTCACCGGTCAGATTGCCGATCTCCACATGAAACGGCGTATTGACGACGATATCGTTCGGCGAGGTGGTGATATTGGTAAATTTCACCTGCATTTCGGAACGTACATACTCCACTTCCAGCGGATTAATGGCTTTCCATGCGTCGCTATAGCCTTCCAGCGCCAGTTTCAGCATACGGTTGATGACACGCTGTTCCGTATGGGTAAACTCGCGGCCCTCGACTTTGGTCGGAAAACGGCCGTCGCCGCCGAACAGGTTATCGACGGCAATAAACACCAGACTCGGCGAGAACACCACCAGCCCGGTGCCGCGTAGCGGCTTCAGGTGGATCAGGTTCAGGTTGGTCGGTACCGGCAGGTTACGCGCAAATTCGTGATACGGCTGAATACGTATGGCACCCACGGTAATATCCGGGCTGCGGCGCAGCAGGTTAAATAATCCCATCCGGAACTGGCGTGCGAAACGCTCGTTAATAATCTCCAGCGCCTGCAAGCGTTCACGCACGACGCGACGCTGGGTATTGGGATCGTAAGGGCGAATATCGCTATCGCTTGCGATACCGGGAGTGGGTTCGTCTTTGGTGTCGCTGTCGCCGTTCAACAGCGCATCGATTTCAGCCTGAGAAAGAATACTATCGCCCATATCGTTACCGCAGAATAAAAGCTGTATAAAGCACGTCAGTGACGACCTGTTTTGGTTGTCCGGCAACGAGCGGCGCGGCCAGCGTCTCTTTAATGGCGGCAATCAGTTTTTGTTTGCCAGCTTCTGTTGAGAGCTCGGCGGCATTCTGGCGGGAAAACAACAACAGCAGACGGCTGCGCACTTCCGGCAGATATTCATTTAATCGCGCGCGCGTCGCTTCGTCTTTCAGACGCAGGGTCACGCCGATATACAACACGCGATCCGCATCGCCCAGATTGACGGTAAACGTATCCAGCGCAAAAAATACCGGCGCAGGCGGCGGAGCCGGTTCTGCTTTAGCGTTCGTGGTCGGTTGCTGCTGCATACGCCAGTAGCTATAACCGGCGGTCGCGCAGGCGGCGAGGGTAATCAACACCAGCAAAGGTATCCAAATCGAGCGTTTGCTCTTTTTGTTAATCGCGGAGTCAGTCATCTGATACGGGCTTCCTGTTTCGGTACTGCTTATTGGCTGATTATCCCGTGTCCTGTCCACGACAAAGCGTGGAAAAGACGCGGATAATCATGCTACCTCTGGCGTTAGGCGAAGATATCCACTGCGCCATTGCCGCGCGCGGCGGCCTGAAGCGAGGCCGGCGCCGCTAACGCTATGTCATCTTCAGCGCCAAACGCGTCCGGGTGTTGGGCGCGGCCAGACTGCTGTTGCGATGAAGACTGCTGCTGTCCGGCAAAGCTTTCGCTACTGATACTGCTTTGTCCCAACTGAATGCCGCTTTCCGCCAACTGAGTGCGCAACATGGGCAGGGCGGCTTCCAGCGCGGCGCGGACATGGCTGTGCGGCGATACCATCTGGAGCTGCGCCTGATTGTCATCCAGCTTGAGCGAAATATGCACCTGACCTAACTCTTCCGGATGCAATCGAAGCTGCGCGCTTTGCTGTCCCTGACGCGTAAATAACATGACCTGCTGACTGAACGTTTGCTGCCATTCATGGCTGCCTAACGGCGCGCTGAGTACCGGGGCTGAGGCGACAGGTAGCGGTTGCGGTTGCGCCGTGGCGCTGCTGAGCGTCGGCATTGCCGCGCCATGCGTTACTGGCGCGGACGGGCTATCCACCTCCACTTTCGCGCTGGTCGCGGCGGCAGCGACCACCAGCGGCGTCAGTGCTGGACCCGTGGCGCGATCGTCGCTGGCGCGCGCAAGCGACGCCTCGGTTTTCCCTTTTTCATGCTCGCTAAAAGAGAGCGTATGTGTCTCTTCCTGCGGCGCCGATGGCATGTCGCCGCGCAACAGTGACGGCAAGGCGATGTGATTTTCAGCCGGCGTCTCTCCGGCGACAGGCGTCGCGACAGGTTGTCCGGGCAGCATGGCGAATAAGGCGCTCAGACTGGCAAGATCCTCATCGCTCAGCGCGGGCGTTTTCTCATCATGCTGCGCCGTTTTACTCAATGCGGCCAGAGCGCTGGTTTTCAACGATGGCGTTAGCGTAGACAGTAGATGCTGCGCTTGTGTCAGATCGGTAAGCGTTTCATCCGTCGCATTCGCTTTTTGCGCCAGCAGGTCGGCAAGCTTCACCGCCTGGCCCGGCTCGCCATGTTGGGTCAGTAACCCTTTCGATAATTTGCCGCCTGCCGCCTGTAAATCGGCCAGCGTGATGCGGGCGTCTTTGCCCTGTGCGCCGTCTGCGCCTAACGCGCCCGCCAGAAGCGCCAGAAAGTCCTCGGCTGAACCGGTGGTTTTTCCTGACGTCAGACCCGCGGTCATGTCGGTATCGGTGGTGATCAGTTGGGGCAGGGTGATCATTCGGGTTTCCTCATTGCTGCACGCTGAGCAAATTCATCCATCTTTTTCTGATCCATGCGGTTTTCAGCTAACAGCGCTGCCGCGGTTTGTCGGTCCTGTAAGGTTTGCCAGGCCTGAAGTCGCTGCTTTTTCTCACGCCAGCTCTTCAGCGCCAGGTCGACTTTTTGCGTCCACTGCGTAAGCTGGAGGCGATGCTGCTCTATCGCCTTTTCCAGTGTCTGAATAAACTGCTGATAGTTGATCCAGCGATTACTGGCGATGCCGTTGCCCATATCGGTGTTCAAATTACTGCGATACTCATTCTGATAATCGATCAGCATTTTGAGCTGTTCTTCCGCCTGTTGGCAGCCGCGACGCATTTCGCCCAGTAAACGCGCCGCGTCATCTACCTCTTTTTCGGCCAGATCTTTGAGTGTTTCCAGAGCGCCATGTTGTGCCATGATCGTCGCCCTCCTGCTTTATCACACCGTCGGGAAAATTAAATCGAGCGCCTGCAGAGAGTCTTCCCAGTCGGCCCGTTCAAAAATGCCTTGCTGTAAAAACGCTTCCAGTTGCGGCCATAAGGTAATGGCTTTATCGAGCATCGGATCGCTGCCTTTGGCATAGGCGCCGACGCTGACCAGATCGCGGTTACGCTGGAAACTGGAAAGCAACTGTTTAAATAGCCGTACCCGCGCATAGTGCTGCTCGGTAATGAGCGCGGTCATCGCCCGGCTGATTGACGCCTCGATATCAATGGCCGGATAGTGCCCGGCCTCCGCCAGACGGCGGGACAAGACAATGTGCCCGTCGAGGATTGCGCGTGCCGAGTCGGCAATGGGATCTTGTTGGTCGTCCCCCTCGGTCAACACGGTATAAAACGCGGTGATAGAGCCACCGCCGTGGATGCCATTACCGGCACGCTCGACCAGCGCCGGCAGCTTTGCGAACACCGAAGGCGGATAACCTTTGGTGGCTGGCGGTTCGCCGATTGCCAGCGCAATTTCACGCTGCGCCATCGCATAGCGCGTCAGCGAATCCATAATCAGCAACACATGCTGTCCGCGATCGCGAAAGTCTTCGGCGATGCGGGTGGCATAGGCGGCGCCCTGCATTCGCAGCAGCGGCGAGACATCCGCCGGGGCGGCAATCACCACCGAACGCGCGCGACCGTCGGGGCCGAGAATATTTTCGATAAAATCTTTAACTTCGCGGCCACGTTCGCCGATAAGTCCCACGACAATCACGTCCGCCCGCGTGTAGCGCGCCATCATGCCAAGCAGAACCGACTTACCGACGCCGGAACCGGCAAAGAGTCCCATACGCTGACCGCGCCCTACGGTTAACAACGCGTTGATAGCGCGTACGCCGGTATCCAACACATGTTCGATTGGCGTTCGCTGTAGCGGGTTAAACGGCGGCGTGATTAACGCGCCAGTTTCCAGCGTATCCGGCGCAGGCAGTCCGTCGAGCGGTTTACCGCCGCCATCCAGCACCCGACCAAGCAGGGCCGGGCCGAGCGGTAACTGTTTGCCGCTTTGCAGACCGTCGCCATGCCCGTTACGGGCGTAAACGCGGGCACCGGGCAGAATGCCTTCGACCTCTTCCAGCGGCATTAAAAACAGACGCTGGCCGTTAAAACCGACGACTTCCGATTCCACCTCTTTGGTTTCAGGACCGTCCTGGCGCTCAATAATGCAGGTGGCGCCCAGCGGAAGCTGGAGACCGGTGGCCTCCAGTACCAGGCCAGTGGCGCGGGTTAAACGTCCATAACGACGCACCGCCGGCAATAACGCCATTTTTGCTTCAAAGTTATCGAGCGCGGTAAGCCAGCGGGTCAAACGCGTGGTCATCAGAGCACTCCCGGTGCCGCCAGGCGACACAACTCTTGCCAGCGAGTAGCGACGCTGGCGTCCAGATCGCCTTCATCGGCGGAGACTTTACATCCGCCGTGATGCAACGTTGGGTCCCCGCGTAACCGCCATCCGTGAAGGCTGAGCGTGGCGCCCAGCATCTCTTCCACCCGCTGTAAGTCGTCCGGATGCACGCGCAACTGCGGCTTGCCGCTAAAGAGCGGCTCTTGCTGCAACAGTTGTTGGATCTGTTTAATCAGCGCTGAGTTGTCCACCGCCGGCGTTTGGCCGATGACCTGACGCGCAGCCTCCAGGGCCATTTGCATCAGCCGTGAGGCGATAACGCTATCGAGCGCGTCAAGCGTGTTCTGAAACTCGCTCACTAACTGCTGCATACGGGCATGAATCGGCGCCTGCTGCGTCTGCGCCTGGGCTTGCCCTTGCTCCAGCCCCTGCGCTAACCCTTCCTGGTATCCCTGTGCGTGTCCTTTTTGCCGTCCCTCCGCCAGCCCGGCATTATAACCTTGTTCATGGGCCTGTATTTTTAGCTGCGCCAGCTCCTGTTCCAGCTGCTGTTCGGCAGTGAGTTCGGGCTCCGGCGTATCGTCTGTCAAGGTCACGTTATCAGCCTCAACCGGCACAAACGTCTCCGGCGGCGGGGCGAGATCGTCGGGGGTCCAGACTTGCCACGGCAATTCATTAGACATAGGTATCCTCGCCGCTGCCAATCACCATTTCGCCGGTTTCCGCCAGACGACGCACAATAAGCAGAATTGCTTTCTGCTCGTTTTCCACCTGAGACAGACGAACCGGGCCACGGTTGGCAAGGTCGTCGCGCAGGATATCGGCGGCGCGCTGGGACATATTGCGCAGGAACTTCTCGCGTAATGGCGGTTCGGCGCCTTTCAGAGCGATCAGCAGCGATTCGGAATCCACTTCCTGCAGCAGACGCTGGATACTGCGATCGTCCACATCCACCAGATTTTCGAACAGGAACATCTCGTCGATGATTTTCTGCGCCAGTTCGCCGTCGAATTCGCGCACAGCGGTAATAACCGCTTCTTCCTGCTGCGTTTTCATCAGGTTGATAATTTCCGCCGCGGTTCTTACGCCGCCCATTTTGCTGCGTTTCAGGTTCTGACCGTCGAGCAGGCCATTCAGCACTTCGGTCAACTCCGCCAGCGCCGCCGGCTGTACGCCGCCAAATGTCGCGATACGCAGCATCACATCATGACGCAGACGCTCGTCAAACAGCGCCAGAATATCGGCGGCCTGACTGCGTTTGAGGTGGACCAGAATGGTGGCGATAATCTGCGGGTGTTCGTCGCGAATCAGGTCGGCGGCGCTCTGCGGTTCCATAAAGTTGAGCGTTTCGATACCGCTGGTGGTATCGCGCGTTTCCAGAATATCTTCCAGCAGGCTGGAGGCGCGTTCTTCGCCCAGCGCTTTAACCAGTACGGAGCGCAGGTATTCGTTGGCGTTAATATTCAGCGCGGCGAACTGCTCCGCTTCTTGCTCAAACTCTGATAGTACGTCCGTCAGTTGTTTGTTGGAGATCTGACGCACGTTAGCCATCGCCGTACTTAGCGCCTGCACTTCGCGGGTGGAGAGGTGTTTAAACACCTCTGCCGCCCGGTCTTCGCCAATGGTCATCAACAAAATGACGCTTTTATCGGTACCGCTAAGATTACTCATGATCGTTACTCATCCACTGGCGAATGACCAGCGCCACCACGCGCGGATCGTTGTCTGACATTTCGCGAATACGCTGGCTCATCACCTCAGCGCCCAGACGCTGGTTAGCCCGGCGTTGCTGGAGCTGCTCGTCTTTGCTAAGGCGTACTTCCACGGCTTCTTCGGTTTCCTGGCGAACCTGCGCCTGTTCCTGCGCCGCTTTCGCTTCTTCAACACGGCGCGTCAACTGCGGACGTACCGCTTTGCGCCACAGAATCCAGGCCACCACCAGCACCAGTAACCAGCGACCTGCCGCGAGCAACTGATCGATAAAGGACTGCTGTTGCCAGAAGGGCAGTTCGCCGCCGGTGTCATCCACTGCGCTAAACGGTGAATTCACCACGTTTAGCGTATCGCCGCGTTTATCAGAAAAACCCATCGCTTCACGGGTTAGATCCTCGATCTGTTTCATCTGATCGGCGGTCAATGGCAGCGGTTTGCCATCTGCCAGCGTTTTGTAATTCACCACGACGGCCACGGAGAGACGCTCAATATCGCCCACATTCATTTTGGTGTGACGAATGGTGCGGTCCACTTCGTAGTTACTGGTTTCATTACGCTGTGTATTGCGCGGGCCAGCACTGTTACTGTTGGTACTGGTGCTGGTTTGTGGCGTATTCTGCGCGTTTTGTTGATTGGTCGGCGGCGTGGCGATCGGCGCCTCGTTAGGCGGCGCTGGTTGGTTCGACAGCGCGCCAGGCACGCCGCCGGGATAGCCCGCGCCTACCTGTTCGCTAATATTCAACTGACGTGAACGCAGGGTGGCCTTCGACGCATCGCCGTTCGGGCTGTAGTGCTCTTCCGTCTGTTCTTTATTGGCAAAATCCAACTGGGCGGTTACCTGAGCGTGAACATTACCGTTCCCGACGATAGGCGACAGAATGGCTTCGATACGGCGTTGGATGCGGCTTTCCACATCATTAGCAAATTTTAATTGCGCGTCATTAAGGTCGCGACCGCTGGTATTGGATTGCGTGAGCAGATGACCGGATTGATCGACCAGAGTGACGTTTCCTGGCGGCAAACCGGCGACAGCGCTGGAAACCAGATGTACCACGGCGCTAATTTGTCCTTCATCCAGCGCCCGACCCGGTTCCAGTGTGACGGTGACGGAGGCGGAAGGGGATTTTTGTTCCCGCACAAATAGCGACGGCTTTGGCATCGCCAGGTGAACGCGGGCGCTTTTTACCGGCCCCAGCGTCTCGATCGTCCGGGCCAGTTCACCTTCCAGCGCGCGCTGATAATTCACCTGCTCGCTGAACTGGCTGATACCGAATTTTTCCTGATCAAGCAGTTCAAAGCCTACCGCGCCGCCTTTAGGCAGCCCCTGCTGCGCCAGACGCAGACGCAGTTCATGCACTTTGTCGGCGGGCACTTCAATCGCGCCGCTGCCATTGGCAAAGCGATAGGGGATATTCATCTGGGTCAACTGCGCGACGATCGCGCCGCCGTCCTGATCGGAAAGGTTGCTAAATAGCGTGCGGTAATCGGGCGTTTTAGCCCACAGCACCATCGCAACGACGATCGCCACGGCGGCGGAACCCGCCACAATTAACGGAATTCGGGGATTCGCGCGTAGGCGATTAAGCCACTCGAGAGGTTTAGGTTGGGTTGCAGTCGATGCAGTCGCACTCATCTCGCACCTCGTGACTGATCGTGGACGGCGTTTTTTGCAAAGTGGAACAAGACTCACTCCCGGGTCAGCAAACTCGAAAAATTGACGGTCTCATTATTTGTGGTTTCGAATTTTTCTATGCGCTAAAAACCGAGGTTTTTTATCGTTATTTAACGCCTTTATCTTATTGACAAACTGGTAATCTCTGCTGCGTAAAAAATCATCCAGGGGAATAGCATGGCAGCAATACAGGGGATTGAAGGGGTTATTAGCCAGTTACAGGCGACGGCGATGGCCGCGCGCGGGCAAGACACGCACTCGCAGTCGACGGTGAGTTTTGCCGGCCAGCTACATGCTGCGCTGGATCGTATTAGCGACAGACAAACGGCGGCGCGCGTTCAGGCAGAAAAATTCACTCTGGGTGAGCCGGGCATTGCGCTTAATGACGTAATGGCCGATATGCAAAAAGCGTCCGTCTCCATGCAAATGGGGATTCAGGTGCGCAACAAGCTGGTCGCCGCGTATCAGGAAGTCATGTCCATGCAGGTTTAAGCCAGAGCTGACAACACATCCGCAGCAAACTCCCGGGCGCTTACCTACGTCAGCGGCGGGGGACGCGACGCCCATGCAACCAGTGCGTGATTATGTGGGCTTGTTTTTTGCGAGGCGCGCTCATTTTATTGATAAGCGGGTTGCACATTGTTGCAGGGACTTATTAAAAATAGGGTACGCCTGTTTACTGACGCCATTCATTCCTACTATTCGTTCTGATGCTATTGTCATTGAGTTTGCAATCCAGAATGTTCCTGCAATATATGCGCCGTTGCGATAATACACGGTAAATTCTTTACTAATACCTGGAATATCTGTTTCATGGAGATCCAGTATATACCCATACGGGGACAGATTATCAGCGAGACAGCGGGCAATGGCGCTCGGATGTGCATTGACCACTGTGACGGGTGAGTAACGGGCAGCGGCAAGACAGACGACTCCAATAATGGAGATGAAAATAATTTTTATCATTTTTTTGGCTTCTGCTGTGCATAAATAAATCATCACCTGATAATGTCAGTGAGTAAAAATATAAATACCTAATACCTGATAGTCTTTTATGCGTAGAGGGAAAATAATAATTATTTTATGTTTTGCTTAAAATAGTCATGGGTTTTTCATCGACTCAGACAAAATTAAAACGGTATACGTTATATAATAGATTTATGCCACGGCGCACAAGACGACCTTGTCTGATTTCTTTTATGCGTTTTAGATTTTTGCCGGTTACGCCGTAAAAGGTCTCCCGCCGTAACGTACAGCGGGAGTATGCGCTTATTTTTGAATCAGATAACGAATTGTCGGGCCATCCTGCTGAATATCCAGCACCGTATAACCGTGATTGCGCGCATCCAGCGGAATATTATTAATGGATTGCGGGCAGTCGCTCACCACCTCCAGGATCTCACCTTTTTTTAACTGCGGCATCGCTTCCAGAGTGGCGACCGCCGGGTACGGACAAGGTTCGCCAACCATATCCAGACGGTAATCAGGGACGATATTTTTCATACAGATTCCTTAGCAGGCGTCAGCCCCGCACGGCGGAAAAAACGTTTTTCCCAGCCGATGATTAACATCAGCGCGGTAAATAACAACAGATAGGTGACCAGCAGACCGCCCAGCGGACCAAAGGTATTCAGCAGGTTAACTTTATCCCAACTGGTCGCCAGCGCGGGCGCGAAATCATCCCAGTAGTAAGCCAGGATGGTCGAACCGATGACATTGCCGAGGCCCACCCACCAGTAATGCACCTGGCCTTCTACGGCGCGGTACATCCAGCCGGTTTCGCAGCCGCCCGCCAGCACGATGCCAAAACCGAACAGCAGTCCGCCAATGACCGCATTCGGGCCAGCCCACATAATTTTAGGTGCAACGCCCAACTGCACGTAGCTGAAAATACCAATAGCGCTGACCGCCATGCCGAAAATAATCGCTTTCGCCATATGGGCGCGTCCGGAGATCCACAGATCGCGAAAGGCCGAGGTAAAGCAGATTTGCGCGCGCTCGATCAGCAGCCCAAACCCGACGCCGAACAGCATCGCCAGCCCCAGTTTCGGCTGATGCATTGCCGTTAATAACGCCCAGCCAATCATGCCGATAAAGACCAGCATACCGAGCCTGAAACGCCGTCTTGCCTGATCCGGTTTCTGCGTCAGTGGCGAAGCCGCGGAGACCTTTTGCATTTTCACCGGTATGCGAAATATCGGCAGCAACGTAAAGCGGGCGCCGAACCAGGAACCGATAGCGGTCGCCAGCGCAAAGAACCACGCGTGTAGGGAGAACTGCGGGATTCCGGTAAAAAAGGCGGCCAGGTTACACCCCATCGCCAGACGCGCGCCGAAGCCAGCGATCATGCCTCCGACCACCGCCTGTACGATACGGATTCGGCTGCGCGGCATACGCAGTTTTACGTTGTTGGCCCACAGCGCCGCGGCGAAACAGCCGCCGAACATGCCGAGGATCATCATGCCGTCGATACGCGTCAGCGGCGTACCCTCCAGATGAATCAGCTTGTAGTAGCCCCACTGTTCGGCATGGACGCCAAAAAGCTGCAAAATTTGCCCGCCCCAGCGGGTAAATTCGCCCGTCACGGCCCAGAACGTGCCGGTGATGCCAAAATAGTAGGTAGAGAGAATACCGGCTGCGATCACCGCAGGGGCCGGCGCCCAGAATTTAATTAACCAGGTTTGCTTGAAGTGTTGCCATGACATGTGTTTAGCCTCTGAACTCAGAAGGTGTGAAACAAGAAGTGCGCATACTACACCGATCACAGAATTTGCCTACACCTAATAAGCGGTAATACCGACTGGATCAAATTGCGGCCAGCGCCTGGAAAGGCTGGCGGCGTCAGAGCTTTAATGCCACAATTCCTCTTTCTTCTGATGCAGGATGAATGATGAAAAAAGTAGCGATCGTTGGCGCATTGCTGGTTCTGGCCGGATGCGCCGAGGTGGAAAACTATAATGATGTGGTGAAAACGCCCGCGCCGGCCGGTCTGGAAGGGTACTGGCAGTCAAAAGGCCCGCAACGTAAGCTGGTGAGCCCTGAAGCTATCGCCAGCCTGGTAGTGACTAAAGAAGGCGATACGCTGGACTGCCGCCAGTGGCAGCGCGTTATTGCTCTGCCGGGCAAGCTGACCATGCTCTCCGGTGACTTAACCAATGTTACGGTTAAGCGTGAGCTCTATGAGATTGAGCGCGACGGGAATACCCTGGAATATGATGGCATGACGCTGCAACGGGTCGCTCGTCCGACGCCGGAGTGCGCCGCCGCGTTAGAAAAAACGCCGCTGCCGACGCCGCTGCCGTAATTTCGCTTCCCGGCAGCGCTCTGCCGCCGGGAACGCTCATCACACGTCCTCAATGACCCACACGCTGACGCTGCCTGCGTTGCAGAAGAACGTCGCTTCGCCTTGATCATTAGTTACAACATGCTCACTGCGGTTTCCCAGAAAATCACGCCAGGTCTTGTTAGCGTAATTGTCGCCGAGCAGGAGGGTTTTTTCACCGTCGTCGCCATTGGAAAGTACAACCACACAGCCTGGATTCTCTTCAGTACCGCTGCGACTAAAGGCGATACAGTTAGGATGATCGAAAAAGAGTGTTTGTATACCGTGCGCAAAACGCTGACGAGCAAGGATCAGCCGATCCAGTTGGTTAATCACCGGCATGTCGACCCGACAGGTCTCGCCATTTTCGCCGCTATCCTCATAGCTGGCGCCGTATAAATCGGGATAAAACACTGACGGCACGCCGTTTTCACGAAGCAGGATCAGCGCATAGGCTAATGGTTTGAACCAGGGTTCTACTGGCGCTTCCAGCGCCTGTAACGGTTGTGTATCGTGGTTAGCGACCAGCGTCACCGCATGAAAAGGGTCGGCTTCTACCAGCGTGCCGGTGAAAATGTGGCGCATGTCATACTCCGCGCCCTGGCGCGAGGCTTCGTGAAATTTCATCTGCAACGGCGCGTCGAACAGCATGGTTTTCCCGTCGACCTGATCGATGTACGTTTGCAGTTTATCTACTTCATGCGACCAGTATTCTGCGACAATAAACAGCGGTTTTGGTGCAACCGCCTGTACATGCTCAATCCATTCTTTATAAAACCAGGCGGGTATATGTTTTACCGCGTCCAGGCGAAAGCCGTCACAGTGGGTTTGTTCCATGACCCAACGAGCCCAATATTTAATCTCTTCCGTAACCGCGTGATTGCGAAAATCGATATTTTCCCCCATCAGATAGTCGAAATTACCCATCTCATCATCAACCTGATCGTTCCAGCCATCGCCGGTATAGTCATTGACGATCTTAAAAATGCCGTCTTCGTCGGGATTCTCGATGTGATCAATGCCGCTGAAACAGTGATAGTCCCAAATAAAGTTGGAATACTGGCCCGCGCGGGCAGGGAAGGTGTAGCGCGTCCAGCCTTCGCATTCAATGATGTTGTCATCGATTTGCGTGCGGTCATCCTGATTCACGCGCTGAACGCGAATACGTTCTTTTTCGTCTGCGCCCATTTTGTGGTTCACGACGACGTCGAGCAGCACCGCAATATTATTTTTTTTGAGCGCGTCTATCGCCGTCAGTAACTGGCGTTTATCGCCGTACTTTGTCGCGATAGTTCCTTTTTGGTCAAATTCGCCGAGGTCAAACAGGTCGTAGGTATCATAGCCTACGGAATAGCCGCCGGAGGCGCCTTTACAGGCGGGCGGTAGCCAGACCATATTGATACCGATATCATTCAGCCCATCAGCACGTTCCGCCAGCTCAGACCAGAGTTTACCGCCGTCGGGATAATACCAGTGGAAGTACTGCAATAACGTGGGGTTTTTCATCTTCCGTGCTCCAGAAGTCGTTTAGCCGACCTCTGGAGTATGGAAGAATTTTCATACGAGACGGGAAAATATTATGAGGCGCCAGGCGCATCTGGCACGAGTAACATACCGGAAAGACGCCCATAAGCGTTGTTGAGTGATTTTTGGCGGGTGGATTGTCCGATCAAACTACTGAGTTCATCCAGTCGCTGTTGCAGCAGCCCTTTCAGGAGCTGCTCATTATCCAGCGTTTGTTTGATGTATCCGGCGACCATATCCTGAATACTTCGCGTAATGCCCGGTGGAGTTTGCTTTTCCATCACCGTTTCAATACTTTGCAGATAGGAGACCTCTTGTTGCAGTAAGAGATCCCATTCACCTCGCTGCGCAAGTTCAAGCAGCGATTGACTGAGCAGCGCAATACGCTGCCAACGGTTGATAAACTCCACGGTTGAGGTCATTAACGAGACTCCTGGAAAGATGCTTTCGGTGAAATCTGTTTCCAGGCTTCTGCAATATTGCTGAGTAACCCTTCCACTTCTTCGATGGCCTGAGCGTCGTTACGCAAATTAGCCTGCAGTAAACGGCGAATCATATAGTCGTATAGCTCGGAAAGATTCGTCGCAATCTCACCGCCTTTTTCCTGATCGAGACCGGCTTTCAGCCCGTTATCGATAATATTGATGGCTTTGCTTAACGCTTCACCTTTCGCGACAACATCGCCTTGTTCTAAAAACAGGCGAGCGCGCACCAGAGCGCTATTCGCGCCATCAAACAACATTTCAATCAACTGATGCGGGCTGGCGCTCATCACGGCGCTTTCCACGCTGACTTGCGCATAAGCTTTGATACCGCTCGCGGTGTACATGGTGACCTCTGTTATCAGGACTTGTTCATAGCAGTAAACTGCTGACTTAGATAAGTACTGGTGTTATTCAGTTTATTCATCATGGTATCCAGCTGCGAAAACTGTGCTTTGTAACGGGCAACGGTGTCATCAATACTGGCGCTAACAGCCAGGTATTGCTTGGTCAGTTTTTTCAGCGTGGCGTTAATGCTATCCTGAGCATTGTCGATAATACCGTCATCCGCCAGATAACTTTTCACTTCGGTGGCAATTTTGGTGGTGATGCCCGTTTCTTTACCATCGCCCACTAATAACTCGCGCACAGAGGCGGTATTTTCATCCAGCGCTTTTTTAAGCTTGGTATCATCAATTTTTAGTTTGCCAGTCGTACCGTCAGATGAAATACCAATTTCATTAAGCGTTTTAAATGCGCCAGTACTACCGCCATTAGCAAACTGAGCGCGAATTCCTGTTTGAATTGTACGAACTACGCTATCGCCTATCAGCGCGCCATTGTCCTTGTCCTGAGTTTCCGCGCCGGGGTCTACTTCTTTATATTTGGTGAGCGTATTGAATGTATCAATAAGAGAATTATAGGCATCGACCCAGCCTTTAATCGCTTCAGTCGCTTTTTCATTACTCTTGGTAACGGTGACCCGCACGTCGGTAACTTTTTTAGTCAGCTCAAGCGTAACTCCCTGAGGTGCATCGGTAATTTTGTTGCTCGGACGTTCTATATCAATACCGTTCATCGTTAGTTTTGCATTCTGTGCGCTGACTAACTCTTCCATCTCGCCAGTACCAGTATTGCTATCATAGGCCAGCAAATCGTTTAGTTTGCTATCTCCTTCCACGGAGACGGTCATTTTATTTTCCAGTCCCTCTGCAGCCGTCAAAACTAAGCGATATTCCCCCTCTTTAACCTTAACAATACTGGCTGAAATGCCGCTATCTGTATCGTTAATCGCTTTGCTGATGTCATCTAGCGAGGTCTGATCTTTATTAAGCGTAATCTCCAGCGGCTCTTTACGGCCAGGCTGTTCAATTTTAATGGTACGTGTGGCAGCGGCGTCACCCAACGCTTCTTTCGTTGAGGCTATTTTCGTCGTCGTGCTTAATGACTGAGCCTGAGCCAATTGCGACACGCTAATCGTGTAAATCCCGGGCGCGGCGCCTGCTTCAGTGGATACTTTCAGATCTTCAGTGCTGCTAGTGACGTTACTGCTTCTGAACAGTTCAGCTTTGTTTAACGCGCTATTCGCTGTCTGGAATTTTTCCAGGGCGCTTTTCAACGTACCGTATGCGGTTAAGCGAGCAGTATTATCGGTTTGTTGCTGAGTGATCGGGTTTAAGCGCTTTTTTTCAGCAATAGTCAGGTTTGTCAGCAATGTATCTAGTGGTAAGCCTGAGCCAACGCCCAATGATGAAAATGAAGCCATGCCTGATTCCTTTTGATTGCAAACAGTAGTTAAGCGCGTTATCGGCAATCTGGAGGCAAAGTTTAATGATAATTTTGCAAAAATAATGCGCGGAATAATGATGTATAAAGCGGCTATTTCGCAGGCTAAGAAAAAAATTGGGGGAAGTGAAAAATTTTCTAAAGTTCGAAATTCAGGTGCCGATACAAGGGTTACGGTGAGAAACCGTGGGCAACAGCCCAATAACATCAAGTTGTAATTGATAAGGAAAAGATCATGGCACAAGTCATTAATACAAACAGCCTGTCGCTGTTGACCCAGAATAACCTGAACAAATCCCAGTCCGCTCTGGGTACTGCTATCGAGCGTCTGTCTTCCGGTCTGCGTATCAACAGCGCGAAAGACGATGCGGCAGGTCAGGCGATTGCTAACCGTTTCACGTCTAACATTAAAGGTCTGTCTCAGGCTTCCCGTAATGCGAACGACGGTATTTCCATTGCGCAGACCACTGAAGGCGCGTTGAACGAAATCAACAACAACCTGCAGCGTGTGCGCGAACTGTCTGTCCAGGCAGCAAATGGCTCAAACTCTGGTTCCGATCTTAAATCCATCCAGGATGAAATCGATCAGCGCCTGAACGAAATTAACCGTGTCGCGGAACAAACCGATTTTAACGGGAAAAAAGTATTAAGCCAGGATGGGCAGCTGACCATTCAGGTTGGGGCGAATGACGGCGAAACTATCACAATCGATCTTCAGAAAATCGATAAAACCGAGCTGGGCTTAGATAAATTAGATGTAACTAAAGGAATCGCAACCACTGTAAGCTCTGGAGCCTCGGTAGTTGGTGATGTAAAAATTGCGGCAGCTGATTTCGATAACGCAAAAACAACTGGTGGTCCGGCTGCGGATAAATTATCTCTGACAAAAGATGATAAAGGTAATTACTTTGTCAAAGATGTTACTGCGACGGCTAAATACTATGCAGCTACCGTAGATATGACAACGGGTAAAATTAGTTTTGATTCGGATAAAGATGTAACTGCAACTGCGGGGACTCCGCCAGCAGTAACTACCTTATCACGTGAAGTGAAATTTGATGGAGCAGATCTAAAAGCCGATCAGTCTTTAGTGAAATATAAAGATGATAAGGGTAAAGATCTCTATGCTATCCAAACCTTAGATAAAGACGGAAATGCAACTTTCAAATCTGTCACGTTTGCCGCGGACGGTAAAACAACAGAGGGTACTACCGTAGCCTTGGCTGCAAACGTTGATCCGCTGGCAAAAATCGATGATGCGCTTAAAACCGTTGACGCTTTCCGTAGCCAATTGGGGGCGGTGCAGAACCGTTTTGAATCTGCTATCACTAACTTGGGCAACACCGTCAACAACCTGTCTTCTGCACGTAGCCGTATCGAAGATTCCGACTATGCGACCGAAGTCTCCAACATGTCTCGCGCGCAGATTCTGCAGCAGGCTGGTACTTCCGTTCTGGCGCAGGCTAACCAGGTTCCGCAAAACGTCCTCTCTTTACTACGTTAATCCGGCGATTGATTCACCGACACGTGGTACACAATCAAGGCAGCGAAAGCTGCCTTTTTTAATTCCGGAGCCTGTGTAATGAAAGAAATCACCGTCACTGAACCTGCCTTTGTCACCCGCTTTTCCTGTTCTGGCTCGGCCTGTCGCGACCACTGTTGTAAGGGCTGGAAAATCACGCTGGATAAGACGACGGTCAAAAAGTACCTTACCAGCAAGGATGTAACCATCAGAGAGATTGCCAAAAATAGTATTATTCTTTTAAAGAAAGACCCAAATAACTGGGGGGAGATTAAATTACCATCTGGGACAGGAAGCTGCCCTTATCTGGATGACGATCGTCTGTGCAGGGTACAAAAAACACTGGGAGCTAAAGCATTAAGTTATACCTGCACTACGTTTCCGCGGGTGTTCCATACTTATAAAAACGAGGTACGACATTCTCTAAGCCTTGCCTGCCCGGAAGTGACTGCGCATATTTTAAACGATGCTGATGCGGTAACACTGAATGAAAAGGCGATCATTCAGCAGAAGTACAATACCGCGCCGCTATTCTCCCCACAGCAAAAACTACTTAACTTGTTTTGCTTGACTTTGATTAACCATGCTGCCAGCAATCCGGATGCGGCATTATACGCGTTGATCAAGTTTGTAATGTATGTGCAGAAGTTTCCCCGGATTGATGACGCTGCATTAGGGGAGATTGAGCAAGTGTATGGCACGTTAGTTTCCCAGTTGCAGTCCGGTTCGTTAACTCAGGAACTCGCTAATATTACGCCGGATAAGAAATTCAAAACATCCCTGGTACTGTTGATGCAGGATTATTTCAGGACGCTCCCACCGAGCAGAGGAAGCTATGTCCTCGATCACTACATCCAGTGCCTTCTGCGGGTGCTGACGGCGGAAGAGGGCGTTTCAATGGAGCAGAAGGTTAGCGATATTGAGTCCTCATTAGCGCGCTGTTTACAGGCGGATGAGCAGCAGAAGAACTGGGCTTTCAGAAATTTAATTCTCTATAAAATTTGGGAAAGTAATTTCCCCAACCAGCCGAATGTCGACCCGTTACGCGCGCTGTATATTATCGTGGCGGAATATGCCTTTATTAAGCTATTAACGGCAGCCAGCGTGCACGAGCGCGGGCGGCTTGAGTGGGATGACGTTACTAATATTGTGTATAGTTTTCACTCCCGCAGCCAGCATAACAGCGAGGTGGCGAAGAATTTTCATCGCCATATAGAAACGGTACGTACTGGCGACGATCTGTCGATGATTCATCTTCTGACATAGTTTTGTTCGGGGTGGGCTTTTGCGCATCCCGTTTATCCTATCTGGCTGATTTTATTCTGCTCTTTGAGCCGCTAAAAAGGCGCTACAGGTTACATAAGTGAAATAACCCTTCTTTTATAGCCTTATTCCTTCGATAGAACCCTCTGTAGAAACGGATAATCATGCCGATAACTCATTTAACGCAGGGCTGTTTATCGTGAATTCACTGTATACCGCTGAAGGTGTAATGGATAAACACTCGCTGTGGCAGCGTTATGTACCGCTGGTGCGTCACGAAGCATTGCGCCTGCAGGTGCGATTGCCGGCGAGCGTGGAACTGGACGATCTGCTACAAGCGGGCGGCATCGGGTTATTAAATGCGGTCGACCGATATGACGCTTTGCAAGGAACGGCATTTACCACTTACGCAGTGCAGCGTATTCGTGGGGCGATGCTGGATGAATTACGCAGCCGCGATTGGGTGCCGCGTAGCGTCCGGCGTAATGCCCGCGAAGTGGCGCAGGCGATGGGACAACTGGAGCAGGAACTGGGGCGTAATGCGACGGAAACCGAAGTGGCGGAACGTCTTGGCATTCCTGTTGCGGAGTATCGTCAGATGTTGCTCGATACCAACAACAGCCAACTTTTCTCTTACGATGAGTGGCGGGAAGAGCATGGCGATAGCATCGAACTGGTGACTGAAGAACATCAACAGGAAAATCCGTTACATCAACTGCTGGAGGGCGACCTGCGACAGCGGGTAATGGATGCGATTGAATCGCTGCCGGAACGCGAGCAACTGGTGTTAACGCTGTATTACCAGGAAGAGCTCAATCTCAAAGAGATTGGCGCGGTACTGGAAGTTGGCGAATCGCGGGTCAGCCAGTTGCATAGTCAGGCCATCAAACGATTACGCACCAAACTGGGTAAGTTATAGGTCGCGCATGGTCGCACCCGAAAAGTGCCGCACAACGTATAGACTACCAGGAGTTCTCATGACGGTGCAGCAACCTAAAAGGCGGCCTTTGAGCCGCTATCTTAAAGACTTTAAACACAGCCAGACGCATTGCGCGCATTGTCACAAACTGCTCGACCGCATTACGCTGGTTCGCCGTGGCAAGATCGTTAATAAAATCGCTATTTCACAGCTGGATATGCTACTTGACGACGCTGCCTGGCAGCGGGAGCAGAAGGAGTGGGTGGCGCTGTGTCGCTTTTGCGGCGATTTGCACTGCAAAAAGCAGAGTGATTTTTTCGATATTATCGGTTTCAAGCAGTATTTGTTTGAACAAACCGAGATGAGCCATGGCACGGTGCGGGAATATGTCGTGCGTTTACGACGTCTTGGCAATTACCTCAGCGAGCAAAACATTTCCCACGATCTGCTGCAGGACGGTTTTCTCGATGAAAGCCTGGCGCCATGGTTGCCGCAAACCAGTACCAATAATTACCGTATCGCACTACGTAAATACCAGCAATATAAAGCGCATCAGCAGATTGCGCCCAGACAGAAATCCCCCTTTACCGCCAGTTCTGATATATATTAAAAAAGCATAAGATGTAGCAGAGTCGTGTTGGTGAAACGTGGCAAACCTTCTACATTAGGCTGAGTCCCCCAAAGGTTCGCGAGACGTGACGATGCGCCATGGCGGGACACAGTCTATGGTCATTAACGGCAATATTCGGGGTTACTATGAAATTAGCACTGCTGGGACGTCAGGCACTGATGGGAGTAATGGCTGTAGCGCTGGTGGCGGGAATGAGCGCGAAGAGCTTTGCCGATGAGGGTTTGCTGAACAAAGTTAAAGAACGCGGCACGCTGCTGGTAGGGCTGGAAGGTACCTATCCGCCGTTTAGCTTTCAGGGCGAAGACGGCAAATTAACCGGTTTTGAAGTCGATTTCGCCGAGGCGTTGGCAAAACATCTGGGCGTTAAAGCGTCGCTGAAGCCGACCAAATGGGACGGAATACTGGCGTCGCTGGACGCTAAACGCATTGATGTAGTGATAAACCAGGTCACGATTTCAGACGTCCGCAAGAAAAAATATGATTTCTCTACGCCTTACACTGTCTCCGGCGTTCAGGCGCTGGTGAAAAAAGGCAATGAAGACACGATCAAAACGGCGGCCGATCTGCAGGGCAAAAAAGTTGGCGTTGGGCTGGGGACTAACTATGAAGAGTGGCTACGTCAACATGTTCAGGGTGTGGATATCCGTACTTATGACGATGATCCTACAAAATACCAGGATCTGCGCGTAGGCCGTATTGACGCGATTTTAGTCGACCGTCTGGCGGCGCTGGATCTGGTGAAAAAAACCAAAGGTACGCTGGCCGTCACCGGTGATGCGTTTTCGCGTCAGGAGTCCGGCGTTGCGTTACGTAAAGGCAACGAAGACTTGCTGAAGGCGGTAGATAACGCCATTGCGGAAATGCAAAAAGATGGCACCTTAAAAGCCCTCTCTGAAAAATGGTTTGGCGCTGACGTGACCCAATAATGCTCTACGTTGCCCGGCAGGCAGAGCGCCGCCGGGCAATATCAACCTCATACTATGTCAGCAGACGGAGGCGCGTGAATCGGCGCCTTTTTTATTTCCGTTGGATCAACGTGCATAATAAAAAGAACACACCACAACGTTACCGGAGGCTCAATGCCACTACATCACTTAACGCGCTTCCCTCGCCTGGAGCTTATCGGCGCGCCGACCCCGCTCGAATACCTGCCGCGATTGTCTGATTATCTTGGCCGTGAGATTTACATTAAGCGCGATGACGTTACGCCCATTGCAATGGGCGGCAATAAACTGCGCAAGCTGGAGTTTCTGGTGGCCGACGCGCTGCGAGAAGGGGCGGATACGCTGATAACCGCAGGGGCGATTCAGTCAAACCATGTCCGTCAGACGGCGGCAGTCGCGGCCAAATTGGGACTGCATTGCGTCGCTTTGCTGGAAAATCCAATCGGTACCACCGCGGAAAATTACCTGACGAATGGTAATCGCCTGTTACTGGATTTATTTAATACGCAAATTGAGATGTGCGATGCGCTGACCGATCCGGATGCGCAGTTGCAAACGCTGGCGACGCGCATTGAAGCGCAAGGGTTCAGGCCCTATGTGATTCCGGTCGGCGGCTCCAGCGCGCTGGGCGCAATGGGATACGTAGAGAGCGCTCTGGAAATCGCCCAGCAGTGTGAAGAGGTCGTCGGGCTCTCTTCGGTGGTGGTGGCCTCCGGCAGCGCCGGAACGCACGCCGGGTTAGCTGTCGGGCTGGAACATCTGATGCCGGATGTCGAACTGATTGGCGTGACCGTTTCACGTTCTGTCGCCGAGCAGAAACCCAAAGTGATTGCCTTGCAGCAGGCTATTGCCGGTCAGCTGGCGCTGATGGCGACGGCGGATATTCATTTATGGGATGACTATTTTGCCCCGGGTTACGGCGTGCCAAATGACGCGGGGATGGAGGCGGTGAAACTGCTGGCGAGCCTGGAGGGGGTGCTGCTGGATCCGGTATATACCGGCAAAGCGATGGCGGGTCTGATAGACGGCATCAGCCAGAAACGCTTTAACGATGACGGGCCGATTCTCTTTATTCACACCGGTGGGGCGCCTGCGCTGTTTGCCTACCATCCTCATGTATAACCTCCAGGTAATCAACGCGAATGCAAGAAAGTATCCAACTGGTTATTGAATCGCTGCCGTATTTGCTTAAAGGCGCCGTCTTTACCCTGCAACTGAGTATTGGCGGTATGTTTTTTGGTCTGCTGCTGGGATTTGTGCTGGCGCTGATGCGGATGTCTCCGCTATGGCCGGTTCGCTGGCTGGCGCGCTTTTATATCTCGATTTTTCGCGGTACGCCGCTTATCGCCCAGTTATTTATGATCTATTACGGCCTGCCGCAATTTGGTATTGAGCTGGACCCTATCCCGGCGGCGATGATTGGTTTATCGCTCAATACCGCGGCTTACACGTCCGAGACGCTGCGCGCGGCGATCTCGGCTATCGACAAGGGACAATGGGAAGCGGCGGCGAGCATTGGCATGACGCCGTGGCAAACGCTACGTCGCGCTATTTTGCCGCAGGCGGCTCGCGTCGCGCTTCCGCCGTTGAGCAACAGCTTTATCAGCCTGGTGAAAGATACGTCGCTCGCCGCGACGATTCAGGTGCCGGAGTTGTTCCGCCAGGCGCAGTTAATTACCTCGCGAACGCTGGAGGTGTTTACCATGTATCTGGCCGCGTCGTTAATCTACTGGGTAATGGCGACCGTCTTATCGGCACTGCAAAACTATTTTGAAAACCAGCTTAACCGCCAGGAGAGAGAGCCAAAATGAGTGCGATCGAAGTTACCAACCTGGTCAAAAAATTTCATGGTCAAACGGTGCTGCACGGTATTGACCTTGAGGTGAAGCCCGGAGAAGTCGTCGCCATTATCGGCCCGAGCGGCTCAGGGAAGACAACGTTATTACGCTGTATTAACCTGCTGGAACAACCGGAAGCGGGCACCATTAAAGTGGGCGATATTATCATCGATACCGCCCGCCCATTCAGCCAGCAAAAAGGGTTGATTCGCCAGCTACGCCAGCATGTCGGCTTTGTCTTTCAGAGTTTTAACCTGTTCCCGCATCGTACCGTGCTGGAAAATATCATTGAAGGTCCGGTGATTGTAAAGGGAGAGCCGAAAGCCGAGGCGACGGCGCTGGCGCGGGAACTGTTAGCCAAAGTCGGGTTGGCCGGTAAAGAGTCCCGTTATCCGCGCCGCCTGTCGGGCGGGCAACAGCAGCGCGTGGCGATTGCACGCGCGCTGGCGATGCGCCCGGAAGTGATTCTGTTTGATGAGCCCACGTCGGCGCTTGATCCTGAATTAGTCGGCGAGGTGCTTAATACGATTCGCCAGCTGGCGCAGGAAAAGCGCACGATGGTGATCGTCACTCACGAAATGAGCTTTGCGCGTGACGTGGCTGATCGGGCAATATTTATGGATCAGGGGCAAATCGTCGAGCAGGGGCCGGCGAAAACCTTGTTCGCCGATCCTCAGCATCCGCGTACCCGCCAGTTCCTTGAGAAATTTTTAGTGAAATAATGCCTTTTCAACGCTCGCCCGAATTAGCCGCGCCTTGGGCGAGCGCAATGAATAATTATGAAGCCATTCTGCCAGATTATTAACCTCGCTCTCAGGCGGAAGCCAAAAAGTGTAATGCCGCTCAAGTATTCTACGTTTCGTCCGATATTTCTTATATATAAACACTATTTATGTGTTAATTTAAGTCATTCATAATAATGATTATCAATATCAAAGGCGTGACCATAAAATATGCAGGAAAATGATTTCTTCACCTGGCGACGCGCAATGTTGTTACGCTTTCAGGAGATGGCGGCAGCAGAGGATGTTTATACTGAATTGCAATATCAGACACAGCGGCTGGAATTTGATTATTATGCCCTGTGTGTTCGTCATCCCGTTCCCTTTACCCGGCCTAAAATATCGCTTCGTACCACTTATCCTCCGGCGTGGGTAACGCATTATCAGTCCGAAAACTATTTCGCGATCGATCCGGTATTAAAGCCGGAAAATTTCAGGCAGGGTCATTTACATTGGGATGACGTGCTATTTCATGAAGCGCAGGCGATGTGGGATGCCGCCCAGCGTTTCGGATTACGCAGAGGCGTAACCCAGTGTGTGATGTTGCCGAACCGGGCGCTGGGCTTTTTATCTGTCTCCCGTAGCAGTTTACGCTGCTCCTCGTTTACCTACGATGAAGTGGAGCTGAGGTTGCAACTGCTGGCGCGGGAGAGTCTTTCGGCGCTGACAAGATTTGAAGACGACATGGTGATGGCGCCTGAGATGCGTTTCAGTAAACGTGAGAAAGAGATTCTGAAGTGGACGGCGGAAGGGAAAACCTCATCGGAGATCGCCATTATTCTGTCGATTTCTGAAAATACCGTTAACTTCCATCAGAAAAACATGCAGAAGAAATTCAATGCGCCAAATAAAACACAGATTGCCTGCTACGCTGCGGCGACAGGTCTGATATGACGTGCTGACGATGCTTCGCGCCAGACGCGAAACCGGCTGAAAGCGATGCTAACAGCCGGTTTTTTTACTACTGGCGGTAAGCCTGTTTAATTTGCTTAACCGTACTGGAAAATACCGCCGCTTGTGCTTCATCATCCATCTGCGCGATCTGTTTTTCCATTTTAAGAATCACGCGCCCTGCATCGGCCTGGCCCATCGCCTGCAGCATCAGCGTTAACATGGCTTTCAGGCAGTTGACTTCAGTAGCCAGTTCTTGATTATTCTCAGCGGTGGAAAAATCAGGCGTACTCATTTATTTTCCTCGTTATGTTTCAGTGAAAATGTGCGATAGCAGATGTTAAGGCGGCGGAGTATACCATAAGCTACGCTAAAAATAGCAGTGGTTGTTTTTTGATCAAAAAGGGGAAGGTTTACCCACAAAATAAACGTTGCCGCGTGATGCATATATTTTCTTCATTCTTTGTTTATTACGCGTATTTCACTCGTTAATTATTGTTACAAAGTTGATTCTCTAATTAGTGTTTAGACAGCGGAACGTGAAATTTTTGTCACCATTATGAAATATCAGCCCGGGACAGCGCCGCCAGAAGGGGCTACAACGTTGGCAGTTGCCACATGACGTACAACATAATTTCCAAAAACGAGAGCAAAATCGAATACCCGGTGTTTTTTTACGTTTCAAAGTTGAGATAAAACCAGCTAATATAAGGACGATTAACTATCAGTAGCGTTATCCCTATTCTGGAGATATTCCTTTGATCAACGTTCTTCTTGTTGATGACCACGAACTGGTGCGCGCAGGGATACGACGCATTCTTGAAGATATAAAGGGCATTAAAGTTGTCGGTGAAGCGTGCTGCGGAGAGGATGCGGTAAAATGGTGCCGTACTAACGCCGTTGACGTTGTGCTGATGGATATGAACATGCCCGGTATTGGCGGCCTTGAGGCGACGCGTAAAATTGCCCGATCGACAGCGGATATCAAAGTGATCATGCTGACCGTCCATACGGAGAACCCGTTGCCCGCCAAAGTGATGCAGGCTGGCGCAGCTGGCTATCTCAGCAAAGGCGCTGCGCCTCAGGAGGTGGTGAGCGCTATTCGTTCGGTGTATTCCGGACAACGTTATATCGCCTCCGATATCGCTCAGCAGATGGCGCTCAGTCAGATCGAGCCTGCAAAAACGGAAACGCCGTTCGCCAGTTTGTCTGAACGCGAGTTGCAGATTATGCTGATGATCACCAAGGGTCAGAAGGTCAATGAGATTTCAGAACAGCTGAATCTCAGTCCTAAAACGGTGAACAGCTATCGCTATCGTATGTTCAGTAAATTAAACATTCATGGCGATGTTGAGCTGACTCACCTGGCAATCCGCCATGGCCTGTGTAATGCGGAGACGTTAACAAGCCAGTGAGTGAAATATTTGACGCAAAGGCGTTTTTGAAAACCGTTACCAGCCAACCCGGTGTCTATCGTATGTATGACGCCGGCGGTACGGTTATTTATGTCGGTAAAGCAAAAGACCTGAAAAAGCGTCTTTCCAGCTACTTTCGCAGCAACCTGGCTTCGCGTAAAACCGAAGCGCTAGTTGCGCAAATTCAACACATTGATGTCACGGTAACGCATACCGAAACGGAAGCGCTGCTGCTTGAGCATAATTACATCAAGTTGTATCAACCGCGTTACAACGTGTTGTTGCGTGATGATAAATCCTATCCTTTTATTTTTCTGAGCGGCGATACCCATCCGCGTCTGGCGATGCACCGTGGCGCTAAACATGCGAAAGGCGAGTACTTCGGCCCATTTCCTAACGGCTATGCCGTGCGGGAAACGCTGGCGCTGTTACAGAAAATTTTCCCTATCCGCCAGTGCGAAAACAGCGTGTATCGCAACCGCTCGCGTCCTTGCCTGCAATACCAGATTGGCCGCTGCTTAGGCCCCTGCGTTGCAGGACTGGTCAGCGAGGAGGAGTACACACAACAGGTGGAGTATGTCCGGTTGTTTTTGTCCGGCAAGGACGACCAGGTCTTAACACAGCTGATTGCCCGGATGGAAAAGGCCAGCCAGGATTTGGCATTTGAAGAGGCGGCGCGTATTCGCGATCAGATTCAGGCGGTACGCCGGGTCACGGAGAGACAGTTTGTCTCCAATGCAGGCGACGATCTCGACGTGATCGGCGTGGCTTTTGATGCGGGTATGGCCTGTGTGCATGTGCTGTTTATTCGCCAGGGTAAGGTGCTGGGCAGCCGCAGCTATTTTCCAAAAGTGCCTGGCGGTACGGAACTGGGCGAAGTGGTGGAAACCTTTGTCGGGCAGTTTTACCTGCAGGGTAGCCAGATGCGTACGCTACCGGGCGAGATACTGCTCGATTTTAATCTTAGCGATAAAACGCTGCTCGCCGACTCGTTGTCGGAGCTTGCCGGACGGCGTATTCATGTCCAGACAAAACCGCGCGGCGATCGCGCCCGTTATCTCAAGCTGGCGCGGACCAACGCGGCAACGGCCTTAATTACAAAACTCTCGCAGCAGTCCACCATCACGCAGCGTTTGACTGCGCTGGCGGCGGTATTAAAACTTCCTGCGATCAAGCGGATGGAGTGTTTTGACATCAGCCATACCATGGGGGAGCAAACGGTCGCATCCTGTGTGGTATTTGACGCTAACGGGCCGTTACGCGCCGAGTATCGTCGTTATAATATCGCGGGCATCACGCCGGGTGATGACTACGCGGCGATGAATCAGGTGCTACGTCGGCGTTATGGCAAGGCCATAGAAGAAAGTAAGATTCCGGACGTTATTCTGATCGACGGCGGAAAAGGGCAGCTCGCCCAGGCGAAAGCCGTTTTCGCTGAGCTCGATGTCCCCTGGGATAAGCATCGTCCTTTGCTGCTTGGCGTCGCCAAAGGCGCGGACAGAAAGGCCGGTCTGGAAACACTCTTTTTTGAACCGGAAGGCGAGGGGTTTAGCCTGCCGCCGGACTCGCCGGCGCTGCATGTTATTCAGCATATTCGCGATGAGTCGCACGATCACGCGATCGGCGGGCACCGTAAAAAACGCGCGAAGGTTAAAAATACCAGTACGCTGGAAACTATTGAAGGCGTTGGGCCTAAACGTCGCCAAATGCTGCTGAAATATATGGGCGGTTTGCAAGGACTACGTAACGCCAGCGTAGAAGAAATTGCAAAAGTGCCGGGTATTTCGCAAGGTCTGGCAGAAAAGATCTTCTGGTCGTTGAAACATTGAGGCCACTGTAGCAACATAGGGGTAATTTCACTGACAACAGATAGTTACCCGTCACTATGCAATTTAATATCCCTACGTTGCTCACGCTGTTTCGCGTCATCCTGATTCCATTCTTTGTCGTGGTGTTTTATTTGCCGTTCGCCTGGGCGCCGATGGTCAGCGCGCTGATTTTCTGTATTGCCGCTATTACCGACTGGTTTGACGGCTTTCTGGCGCGACGCTGGAACCAGAGTACGCGTTTCGGCGCTTTCCTCGACCCCGTCGCCGACAAGGTGCTGGTGGCGATCGCCATGGTGCTGGTCACCGAGCATTATCATAGCTGGTGGGTGACGTTACCTGCGGCGACGATGATCGCCCGCGAAATTATTATCTCTGCTCTGCGTGAATGGATGGCGGAGCTGGGCAAACGCAGTAGTGTAGCGGTCTCCTGGATCGGTAAAGTCAAAACTACCGCGCAGATGGTGGCGCTGGCGTGGCTCTTGTGGCGCCCGAATATCTGGGTAGAGTATGCCGGGATCGCGCTTTTCTTTGTCGCAGCGGTGCTAACGTTGTGGTCCATGTTGCAATATTTGAGCGCTGCACGCGGAGATTTGCTTGATCAGTGATCGTTTCGCCGCAAATTTCAGCAAACGATCGTGAGTGACGAAAAATATCGTTGACTCAGTGCGTCAGGTAAGTAGAATGCAACGCATCGAACGGCAGCACTGATTGCCAGACGATAACAAAATCAAGTGATTAACAAAGTTGCTTGATACTGCGGGAATAGCTCAGTTGGTAGAGCACGACCTTGCCAAGGTCGGGGTCGCGAGTTCGAGTCTCGTTTCCCGCTCCAGTTTAAAAGCATTGGCGTAAAGCGGATGCTGGCTGAAAAGCAAAAAAATTTGGCGCGTTAACAAAGCGGTTATGTAGCGGATTGCAAATCCGTCTAGTCCGGTTCGACTCCGGAACGCGCCTCCAATTTTTCCCGAGCCCGGATGGTGGAATCGGTAGACACAAGGGATTTAAAATCCCTCGGCGTTCGCGCTGTGCGGGTTCAAGTCCCGCTCCGGGTACCATGGGAAAGACAAGAATAATCAAAGCAATAAGCAGTGTCGTGAAACCACCTACGGGTGGTTTTTTTGTGCCTTCAGTTTGTATGCCGACCGCGAGCGTGAACTTTCCAGCGCGATACACAGTAAAAACATCGGTAGCGGCATTTCTGCCAGTACAGCAGTTATGTGCTACCGACCCGCAAGAAGTTATGCCTGGTAAATACTAAACGTCGGGTAAATCAGCCGATAAAATCCATTAATCTCTATAAAAAATGCTGATATGTTTTATGCCTGCTTTATTAAAGAGAGTAGGTCTGCCAGTGAAATATACCGATAATGCAAAATTATTTATTAGCTTCATTAATATTGGGATTGTAGGTTGCGCTTTTTTACTTTTTTTTATTTTGTATGAGCCTGAGAGTGCAATCGCAACCTACTCTCTTCCAGGCGAGTTTTCCTCTTCGACATGTGATGCGCGTAATTTTATTGGCTACGTCGATGAAAATGATTTTGCAGAGTATATAAAAAAAGTAGAACTGACGCGCTACAGTATGTATTGTCTGAAAAAAACAGGGGCGGGCCAGTGGAGTATTTATGCAAATTAAACGAGTATATAACTGTTCAGGGGTGTTTTCTGCACAATTTAATTAAAGGTAGATAGCGAACTAATATTCATCATAAGGTAATGTGATCCGCTTCATGCTTTAATCACGTTTTGCAATATTGTCTTAATAACAGGTCAACTACAGATAATTTCGAGTTTTCGTGAATGGCGGTTTTGGTCAGTCTCTATATTATGCTTTCCCCGCTTTACGGAGATGATGATGCAAAAGAAAACCTGGGCCGTTTTATTGATACCATTGTGCCTCACCGCTTGCCACCAGACGACCAACCGATCAACAGCCAAAGATGAAATTCTCACAGGGAGCTATATTGACCCGACCAAAACACGCTTTCCGTTAGCGGATTATTCACAGTCAGTTGATAAATGGATACCTCCGGACTCGGCTGATTACACTATTCCGGTTATTGATAGTGCTACCCAACAACGCTACTTTAACGCACTAAAATCTCATTATTTCGGAATGGACAGTGAAGCGCACTCGCCGTGGAATGGTTTTTATATTACCGCATTGCTGAAAAAAAACGCAGCACAGGCCCGGGATGCCAGTATTAAGCAGTTTCTTAGCGACGGCAGTGCTTATTGGGGGGAAAACTTCAGACTTTATACCTCTCGCTGGAAAGAGGGGGTTAGAGGGAATACGGATACGCAGATTGACAATATCTATCATGCCTCCCGGCGAGGCATTATGGTCAGGGAAAGTTTGATCAGAGCGCTGCCAACGGACGACCCGCTCTTTAACGATCCCCGTCAGGCGGGCGAGGGGTATCCGTTTGATAATTTACAAATGTCTTCGCTGCGTCCCGGTACGCCGGTCTATACGCTGACGAAGAGCAAAGACCAACGCTGGCAATATGTCGTTTCACCAGTGGTAACTGGCTGGGTTCATAGTGAAGATATTGCCAGTACGGATCAGAAATTTATAACACAGTGGGTTTTGCTTGCTCATAAGCAACTGGGGGCATTTATCAACGCGCCGGTTTCTGTCCATGCCGCAGGCGTCTATTATTTCACCGGGCGACCGGGCACTATTTTACCGTTCCGACATCAACGGGCGGGCCAGTTCCTGATTGCGGCGCCAGTTCGCGGCAGCAACGGTCGCGCGTTTATCCATTGGGTCTGGCTAAGCGGTAACGAGTTTACGGCTATGCCGTGGAAAATGACGCCGGAAAATATCGCCGTGCTAATGAAAGCAATGCACGGCGCCCCCTACGGTTGGGGAAATTTTAACTTTTATAATGATTGTTCAGCCGAAGTCCGCAGCCTGTTAATGCCGTTTGGCATATTCCTGCCCAGACATTCATCCGCGCAGGTAGAGGCTGCTGGACGGGTGGTCGATCTTAGTCATAAAAATCCCCAAATGCGGATCGATTATCTCACCAGATACGGAAAACCGTTTACTACGCTGGTCTATATTCCAGGGCATATTATGCTGTATATCGGTAACACAACCATGAATGGGCAGGTCGTACCGATGACTTATCAGAATATCTGGGGATTGCGCCCAAACCATGCTAATAGCCGGAGCATTATCGGTGAGGCGGTATTTTTGCCGTTACTGCGTTTTTATCCTGAAAATCCTGAGTTGATATCGCTGGCTGGTAATGTTCTGTTTAAACTTGGTTATATAGAATAGGTTGACAAACCGTGTTATTGCGGAAGACATGATTGAGGCAACCGTGCGCGTGGATATAAAGAGAGTATCCCTGTAAACTGTGTCTGAAAAGAGTATGCGCTATAGTGCGGGCTGTTTATTTGAAATACTATCTGGAGCTGATTCTGGATGTGATTATGTGCCTCACACATTGAAGTGAGAGTTATTGTTGGCGGTATCTGGCTGGAGGCTGGGTGGTAAAAAGACGTAATTTATTGCATTTTAATAACGGTGCCCGGTCAGAGCGCGATCTTGGGGATCTGGTCACTAAAGTTTTTGAGAAAGCGGCGAAAAAAGAACCGCAACCGCTATACACATTTAGCCTGCCGTTGCTGAGTGTGCAGGATGAGATCCGTGTTTACTGTAAGAAAAAAAATATCAAAATAGGGTACGATACGCTGTTTATGGAAATAACCTTTTCTGCTGACAGAGAAGCGGTAGACGAACTCATTAAACACTTTTTTACTGAAAATAAGCTCTATTTGAGAGGGCGGTTTTATCTGTCCGCGGCGGTGGTATAAGTTAGCATGAGTATAATATAGCGAGAAACCCATCTCTCGCTTTTGTGTGGGGCGAGCCTTTCCTGGCGGAAAATCTGCGCCCTGATCCTCCTTTTGTGCGTTAACTTCCGGAATCCTCCTCATTTCGTGTTAATCTGGCCCCTGATGGTTGCCATCCAAACTGCCTGCAAAAAAATTATTTCTATCCGCTGCAATGTAAGAGGCCTACAGGCGGAAGTCATCACTGAGGAAAAGCGTTATGAAAATGGAACCATTAAACGAGAACGAGCTGGAATGGCTGGATGATGTGCTGACGAAATACAATACCGATCAGGCCATTTTGGATGTCGCGGAGCTGGACGGTCTGATTACTGCGGTACTAAGTTCTCCGCGTCCCATCGAGCCGGAACAGTGGCTGGTCGCGATATGGGGGGGACCCGCGTACGTACCGCGCTGGACATCTGAAAAAGAAATGACGCGATTTATGGATCTGGTGTTCCAGCACATGGCGGACACAGCCGCCCGGCTTGAAGACTATCCAGAACAGTTCGAGCCGCTGTTTGGCCTGCGAGAAGTTGATGGCCATGAATTAACGATTGTTGAAGAATGGTGCTTTGGTTACATGCGCGGAGTGTCGCTGTCCGACTGGTCTGACTTGCCGGATACGCTAAAACCGGCGCTGGAAGCGATTGCCTTACACGGCACTGAAGAAAACTTTGCGCTGTTGGATAAAATGAGCCCGGAAGCGTTCGATAAAAGCGTTGATGCTATCCGTATCGCGGCGCTTGAGCTGCATGCCTGGTGGATGGCGCATCCGCACACGACGCCGCTACAGATGCCGATAAAAGCAGAGGTGAAAGTGGGGCGTAACGATCCTTGTCCATGCGGGAGCGGCAAAAAATTTAAGCAGTGCTGCCTGCATTAATGGCTCGTAAACGGCCATAGCGTGATGATTATCGAGCCTGGACGGCGTCCGGGCCCGGTAATCTTTGCCTGGCATTAACTTGGATCGGGCAGGAACCCCAGTGCGATCGAAAACTGGACGCCAATCACGACAATGCCGCAGATAAACACCAGCGCCAGCGCTGGCGTGCCGCCTGCCACACGATATCCCGCCTGAGGGCTCTGTTTACGGCATTGCCAGACCAGCATGGCAGGGATGAGCAGTGCCAGCACTGCCAGCGCTACGCCGGCATAGCCTAATGCCATCACAAATCCACGTGGGTAGAAAAGCGCAAACGCCAGCGGCGGCAGAAAGGTAATCAGCCCGGTTTGCAGACGTCCGGACACCGTACTGCGGCGCTGGAATAGATCAGCCAGGTAATCAAATAATCCTAGCGCTACGCCCAGAAAAGAGGTCGCCAGCGCCAGATCGGCGAACAGGTGGACCGCCAGTTCGACATGTGGCGAAGCGACCACTTCTCTGAGCGCCTGCAGCAGGCCATTTAACCCGGCATGGCTGGCCAGTAGCCCTCTGAATGTCGGCGAGTCGATACTTCCCAACGTGGCGAGCTGCCAAAAAATATAGGCCACTAGCGGAATGGCGCTACCCGTCATAAAGACCCAACGCAGCCGGCGAATATTGCCGTTCATATAACTCACAATACTCGGTACGCTTCCGTGAAAACCAAACGAGGTGAAAATGACCGGTATGGCGGATAACGCCAGCCCCTGCTGTAAAGGAAGCGTAAGAAGATTTACTTTATGAATATGTGGCGTGAGCAACGCAAGCATGATGACCAGAAAAATGATCTTTGCGCTAAACAGGAAGCGGTTAAAAAGGTCGACCAGCGAGGTGCCCACACATACCACCCCACCGGCAACAAAGGTGAACAGCAGCACCCCGGCAGCGGGCGAGAGCGTGGCGCCAAGCCAGTTATTAATACTGGATGCCAGTAATTCTCCGGCTCCGGAAATGTAGGCGGCGGTGAGCGCATACATTAAGAACATCATACTGAATCCCGTAAGCCACTGTCCGTAACGTCCAAGATAGCGTTTTGCCAACGAGCCCAGCCCGGTATCTGCCGGAACGTGTTGATATACCTCCAGTAATAGTAGCGCGGTATAACACATCAGCGCCCACAGGCCAATCAACAATCCCAGCGTGACGCTGAAACCAACGCCAGCCGCTGCCAGCGGCATTGCCAGCATCCCGGCGCCGATAGTGGTGCCTGCCACGATAAAAATACTGCCCAGAGTTCTGTTTTTCACGCTTTCTACTACCCCGGTAACAAAGAACGGTGATATCCGCGGCGCAGGGTAAGGCATTACGCTATTTTCGTCAAATGGTCGTTACAATGGGTGTACTGTAAAATTTACAGTTCCGGGCATAAAAGCGAATATGGGAAGAGACGCGGACAACCGCCGCAAACCTGCGCTAGCGCAAAGTCGCTCGCACACGGACACATTAGGCTACGAGTTTTATTCAGGAGGGGTTATGGATTCCATTCACGGTCACGAAGTACTCAATATGATGATTGAGTCTGGCGAGCAGTACACGCATACCTCGCTGGAGGCGGCAATAAAAGCGCGCTTTGGCGAGCGGGCACGATTTCACACCTGTTCAGCGTCAGATATGACGGCGGCGGAACTGGTCGCGTTTCTGGCGGCGAAAGGAAAGTTTATTGCTGTGGAGGGCGGTTTTTCAACGCATGAGAGTAAAATCTGCCGCCATTAATACGCCACGGTGAGAGCTCGTCTCACCGTGTAAGGACGTGCTGGATTAATTTTGCGTATCCAGTGTGGAGAGTTCTTTATCAATAAAATAAAGCCCTTCGCCGCTTTTTCCCGCCAGCGTTAATTTATCAATAATAGATTTGAACAATTTTTCTTCTTCATGCTGCTCGGCCACATACCACTGCAAGAAATTAAATGTCGGATAATCCTGGCTGGTCATTGCGGCATGAGCCAGTTCATTAATTTTTTGCGTAATAAGCTGCTCATGCTCATAGGTCGCGCGGAACAGCTCATCCAGTGAGGTGTACTCAGCGAAGGGCGAAGAAACGGTATTAATGCGCGGCAGGCTTCCGGTATCGGTAAGGTAGTCAAACAGGCGCTGCATATGCGTCATCTCTTCTTGCGCATGGCGACGAAGAAATACGGCTGCGCCTTCAAAGCTGTGATAGCTGCACCACGCGCTCATTTGTTGATAGAGCAGGGAGGAATACAACTCCAGATTCATTTGCTCATTCAGCTTGTCGATCATTTCTGTTTTCAGCATGGTTCCGCTCCACAAATAGCAAAAGATATACAGTAATGTGGCGCCACTATAATTTGTTATTTTATTATTTGCAAAAGGTAAAATATTATTTTTAATTATTAAAAATACGAATGGGAATAAAACGCATTAGCGCCAGTGTATAGCGTATAGAAATAAAGGAAAGCCAGCACCTTCATGCTGGCAATAGCGACCCTGCACTCTCCTTCATTGTACATTGTGTCGGCGTTAAGCCAGCCGCCTTAATAATAAAGCGGCATGATTTGCGGGACGGCAACGCCCCGGCACTGCCAGGAGAGGGTAAATCGGGTGTTCAGACACAACGAGCCCGCATAAATGCTACAGGTTCCTACCGGCTGACCAAACGAAACGGCATCGGCATAGCCCATCTGCTGGCATTCGCGTGTTGCGGTCCCGTGAGATACATAGTCATCTGTCCGTGAAGTAAAAAATAGCGGCTGGTTATACGTCAGGCGCACGATGCCGCTTATCGGGCTGGCTTCGCTGACCTGCGCTTGTCGAGTAATGGTGCATCCCGTCAGGGCTAGCAGTGAAAGAGTAAAAATAAGAGGCTTCATAAAATCGCTCCGACAGTTCGGTATCAGACCATGCTACCTCGTGTCTTGCACCGTCAATGGCTGGAATAACTTACGGATTCACCTTGATTAAAGGTAACGGCAGGGGATTTACTGCGGGAACAGAAAATGTGTGAGCGTCTCTTCATTTAATGAAACTTAGTTTCATTAAATTTGAATGCGTGTTCGTAAATGTGTAGTGTGGGCAAAACGTCATGATTTACGCAGGCGCGACCGTCTGCATTCAGGAGGAACACAATGAAAATTGCACTGATGATGGAAAATAGCCAGGCCAGCAAAAATGCCATCATTTATAACGAACTTAGCGCCGTCGCCAATGAAAAGGGATTTCCCGTTTTTAACGTCGGCATGTGCGACGAAAATGACCATCACCTGACGTACATTCATTTAGGCATCATGGCAAGTATTCTGCTTAATGCAAACGCGGTTGATTTTGTGGTTACTGGCTGTGGCACCGGGCAGGGCGCGCTGATGTCGTTAAATATTCATCCAGGTGTCATTTGTGGCTATTGCATCGATCCGGCAGATGCTTTTCTGTTTGCGCAGATCAACAACGGTAATGCGTTGTCCCTGCCATTTGCGAAAGGCTTTGGCTGGGGCGCTGAGCTGAACGTGCGTTTCATCTTTGAAAAAGCGTTTACCGGGCGTAAAGGCGAGGGGTATCCGCCTGAGCGCAAAGCGCCGCAGGTACGCAATGCGGGCATTTTGAACCAGGTTAAGGCCGCGGTCGTCAAAGAGAATTATCTGGATACACTGCGGGCTATCGATCCTGAACTGGTTAAAACGGCGGTTTCAGGGCCGCGTTTCCAGCAATGTTTGTTTGAAAACGGCCAGAATAAAGAAATAGAAGCGTTTGTACGTGAGATGCTGGGGTAATGCCCGGACAAGCCAGAGACGATTCGCGCCTGTCGGCTGGCATGATGTGCCGATAATACGCCAGTAGCGACAGGCGCCACCTCTGGCAAACAGATCAGAAACGGTGTAGGCCGGATAAGCTGCTTCGCGTTGCTATCCGGCTAATAACGTCTCAATATTGTCGCTCGGGGAGCCGCTATCAGTGATGCTGATAGGTCACGACGTTAAGGAGATGCTGATCGGTTTGCGCCAGGCATAACCCTGCTCGTTTAGCGCTGCGAACTTCTTCGAGAATAGTTTGTAAAAGTACGCCATCCTGCTGCTGCTCTTTTTCCAGGGTATGGAGAAAATCAAGCGTTGAGGCATCATTCAGCGCTTTCGCTTCATCTGCCAGACGCGACAGCGTGCTGGCGCGTTGCTGATAATCCTCCAGGGTTTTCTGGAACAATTCTTCCAGAGAGCAGAGCTCTTCACCCGGAACGTCAATGGCTTTAACGATAGGGGTGGCGCCGGCGTTTTTCATAAAATTAAACATGCGCATCATTTGCGTCACGTTGCCTTGCGCCTGGGTACGAAGAAAGGTGGCGGTGCCTGTTAAACTGTGTTCAGAACACCATTCGCTTAGATGGAGGTAAAGATTTGATGCGTAAAACTCAAGGTTCATTGGCGTGTTGAGCTTTTGAACCATTCCTACAGCTGCCATAACAATATCCTTATTTCCAGAAAGTGTTGATGTGCATGACAGACGAGAATGCAACGGGCCGTTGTCACTTTCTTACATCTATCATCTATGCACAATAAATACTCTTAGCAGAAGAACTCCGTTCCGCCAGTCCCTTATGCGATCTCATTTCCTGTTTATCGATCGGTAATGAGAATAGCGCGTCAATAAAAATAAGAAAATCCTTAAATGCAATTGTTTATCTTTTTTTACATTTTCAGCGGTGTGATTTTTTCAGGTGTAATGGCTTTTGGTATGACATGATTTCAATACTTTGAAAGATAAAGGGTATTCTATTTTTCACTGATTTATGAAACATTGTTTCAGATCATGAGGTGAGACTTTCAAGTATGGTAATTTCAATAAAATAAACATTAGTCAGTCTGGATATCACACGCATAAACGGTTGAGAGCAAATATGCCTGTTTTTATAAACTAGCCGATTTTGCGGTAGATCATTTTTAATGTCATTAATCATACGAGTACGTTATTCGGTTGAGCGCAGTTTTGATGGGTGACTCGTTAACAAGGAGCAGTCAATGAAAAAGGTCGCGGTGCTGTTGGCACCAGGATTTGAAGAAGCAGAGGCCATTGTTACTCTTGATATTCTGCGACGTTTGCATATCGACGTCGAAACGCTGGCGTGTGCTGAATCACGGGCGGTGGTGAGTTACCATGATATTCCTATGGTTGCGGACAGCACGCTGAGTGAACGCCAGCAGGCGCTTTTCGATGCGGTAGTGCTGCCGGGCGGTCCGCAGGGGAGCGCTAATCTGGCGGCTAATCCGGCGGTGATCGCTTTCGTTGCGCGTCATGATGCGGCAGGCAAATTTATTTGTCCTATCTGTTCCGCGGCGGCAAGGGTGCTGGGTGCTCACGGATTGCTGAAGGGGCGTCGTTATGTCTGTTCCGGCGACCTGTGGAAAGCGGTTCCGGAAGGTGTCTATGTGGATGCGCCCGTTGTTGAAGATGGTAATTTAATTAGCGGTAAAGGCTTGGGTCATGTCTTTGATTTCGCGCTAACCCTTTCCGCCAGACTGCTGGGAGACGATGCGCCGGTTCGCGAACAGGCTGAACATATCTATTATCCCTGGTAATCGTTATTCACCCAGGGCCGTAAGGATTAGCTGGCTGATGTTATGGATTAATGTGCTGGCTTTCCTGCCTTTTGGCTGATGAATTCGCTCTGGGTTATGTCATTTTCCGCTAAAACTATTCCTGCCATCAGCATTTATCTAATGAATGAAAGACAGTGCACCGTTTTACGCCTTCTCTAACAAGAATCGTTTGATTTTACCCTACATAAAAAACGCTAAAGCTGGTCAATGACTTCCCAGGGTTATGAGTTAATCGTTATTTCTGCGTGTGTCTTAGGGGGTGTATTCCTGAAAGGCGGCCTCGGAAAAGTCTCATATGTGGTGGCGAGCGTACTGATATCAGGAACGGTGGAGAACGCGATGAACCTGTACAACATTTCACCTTTTGCACAGTGTGTGGTTCGCGGCTGAATCCTTCTGGCAGCAGTTATTTTCGACCATTATAAGCAAAAAGCGAAGCGTACGATTTGATGAATTAACACTCAACTAAACAGTATAGCTTCACGTCATCGCCAACCGCTACCCCGTCTGGCGATGGTCTTTCTAAATGGCGAGCAGCGTCACACTGTCTATACTTACATGACTAATGAGACCGTTTGTGAGTCTCAATATGATGATAAGGAGGAGACCAGGGTGGCAGAACCGTTAACCGTATCCCCCGAACTCACTGCGAACTATGCGTATTTTTTTGACCTTGATGGCACATTGGCAGAGATAAAGCCTCATCCCGATCAGGTAGTGGTACCGCATAAAATCCTTCAGTTGTTAGACCGTCTCGCGGCGCACAACGCAGGGGCACTGGCATTGATTTCAGGGCGTTCAATGACTGAGCTGGATGCTTTGGCGAAGCCTTTTCGCTTTCCGCTCGCCGGCGTTCACGGGGCAGAGCGTCGTGACATCAATGGTAAAACCCATATCGTGCGCCTTCCTGAAGCGGTAGTCCGTGAGGTGGAGGCGTTATTACGTTCGACGCTTGTAGCGCTGCCCGGAACGGAGCTGGAGACGAAGGGGATGGCGTTTGCGCTGCACTACCGTCAGGCTCCGGAACATGAAGCGGCGCTGTTGGCGCTTGCGCAACACGTTACGCAGCACTGGCCGCAACTGGCGTTGCAGCCTGGTAAATGTGTTGTGGAAATCAAACCTAAGGGAACCAATAAAGGCGAAGCCATTGCCGCCTTTATGCAGGAGGCGCCCTTTGCGGGACGGATTCCCGTTTTTGTGGGCGACGATTTGACCGATGAGGCTGGCTTTGGCGTGGTGAATCACGCTGGCGGAATTTCCGTAAAAGTGGGCGTCGGGGCAACCCAGGCGGCATGGCGGCTGGAAAGCGTACCCGATGTCTGGCGCTGGCTGGAGCAAATCAATTATCCACAACAAGAACAACAAGTAATGAATAACAGGAGAGATGGCTATGAGTCGTTTAGTCGTAGTATCTAATCGAATTGCCCCCCCGGATAATAAAGGCGGCGCCGGCGGCCTCGCCGTTGGCGTGCTTGGCGCGCTAAAAGCGGCTGGCGGGTTGTGGTTCGGCTGGAGTGGCGAGACAGGTAACGAGGATGAGCCATTAAAAAAGGTGACAAAAGGTAATATTACCTGGGCATCGTTTAACCTGAGTGAACAAGATTACGAAGATTATTACTGTCAATTTTCCAATGCGGTTCTCTGGCCTGCGTTCCACTATCGTCTGGACCTGGTACAGTTTCAGCGTCCTGCATGGGAAGGCTATATGCGGGTGAATGCGCTATTAGCGGATAAGTTATTGCCCCTCATTAAAGAGAACGACATCATTTGGGTGCATGACTACCACCTGTTACCGTTTGCCAGCGAGCTGCGTAAACGCGGCGTGAACAACCGAATTGGTTTTTTCCTGCATATTCCATTCCCGACCCCGGAGATTTTTAACGCTTTACCGCCGCATGATGAACTGCTGGAGCAGTTGTGTGACTTTGATCTGCTCGGGTTCCAGACCGAAAATGATCGCCTGGCTTTTCTGGATAGCCTTTCGAGTCAAACGCGAGTCACGACTCGCAGCGGCAAGCAGAATATCGCGTGGGGTAAAGACTTCCAGACAGAAGTGTATCCTATCGGTATTGAGCCCGATGAGATTGCTCTGCAGGCTGCCGGGCCGTTGCCGCCTAAACTGGCGCAGCTCAAGGCGGAACTGAAAAATGTGAAGAATATTTTTTCCGTTGAGCGGCTGGATTATTCGAAAGGGCTGCCGGAACGTTTTCTGGCGTATGAAGCGCTACTGGAAAACTATCCGCAGCATCGGGGAAAAATTCGTTATACCCAAATTGCGCCTACGTCACGCGGCGAAGTACAGGCATATCAGGATATTCGCCACCAGCTTGAGACGGAAGCAGGCCGGATTAATGGGAAATATGGACAATTAGGCTGGACGCCGCTCTATTATCTGAATCAGCATTTCGACCGTAAACTGTTAATGAAGATATTCCGTTATTCAGACGTCGGGCTCGTCACCCCGTTGCGTGACGGGATGAACCTGGTGGCGAAAGAGTTTGTCGCCGCGCAGGACCCCGCTAATCCTGGCGTCCTGGTACTGTCACAGTTTGCCGGCGCGGCGAATGAACTGACGTCGGCGTTAATCGTCAATCCTTACGATCGGGATGACGTGGCGGCGGCGCTCAATCGCGCGTTAACGATGCCCCTTGCCGAGCGTATTTCGCGCCATGCGGAAATGCTGGACGTGATCGTTAAAAATGACATTAACCGCTGGCAGGAGCGTTTTATTCATGACCTAAAGGAGGTCACGCCGCGTAGCCCTGAGCGTCAGCAGCAGAACAACGTGGCGACGTTCCCTAAGCTGGCCTGAAATATTGCGAACAGCGACTAGTCGCCCGCTAAGGGCACCAACAACACATCTACCTGGCTGGCGCTGACGACACTTTTTGCCGAGCAGGACGCGCGCGAAAAGAAACTGTGGTTATGGTTGCCGCAAATGACCAGATCAACATGGTGTTTGCGGCACACAGCCAAAATATGCTGGCTTAACTCACCTGATGCGATGAAAGTTTGTTCAATCGGATAATCCGCCTTTTCCCCCAGCATCTTAAGAAAATTCTCGGTCTCCTCATGCATAACCGCGCGTAAATCCTCCATCATGGGCGCGGTGAACTGGTTATACAGTTCGGGATCGGAAGCGAGAGTAATCAGGCTTACTTTCGCCTGAACAGGGCGGGCGATAGAGACCGCTTTAGCCAGTAGCTGGTGACTTTCCGGGGTGACGGCAACGGCGACAAGAATATGGGTGTAGCTCATAACTCGCTCCTTGATTGCAAGAATATGAGATTGTGCTTTAGCTTTACTCTGTTTATCGCATTTCTGCAATGCGCTAATGCCACATTAATGTGAAGGACATCATAATTAATCATTAATTATTCTTATGTAAAGAATCGTGGCATAAGACACTTTTTACACACCACCAGGATGCTTCATTTAAACGGGTGAACAAGGAAAGCTAAAAGTTAAATCAAATGAGCTTATTTTTAACAGCGGAGGGCGTATGCTGTGACGAGATTAATTAATAACGTTTAATATTTAAGCCACTGTTTACTAAAGGTAAAATAAAAGCGTTTCTAAAATAGAAATAATAGCCTGTTATCTATTATCCTGGCGTTATTTTAACAGAGAGAAACAAAAAAGAATTTGGTGTTGACGTACCCCTATTCAGCAGTGTGGAATAGAAAAAGTGAACATTAGGTTATTAATTAAACAAAGTAAAAGCCATGCTGATGGTTTTATCGTAAGTATTCCGTTAAATTATGTGATCTACATCACATATTTTCTAAAATCGCCGTCCCGCTCCGTTGTATGTCACGAAGCTGACGAGTAGAGTTGCGTCGAATTAGGAAAAATCTTAGGCATTTGTAAAAATTGATGTAAACGTGTAAGGCGAATCTCAGTGGGAAGCTGCGTTATACGTCACAATGTCCACAATGTCTGAGCGCTGCTATGCATTTGACCTTTTTGCTTCTTTTACCGGGCCTTCCCGGCGACATCACGGGGTGCGGCTACGTCGCACAAAAATAAAGTTGGTTATTCTGGATGGGAACAATGCATACATCCGAGTTGCTAAAACACATTTATGACATCAATTTGTCATATTTACTCCTTGCACAGCGTTTGATCGTCCAGGACAAAGCATCTGCGATGTTCCGCCTCGGTATCAACGAAGAGATGGCAAACACACTGGGCGCGTTGACCCTGCCGCAGATGGTCAAACTGGCGGAGACGAACCAGTTAGTTTGTCATTTCCGGTTTGACGATCATCAGACGATCACCCGTTTGACTCAGGATTCGCGCGTCGATGATTTACAGCAGATTCACACAGGTATCATGCTTTCAACGCGTCTGCTCAATGAAGTGGACGATACGGCGCGTAAGAAAAGGGCATGATAATGAGTGAAAAAAGCATTGTTCAGGAAGCTCGCGATATCCAGTTGGCGATGGAGTTGATTAATCTTGGCGCTCGTCTACAAATGCTGGAAAGCGAAACACAGCTCAGCCGTGGTCGCCTCATCAGGCTGTACAAAGAATTACGCGGTAGCCCGCCGCCTAAAGGGATGCTGCCATTTTCGACAGACTGGTTTATGACCTGGGAGCAAAATATTCATGCCTCCATGTTCTGCAACGCCTGGCAATTTTTACTGAAGACCGGCTTATGCAGCGGTGTGGATGCGGTGATTAAAGCTTATCGGCTTTATCTTGAGCAGTGTCCGCAACCGCCTGAAGGGCCGTTGTTGGCGCTGACTCGCGCATGGACGCTGGTGCGTTTTGTTGAAAGTGGGTTGCTTGAATTGTCGAGCTGTAACTGCTGCGGTGGGAACTTTATTACCCATGCGCATCAGCCCGTGGGCAGCTTTGCGTGTAGTTTATGCCAGCCGCCATCCCGCGCAGTAAAAAGACGTAAACTTTCCCGAGATGCTGCCGATATTATTCCACAACTGCTGGATGAACAGATCGAACAGGCTGTTTAACCGAAACGGTGTGGACAAACACTCCAGCAGCGGTAAGTCATTACCGCTGCTTTTTTTTGCCTTGCCTTCGCGTTAATCGCCCGACTGCGCATCCTGTCATAGTCAACAGCGGAAGGATGATGTCGTGCTTATCTTATTAGGTTACCTGGTGGTTATCGGTACAGTTTTCGGCGGTTATGTCATGACCGGCGGACACCTTGGGGCACTCTATCAACCTGCTGAACTGGTCATCATTGGCGGCGCGGGGATAGGGGCGTTCATTGTCGGCAACAACGGGAAGGCCATCAAAGGCACGATGAAAGCGATCCCGTTGTTATTTCGTCGTTCGAAATACACGAAATCTATGTACATGGATTTGCTGGCGTTGCTCTATCGCCTGATGGCCAAATCACGCCAGCAGGGGATGTTCTCCCTTGAACGCGATATTGAAAATCCGAAAGAGAGTGAAATCTTCGCCAGTTATCCGCGTATTCTGGCCGATGCGGTAATGCTTGATTTTATTGTCGATTATCTGCGCCTGATCATCAGCGGCAACATGAATACGTTCGAAATTGAAGCGTTGATGGATGAAGAGATTGAAACCCATGAAAGCGAGGCGGAAGTCCCGGCCAACAGTCTGGCGATGGTGGGGGATTCGCTGCCTGCCTTTGGTATCGTCGCGGCGGTAATGGGGGTGGTTCACGCTCTGGCTTCAGCCGATCGTCCGGCAGCGGAGTTGGGGGCGCTGATTGCCCATGCCATGGTAGGTACGTTCCTCGGTATTTTACTGGCTTATGGATTCATTTCACCGTTAGCGACCGTTTTGCGCCAGAAGAGCGCCGAAACCACCAAAATGATGCAGTGCGTAAAAATTACACTGCTGTCTAATCTGAACGGCTATGCGCCGCCGATTGCCGTGGAATTTGGTCGTAAAACGCTTTATTCCAGTGAGCGTCCATCGTTTATTGAGTTGGAAGAACACGTTCGCGCAGTGAGAAACCCAAACCAGCAGCAGACGACTGAGGAAGCATGAAAAATCAGGCTCATCCCATTGTCGTCGTAAAACGCCGCAGGCACAAACCGCACGGCGGCGGGGCGCACGGTTCCTGGAAAATTGCCTACGCCGATTTTATGACGGCGATGATGGCTTTTTTTCTGGTGATGTGGCTGATTTCCATCTCCAGCCCTAAAGAATTAATTCAGATTGCCGAATATTTTCGTACGCCGTTGGCCACCGCGGTAACGGGGGGAAATCGGATTGCCAATAGCGAGAGCCCGATACCAGGCGGCGGCGATGATTACACCCAACAGCAGGGTGAAGTGGAAAAGCAGCCGAATATCGACGAGCTGAAAAAACGGATGGAGCAGAGTCGCTTAAACAAACTGCGCGGCGATCTGGATCAGCTGATCGAATCCGATCCCAAACTGCGCGCGTTACGTCCGCATCTGAAAATTGATTTGGTTCAGGAGGGGTTGCGCATCCAGATTATCGACAGCCAGAACCGCCCGATGTTTAAAACCGGCAGCGCCGAAGTTGAGCCGTATATGCGCGATATCCTGCGTGCGATTGCGCCAGTGTTAAACGGTATACCTAATCGCATTAGCCTGGCCGGCCATACCGATGACTTTCCCTACGCGAACGGCGAAAAAGGCTATAGCAACTGGGAGTTATCCGCCGATCGCGCCAATGCTTCGCGTCGCGAACTGGTCGCTGGCGGGCTGGATAACGGAAAAGTATTACGGGTGGTTGGCATGGCCGCCACGATGCGGTTGAGCGATCGCGGTCCTGATGACGCCATCAACCGTCGTATAAGCCTGCTGGTGTTAAACAAACAGGCGGAACAGGCCATTTTGCATGAAAACGCTGAAAGCCAGAATGAGCCGGTAAGTGTATTACAACAGCCTGCGGCAGCCCCGCCGGCAAGCGTACCCACATCGCCAAAAGCGGAACCGAGGTGATAGCGTGAGCATGGATATTAGCGATTTTTATCAGACATTTTTTGATGAAGCTGACGAGCTGTTGGCTGATATGGAGCAGCATCTGCTGGATTTGGTGCCGGAATCCCCGGACGCTGAACAACTGAACGCCATTTTTCGCGCGGCGCACTCCATTAAAGGCGGCGCGGGCACATTCGGCTTCACTATTCTGCAGGAAACCACGCATTTAATGGAAAACCTGCTGGATGAAGCCCGACGCGGTGAAATGCAGCTCAATACCGACATTATCAACCTGTTTTTGGAAACGAAAGATATTATGCAGGAACAGCTCGACGCCTATAAAAACTCCGAAGAGCCGGATGCCGCAAGCTTCGAATATATCTGCAATGCGCTACGCCAGTTGGCGCTGGAGGCGAAAGGCGAAACCACGCCGGCGGTCGTAGAAACCGCGGCACTAAGCGCGGCGATCCAGGAAGAGAGCGTAGCCGAAACCGAATCGCCTCGTGACGAGAGTAAACTGCGCATTGTACTTTCACGGTTGAAAGCCAATGAGGTCGATCTGCTTGAAGAAGAGTTGGGCAATCTGGCTACTCTGACGGATGTCGTTAAGGGGGCGGATTCACTGTCGGCAACTCTGGATGGCAGCGTCGCGGAAGATGACATTGTCGCGGTGCTCTGTTTTGTCATCGAGGCCGATCAGATCGCTTTTGAAAAAGTGGTCACCGCGCCGGTTGAAAAAGCGCAAGAGAAAACCGAGGTAGCACCGGTAGCGTCTCCGGCAGTCGTTGCGCCAGCCGCCAAAAGCGCGGCCCATGAACATCATGCGGGGCGTGAAAAACCTGCGCGTGAACGCGAGTCCACCAGCATTCGCGTGGCGGTAGAGAAAGTGGATCAGCTCATAAACCTGGTCGGCGAGTTAGTGATTACCCAGTCAATGTTGGCCCAGCGTTCTAACGAGCTGGACCCGGTAAACCACGGCGATCTCATTACCAGTATGGGGCAGTTACAACGTAACGCCCGCGACTTACAAGAGTCGGTGATGTCGATTCGCATGATGCCTATGGAGTATGTCTTCAGCCGTTTCCCGCGTCTGGTACGCGATTTAGCGGGCAAACTGGGCAAGCAGGTAGAGTTGACGCTGGTGGGGAGTTCCACTGAACTTGATAAAAGCCTGATCGAACGCATTATCGACCCGCTGACGCACCTGGTGCGCAACAGTCTCGACCACGGGATTGAAATGCCGGAAAAACGCCTTGAGGCGGGGAAAAATGTTGTCGGCAATCTGATCCTTTCCGCAGAACATCAGGGCGGGAATATTTGTATTGAAGTGACCGATGACGGCGCGGGGCTTAACCGTGAGCGTATCCTGGCGAAGGCCATGTCGCAGGGGATGGCGGTGAATGAAAACATGACCGACGATGAAGTAGGCATGTTGATCTTCGCGCCGGGATTCTCAACTGCGGAACAGGTCACGGATGTCTCCGGTCGCGGCGTTGGCATGGATGTGGTGAAACGTAACATTCAGGAGATGGGCGGTCACGTTGAGATCCAGTCAAAGCAAGGCTCCGGCACCACGATTCGTATTCTGCTGCCGCTGACGCTGGCCATCCTCGATGGGATGTCGGTTCGCGTGGCGGGGGAAGTTTTTATCCTGCCGTTGAATGCGGTGATGGAGTCGCTGCAACCGCGTGAAGAGGATCTTCATCCGCTGGCGGGCGGCGAACGGGTTCTGGAAGTTCGCGGCGAGTATTTGCCGCTGGTCGAATTGTGGAAAGTGTTTGACGTGGACGGGGCGAAAACCGAAGCCACGCAGGGCATTGTTGTGATCCTGCAAAGCGCGGGACGCCGTTACGCGCTGCTGGTCGATCAGCTCATCGGTCAGCACCAGGTGGTGGTCAAAAATCTGGAAAGCAATTATCGCAAGGTACCGGGGATTTCCGCCGCGACGATCCTGGGCGACGGCAGCGTCGCGCTGATTGTTGATGTTTCCGCATTGCAGGGTTTAAACCGCGAACAACGTATGGCGATCACAGCCGCCTGATTGAGTGAGAAGGGAATAATATGACCGGTATGAGTAATGTAAGCAAACTGGCCGGCGAGCCGTCAGGTCAGGAATTCCTGGTGTTTACACTGGGAAATGAAGAGTACGGCATCGATATCCTGAAAGTGCAGGAGATCCGTGGCTATGACCAGGTGACGCGTATCGCCAATACACCGGCCTTTATAAAAGGGGTGACTAACCTGCGCGGCGTGATTGTACCCATTGTCGATCTGCGCGTGAAATTCTGCGAAGGCGACGTTGAGTATGATGACAATACGGTAGTGATCGTACTGAATCTGGGGCAACGCGTCGTCGGGATAGTGGTAGACGGCGTGTCTGACGTACTGTCGTTAACGGCGGAACAGATCCGTCCGGCGCCAGAATTTGCCGTGACCTTGTCAACAGAATATTTGACGGGATTGGGTGCGCTCGGCGAGCGTATGCTGATTCTGGTGAATATCGAAAAACTGCTTAACAGCGAAGAGATGGCGCTGCTGGATATCGCAGCATCACACGTCGCGTAATAACGTTGCCGGATGGCGTCGCGCCATCCGGCAATATTCACCGTTATGCTTCCACCAACGGTGAGAGTGCCTCTTCACCGCCCGCGCCCAGCCCCTGCATTTTGCGCTGACATCGTCGCTGCGACGCTGTTATTGTCAATATCGTCTTCCGGAACAGCGTATTTCCTTTTTGCAAAAGTAAAGTTATCACCGCAGGTGCCGATAACGTTGATAACTCGTTATCAGGAAGGTGCCTTATGTTTAACCGTATCCGCGTTGTCACAATGCTGATGATGGTGCTGGGGGTTTTCGCACTGCTACAGCTTGTTTCCGGTGGTTTGCTGTTTTCTTCATTACAGCATAACCAGCAAGGTTTTGTTATTTCTAACGAATTACGCCAGCAACAAAGCGAACTCACGTCGACATGGGACTTAATGCTGCAAACGCGTATTAACCTGAGCCGCTCCGCCGCACGCATGATGATGGACGCTTCTAACCAGCAGAGCAGCGCCAAAACGGATTTACTCCAGAATGCAAAAACGACCCTCGCACAGGCGGCGGCGCACTACGCCAATTTCAAAAACATGACGCCATTGCCAGCGATGGCGGAGGCCAGCGCGAACGTCGATGAAAAATATCAGCGCTATCAGGCCGCATTAGCCGAACTTATTCAGTTTCTGGACAATGGCAATATGGATGCCTACTTCGCCCAGCCAACCCAGGGAATGCAAAACGCGTTGGGCGAGGCGCTGGGCAATTACGCCCGGGTGAGCGAAAACCTGTACCGCCAGACATTTGATCAAAGCGCTCATGACTACCGTTTTGCGCAATGGCAACTGGGGGTTCTTGCGGTCGTGCTGGTGCTGATTTTGATGGTGGTTTGGTTCGGCATTCGTCATGCCCTGCTTAACCCATTAGCGCGAGTGATTACTCATATCCGTGAAATTGCCAGCGGCGACCTGACGAAAACGCTCACCGTCTCAGGGCGTAATGAAATTGGCGAACTGGCGGGAACGGTTGAACATATGCAACGCTCGCTGATTGACACCGTGACACAGGTTCGCGAAGGTTCGGATGCGATTTATTCCGGCACCAGTGAAATTGCCGCCGGTAATACCGACCTCTCTTCCCGTACCGAACAGCAGGCCTCCGCTCTGGAGGAGACGGCTGCCAGCATGGAACAACTGACGGCCACCGTGAAGCAAAACGCCGATAACGCCCGTCAGGCTTCGCAACTGGCGCAAAGCGCCTCCGAGACCGCGCGTCATGGCGGCAAAGTGGTCGACGGCGTGGTAAACACCATGCACGAAATTGCCGACAGTTCGAAAAAAATCGCTGACATTATCAGCGTTATCGACGGTATTGCTTTCCAGACAAACATTCTGGCGCTGAACGCGGCGGTAGAAGCGGCGCGCGCGGGAGAGCAGGGGCGCGGTTTTGCGGTCGTGGCAGGCGAGGTGCGTAATCTGGCCAGCCGCAGCGCCCAGGCGGCGAAAGAAATAAAAGCGTTGATTGAAGATTCCGTCTCGCGTGTCGATACCGGTTCAGTGCTGGTGGAAAGCGCCGGGGAAACCATGACTGACATCGTCAATGCCGTTACGCGCGTCACGGATATCATGGGCGAAATCGCCTCCGCTTCGGATGAGCAAAGCCGGGGTATCGATCAGGTCGCTTTGGCCGTTTCCGAAATGGATCGCGTAACGCAACAGAACGCCTCGCTGGTTCAGGAGTCCGCAGCGGCCGCCGCCGCGCTGGAAGAGCAGGCCAGCCGTCTGACCCAGGCGGTATCGGCTTTCCGCCTGGCATCGCGACCGCTGGCGGTAAATAAGCCTGAGATGCGTTTGTCAGCGGACGCTCAGTCCGGCAATACGCCACGGCCCTTAGCCGCCGGGGATGATGCGAACTGGGAAACCTTCTGATCGACGTGCGCTGTGTGCTGTCGGTTATCGATTAATTTGCGAACCCGCCGATCCCTTTCGTCTGGTTCGCATAGATAAAAGCAAAAAATGTGTAATACGGGAAGCATGGCGCTGCCGCAGGGCGCGCCCGTTGTATTTTGAATGTGATTAAGAAGGCGCTATGACATCATCTCTGCCCTCCGGGCAAACGTCAGTATTGTTACAGATGACACAGCGCCTCGCGCTGTCCGACGCGCATTTTCGTCGGATATGTCAATTAATCTACCAGCGCGCAGGGATCGTGCTGGCCGACCATAAGCGGGATATGGTTTATAACCGCCTGGTCCGTCGGCTGCGTACCCTGGGACTGGATGATTTTGGCCGTTATCTCAGTATGCTGGAGGCTAATCAAAACAGCGCTGAGTGGCAGGCTTTTATCAACGCTCTGACTACCAACCTGACCGCTTTTTTTCGCGAGGCGCACCATTTTCCCATCCTTGCGGAACATGCGCGTCGCCGCCACGGCGAGTACCGCGTCTGGAGTGCGGCGGCATCGACAGGAGAAGAACCTTACAGTATCGCCATTACGCTGGCGGATGCGTTGGGGATGGCCCCCGGTCGCTGGAAAGTATTCGCCAGCGATATTGATACTGAAGTGCTGGAAAAAGCGAGAAGCGGTATTTATCGCCTCAGCGAACTGAAAACGTTATCGCCGCAGCAGCTACAACGTTACTTCATGCGCGGTACGGGGCCGCATGAAGGACTGGTGCGCGTGCGTCAGGAACTGGCCAATTATGTTGAATTTTCCTCCGTTAATTTGTTGGAAAAGCAGTACAACGTACCCGGTCCCTTTGACGCGATTTTTTGCCGTAACGTCATGATCTATTTTGATAAAACGACTCAGGAGGACATTCTGCGCCGTTTTGTTCCACTCCTTAAACCTGACGGACTGTTGTTTGCCGGTCACTCAGAAAACTTTAGCAACCTCGTGCGCGAGTTTAGCCTGCGCGGACAGACGGTGTATGCGCTAAGTAAGGATAAAGCATGAGTAAAATCAGGGTATTGTCAGTTGATGATTCCGCGCTAATGCGCCAAATCATGACTGAAATTATTAATAGCCATAGCGATATGGAGATGGTGGCGACTGCGCCGGACCCGTTGGTCGCCAGGGATCTCATCAAAAAATTTAATCCGGACGTATTGACCCTGGACGTTGAGATGCCGCGTATGGACGGCCTCGATTTTCTGGAAAAACTGATGCGCCTGCGACCGATGCCGGTGGTGATGGTCTCTTCGCTGACCGGGAAAGGTTCCGAAGTGACGCTACGGGCGCTGGAGTTGGGGGCCATCGATTTTGTCACCAAACCGCAGCTTGGCATTCGTGAAGGTATGCTGGCGTATAGCGAGATGATTGCCGAAAAAGTGCGTACCGCCGCGCGGGCCCGCATCGCCGCACATAAACCGATGGCGGCCCCGGCAACCTTAAAAGCCGGTCCGCTGCTCAGTTCGGAAAAACTGATTGCTATCGGCGCTTCAACGGGCGGTACTGAAGCTATCCGACATGTGCTGCAACCGCTGCCGCTTTCCAGTCCGGCAGTGATTATTACGCAGCATATGCCGCCTGGCTTTACCCGCTCGTTTGCCGAGCGTCTGAATAAACTCTGTCAAATCAGCGTGAAGGAGGCGGAGGACGGCGAACGCGTATTGCCAGGTCATGCCTACATTGCGCCCGGCGACAAGCATATGGAGCTGGCGCGTAGCGGGGCGAATTATCAAATCAAAATTCATGATGGCCCGCCGGTAAACCGGCATCGGCCTTCCGTGGATGTGCTGTTTCATTCGGTGGCGAAACACGCGGGGCGCAACGCCGTAGGCGTCATTCTTACGGGGATGGGCAACGATGGCGCCGCTGGAATGTTAGCGATGTACCAGGCTGGCGCCTGGACCATTGCGCAAAACGAAGCAAGTTGTGTGGTGTTCGGCATGCCGCGCGAGGCCATCAATATGGGTGGCGTAAGCGAAGTGGTCGATCTTAGCCAGGTAAGCCAGCAGATGCTGGCGAAAATCAGTGCCGGACAGGCGATACGTATTTGAACCAGGAGTAGTATTTTATGGCGGATAAAGAGCTTAAATTTTTGGTTGTGGATGACTTTTCGACCATGCGTCGTATCGTGCGCAACCTCTTAAAAGAGCTTGGATTTAACAATGTGGAAGAGGCCGAAGACGGCGTCGATGCGCTGAACAAGCTCCAGGCGGGCGGCTTTGGTTTTATTATCTCCGACTGGAACATGCCGAACATGGATGGCCTGGAGCTGCTGAAAACCATTCGCGCCGATAGCGCCATGTCGGCGTTACCCGTGTTGATGGTCACGGCGGAAGCCAAAAAAGAGAATATTATCGCCGCCGCACAGGCTGGCGCCAGCGGTTATGTCGTAAAACCGTTCACCGCAGCGACTCTGGAAGAGAAGCTCAACAAAATCTTTGAGAAACTGGGCATGTGAGGATGCGATGATGATGCAACCATCTATCAAGCCTGCTGATGAAGGCTCAGCAGGAGACATCATTGCGCGCATCGGTAGTCTGACCCGAATGCTGCGCGACAGCCTGCGTGAACTGGGGCTGGACCAGGCGATTGCCGAAGCGGCGGAGGCGATCCCTGATGCGCGCGACCGTCTGGATTACGTCGTCCAGATGACGGCGCAGGCGGCGGAACGCGCGCTAAACAGTGTCGAAGCTTCGCAGCCGCATCAGGATGCGATGGAAAAAGAGGCGAAAGCGCTAACCCAACGTTGGGACGAGTGGTTTGACAATCCGATCGAGCTTTCCGACGCCCGTGAACTGGTGACGGATACGCGCCAGTTTCTCAGGGATGTCCCGGGCCATACCAGCTTTACTAACGCGCAACTGCTGGACATCATGATGGCGCAGGATTTCCAGGATCTGACGGGTCAGGTGATCAAACGCATGATGGACGTGATTCAGGAGATTGAACGCCAGTTGTTAATGGTGCTGCTGGAAAACATCCCGGAACAGAGCGCGCGACCAAAACGCGAGAACGAAAGCTTACTCAACGGCCCGCAGGTGGATACTTCGAAAGCTGGCGTCGTCGCCAGTCAGGATCAGGTGGACGACCTGCTGGACAGTCTTGGATTTTAAGCTTTTTTGACCTGATGGCGCTGCGCTTATCGGGTCCGAATCCGTCAACCCGGCCGGATACGAGACTTTCTTATCGTATCCGGCTATCTCTATTAACGCCATAAACCCCGCCTTTTTTACTGCTTACTCTGCCCATTGGCGTAAAGCGGTTCTGGCATCATTCTCGCTTATCAATCTATCCAGGGTTTGCTGCGTGGCAGAAGAGAGCGACGACGACAAAACAGAAGCCCCCACACCCCACCGACTTGAAAAAGCGCGGGAAGAAGGGCAGATCCCCCGTTCCAGAGAACTGACCTCACTGCTGATATTGCTGGTGGGCGTTTGTATTATTTGGTTCGGCGGCGAGTCGTTAGCGCGGCAACTGGCGGGAATGCTCTCAGCAGGCCTGCACTTCGATCACCGTATGGTGAACGATCCTAACCTGATCCTGGGGCAGATAATTTTGCTGATTAAAGCGGCGATGATGGCGCTGCTACCGCTCATCGCGGGCGTGGTGCTGGTGGCGCTTATCTCGCCGGTTATGCTTGGCGGCCTGATTTTTAGCGGTAAGTCGCTACAGCCAAAATTTTCTAAATTAAACCCGCTACCGGGAATTAAGCGCATGTTTTCGGCGCAAACCGGCGCGGAACTGCTAAAAGCGGTGTTGAAATCCACGCTGGTCGGCTGCGTTACCGGCTTTTATCTCTGGCATCACTGGCCGCAAATGATGCGCCTGATGGCAGAGTCGCCGATCGTCGCAATGGGAAATGCGCTGGATCTGGTTGGACTCTGCGCGTTACTGGTGGTACTGGGCGTGATTCCGATGGTGGGATTTGACGTGTTTTTCCAGATCTTTAGCCACCTGAAAAAATTACGCATGTCGCGGCAGGACATTCGCGACGAATTTAAAGAGAGCGAAGGCGATCCGCATGTTAAGGGCAAAATTCGCCAGATGCAACGTGCCGCCGCGCAGCGCCGCATGATGGAAGATGTGCCGAAAGCGGACGTCATCGTCACTAACCCGACACACTATTCCGTGGCGCTGCAGTATGACGAAAACAAAATGAGCGCGCCGAAAGTGGTTGCGAAGGGGGCTGGATTAATAGCGCTGCGCATTCGCGAGATCGGCGCTGAACATCGGGTTCCCACTTTAGAAGCGCCGCCGCTGGCGCGGGCATTATATCGCCACGCCGAAATTGGTCAGCAAATTCCCGGGCAGTTATATGCTGCCGTTGCGGAAGTGTTGGCCTGGGTCTGGCAGCTTAAACGCTGGCGGCTTGCGGGCGGGCAACGTCCTCCACAACCTGAGAACCTTCCGGTGCCAGAAGCGCTGGATTTTATGAACGAGAAGAATACTGATGGCTAATCTGGTCGCGATGCTGCGCCTGCCCAGCAACCTGAAATCGACGCAATGGCAAATTCTTGCCGGGCCGATCCTCATTCTGCTGATTTTGTCGATGATGGTGCTGCCGCTACCTGCTTTTATCCTCGACTTATTGTTTACCTTTAATATTGCGCTATCGATCATGGTGCTGCTGGTAGCGATGTTTACCCAGCGTACTCTGGATTTTGCCGCGTTTCCGACCATTCTGCTGTTTACCACGCTACTGCGTCTGGCGCTTAACGTAGCCTCAACGCGCATTATTTTGATGGAAGGGCATACCGGCGTGGCGGCGGCGGGAAAGGTGGTGGAGGCGTTTGGTCATTTCCTGGTCGGTGGTAACTTCGCGATCGGGATTGTGGTTTTTATCATCCTCGTCATTATCAACTTCATGGTCATCACCAAAGGCGCCGGACGTATTGCCGAAGTCGGCGCGCGCTTTGTGCTGGACGGTATGCCCGGCAAGCAAATGGCGATTGACGCCGATCTTAATGCCGGTCTGATTGGTGAAGACGAGGCCAAAAAACGGCGTTCGGAAGTCACTCAGGAAGCCGATTTCTACGGCTCGATGGACGGGGCAAGTAAATTTGTGCGCGGCGACGCCATCGCCGGTATTCTCATCATGGTCATTAACGTGGTCGGCGGACTGCTGGTCGGCGTATTGCAGCACGGAATGAGCATAGGCAGCGCGGCGGAAAGCTACACCCTGCTGACCATTGGCGACGGCCTGGTCGCCCAGATCCCGGCGCTGGTTATCTCCACGGCGGCGGGCGTCATTGTGACCCGCGTCAGTACCGATCAGGATGTAGGCGAGCAGATGGTTGGCCAACTGTTCAGTAATCCAAGGGTGATGCTGCTGGCGGCGGCGGTGCTGGGGCTGCTTGGCATGGTGCCTGGAATGCCTAACCTGGTATTTTTACTCTTTACCGCCGCTTTGCTCGGCCTGGCATGGTGGCTGCGCGGGCGTGAAGAAAAAGCGCCGGAGGAGCCGCAGCCGGTAAAAATGCCGGAAAATAACTCGGTGGTCGAAGCCACCTGGAATGACGTACAGCTTGAGGATTCACTGGGAATGGAAGTGGGCTACCGCCTGATCCCGATGGTGGATTTTCAACAGGATGGTGAATTGCTCGGACGTATTCGCAGCATTCGTAAAAAATTCGCGCAGGATATGGGGTTCCTGCCGCCGGTGGTCCATATTCGCGACAATATGGATTTACAGCCTGCGCGCTACCGTATTTTGATGAAAGGGGTAGAGATCGGCAGCGGGGACGCCTATCCGGGACGTTGGCTGGCTATTAACCCCGGCACGGCGGCGGGAACGCTACCGGGCGAGAAAACCGTCGATCCAGCTTTTGGCCTTGATGCCATCTGGATTGAAAGCGCCCTGAAAGAGCAGGCGCAAATTCAGGGCTTTACCGTTGTTGAAGCCAGTACCGTTGTGGCGACGCACCTTAACCACTTGATTGGCCAATTCTCCGCCGAACTGTTTGGCCGCCAGGAAGCGCAGCAACTGTTGGATCGTGTCTCTCAGGAGATGCCTAAACTCACGGAGGATCTGGTCCCCGGCGTCGTGACCCTCACGACTTTACACAAAGTCCTGCAAAACTTATTGGCGGAAAAAGTCCCGATTCGCGATATGCGCACCATTCTGGAAACGCTGGCGGAACATGCGCCGTTACAAAGCGATCCGCATGAATTAACCGCCGTGGTACGCGTGGCATTAGGACGAGCGATTACGCAACAGTGGTTCCCCGGTAATGAAGAAGTGCAGGTGATTGGCCTGGATACCGCGCTGGAGCGTTTGCTGCTTCAGGCATTGCAGGGCGGCGGTGGACTTGAGCCGGGGTTGGCGGATCGCCTGCTGGCGCAGACCCAAGAGGCACTTTCTCGCCAGGAGATGCTTGGCGCGCCGCCGGTATTACTGGTTAACCATGCGCTACGTCCATTATTGTCTCGCTTTTTGCGGCGCAGTTTACCGCAGCTGGTGGTGTTGTCGAACCTTGAGCTTTCCGATAACCGTCATATCCGCATGACGGCGACCATTGGAGGAAAATAATGCGTAAATGGCTGGCGTTGTTGCTCTTTCCCCTGACGGTTCAGGCCGCAGGCGAAGGCGCGTGGCAGGATAGCGGTATGGGCGTAACCTTAAATTACCGGGGCGTTTCCGCATCGTCTTCGCCATTGTCGGCGCGTCAGCCGGTTTCCGGTGTGATGACGTTGGTCGCCTGGCGTTATGAACTGAATGGCCCGACCCCCGCGGGCTTACGGGTACGTTTATGTTCCCAGTCCCGTTGCGTAGAACTTGATGGTCAGAGTGGCACGACCCACGGTTTTGCCCATGTTCCCGCAGTCGAGCCGCTCCGCTTTGTCTGGGAAGTCCCCGGCGGCGGCCGGCTTATCCCGGCGTTAAAAGTGCGGAGCAACCAGGTGATTGTGAACTACCGCTAATCGCCCCTTTCTTTGCCAGGTAGCAGACCTGACTCTCTTTTTGAATAAATAGAAACGCCGTTTTATAAAATGGTGAGATAGGTTGCCGGACTCTTTGCGTTTTTGCCATTTACGCTCTGGCAATGGCAGAAACAAAAAGGTTTCCGCCCAGCTTAGCTTTTACTGTAGCGAATCGACTGCGTCGGCGGTAAAACTGCACGCAGCACTGAATTCGACATTACACAGAGGTTAAGCAAATGATGGTTTATCCAGTCAAACACAGTCCGCTATTGCGTCAGCCTGAGCATTTTATCACCAGAGATGAACTAAAAGCCCTGGTGCAAAAGGTGACGCATAACCTGGTCAATATTAAAGATGAGACAGGCGAATTTTTATTGCGACTGGACGACGGACGCGTGATCGATACTAAAGGCTGGGCCGGATGGGAGTGGACGCACGGCGTGGGCCTGTACGGAATGTATCACTATTACCAACAGACCGGTGACCAGACGATGCGTAAGATCATTGATGACTGGTTTGCCGATCGCTTTGCGGAAGGCGCGACGACGAAAAACGTTAATACGATGGCGCCGTTTTTAACGTTGGCGTATCGCTATGAAGAGACGCGTAATCCAGCGTATTTACCGTGGCTGGAAACGTGGGCCGAATGGGCGATGAATGAAATGCCCCGAACCGATCACGGCGGAATGCAGCACATCACGCTGGCGGAGGAAAATCATCAGCAGATGTGGGACGACACGCTAATGATGACGGTGCTGCCGCTGGCGAAAATCGGTAAGCTGTTGAACCGGCCGGAATATGTGGAAGAGGCAACCTATCAGTTCCTGCTACACGTGCAGAATTTGATGGATAAAGAGACGGGGCTGTGGTTCCACGGCTGGAGCTATGACGGTCATCATAACTTCGCTAACGCTCGCTGGGCGCGCGGCAACAGTTGGCTGACCATTGTGATCCCGGATTTTCTTGAACTGCTGGACTTGCCGGAAAACAATGCCGTGCGCCGTTACCTGGTCCAGGTACTGAATGCGCAGATCGCCGCGCTGGCGAAATGTCAGGATGAAAGCGGTTTGTGGCATACGCTGCTTGACGATCCGCACTCTTATCTTGAGGCGTCGGCGACGGCGGGTTTTGCCTACGGTATTCTTAAAGCGGTGCGCAAACGCTATGTCGAACGGCACTATGCGCAGGTGGCGGAAAAAGCTATTCAGGGGATAGTGAAACATATCTCGCCGGAAGGCGAACTGCTGCAAACGTCATTTGGCACTGGCATGGGCCACGATCTCGATTTTTACCGTCATATTCCGTTGACCTCTATGCCTTACGGGCAGGCGATGGCAATGCTGTGTTTGACGGAATATCTGCGTAACTATTTCTGATGTATGCGGATATTCCGGCCGTATCCTTGTCTGATGACGCTTTGCTTATTTGACTATGGCGCCTGATCCGGCTGTGTGGTATCAGCCTGTGGATCAAACAGGTGGTCAAGGATTTTTCGCATGATGGGCGCGGCGGTAACGCCGTCGCTTCCGCCGTTTTCCAGAATCAAGGCAATAGCGACCTTAGGGTTTTTATACGGTGCAAAAGCGGTATAAAACACATGATCGCGCAGGCGAATGGGGATCATTTTCGCGTTGTAGGTCTGATTTTCTTTCAGGCTAAATACCTGCGACGTGCCGCTTTTGGCCGCAATGCCGTAGGGCGCGGTGTGAAAGAACTTATAGCCCGTTCCGTTGGGTGCATTCGCCATGCCATACATCGCCTGACGCACCAGTCCCCAGTATGGTGACGCCGGATCGGCTATCTGTGCCGGTGTTCCTGAAGGACGATACGGAACCACCGTTTTGCCGCTCTCTTCATTGAGTAACAGGTGAGGGGCAATCACCTTACCGTTGTTGATGAGCGCCACCATCGCTTTTACCATCTGGATGGGGGTGGCAATCCAGTAACCCTGGCCGATGCCGACAGAGATGGTATCGCCCTGATACCAGGCTTTTTTATGGACCCGCTGTTTCCATGCGCGGCTGGGAAGCAGCCCGTCATACTCTTCATTAAGGTCGATGCCCGTCGGTTTGCCATAGCCGAACTGAGACAACATCGTGTCGATACGGTCAATACCCATCATATAAGCGACCTGATAGAAAAAGGTATCCGCAGATTCCTCAATCGCTTTAGTGACATCCAGCATACCGTGTCCGGTTTTTTTCCAGTCCCGGTAATGACGCTGCGTGCCGGGAAGCGTCCAGGTTGGCGCGCCAAAGAAGGTGGTTTGCGGCGTAATAATCCCGCATAACAGCGCGGACATCGCCATATAGGGTTTAACCGTTGACGCCGGGGGATAAAGCCCTTGCGTCACGCGGTTGATCAGCGGCAGATTTTTATCGTGCAGCAGTTTGCCGTAATCCTGATAGCTAATGCCTTTTACAAAGGGGTTCGGGTCGTAGCTGGGCATAGATACCATCGCCAGCACTGAACCATCGTGCGGATCTTCAACCAGTACGGCAGCACGCTGCCCGGCCAGCAAACTTTCAATGTACTCTTGTAAATGGAGATCCAGCGTCAGGTGAATGTTCTTACCCGCGATGGGAGGAACGTCTTTCAGCAGGCGGACAATACGCCCGTGATTATCCACCTCGACCTCCTGATAACCGGTTTTGCCATGAAGATCGTTTTCGTAGTAACGCTCAATCCCCTGTTTACCGATGTTATGGTCCGCCGCGTAATTCTCTGCCAGCCCTTTTTTATCCAGCGCTTTAAGGTCGTTATCGTTTATCTTTGACACGTAACCGAGCACATGCGCCAGCTCCGCGCCGTAAGGATACTGCCGATCCTGATAGCTATTGATCGTGACGCCGTTGAAATGAAACTGATTGACCGCAAAGCGTGCGATTTCAACATCCGTTAGCGCGTTTTTGAGCACTACCGGACGATAGCGGCTACTGGATTTTAGCGCGCGGCGAAAGTCGGCGATATCGTCGGGGGAGAGATCAACAATAGGGGTGAGCTGTTTTAGCAGCGCATCCATATCGGCAATTTTATAGGGCGTAACCGCGATATCATACCAGGTTACGTTACGCACCAGCGGAATGCCGTTGCGATCGTAAATGATGCCGCGCGTGGGCGCGACGGGTAGCATCTTGATATCGTTCTCATTCGAACGGGTGGTGTAGTAGTGGTGCTGGCGGATTTGCAAGTTATAGAGGTTGAAGATCAGGATACCAAAGCAGACAACCACTACACCAAACGCCACAATCACACGTCTCAGGAAGAGTTTCTCTTCCGCATCAAAGTCTTTAAAAGTCATTACCTGTACCTGAACAATCCGCCGCCTAATGATACGGGGCGGTCAGCGCCAGCACAGGTAAAAGATGTTCCATCTCTCTATAGAAATGTGTCATTCCTTGTGATTTGTTACAGATATACCGCTGTGGCAATAAAAAGACCTGAGTCCGTTACCCGGAGTCAGGCCTGATGATGTTAACGACGGCGCGTTTACATGCGTTCTACGGTTTCGATACCCAGCGTATCCAGACCCAGTTTCAGCGTCTTCGCCGTCAGTTGCGCCAGTTTTAGGCGGCTATTGCGAACCGCGTCATTCTCGGCGCTGAGAATAGGGCAGTGCTCGTAGAAGCCGGAGAACAGCCCGGCGACGTCATACAGATACGCGCACATGACGTGCGGCGTACCTTCACGCGCGACCACCGTCAGGGTTTCTTCAAACTGCAGCAGACGGGCAGCGAGTTGCGCTTCGCGATCTTCGCTAATGATAACCGGCGCGCTCGCCAGCGCCTGCTCGTCGATGTCCGCTTTACGGAAAACAGACAGCACACGCGTATAGGCATACTGCATATAAGGAGCGGTATTGCCTTCGAAAGCCAACATATTATCCCAGTCGAAGATATAGTCAGTGGTGCGGTTTTTTGACAGATCGGCGTATTTCACCGCGCCAATACCGACGGCGTTAGCCAGTTTTTCCAGCTCGTCAGCCGGCATATCCGGGTTCTTCTCCGCCACCAGACGACGCGCGCGCTCCAGCGCCTCATCCAGCAGGTCCGCCAGTTTCACCGTACCGCCCGCGCGAGTTTTAAACGGTTTACCGTCTTTACCCAACATCATGCCGAACATGTGATGTTCCAGCGGAACGGAATCCGGCACATAACCGGCTTTACGCACAATGGTCCAGGCCTGCATCAGGTGCTGGTGCTGACGGGAGTCAATGTAGTAGAGCACGCGGTCGGCGTGCAGCGTTTCGTAACGGTATTTGGCGCAGGCGATATCGGTAGTGGTATACAGATAACCGCCATCTTTCTTCTGAATAATGACGCCCATCGGGTCGCCTTCCTTGTTTTTAAACTCATCAAGGAAAACCACCGTTGCGCCTTCGCTTTCAACCGCCAGGCCTTTGGCTTTCAGATCGGCGACGATGCCCGGCAGCATCGGATTATACAGACTTTCGCCCATCACATCGTCACGCGTCAGAGTGACGTTCAGACGATCATAGGTGATCTGGTTTTGCGTCATCGTGATGTCAACCAGCTTACGCCACATCTCACGGAAATAGGTATCACCGCTCTGCAATTTGACGACGTAGTTACGCGCGCGCTCGGCAAACGCTTCATCTTCGTCATAATGCTTTTTCGCATCGCGGTAGAATCCTTCGAGATCCGCCAGCGCCATGTCGCCCGCGTTTTCCTGCTGCTGTTTTTCCAGCCAGGCGATAAGCATACCGAACTGGGTGCCCCAGTCGCCGACGTGGTTAGCGCGAATAACATGATGGCCCAGAAACTCCAGCGTGCGTACTGCCGCATCGCCGATAATCGTGGAGCGTAGATGACCGACGTGCATCTCTTTCGCGACGTTGGGCGCGGAGTAGTCGACGACAATCGTCTGACGAGTCGGCTGAGAAACGCCCAGACGATCGGAGGCCAGCGCCTGCTGCACCTGTTCAGCGAGAAAAGCCGGTTCGAGGAAAATATTGATAAAGCCAGGGCCGGCGATTTCAACCTTGCTGGCGATGCCGCTGAGATCCAGATGAGTCAGCACCTGCTCTGCAAGTTGTCGGGGGGCCATACCCAGTTTTTTCGCAACTGCCATCATGCCGTTGGCCTGATAGTCGCCGAACTGAACTTTGGCTGACTGACGAACCTGGGGCTCGCAATCTGCAGGCGCGCCTGCAGCAATCATGGCCTGACTAACTTTTTCTGAGAGAAGAGCCTGAATATTCACCGGAATACCTTACGTTTATGAAGCGGACTGTATTGCCCGCGCCAGTTTAAGAATTAGGGCGGGAGTATACTGCAAATGCCCGTTGGCGTCAGCATTGCGCGCGCGGCGCGTCGCCTGAAATATACGCAACAATAATCTGCATAAGCATTCAATAAACGCCCAATCAAATCAAAGGTTGGTTGCCGGGGCGCAACAGCGTAAATTAGCGGTTTTCACAGCAAGAAGAGCGTCCTGATATGGCGAACTGGCAACACATTGATGAACTGCATGATATTTCCGCAGATTTACCGCGATTCACTCTGGCGTTCAGAGAACTTTCCACTCGCCTTGGTCTGCAGATCAGCGCCCTTGAGGCCGATCACATTTCATTGCGCTGTCACCAGAATACGACGGCGGAGCGTTGGCGTCGCGGTTTTGAACAATGCGGCGAGCTACTGTCGGAAAATATCATCAACGGCAGGCCGATTTGTCTGTTTAAACTGCATGAACCAGTATGTGTGGAACACTGGCGGTTTTCTGTTATTGAATTACCGTGGCCGGGAGAAAAACGCTATCCACACGAAGGGTGGGAGCATATTGAGATCGTGCTGCCCGGCGAGCCGGAGACCTTGAACGCGAGGGCTCTCGCGTTGTTGTCGGATGAGGGGCTTAGTCAGCCGGGGATAGTGGTTAAAACCAGTTCGCCACAGGGTGAGCATGAACGTTTGCCAAACCCTACGCTGGCCGTGACCGATGGCCGCGTCACGGTAAAATTTCATCCATGGTCGATTGAAGCGATTGTCGCCAGCGAACAGGCGGCCCATTAACCTGCCGAGCGGAGTGAATATGGCGTTACTTGAGATCTGTTGTTACAGCATGGAATGCGCGCTCACCGCACAGCGAAACGGCGCGGATCGTATCGAACTGTGTGCCGCGCCGAAAGAAGGGGGGCTTACGCCTTCGCTGGGTGTCTTACGCAGCGTGCGCGAGCATATTACGATTCCCGTACATCCGATTATTCGTCCTCGCGGCGGAGATTTTTACTACACTGACGGCGAATTTGCCGCCATGCTGGAAGATATCCGTCTCGTCAGAGAGTTGGGTTTTCCCGGGCTGGTTACTGGCGTGTTGACCGTTGATGGGGATGTCGATATGTCGCGAATGGAAAAAATAATGGCGGCGGCCGGACCGCTGGCGGTGACATTCCACCGCGCCTTCGATATGTGCGCTAATCCCTTCAATGCGCTAAAGAATCTGGCTGACGCAGGCGTAGCAAGAGTACTGACTTCCGGACAAAAAGCCGATGCGGCGCAAGGTTTATCAATAATTATGGAACTTATTGCCCAGGGGGATGCTCCAACCATTATGGCTGGTGCGGGGGTTCGTGCAAATAACCTGCAGAATTTCCTCGATGCCGGAGTACGGGAAGTACACAGTTCCGCCGGAGTCTTACTGCCTTCGCCGATGCGCTATCGCAATCAGGGGTTATCGATGTCTGCCGATATACAGGCGGACGAGTATTCTCGCTATAGGGTAGAGGGTGCGGCGGTCGCTGAAATGAAAGGAATCATTGTTCGCCATCAGGCCAAATGATTTTTACCGTTGCATCATGTCGCCCAATATGATGCTTGCTCGTACCAGGCCCCTGCCAATTCAACAGGGGCCTTTTTTTCTCCTTCATATTTCAAGCCGCAGCAGCGTTGGCCGCCTCGCGCACCCCGGTCACGTAGCTACCTACGTTCCCGGGGATTTGCTGCGTTGCCGCCTTGCTGCAACTTGAACTATTTTGGAGAAACGGTGCTATACGTAACGGTCATTCGGCAATCCATCACGGTTTACGCGCAATCAGCACCGCGCGCTGCGGGGCGGGATAGCCTTCCACCGTCTTGCTGCGATCGTTCGGGTCAAGAAAATCGGCCAGCGACTCGGTAACCATCCATTCGGTACGGCGCTGCTCTTCGGTGGTAGTGACGCAAACGTCAGCGATACGCACATCAACAAAGCCGCATTTTTCCAGCCATTTTTTTAATGCCGGCGCGGAAGGAATAAAATAGACGTTACGCATCTGCGCGTAGCGGTCACCCGGCACCAAAACGGTATTTTCGTCGCCGTCGACGACCAGCGTTTCCAGTACCAGTTCACCCTCGTTGACCAACTGATCTTTTAACTGCCACAGATGCTCCAGCGGCGAGCGACGGTGATAAAGCACCCCCATCGAGAAGACGGTATCAAATGCTTTCAGCGCCGGGAGTTGTTCAATGCCCAACGGCAGCAGATGCGCGCGCTGATCGTTACCCAACAGTTTACGCACCGCCTCAAACTGGCAGAGGAAAAGCTGCGTAGGATCGATGCCGACCGCCAGATGTGCGCCCGCGCCAATCATCCGCCACAGGTGATAGCCGCTGCCGCAGCCGACATCAAGGATCGTCCGGCCGGTTAAATCTGACAGATGCGGCAGTACGCGATCCCACTTCCAGTCGGAGCGCCATTCGGTATCAATATCTACGCCATAAAGCGAGAACGGGCCTTTACGCCACGGCATCAGATTACGCAGCAATGTATCAATACGCTTTAGCTGACCTTCACTGAGCGGCGTTTCGCTTTCCGCCGTGACGCTGTGCAGTAAATCCAGCCGCCAGGGCGTCATTTCCGGTAAAAATTCTACCGCGTTCGACCACTGTTTAAACAAGCCATGCTGCTGCTCGCGTTGCCAGGCGGCAATCTGCGCGGGCAATGTTTCCAGCCAGTGGGAGAGATGATTTTTAGCAATGAGCTGATAAAAGTTACCAAACTCGATCATGCGGCAACTCCGGCTTTTAACGCGACAAGCGACCCGAAGTTAAAGCACTGGAACCACAGTTCACTGTGTTCGAAACCCGCCTTACGCAGGCGCGCTTTATGTGTTTCCACCGAGTCGGTGAGCATCACGTTTTCCAGCATACTGCGCTTCTGGCTGATCTCCAGTTCGCTGTACCCATTAGCGCGTTTAAAATCGTGGTGCATGTTGAATAACAGCTCGCCCACTTTCGCGTCTTCAAAGCTAAATTTTTCCGACAGTACCAGCGCGCCGCCGGGATTCAACCCCAGGTAAATCTTATCCAGCAATGCCTGGCGTTCGGCAGGTTCAAGGAATTGCAGGGTAAAATTCAGCACCACCATCGAGGCGTTTTCAATAGTGATATCGCGGATATCGCCTTCAACGACTTCAACCGGCGTAGGCGCTTTATACGCATCAATATGACGGCGGCAGCGTTCAATCATGGCCGGGGAGTTATCGACGGCGATAATGCGACAATGCTCATGGCGGATATTACGCCGAACAGACAGCGTCGCGGCGCCCAGCGAGCAGCCCAGATCGTAGACCTGCGTGTTCGGCTGCACAAAGCGTTCAGCTAACATGCCGATCATGGAGATGATGTTGGAGTAGCCTGGTACCGAACGCTGAATCATGTCGGGGAAAACTTCGGCTACTCGTTCATCAAAAGTCCAGTCGCCGAGACGGGCGATAGGCGCAGAAAAAAGCGTGTCGCGGTGAGACATAACGTATACATCCGGGAAAAATAAAGGCGCATATTGTGCGCTAATACAGGGAGAAAACCAACTCCCAGGGCATATACCACAGGTTTGCCAGCACCATCAGCAACAATGCGCACCAGGTCGCGCTCATCCCCGCCCGCCGCCAGCGGAACAGGCGGTGGTGAAAACCGTAATAATGCATCAGCCGACCGGCGATTAAAATGATGCCGCAGAAATGCACCATCCACGTTTCGGCGCCGTTCATTTCCATAAACAGCAGCAGCACCAGCGCGACAGGAATATATTCCACCGCGTTGCCATGAATACGGATGGCGCTTTGCAATTCGCTAAAACCGCCGTCGCCATAGGCGACACGGTACTGCATTCGCAAGCGAACGACATTAAAAGAGAACTTCATTAATAATAACGCACCCAAAACGGCATACAGCGCGCTTACCATACAAACTCCCTTTTAAAATGGCTGATGGCACTGTCTATGATAGGGGGCATTTTCAGAAAAGAGAAGATTGCTGTGGAATGGACGGAGCAGTGCCGATTTCCGGTAAGACGCTGCGTAAATCATGCCAAAGCGTATTCACCAGTTCCGGCGCCTGCGCGATATCCGGAGTATGTAAAAACAGAAAAGGCGTGGTGGTCTGCCGCCACTGCGGGAGTTTCTGCAACCAGGCGGCGAAAAATTCACGGTTTTGCGCCATATTATCGCTACCGATAAAACGCACCATCGGGTGGCTGGCCGTCACGACCGCATGTACCGGGACTTTGGGTTTTTTTCGCTGCGCGTCGCGGACGGCCTCGCTGTGGGGATGGGCGGCATGTACCGGACGACTATCCAGGATCACGCGGTTTACGCCGCGCGCGTGTAACCCGCGATTGAGCCGCTGTTCATCCTCACCTTTGTCAAAAAAACACGGATGACGAACTTCTACGCCGTAGGTAAACGTGGCGGGGAGCGCATCAAGAAACTGCCATAAGGCGGGGAGATCGCGCGGTCCAAAGGCGGCGGGCAACTGCAGCCAGTATTGGCCAATACGCGTTTCCAGCGGTGCCAGCCGGGTAAAAAACGCCTGTACCAGATCGTCGCAATGGCGCAGCGCGGCCTGGTGAGAAATGGTGGCGGGAAATTTAAAGCAAAAACGGAAATCGTCCGTAGTTTGCGCATACCAGCGATCGACAATTTCCGCTTTCGGCAGCGCGTAAAGCGTGGTGTTGCCCTCCACGCAATTAAAGTGGCGGGCATACTCTTCCAGACTGGTGATGCCGAGCCGCGCCCATTTCGGGTGCGACCATTGCGGCAAGCCAATGTAGATCATAAGGCGTTTAAAATATCCTCTACGCTGCGTACCCGGCCAATGCGCGGGAAAATATGCGTCATACTGCTCTGATGCTGCTCACTGCTGGCGGCGCTACAGGCATCTTCGGCAATAATAAGGTTAAATCCCAACTCCCAGGCGTTGCGCGCTGTGGATTCGACGCCGATATTGGTTGAGATCCCGCACAATATGATGGTGTCGATACCCCGGCGGCGAAGCTGTAATTCCAGGTCGGTGCCGTAAAACGCGCCCCACTGGCGTTTAGTCACTTCCAGATCGCTGTCCTTTTTACCCAAGGCCGTAGGCCAGGTCCACCAGTTTTCCGGCAACGCGTGCGCAGGCGTTGCGGCATCCACCGGCTGTTTTAACGCTTCGGCATAATCATCAGACCATCCAACGCGTACCATAACCACGGGCGAGCCGTTGGCGCGACACTTTTCTGCCAGCCGCGCGGCGCGGGCGACCACCTCATTTGCCGTATACGGGCCGCCGGCAAACGGAAGAATTCCTTCCTGTAAATCAATAACCACCAGGGCGGTTGTGGTCGCGTTGAGTTTCAGCATGATAATCATTCTCCTAAAAATAGCGGATTTCATTACACCTTAAGCGCGATTAAAGAGGAAAGCGGCGACAAATATTGTTAATTTTTGTGAGCATACGCAATACCCGCGTGAAAAACCCGGGTACAGTCAGTATGAACCGGGCGTCGATACCGCATGAAACGGGCAAGTTATCGCTCCCATGCTGGATTGACTCTTATCGTGCGGCAGAATTTCCAGTATAATAGCCGCCTTTTTTCATCCAGTTGTGACATACAGCTAAAGCTGCGACTTCGTCGCCTGCATGGCAGGCAACAATCCGCCTGCGGCTAAGTTAAGGGATATCTCATGCGTACAGAATATTGCGGACAGCTACGTCTGTCCCACGTGGGGCAGCAGGTGACTCTGTGTGGTTGGGTCAACCGTCGTCGTGATCTTGGCAGCCTGATCTTTATCGATATGCGCGACCGCGAAGGTATTGTGCAGGTGTTCTTCGATCCGGATCGTGCGGACGCGTTAAAGCTGGCCTCTGAACTGCGTAATGAGTTCTGCATTCAGGTTACGGGCACCGTGCGTGCGCGTGACGCGAAAAACGTCAATGCGGATATGGCGACCGGCGAAATTGAAGTGCTGGCGTCCTCTCTCACTATCATCAACCGCGCAGACTCACTGCCGCTTGACGCTAACCACGTTAATACCGAAGAGGCGCGTCTCAAGTACCGCTATCTGGATTTGCGTCGTCCGGAAATGGCGCAGCGCCTGAAAACTCGCGCCAAAATTACCAGCCTGGTGCGTCGTTTTATGGACGATCACGGTTTCCTTGATATTGAAACGCCGATGCTGACCAAAGCCACGCCGGAAGGCGCGCGCGACTATCTGGTGCCTTCGCGCGTGCACAAAGGTAAATTCTACGCGTTGCCGCAGTCGCCGCAGCTGTTCAAACAGCTCCTGATGATGTCCGGTTTCGACCGTTACTATCAGATAGTCAAATGCTTCCGTGATGAAGACTTACGTGCTGACCGTCAGCCGGAGTTTACTCAGATCGACGTCGAGACCTCCTTCATGACCGCGCCACAGGTGCGCGAAGTGATGGAAGCGCTGGTGCGCCATTTGTGGCTGGAAGTGAAAGGCGTGGATCTGGGGGATTTCCCGGTCATGACGTTTGCCGAAGCGGAACGTCGTTACGGTTCCGACAAACCAGACCTGCGTAACCCGATGGAGCTGGTGGATGTCGCTGACCTGCTGAAATCGGTAGAGTTCGCGGTCTTCGCGGGCCCGGCTAACGATCCGAAAGGCCGCGTGGCAGCGCTGCGTGTGCCTGGCGGCGCACAGCTTAGCCGTAAGCAGATCGACGATTACGGTAACTTTGTTAAGATCTACGGCGCGAAAGGCCTGGCGTATATCAAAGTTAACGAGCGCGCGAAAGGTCTGGACGGGATTAACAGTCCGGTGGCCAAGTTCCTGACCGCCGACATCGTCGACGCTATCCTTGAACGTACCGGCGCGCAGGACGGCGACATGATCTTCTTCGGCGCAGATAACAAAAAAGTGGTTGCCGATGCGCTGGGCGCGCTGCGTCTGAAACTGGGCAAAGACCTGAACCTGACCGACGAAGACAAATGGGCGCCGCTGTGGGTGATTGACTTCCCGATGTTCGAAGACGACGGCGAAGGCGGTCTGACCGCGATGCACCATCCGTTCACCGCCCCGCGTGACATGACGGCGTCTGAACTGAAAACTGCGCCGGAAGAAGCCGTCGCTAACGCTTACGATATGGTGATTAACGGCTATGAAGTGGGCGGCGGTTCGGTGCGTATTCACAACGGTGAAATGCAGCAAACCGTATTTGGTATTCTCGGTATCAATGAGCAGGAGCAGCGCGAGAAGTTCGGCTTCCTGTTGGATGCGTTGAAATACGGTACGCCGCCGCACGCGGGCCTGGCGTTTGGTCTGGACCGTCTGACCATGCTGTTGACCGGCACCGACAATATTCGTGATGTTATCGCCTTCCCGAAAACGACCGCCGCCGCGTGTCTGATGACCGAAGCGCCGAGTTTCGCCAACCAGGCAGCGTTGACGGAGTTGGGTATTCAGGTTGTGAAGAAAGCCGAGAATAACTGATATGAACAATGTACACGACATCATTCGCGTGATATCACGGCGGCCCGCAAGGGCGAGTCTCATCCGTCACCCAACAGCCAACAACGAGGTCGCGTGAAGGATAAAGTGTACAAGCGCCCCGTTTCGGTCCTGGTGGTTATTTTCGCGCAGGATACGAAACGGGTGCTAATGTTGCAGCGACGCGATGACCCGGATTTTTGGCAGTCAGTGACTGGCAGCATAGAAGAAGGGGAGACCGCGTTGCAGGCCGCCGTACGTGAAGTCAAAGAAGAGGTCACGATTGATGTTGCGGCAGAGCAACTGACCTTAATCGACTGCCAACGTACGGTGGAGTTTGAAATTTTTTCACATTTACGTCATCGCTATGCGCCGGGCGTCATGCACAATACAGAATTCTGGTTCTGCCTTGCGTTACCGCATGAGCGGCAGGTGATATTCACTGAACATCTGACGTACCAGTGGCTTGATGCGCCTGACGCGGCGGCGCTTACCAAGTCCTGGAGTAACCGGCAAGCGATTGAAGAGTTTGTCATTAACGTCGCCTGAAAAGGCGCGCTTTTTTTGAGGAAATATTTATGGCAGGTCATAGTAAATGGGCCAACACCAGACATCGTAAAGCTGCGCAGGATGCCAAGCGCGGTAAAATCTTCACTAAAATTATTCGTGAACTGGTAACGGCAGCTAAATTGGGCGGCGGCGATCCGGATGCCAACCCGCGTCTGCGCGCGGCTGTAGATAAAGCGCTGGCCAACAACATGACCCGCGACACTCTGAACCGTGCCATCGCTCGCGGTGTGGGTGGTGATGAAGACTCGAACATGGAAACCATCATCTATGAAGGTTATGGTCCTGGCGGCACGGCCATTATGATTGAGTGTCTGAGTGACAACCGTAACCGTACCGTAGCGGAAGTGCGTCATGCTTTCAGCAAGTGCGGCGGTAATCTGGGTACCGATGGCTCAGTGGCGTACCTGTTCAGTAAGAAAGGGGTCATCTCCTTTGAGAAAGGCGATGAAGACACCATCATGGAAGCCGCTCTGGAAGCTGGCGCGGAAGATGTTGTGACCTATGATGATGGCGCGATTGATGTTTACACTGCCTGGGAAGAGATGGGCAAAGTGCGTGACGCGCTGGAAGCGGCGGGTCTGAAAGCGGACAGCGCCGAAGTGTCCATGATCCCGTCAACCAAAGCGGATATGGATGCGGAAACCGCGCCGAAACTGCTACGTCTGATCGATATGCTGGAAGACTGTGACGATGTTCAGGAAGTCTACCATAACGGTGAGATCTCTGATGAGGTGGCGGCGACCCTGTAATGGTGCTGTTAAACGCCGGCGGGCAGGGGGTATAGCGTGTCGATTATTCTCGGTATTGACCCCGGCTCGCGCATTACCGGTTATGGCGTTATCCGCCAGGTAGGCAGACAACTGACCTATCTGGGCAGCGGATGTATTCGCACCAAAGTCGATGATTTGCCGTCTCGTTTGAAGCTCATATACGCAGGCGTGACGGAAATCATCACGCAGTTCCAGCCGGACTATTTTGCTATCGAACAGGTGTTTATGGCGAAGAACGCCGATTCAGCCCTCAAGCTGGGACAGGCGCGCGGCGTCGCGATTGTCGCCGCGGTCAACCAGGAACTGCCCGTGTTTGAATACGCGGCGCGTCAGGTGAAGCAAACCGTCGTCGGTATTGGTAGCGCGGAAAAAAGCCAGGTTCAGCATATGGTGCGCACGTTGCTCAAACTGCCCGCTAACCCGCAGGCCGATGCCGCAGATGCGCTGGCTATCGCCATTACGCATTGCCACGTTAGCCAGAACGCGATGCAAATGAGCGAGAGCCGACTCAATCTGGCGCGGGGAAGGTTGCGCTAAATCATTCTCCCTCAGCCTCGCGTTGAGGGGTTTCAATTCCACAGGCGCTAATTAATTCTAAATTGGGATGATGCCACAGGCTGGCTGGCGTCACCGTCTTACGATCCCACGGGATTGAACCTAAAAACCAGAACTTCCAGAAGGTGAGTTTCGCATCAGGATTGCTGTGAAGTAATTCTTCGAATGTCTCAATATCGCCTACCGGAATACACAATGCTTCTTTATAGATATCAAACACAAATTTCGAGCAGAACTGGCGCGATGACTCGTATTTAAACCCCGTGTGATAAAACTTATTCAGCCGGGCGGGAACCTGTTCCATGATGGCGAGTTTCTGTTCGACCGTCAGGCCGCCGCACAGGCGACGAACCGCGTAACGTTGTCCGGCTGAACGTTGTATAAACAGTGACAGCGTGGTGACGGTTGAGAGGGGGACGCGACTTTCCGCCACCAGATAGTCATCACCATTATGACCAATAATAATCCCAACATGGTTGCTCCAGCACTGTGAAGCGGTGGATATCTGGCCGAAAAGCGCGGCACCTATACAGGTAAAGACGATATCCCCGGTTTCATATTGGACAGAATAATGTTTTTTCATCTCTGCATTCCATTATTTGAAATAAATTCCTTTTATTTATTCTACAGGGTAGTTAGCATTATACCAGATAAATGACAAGCCTTAGTGTCATCGAAATATGCATGGTGAATATTTCATTTATTGGAATTAATGTCGCAAATATATCTGAGGGGAATTAAGGTGGTAAATTTCTCATCATCTGATCTCTCATATTGACAGGGAGTATGACGTGGTTGATGATAGACCAATGAGAATAGGTTGGATGTTTTATTTTTCTTATGTTTTTGTTGCTATTATCTTTCATCTGTTTATTAGTTTTTGTTATTGTTTGAGTATTGATATGGCAGAGGCTAATACCGTTGTTTTTTTATTAAAGCCAGGGACGATTTCATTATTATTTTTACTTCTCCCTGCCAGGCGGTTCAGAACCAGACTGTTGGCAACATTGAGTTCAGTTTTCATTACCTTAGTATTTAACCAGTGGCATTTGGTTGCAGGGAATAAAGAACTGGTTTTGTGCCTGCAGGCAGCGTGCTTTATGGCTTTCCTGGCTATGACATCGGTAAAAAAATCCGGGTGGATGATTAGCGCATCATTATTTTTGGTTTGTGCGGCCGGAACGATTCGCCAGTGCTGGCTGGAACAGCTGTTTAACGCTGCCGATATATATATTGTTGATGATGGGCGGAGCTGTGGCGCCAGCGGCCACTGCTTCCAGTATATTGCAGCAAAAGGTCGTGGGTTAGCAGCAAAACGACAGGCACTTTTTAGTAGCGAAGAGTATGTGAATATTTATTATAGTTATTCAGAAGGGATACCAGCCGTGAATTTCGATGGCATGAAAAATGAGTTTGTACAATATTTATTGTGTCATGGCGAATTAAAATCTGTTGCGCGCGACGATAAAACAACATGCGATTAAATTCAGCTCTAGTGGTTAATATTATTAAATCTATTATCGGGTCTGTTTTTTTGGTGCCCCGATGTTCCGCTGTTGGCATTCGTACTGGATACATTATTAGTGTTATCAGGATACTCATTATTGAAGACTACCGAACGTGCGCCACGGCATGTTGGCAAAAGTTATTCGCGTAGGACGCAAAAAGTTGTCAATGAGTGTACGACTTATTTTGTACGCAGCGGGGAGCGTACCCGTCGTTAACCATCGCGGGATGTCGGAGTAGAGAAATATCGGGATACGTGTTTTTCATCTGGATAAACATCCAGTCTTTTTTTATGATAGTGCATTATCTTTTCAGCCCTTTACGCAGGAGCGTCATGTGATAGGCAGACTCAGAGGCATTATTCTCGAAAAACAACCCCCGATCGTGCTGCTGGAGACAGGGGGCGTAGGCTATGAAGTACATATGCCTATGACCTGCTTTTACGAGCTGCCGGAGGCCGGGCAGGAGGCAATCGTCTTCACCCACTTTGTGGTGCGTGAAGATGCGCAGTTGTTGTACGGATTCAACAATAAGCAAGAGCGCACGCTGTTTAAAGAGCTAATTAAAACGAATGGCGTCGGGCCTAAGCTGGCGCTGGCGATTCTCTCCGGCATGTCGGCGCAGCAGTTTGTGAATGCGGTTGAGCGCGAAGAGCTTGGCGCACTGGTGAAGCTGCCGGGTATCGGCAAGAAAACCGCCGAAAGGCTGATTGTCGAAATGAAAGACCGCTTTAAAGGGCTACATGGCGATCTCTTTACGCCAGCGGTCGATCTGGTATTGACATCGCCGGCCAGCCCAGGCTCGGAAGATGCAGAACAAGAAGCAGTTGCTGCGCTGGTGGCGCTGGGTTATAAACCGCAAGAAGCCAGTCGGATGGTAAGCAAGATCGCCCGTCCGGATGCAAGCAGTGAAACACTGATTCGCGACGCGTTACGCGCCGCGTTATGAGGTAAAGGATGATAGAAGCAGATCGCCTGATTTCAGCAGGCGCCACGATCGCAGAAGACGTCGCCGATCGCGCCATTCGCCCGAAGTTTTTGGCGGAATATGTCGGCCAACCGCAGGTGCGCTCCCAGATGGAGATCTTTATTCAGGCGGCAAAACTGCGTGGCGATGCACTAGATCACTTGCTGATTTTCGGCCCGCCAGGGTTAGGTAAAACGACTCTGGCGAATATCGTTGCCAATGAAATGGGCGTCAATCTCCGAACCACGTCCGGCCCGGTGCTGGAAAAAGCAGGCGATCTGGCGGCTATGCTCACCAATCTTGAACCGCATGATGTGCTGTTTATTGATGAGATTCACCGGCTTTCACCGGTGGTGGAAGAAGTACTCTATCCGGCGATGGAAGATTACCAGTTGGATATTATGATTGGCGAAGGGCCTGCTGCACGTTCAATTAAAATCGATCTGCCGCCGTTTACGCTCATTGGCGCGACGACGCGCGCCGGGTCGTTAACGTCCCCGCTACGCGACCGTTTTGGTATTGTGCAGCGCCTGGAGTTCTACCAGGTGCCCGATCTGCAGCACATCGTCGGGCGCAGCGCAAGGCACATGGGGCTTGAGATGAGCGATGACGGCGCGCTGGAAGTGGCGCGTCGGGCGCGCGGTACGCCGCGTATAGCCAACCGCCTGCTCAGACGTGTGCGTGATTTCGCCGAGGTGAAGCATGACGGGGCTATTTCAGCGGAAATTGCCGCGCAGGCGCTGGATATGCTGAACGTCGATGCGGAAGGGTTTGACTATATGGATCGCAAGCTGCTGCTGGCGGTTATTGATAAATTCTTCGGTGGACCGGTCGGCCTGGATAACCTGGCGGCGGCGATTGGCGAAGAGCGTGAAACCATTGAGGATGTGCTGGAGCCGTATCTGATTCAGCAAGGCTTTTTGCAGCGCACGCCGCGTGGGCGTATGGCAACGGTGCGCGCCTGGAACCATTTCGGGATCACGCCGCCAGAGATGCCTTAGCGCCTGAAGTCGCTGCGCTCATCAGACCTGGGCGATTTTGTAGGCCCGGTAAGCGCAGCGCCACCGGGCAACACACGCTTAGCTTGCCTGCTTTTTCATCATACTGAAGATAAACAGCAGCGCGGCACACAGCACTACGGATGGCCCTGCCGGGGTATCATAAAAGGCTGAGAAGGTCAGTCCACCTGTAACCGCTATCATACCTACACCAACGGCGACGCCCGCCATCTGCTCTGGCGTACGGGCAAAGCGACGCGCGGTTGCGGCGGGGATAATCAGTAGCGACGTAATGATCAGCGCTCCGACAAACTTCATCGCTACGCCGATAGTTAACGCCGTTACCAGCATCAATAGCAGCTTCACGCGCTGTAACTTCACGCCATCGACAAAGGCAAGATCCGGACTGATAGTCATTGACAGCAAGTTGCGCCACTGCCAGAAGAGAATGGCCAGCACAATAACGACCCCAATAGCGATCGAGATAAGATCTTCCGGCGTGACGGCCAGCAAATCGCCAAACAGATAAGCCATTAAATCAACGCGGACGTTGGACATCAGGCTGACCACGACCAGTCCTAAAGATAAGGCGCTGTGCGCCATAATGCCCAGTAAGGTATCAATCGCGAGGTGAGGGCGTTTCTCCAGCCATACCAGACCGGCGGCCAGCAGCAGCGTAACGGCGATTACCGCATAAAAGGGGTTAACGTCCAGCAACAGGCCAAAAGCCACGCCCAGAAGCGACGCGTGAGCCAGCGTATCGCCAAAATAGGACATCCGACGCCAGACCACAAATGAGCCCAAAGGACCAGCGGCGCAGGCCAGCATCATCCCGGCCAGCCAGCCGGGCAGTAATAATTCAATCATGAGTGACCATTTCCCCGGCGCAGTACAATACGACCCTGTAAATCGTGGCGATGATTATGATGATGGCGATAAATCCCTAATTGCTCCGCGCCTCGCGGGCCAAACATAGAGATAAATTCCGGATGCATAGACACCACTTCCGGCGCGCCGGAACAGCAAATATGATGGTTCAGACATAACACTTCATCCGTCTTTGCCATGACCAGATGTAGGTCATGCGACACCATCAGCACGGCGCAATCGAGTTCACGGCGCAGCTGATCGATAAGGTCGTATAACGCGACCTGGCCGTTGACATCCACGCCTTGCGTCGGCTCATCAAGTACCAGCAACTGCGGCCTATTAAGCAGAGCACGCGCCAGCAGTACGCGCTGTGTCTCACCGCCGGAGAGTTTTTGCATGGGCGCGTCAATCAAATGTCCGGCCTGAACGCGTTTAAGCGCCGGGAGAATATCCGTTTTTTGCGTGCCGGGACGTAAACGTAAAAATCGGTTTACCGTCAGCGGAAGCGTGGTATCGAGATAGAGCTTTTGCGGGACATAGCCGATACGGAGTTGCCCGTTGCGCTTGATCACCCCTTCATCAGGGGCTACCAGTCCTAAAACCACGCGTACAAGCGTTGACTTCCCCGCGCCGTTAGGGCCGAGAAGCGTTAAAATTTTTCCGGGGCTCAATTCAAGCGACACGTCAGAGAGGACGCGGCGTTGACCAAATGAGACCGAGACGTTTTCCAGTGAAACTAAACTTGTCATGTTAATTTTAGGCTTGCAGAAGTGATAGAATGTTATAATATCACATTTCACACATTCATTACGATGATTAGTCGCATTATGTTACAGAAAAATACGCTTCTTTTCGCAGCATTATCCGCCGCGCTTTGGGGGAGTGCAACCCAGGCTGCCGACGCCGCCGTTGTCGCTTCGCTTAAACCGCTTGGGTTTATCGCTTCCGCCATTGCTGATGGCGTTACGGATACGCAAGTATTACTTCCGGATGGGGCTTCCGAGCATGATTATTCATTGCGTCCATCAGACGTAAAACGCTTACAGGGCGCGGACTTAGTCGTCTGGGTTGGCCCGGAAATGGAAGCCTTTATGGAGAAGTCGGTCAGGAATATTCCTGATAATAAGCAGGTTACCATTGCACAACTTGCCGATGTAAAACCGTTACTCATGAAGGGCGCGGATGATGATGAGGATGAACATGCGCATACGGGCGCCGATGAGGAAAAAGGTGACGTACATCACCATCATGGCGAATATAACATGCATCTTTGGCTCTCCCCAGAGATAGCGCGGGCTACAGCGGTTGCAATCCATGAAAAATTAGTGGAACTTATGCCGCAAAGTCGAGCCAAACTCGACGCCAACCTGAAGGATTTTGAGGCACAATTAGCCGCAACCGATAAACAGGTCGGTAACGAGCTCGCGCCGCTCAAGGGGAAAGGGTATTTCGTTTTTCATGACGCCTACGGTTACTACGAAAAACACTACGGACTCACCCCGCTCGGTCACTTTACCGTGAACCCTGAGATACAACCTGGCGCGCAGCGTTTACATGAAATAAGAACACAGTTGGTTGAGCAAAAAGCAACCTGCGTTTTTGCTGAGCCACAATTCAGGCCAGCGGTCGTGGAAGCCGTGGCGAGAGGGACATCCGTTCGAATGGGAACACTGGACCCCCTCGGGACGAACATTAAACTGGGTAAAACAAGCTATTCAGCGTTTTTAAGCCAATTAGCCAACCAGTATGCGAGCTGCCTGAAAGGAGATTAACGAGGAAGTGAATACGTGCAACAGATAGCCCGCTCTGTCGCCCTGGCATTTAATAATCTGCCCCGACCCCACCGCGTTATGCTGGGGTCACTTACCGTTCTGACACTGGCCGTCGCCGTATGGCGGCCCTATGTTTACCACCCAGAATCCGCACCAATCGTTAAAACTATTGAACTGGAGAAAAGCGAGATTCGTTCCCTCTTACCGGAGGCCAGCGAACCCATCGATCAGGCCGCGCAGGAAGATGAAGCTATTCCTCAGGATGAGCTGGACGATAAAACCGCAGGCGAAGTCGGCGTCCATGAATACGTCGTCTCCACAGGCGATACGTTAAGCAGCATTCTGAATCAGTACGGCATCGATATGAGCGATATTAGCCGACTTGCCGCTTCTGATAAGGAGCTGCGCAATCTGAAAATTGGCCAACAGCTTTCCTGGACACTGACCGCCGATGGCGATTTACAGCGTCTGACATGGGAAGTCTCCCGCCGTGAAACGCGTACCTACGATCGCACTGCCAACGGTTTTAAAATGAGCAGTGAAATGCAGCAGGGGGACTGGGTCAACAGTCTGCTGAAAGGTACGGTAGGGGGTAGCTTTGTCGCCAGCGCGAAAGAGGCCGGTTTAACCAGCAGCGAAATCAGCGCAGTGATAAAAGCCATGCAGTGGCAGATGGATTTTCGCAAGCTGAAAAAGGGCGATGAATTTTCGGTTCTGATGTCGCGCGAGATGCTGGATGGCAAGCGTGAACAGAGTCAGTTGTTGGGCGTGCGGATGCGTTCCGATGGTAAAGATTACTACGCCATTCGCGCCGCTGACGGTAAATTCTATGACCGTAACGGTGTTGGCCTGGCGAAAGGCTTTTTACGCTTCCCGACCGCAAAACAGTTCCGCATCTCCTCCAACTTCAATCCGCGTCGTCTGAACCCGGTTACCGGACGCGTTGCGCCGCATCGTGGCGTTGACTTTGCGATGCCGCAGGGTACGCCGGTGCTGTCGGTGGGGGATGGCGAGGTCGTGGTCGCTAAACGTAGCGGCGCTGCCGGTTACTACATTGCGATTCGTCATGGACGCACCTACACCACACGTTACATGCACTTGCGTAAGCTGCTGGTGAAACCGGGGCAAAAAGTGAAACGTGGCGATCGTATTGCGCTTTCTGGTAACACCGGGCGTTCCACAGGGCCGCATCTGCATTATGAGGTATGGATCAACCAGCAAGCCGTTAACCCTCTGACAGCAAAATTGCCGCGCACGGAAGGTCTGACGGGGTCAGATCGTCGTGAATACCTGGCACAGGTGAAAGAGGTTCTGCCGCAACTGCGCTTCGATTAACAAATGCGCTGACAGAGCCGGTACGCGATGTGTACCGGCTTTTTTTGTTTTGTGTGCGGCGCAGACGTCGCTACACTATTCACAATTCCTTTTCGCGTCAGCAGACCCTGGAAAAGCATGGAAACCAAAAAAAATAATAGTGAGTATATCCCTGAATTCGAAAAATCCTTTCGCTATCCGCAGTATTGGGGCGCCTGGTTGGGCGCTGCGGCAATGGCGGGGATCGCATTAACACCGGCATCATTCCGCGACCCTTTGCTGGCGACGCTGGGGCGTTTTGCCGGACGGCTGGGGAAGAGTTCCCGTCGCCGGGCGCTAATTAATCTGTCGTTGTGCTTTCCGCAACGTAGCGAAGCTGAGCGCGAAGCGATTGTCGATGAGATGTTCGCCACCGCGCCACAGGCAATGGCGATGATGGCTGAGTTGGCGATGCGCGGTCCGAAAAAAATTCAACAGCGTGTTGACTGGGAAGGTCTGGAAATCATTGAGGAGATGCGTCGTAACGACGAAAAAGTCATTTTTCTCGTACCGCATGGCTGGGGCGTCGACATTCCAGCCATGCTGATGGCCTCTCAGGGGCAAAAAATGGCGGCGATGTTTCATAATCAGGGTAATCCGGTTTTTGATTATATCTGGAACACAGTGCGTCGGCGTTTCGGCGGACGTTTGCATGCGCGTAATGACGGGATTAAACCCTTTATTCAGTCTGTTCGTCAGGGCTACTGGGGCTACTACCTGCCGGACCAGGATCACGGCCCGGAGCATAGTGAATTCGTTGATTTCTTTGCGACATACAAAGCGACGCTGCCTGCGATTGGTCGGCTGATGAAAGTGTGCCGCGCACGCGTGATACCGCTTTTCCCGGTGTATAATGGTAAAACGCATCGCCTGACTATCCAGATTCGCCCGCCAATGGACGATCTGCTCACGGCTGACGACCACACTATCGCCAGACGGATGAACGAAGAGGTCGAAATTTTTGTCGGCCCGCATCCGGAACAGTACACCTGGATCCTGAAGCTGCTCAAAACCCGCAAGCCAGGCGAGATTCAGCCGTATAAGCGTAAAGATCTTTATCCCATCAAATAAATAAAGCCTCTCGTAAGAGAGGCTTTATGCTGACAAACCCTGTACTACCTGATGAACAGGCGTGGGGGAGTTTTACTCAACGGTCAAAATACGCGTGGTATTGGTTGAACCGACGGTGCTCATGACATCGCCCTGAGTCACGATCACCAGGTCGCCGGAAACGAGATACCCTTTATCGCGCAGCAGATTAACAGCTTCATGCGCCGCGACAACGCCATCAGCCGCGCTATCAAAATGCACCGGCGTTACTCCGCGGTAGAGCGCGGTCAGGTTCAGCGTGCGTTCATGGCGCGACATGGCGAAAATCGGCAGGCCGGAGCTGATACGGGAAGTCATTAGCGCGGTACGACCGGATTCCGTCATGGTGATGATCGCGGTAACGCCTTTCAGATGGTTTGCCGCATACATCGCAGACATGGCAATGGCTTCTTCAACGTTGTCGAACTGCACGTCGAGACGGTGTTTAGACACATTGATGCTGGGGATTTTTTCTGCGCCCAGACAGACGCGCGCCATTGCGGCAACGGTTTCAGAAGGATACTGACCGGCTGCGGTTTCGGCAGACAGCATAACCGCATCCGTGCCATCCAGGACGGCGTTCGCTACGTCCATCACTTCCGCACGGGTCGGCATCGGGTTGGTGATCATCGACTCCATCATCTGCGTTGCGGTGATGACTGCGCGGTTTAGCTGACGCGCACGGCGAATCAGCGCTTTCTGGATACCAACCAGCTCCGGATCGCCGATTTCAACGCCCAGATCGCCACGTGCGACCATCACAACGTCAGAGGCCAGAATGATATCGTCCATGGCGTTTTGGTCGCATACCGCTTCGGCGCGTTCGACTTTAGCCACAATTTTCGCGTCGCAGCCGGCGTCGCGTGCCAGGCGGCGTGCGTAGTTCAGATCTTCGCCGCAGCGCGGGAAGGAGACGGCCAGATAGTCAACGCCTATCAGCGCAGCGGTTTGAATATCGGCTTTGTCTTTTTCGGTCAGCGCTTCAGCAGAAAGCCCGCCGCCGAGCTTGTTAATGCCTTTATTGTTAGACAGCGGACCGCCGACGGTGACCTCGGTAAAGACTTTCATGCCCTGGACTTCAAGCACTTTCAACTGCACTCGACCATCGTCAAGCAGCAGGATATCGCCAGGAACGACGTCTGCCGGCAACCCTTTGTAATCAATGCCGACTTTTTCTTTGTCGCCTTCGCCTTTACCCAGGTTAGCGTCTAACAGAAATTTGTCCCCGATATTGAGGAACACTTTGCCTTCTTTAAAAGTGGAAACGCGAATTTTTGGCCCTTGCAGGTCGCCTAAAATAGCCACATGACGCCCCAGTTTGGCGGCAATCTCACGGACTTTATCAGCACGCATTTTATGATCTTCCGGCGAGCCGTGAGAGAAGTTCATACGTACTACGTTTGCGCCCGCGGCGATAACCTTCTCAAGGTTGTTATCGCGGTCAGTTGCCGGGCCTAACGTGGTAACGATTTTGGTTCTGCGAAGCCTTCTGGACATGTAATACTCCGTTGACTAAAACAACTTGGTGTTGCGTGAACATTGATCCGGTCGTTCTGAAACCTTAACGGTATAAAATGAACGTCCCCGGATGACGAAAAGGGTAGAACATTGTTATTGCTTTTAGCGGTCATCACTCCTGATGAGTAATTCTTTATCAAAACGCGATTCCTTGAGCGCTTCCTTGACACGCTTCAAGTTATCTCTGAATTTTGCCCCGCGACGCAAAGTAAATCCCGTTGCCAGCACATCTATCACGGTCAGTTGAGCAAGTCGAGAGACCATGGGCATATAAATGTCTGTATCTTCCGGTACGTCGAGGGTAATGGCCAGCGTGGCTTCGCGTGCCAGCGGCGTTCCAGCGGAGGTCAGGGCGATCACCATCGCATCGTTTTCCCGCGCCAACTGCGCCAGTTCCACCAGGCTTTTGGTTCTGCCAGTATGCGAAATGAGCACGACGACGTCATCATCGTTACAATTCATACAGCTCATCCGTTGCAGCACGATATCGTCGGAGTAAATCACCGGTACATTGAAGCGAAAAAACTTATTCATGGCGTCATGCGCGACCGCGGCGGAGGAACCAAGACCAAAAAAGGCGATTTTTTTTGCCTGGGTCAGTAAATCGACCGCGCGGTTGACGGCCGATTTATCCAGCGACTGGCGAACATGGTCGAGACTGGCCATGGCGGACTCGAAGATTTTTCCTGTATAGGCCTCAACGCTGTCATCTTCATCCACATTGCGATTAACATAGGGGGTGCCATTTGCCAGACTTTGCGCCAGATGCAGTTTAAAATCAGGAAAGCCGCGGGTATTCATGCTGCGACAGAAACGGTTCACCGTTGGCTCGCTAACGTTAGCTTCCTGGGCCAGCATGGCAATGCTTAAGTGAATCGATCTGCCTGGGGCGGCCAGAATAACATCGGCGACTTTTCGTTCAGATTTGCTTAAATGTTCCAGTTGAGACTGGACTTTTTCCAGCATATTCATGATTAGCAAGGCTCATGGGTATTAGCGATTTCAATGATGCGCGAAACCGAGCGCGTTTTGTTAGATATTACTCCTGGCGGCTGTCAAAGGGGGCAAAATGGCTAAAAAAGGTGTCGTTTTTTTTCATTACATGACCGACGTCGGATTTTAAGTTCCAGCTTGTGTGGAAAAGCGACAATTTTATTAGGCGTTTTGCCGATTATATTGCCAATCAAACGCCGGTTCACCTATGAAAAGGCGTTTACGGTTTCCGTAATCTCGTAAAAGCAGTACAGTGCTGTGTAATAAAATTACAACGATATCCTGGCTAAAGTACCAGGAGATTAACTGAGGAGAATGACATGGCGGTAACGCAAACAGCCCAGGCATGTGACCTGGTCATTTTCGGCGCGAAAGGCGACCTGGCGCGCCGGAAACTGCTGCCTTCCCTGTATCAGCTTGAGAAAGCCGGCCAGATCCATCCGGATACCCGGATCATTGGGGTGGGGCGCGCGGACTGGGATAAAGAAGCTTATACCCACGTCGTGCGTGAGGCGCTGGAAACCTTCATGAAGGAAAAAATTGATGAAGGCTTGTGGGATACGCTGAGCGGCCGTCTGGATTTTTGTAATCTTGACGTGAACGATACGCCTGCGTTTAGTCGCCTGGGCGATATGCTGGATCAAAAAAACCGTACCACCATTAACTATTTTGCGATGCCGCCCAGCACGTTTGGCGCTATTTGCAAAGGGTTAGGGGAGGCTAAACTCAACGCCAAACCGGCGCGTGTCGTGATGGAGAAACCGTTGGGTACTTCGCTGGCGACCTCGCGTGAGATTAACGATCGGGTCGGCGAATACTTTGAAGAGTGCCAGGTATATCGTATCGACCACTATCTGGGCAAAGAAACGGTTCTCAACCTGCTGGCGCTGCGTTTTGCCAACTCGTTATTCGTTAATAACTGGGATAACCGCACTATCGATCACGTTGAGATTACCGTAGCGGAAGAGGTGGGGATTGAAGGGCGCTGGGGATATTTTGACCAGGCCGGTCAGATGCGCGATATGATCCAGAACCACTTGCTGCAAATTCTCTGCATGATTGCCATGTCACCGCCGTCTGACCTGAGCGCCGACAGTATTCGCGATGAAAAAGTAAAAGTGTTGAAATCGCTGCGCCGTATTGATCGCTCCAACGTGCGTGAAAAAACGGTTCGTGGTCAATACACCGCGGGCTTTGCGCAGGGTCAAAAGGTGCCGGGCTATCTGGAAGAAGAGGGCGCGAATAAAAGCAGCAACACCGAAACTTTCGTCGCGATCCGCGTCGACATCGATAACTGGCGTTGGGCGGGCGTGCCATTCTATCTGCGCACCGGCAAGCGTCTGCCAACCAAGTGCTCTGAAGTCGTGGTTTATTTCAAGACGCCTGAACTGAACCTCTTTAAAGAGTCCTGGCAAGACCTGCCGCAGAACAAATTGACGATTCGCCTGCAGCCGGATGAAGGCGTGGATATTCAGGTGCTTAACAAAGTACCGGGGCTGGATCATAAGCATAATCTGCAGATCACGAAGCTTGATCTGAGCTACTCCGAGACCTTTAATCAGACGCACCTGGCGGATGCATATGAGCGCCTGCTGCTGGAAACGATGCGTGGCATTCAGGCGCTGTTTGTCCGCCGTGACGAAGTGGAAGAAGCCTGGAAGTGGGTGGACTCCATTACCGAAGCATGGGCGATGGACAACGACGCGCCGAAGCCGTATCAGGCGGGCACCTGGGGACCGGTAGCGTCCGTGGCGATGATTACCCGTGACGGTCGTTCGTGGAATGAGTTTGAGTAAATTTACCACTCACTCTTAGGTGGTATTTTACCGGTAACATGATCTAACACAGATTGTAGAATCATTTTTGCACTTTTAAGCCTCGTGTGGATTCACCTGCGAGGCTTTTTTTATTACACTGCCTGAAACGATTTTGCCCCATTATCCCCGGACATCATGTATTTCACTGTCTTTCCACATTGATGAAACGCATGGTAAACCCGGTAGCCGGACAGATAAATTTCAGGAGCCTCTATGAATCCTAATTTGTTACGCGTAACACAGCGCATTGTCGAACGCTCGCAGCAGACCCGAAAAGCCTATCTTGCCCGCATTGAGCAGGCGAAAACCGCCACGGTCCACCGATCTCAACTGGCCTGCGGCAACCTGGCGCATGGCTTCGCCGCCTGTCAGCCAGAGGACAAAGCCTCGCTGAAAAGTATGTTGCGCAATAATATCGCCATCATCACCTCCTACAATGACATGCTCTCTGCGCATCAACCGTATGAACATTATCCGCAGATTATTCGTCAGGCCCTGCATTCCGTGAATGCGGTAGGTCAGGTCGCAGGCGGCGTACCGGCAATGTGCGATGGCGTTACGCAAGGGCAGGATGGCATGGAGTTGTCATTACTCAGCCGCGAAGTGATAGCGATGTCGGCAGCAGTAGGCCTTTCTCACAATATGTTTGACGGCGCGTTATTCCTCGGCGTATGCGACAAAATCGTTCCGGGGCTGGCGATGGCCGCGCTCTCTTTTGGCCATTTACCCGCGATTTTTGTTCCGTCAGGCCCGATGGCGAGCGGCCTGCCGAATAAAGAAAAAGTCCGTATTCGTCAGCTATATGCGGAAGGAAAAGTAGACAGAATGGCGCTGCTGGAGTCGGAAGCCGCCTCTTACCATGCGCCGGGCACCTGTACATTTTACGGCACCGCCAACACCAACCAGATGGTGGTGGAGTTTATGGGAATGCAGTTGCCGGGTTCTTCGTTTGTGCATCCGGATGCGCCGCTGCGCGAGGCATTGACTGCCGCTGCCGCACGTCAGGTAACCCGTCTTACCGGCAACGGCAATACGTGGATGCCGCTCGGTAAAATGATCGACGAAAAAGTTGTGGTGAACGGCATTGTCGCGCTGCTGGCTACCGGCGGCTCCACCAACCACACCATGCATCTGGTTGCAATGGCGCGCGCGGCGGGAATTCTGATCAACTGGGATGACTTCTCGGATTTGTCGGAAGTGGTTCCGTTGATGGCGCGTCTGTACCCGAACGGTCCGGCGGACATTAACCACTTCCAGGCGGCGGGCGGCGTACCGGTATTGATGCGTGAGCTGCTCAATGCCGGATTGCTGCACGAAGACGTTAATACTGTCGCAGGCTTCGGCCTGAAACGCTATACGCTGGAGCCCTGGCTCAACAACGGCGAGCTTGACTGGCGTGAAGGCGCGGAAAGGTCACTGGATAACGATGTCATTGCCTCTTTTGATAAGCCGTTCTCTCCTCACGGCGGTACTAAGGTGCTAAGCGGTAATCTGGGACGCGCAGTAATGAAGACGTCTGCGGTACCGGTTGAAAACCAGATCATTGAAGCGCCTGCCATGGTATTTGAAAGTCAGCATGATGTGCTGCCTGCGTTTGACGCGGGTCTGCTTGATCGGGATTGTGTCGTTGTCGTGCGTCATCAGGGACCAAAAGCGAATGGAATGCCAGAATTACATAAACTCATGCCGCCACTTGGTGTATTATTGGACCGCCGTTTCAAAATCGCGTTAGTTACTGATGGACGACTTTCAGGCGCTTCGGGTAAAGTGCCTTCAGCTATCCACGTAACGCCGGAAGCCTACGATGGCGGCTTACTGGCAAAAGTGCGCGATGGCGACATCATTCGCGTGAATGGGCAGACAGGTGAGTTAACTCTGCTGGTCGACGAGGCGGAACTTGCCGCTCGTCAGCCTCATATTCCGGACCTGAGCGCGTCGCGCGTCGGAACGGGGCGTGAGTTGTTTGGCGCGCTGCGCGAAAAGCTGTCGGGTGCGGAGCAGGGCGCAACCTGTATCACTTTTTAAGATGACACACTAGTAATCAGGCGAGAGAAGAATTCCGATGAAAAACTGGAAAACAAGTGCAGAAGCAATCCTGACCACCGGCCCGGTTGTCCCGGTCATTGTAGTCAATAAACTGGAGCACGCGGTGCCGATGGCTAAAGCGCTGGTGGCCGGGGGCGTTCGCGTTCTGGAAGTGACTTTACGTACGGCCTGCGCGATGGATGCTATTCGCGCTATCGCTAAAGAAGTACCGGAAGCGATTGTCGGCGCCGGAACCGTTCTCAATCCGCAGCAGTTGGCGGAGGTGACGGAAGCGGGCGCGCAGTTTGCGATTAGCCCGGGACTGACTGAGCCACTGCTGAAAGCCGCGACGGCAGGCACTATCCCATTGATTCCCGGTATTAGCACCGTTTCTGAACTGATGTTGGGCATGGACTATGGTCTGAAAGAGTTCAAATTCTTCCCGGCGGAAGCGAATGGCGGCACTAAAGCGTTGCAGGCGATTGCCGGTCCGTTCTCTCAGGTACGTTTCTGCCCAACTGGCGGCATCTCTCCGGCAAACTATCGTGACTATCTGGCGCTGAAAAGCGTGTTGTGCATCGGCGGTTCCTGGCTGGTGCCGGCCGACGCGCTGGAAGCGGGTGATTACGATCGCATCACCAAACTGGCGCGCGAAGCGGTAGAAGGCGCGAAGCAGTAAGCCGTTAAATGCCCGATGGCGCTTGCTTATCGGGCTTACGAGTGGCGATCAGGCAGGTCTGATAAAAATGCGCTAACGTCGCCATCAGGCGATGGCGCATTAGCCTTTTACCGTCACGCGACTGGCGGCCTTTTTCGCTCTTATCACCGCTTCTTCAACGTTTTCACCTGTCGCTAACGCTACACCAAGACGACGGGTGCCGTCGATCTCAGGCTTACCAAACAGCCGTACCTGCACTCCGGCCCCTACCGCCGCGTGAACATTATCAAACGTCACATTTTGACTGGTAAGCTGCGGCAGAATCACGGCCGAGGCAGCAGGACCATACTGGCGAATAGCGCCTACGGGCATTCCCAGAAAGGCGCGCACATGCAGCGCAAACTCAGAGAGATCCTGAGAAATCAACGTGACCATTCCGGTATCGTGCGGGCGAGGGGAGACTTCGCTGAAAATGACTTCATCGCCACAGACGAAGAGTTCAACGCCGAACAGGCCATGACCGCCTAACGCCAGTACCACATGACAGGCAATCTCTTGTGCCCGCTTCAGCGCCAGTTCGCTCATCTGCTGTGGCTGCCAGGATTCGCGATAGTCGCCATCTTGCTGACGATGACCGACCGGCGCGCAGAAATGCACGCCATCGACGGCGCTAACGGTGAGCAGCGTAATTTCAAAATCAAATTTAACCACGCCTTCCACAATCACGCGACCCGCGCCAGCGCGTCCGCCCTGTTGAGCATACTCCCATGCCTGCGCGAGCTGTTCGGCCGAGCGGATAAAGCTCTGGCCTTTGCCGGAAGAGCTCATGACCGGTTTGACGATGCAAGGAAAACCCACTGCGGCTACCGCATCATGAAAACTGGCCTCACTGTCGGCAAAGCGATACGTCGATGTCGGCAGACCTAATTCTTCTGCGGCCAGGCGACGGATCCCTTCGCGGTTCATCGTGAGCTGCGTTGCACGAGCGCAAGGCACGACATTCAGTCCTTCGCCCTCCAGTTCACGCAGCATATCGGTGGCGATCGCTTCTATTTCCGGCACGATATAATGCGGTTTTTCCACTGTAATCACATGACGTAGCGCCTCGCCGTCCAGCATATTAATGACGTGTGAACGGTGAGCCACATGCATGGCGGGAGCATCAGGATAGCGATCGACGGCGATAACCTCGATCCCCAGGCGTTGGCATTCAATCGCCACCTCTTTTCCCAATTCTCCTGCCCCTAATAACATCACCCGCGTTGCTGCCGGACGCAGCGCAGTGCCTAATAGCGTCATATTTCTGTCCCCTTATTTACCTGCGCGCAGTATATACGAAAACGTTTGCGTATGTCTTTTCGAATAGATTGCTTTTCTTGCTGCCTTGTAATATACTGTATATAAACACAGGTAAATAAGGGGCTGCAAAATGGCGGTTGAAGTTAAATACGTAGTCATTCGCGAGGGTGAGGAGAAGATGTCATTTACCAGTAAAAAGGAAGCCGACGCCTGGGATAAAATGCTCGATACTGCCGATCTTCTTGATACCTGGCTTGGGCAGTCGCCAGTCGTGCTGGAAGATGGGCAGCGCGAAGCGTTGTCGCTGTGGCTGGCGGAACATAAAGAGGTGTTAAGCACTATCCTCAAAACCGGTAAGTTGCCTTCTCCGCAGGCGGTTGAAAAGGACGCCGTGAGTAAAACGAAAAAGCAAGCCGCCTGAACCCACACTTGCGCTCCCGGCGTTTTGTACCATGCTTTTCCTGAATCATTGTGCTAAGGAGAAAAGTATGAATAAAAGAGGAGCGTTGTTGAGCCTGCTGTTGTTATCCGCCAGCGTATCGGCATTTGCGGCATCCACCGAGAGTAAATCGGTTAAGTTTCCGCAGTGCGAAGGGCTGGATGCCGCCGGGATTGCGGCAAGCGTGAAGCGCGACTACCAGCAAAATCGTATCGTGCGGTGGGCAGACGACCAAAAAAAGGTCGGGCAGGCTGACCCGGTCGCGTGGGTTAATGTGCAGGACGTTGTAGGTCAAAATGATAAATGGACAGTTCCGCTAACTGTTCGCGGTAAAAGCGCCGATATTCATTATCAGGTCATCGTTGATTGCAAAGCCGGCAAGGCGGAATATAAGCCCCGCTAGCAGCGTAATTTGCGCTTCTTTTGCCGGAACAGACAATTCCTGACATCCCCTCAGGTACGCTTGACCATTATTGGTCTGTATTTGAGGGGTACTATGGCTAACTGGTTGAACCAATTACAATCACTTCTTGGGCAAAAAGGCGCTTCCGCATCGCCTTCCGGTGAACATGGGTTAAATAAACTGCTGGTTCCCGGCGCGCTGGGCGGTCTGGCTGGACTGTTGGTCGCCAATAAGTCTTCGCGCAAATTATTAACCAAATACGGTACTGGCGCTTTGCTGGTGGGCGGCGGCGCGGTGGCGGGTTCCGTATTGTGGAATAAGTACAAAGATAAAGTACGCGCTGCGCATCAGGGGGAGCCGCAATTCGGCAGCCAAAGTACGCCGCTGGATGTTCGCACTGAGCGACTGATCCTGGCGCTGGTTTTTGCTGCAAAAAGCGATGGGCATATTGATGCCAAAGAACGCGCGGCGATTGAGCACCAACTGCGAGAATCAGGTGTAGAAGAGCAAGGGCGTGTGTTTATCGAGAAAGCTATTGAGCAGCCGCTTGATCCACAACGTCTGGCACAGGGCATTCGCAATGAAGAAGAAGCCCTGGAAATCTACTTCCTGAGCTGCGCCGCCATTGATATTGACCACTTTATGGAACGTAGCTACCTGAATGCGTTAGGAGACGCACTAAAAATTCCTCAGGAGGTTCGGGACGGTATCGAGCAGGACTTGCAGCAGCAAAAACAGGCGCTACCAGGCTGATAACCTGCCATTAAGTAACATGTTTCGCTTGCATCATGCGTGTCTTTTGCCACCCTTATAGGATGGATAGTTTACGTCATTCATGTTGCAGGATAGCGGCGAAGCAGTGACATCTCAGGCGCTTACCGAGGTGAGCGACCGGGACTACCATGCTACACCGCTGTGTTTGCCGCGTGATATATAACAAATATTAACGCAAAAGAAAAAACGACATGTTGCCAAAAGCCAATCGAATTCCCTATGCCATGACCGTACATGGCGATACGCGCATTGATAATTATTACTGGCTGCGAGATGACACTCGCTCGCAGCCGGAAGTCCTTGATTACCTGCATCAGGAAAATGAGTATGGCCGGAAGGTCATGTCCTCTCAGCAGGCGTTACAGGACCGCATTCTAAAAGAAATTATCGATCGTATCCCGCCCAGAGAAGTTTCCGCTCCGTATGTGAAAAACGGCTATCGCTACCGTTATATCTATGAACCCGGCTGCGAATATGCCATCTATCAACGACAATCGGCGTTAAGCGAAGAGTGGGATGTGTGGGAAACCTTGCTCGATGCGAACCAGCGGGCCGCGCACAGCGAATTTTATACGCTCGGCGGACTTGCCATTACGCCGGATAATACCATCATGGCGCTGGCAGAAGATTATTTATCCCGTCGTCAGTATGGGTTGCGTTTTCGTAACCTCGAAAGCGGTAACTGGTATCCGGAACTGCTGGATAACGTTGCGCCTGAATTTGTCTGGGCCAATGATTCCCTGACCCTTTACTATGTACGTAAGCATAAGAAGACGCTGCTGCCCTATCAGGTTTGGCGGCACACGATTGGCACTCCGTCATCGCAAGATGAACTGGTATATGAAGAGAAAGACGATACCTTTTATGTCAGCCTGCATAAAACCACTTCGCAGCATTATGTGGTAATTCATCTTGCCAGCGCCACCACTAGCGAAGTGCTGTTACTTGACGCGGAACTGGCCGATGCCGAGCCGTTTTCATTCTTACCGCGCCGCAAAGACCACGAATATAGTCTCGATCACTATCAACATAAGTTTTACCTGCGTTCTAACCGGAACGGTAAAAACTTTGGGTTGTACCGTACCCGCGTGCGCAATGAAAACGCCTGGGAAGAGCTGATCCCTCCGCGCGAGCATATTATGCTGGAAGGGTTTACCCTGTTTACCGACTGGTTAGTGGTCGAAGAGCGTCAACGGGGGCTTACCAGCCTGCGGCAAATTAACCGTAAAACCCGTGAAGTGATAGGCATTGCCTTTGACGATCCGGCTTACGTGACGTGGCTTGCCTATAATCCCGAACCTGAGACCTCCCGGCTGCGTTACGGCTATTCTTCAATGACGACGCCAGATACCTTGTTTGAACTGGATATGGATACCGGAGAACGACGGGTACTTAAACAGACGGAAGTGCCTGGGTTTGATTCTGGCTGTTATCAGAGCGAACACCTGTGGATCACCGCACGCGACGGCGTCGAAGTGCCGGTATCGCTGGTTTATCATCAGAAGTATTTTCGTAAAGGGCAAAATCCGCTTCTGGTTTACGGCTACGGATCTTACGGTTCCAGTATTGACGCCGACTTCAGCAGCAGCCGACTGAGCTTGCTGGATCGTGGCTTTGTTTACGCAATCGTACACGTTCGCGGCGGCGGTGAGCTGGGGCAGCAGTGGTATGAAGATGGCAAATTCCTCAAAAAGCGGAATACTTTTAATGATTATCTTGATGCCTGCGATGCCTTATTAAAACTGGGTTACGGTTCGCCGTCGCTGTGTTATGGGATGGGCGGGAGCGCGGGCGGAATGCTAATGGGCGTCGCTATCAACGAACGCCCCGAGCTTTTCCACGGCGTTATTGCCCAGGTACCCTTTGTTGATGTATTAACCACGATGCTGGATGAGTCGATCCCACTAACGACAGGAGAGTTTGAAGAGTGGGGGAACCCGCAGGATATTGAGTATTATGACTATATGAAAAGCTATAGTCCTTATGACAATGTCAAAGCGCAGGACTATCCGCACCTGCTGGTGACGACAGGATTGCACGATTCCCAGGTGCAATACTGGGAACCGGCGAAGTGGGTGGCAAAATTACGCGAGCTAAAAACGGACCAACGTCTGCTGCTGTTATGTACGGATATGGACTCCGGGCACGGTGGTAAGTCGGGGCGGTTTAAATCCTACGAAGGCGTCGCGCTGGAGTTCGCCTTTTTAATTGGCCTGGCGCAGGGAACCTTACATAGCGCATAGACGCGCGCCCGCAATGGCTTGTCAGCGTTGCGGGTTATTGTGGTGTTCCATTGCTGCGTTGCTCGCCAGCCTGAACATCTTCCAGGTAGTGTTTAAGCGTCAGGCGAAGTTCCGGGCTCATATTATCAAGGTTATTAAAAAGCCAGCGTAAATAGCCCGGATCGCGTTTTGCGACTTCAGATACCGCCTTACCGCGGTATTTACCGAACGGGAAAGTGGTTAACAGCGCAGGACGGCCCGTGATATTGACCATTTCTTCCGCGGTCCAGCCGGTGGTTTGCATAATATCAATAAGCAAGGCGGCGGTGATATAGCAATCATAAAGCGCCCGGTGATGGTGCAGCCCCGGCGGCGTTTGTACGCTTAGTTTGCGCGATTTATAGAGCGCCATATTGCTGTATTTTATTCCCGGCCACAGGCGTCGCGACAACTTCATGGTACAGATCCACTCACCCGGCAATTCAGGTAATACGCGTCTGTCGAAACTGGCATTGTGAGCGACATACCATTCACTACCGTAATAAAGCGGTATGACATCTTCAATCCACGGCTTATCGGCGACCATGGCTTCGGTAATACGGTGTATCGCCATCGCCTGCGGCGTAATAGGGCGATCGGGGCGTATCAGGTGACTCATGGGATTGACAATGTTGCCATCAATGACATCAACAGAGGCTATCTCTACGATCCCACCCTGCAGCCCGCAGGTTTCCGTGTCTATAATCCGCAACATGATTCATTCCTCACCGAAAGACCTTAGCGTAATGGAATGATATCGCCTTGCCAACCCTCTGTTGTGCGCAGGCCCGTCAGTAATAGCGAACCGCAATCGGCACGAACAATAAGTTGCCCGCTTTCATCCCACAGCGCGCTACTGCCACAGGCATTGGCCATCAGTACGGCCAGCGCATATTTATGCGAAAAACGTTGTAAGCGTGAGGTAGAGGCATGGAGTTCAGGCTCGTTAAGACATTGACTGGTTGTGAATAACGTAAATGAGGGATCTATATCACCACCTTCTGGCTGCTCATCCACCACGTTGATAGCGCTTCGCTGCCTGGCAATACAGGCGCCATGACTTTTGTGAAACATGAGCGGCGACGCTAGCCATGGGGCAAAAATAGCGATGCCTTTTACGAAGCGGCAGTTATGCTCAACAGGCATACCCACAATGATAGTCATATGGTGGGTATCGGCCGCATGAGTGAGCGGCTGTAAAAGCGCCTCGTCAGGCGGGGCGGGCAATGATTTATTCCTTTCGTCGCAGCCTAATAGCGACAGTGACGGAAAGACCAGCAGTTCGCACTGTTGACGAGCCGCAAGCTCAATATATTCCAGATGATGGGCGACATGCTCCGCCAGCGAGGCGTTCAGGGGCGCATACTGCGCAGCAGCAATTTTCCAGGAGGACATAATGACTTCCTTTTCATAGTCTCTACAGCCATTCTAAAAAGCATAGGTTAAGAATCGCCTTATAATGTAGTCGTCTGCATGTAAGGAAGTGTAACGTTATATAATTTTTATTTAACTTTGGGTTCGTAAGGGAGTCGGGATAGTGATACGGAAGCCAGACGATGGGCAATCAGCCGCTCGCGAAACCAGGCGCGTAGATGCTCTGGCTGCTCACGTTCGACCGCCTCCGCGACAACTGGCATATTGTAGCGCTCTTTAAATGCCACCCCGGCTGCCGCCAGGTCCACATTGACTTTATCCATTTCCGCTTGTTCAAGCTGAGCCAGATTTGTTTTCATACGTGTCTCCTTTTTTGTTGCCGCCAGAAGGTACTAAGAGTCCGCGGTAATGGCAAGATGGAAATGATGATCCTCGACTCATTGATTGTTGAAGGTTATTCTTTGTAACGTAGGTATAACAAAAAGGAATAGTGAATATGGCTTCTTCTGCACCATCGCGACGTTTAGCTTTACTGCTGCTGGCATCGACATTTGCGACGCCAGCGGCCTGGGCACATGCGCACCTGACGCATCAGTATCCAGCGGCGAATGCTGCCGTTACGGCCTCGCCACAGGCGCTGACCCTGAACTTTTCTGAAGGGATTGAGCCAGGGTTCAGCGGCGCAACCATTACTGGCCCTCAGCAAGAGCTCATCAAAACGCGCCCGGCAAAGCGAAATGAACAGGATAAAACGCAGTTGATTATCCCGCTTGAGCAGCCGTTAAAATCTGGCGCTTACACGGTAGACTGGCACGTTGTGTCGGTGGATGGACATAAAACAAAAGGGAAATACACCTTCAGCGTGAAATAAATGATGCTGACATTCGTCTGGATAACTCTCCGATTTATTCATTTTGCTAGTTTGATGCTGGTCTACGGCTACGCGCTTTACGGCGCCTGGCTGGCACCCGCATCAATTCGTCGTTTAATGACGCGTCGATTTTTACATCTGCAACGACATGCCGCCGCCTGGAGCGTTATCAGCGCGGCTTTTATGCTGGCGATTCAGGGCGGACTGATGGGCGGCGGCTGGCCCGATGTTTTTTCCGTCTCGGTGTGGGGCGCGGTACTGCAAACCCGCTTTGGCGCGGTCTGGATATGGCAAATTATCCTCGCGCTGGTCACGCTGGCGGTGGTAGTCATTGCGCCGGTAAAAATGCAACGACGGCTTCTTATTCTAACCGTTGCTCAGTTTATCCTGCTGGCAGGCGTTGGACATGCGACGATGCGCGATGGTGTAGCGGGAACATTACAGCAGATTAACCATGCTCTGCATTTGCTCTGTGCCGCAGCCTGGTTTGGCGGGCTGTTGCCAGTGGTTTATTGTATGCGCATGGCTCAGGGACGCTGGCGTCAACATGCCATTAGCGCCATGATGCGTTTTTCTCGTTATGGTCACTTTTTTGTGGCGGGCGTATTGCTTACAGGCATTGGCAACACGCTATTTATCACGGGATTTACCGCTATCTGGCAGACCACCTATGGACAGTTGCTTTTGTTAAAATGTGCGCTGGTGGTGCTTATGGTAGCAATTGCGCTGACGAATCGGTATGTTCTCGTACCACGTATGCGACAGGAAAATCCCCGGACTGACCTATGGTTTGTCAGGATGACGCAAATTGAATGGGGAGTTGGAGGCATAGTTCTGGCGATCGTCAGCCTGTTTGCAACCCTCGAACCTTTCTGATGGACTGGCATAACGAATGAAAAAAATACTTCTTCCGGCGCTTCTGCTGGCCACTTCGGGCGTAGCGTTGGCGGCGCCGCAGGTGATTACCGTAAGTCGTTTTGAAGTAGGAAAAGACAAGTGGGCGTTTAATCGGGAAGAGGTCATGTTGACCTGTCGGCCTGGCCAGGCGCTCTATGTGATCAACCCCAGTACGCTGGTGCAGTATCCCTTGAATGCCATTGCCGAACAGCAAGTAGCGGAGGGTAAAACGCGCGCTCAGCCTATTGCCGTCATTCAAATCGATAACCCGGCGAAGCCCGGTGAGAAAATGAGTCTGGCGCCGTTTATCGAACGTGCGCAAAAGCTTTGTGATCCATCCAATAGCTGACTGATTTTTAATAAAAAACCGTAAACCTTCACGAAAAGGCTTACGGTTTTTTTATCTCTGATGACAGACAAAACGCCAGGTTTTTTCAATCACCTTCGTCACAAACTGGAAAACCTGGCGTCGTCATCTATTCTTAAAGGGCAAGGCGATTTAGCCTGCATTAATGCCAACTTTTAGCGCACGGCTCTCTCCCAAGAGCCATTTCCCTGGACCGAATACAGGAATCGTATTCGGTCTCTTTTTATTTTTCTTATAAAACAGTTACTTATGATCAATGATCCGAAATTTTCCGAAATTTTTCCGAATTTCTGTATTCCGGTCTTTTTGGTTATATCACAATCAAATTAAATTTAACATTTATTTCACAACGAAAATTGGAGTATTAGAGCATCATATAAGCTTTATCATCACGCTCATCGAGATAGAGTTTCGTGGTGTTCGCTGATGTGTGGCCCAGGAGTTTTTGGGCGAACACCTCGCCGTGCTCGTTTTTGTACAGCCGCCCGGCCAGACTTCGGATCTCGTGAAATGTCGGTGGATTATTGCTGAAGTTAACACCGGAGGCTTTTCTTGCTTTTACAAATGTCTTTGTCAATCCATCCGGATGAATATTCCCGGTTGGGCTATTTTTCCTGATTCCGGCACTGATCATGAAATCAGTGCGGCTTACCAGTCGGCAGCGATCGATTACCGTTCCCAGGCGTAACCCCGTCGCCCGAAGTGTCAGGGAGAGGGGAATGGCTATTTTCATTCCGGTTTTAATCTGAGTTACGTATAAGCGGTTGTCAAAAACATCACTAAATTTCATATTTACGATATCCTCCCTACGTTGACCAGTAACGAGCGCTAAATCCATCGCGAGAGGGAACCATGCAGGCATATGCTCTGCTGCCGCTCGTGTGGCGTTATACGTTTCCAGTTGCAAGCGTTCCCTGGCAACCTTAATTTCAGGTGCTCGGGTTGGCTCAACCGGATTCGTTGTTATTCTTCCTTCCACAATTGCCTCACGAAAATCATTCATCGGTAACCGTAAACCGGATGGGTTGCTGAATGCTGTGGAGCGGTATTTCAGGGAGAGGGCCATCACAGCCAGTGTTAACGACCAGAACACAGGGATTATCGCCGGTACCGGGGATGATCCGGAACTGAGTTCGTTGTATCTGGACTGTTCACTGTGACCGCAGACACAAAATATCCAGGAGCATTACCGTATCGTCGCGCAGGTCTGGAGTGCCGGTGAAGGCAGTAATGTTTCGGTAATGGTGACAGGCACTGCCGGACAGGATATTGCCGACGGTAGCGCCACATACCGGATTACCGTCAAACTGTACCGATATTGCCCCTCCTGATATTCCAGCCAGTCATATTGCTGTATTTGACTCTGAAACCGAAACGTGGAGTCTGAACGAAGACCATCGCGGCGAAACAGTGTGCGACACGCAAACCGGCAATCCGATTTATATTTCAAAACCCGGCCCGTTACCGGAGAACACCACCACACAGGCCCCCACATCACCAATAGATAAATTTGAAAACGGTCAGTGGGTGGCTGACCTTGCGACCGCACTCGGTCAGAAATACGCTGAGATTAATGCGTGGCGTAATGCGCAGGAAAACGGTAACTATCCGTTCACACTGAATGATCACCACTGGGACTGCGGTAAAGCGTCGCAGGACCGACTGTCGCCAGTAACGGCGGTGGCAAAACAGGGAGCGCTACCGCCAGGATTCTTCTGGACGGATGCAGATAACATCGATGTGCCAATGAGCGCAGACGAACTGATTAAACTCGAAGCCGCTATGCAACAAAACATGGTACTGGTGGGTTTTAAAATCCACGAACGCCAGCGGCAGATGAAGGACGAAGTGAACAGTCTCACCAACGCACAGGCTGTACTGGATTACGTGGTTGGCTGGCCGGAAAACCGTTAAGGAATGTATTATGAGCTGCTTCACAACCCCGGCCATTCTTGAAATGCCTGGCCACTACCTTTGGCGTGTACATGAACCTTTTGAATTTTACCTCAGCGACGACAACAGCGACGTAATCAGCGTACCAGCCGGATTTGTAACTGATCTCGCCACCGTTCCACGCATCTTCTGGTCAGTCATGCCGCCAGACGGCAAATACGCTAAAGCGGCAATAATCCACGACTACCTTTACGACAATGCGCTGCGCACGAAAAAAGAAGCCAATTTGATATTCCTGGACGGAATGACCGTGCCTGGCGCGCCGAAGTGGAAACGGATTGAGATGTATCTGGCGGTCAGGTGATTTGGCAGGGGAATGTATGGGAAAGAACGTAAATACTGTGAATGATTTGCCACAGATGACGAGATTAAACGGCTGGAAGCATGGGAACTCTACAGCGTAATGGTAAACAGGGTGCATACATCTGCCTCTCCTGGCCGGATAAACCAGCCAGTCTGTAGTCGTTACTGTGGTATTTTAATTATCCATGTATCACAAATTACTTGTTTACACGGTAATTAATCACCCCGGTTAATAAAAGGTTGTTTCGTTTACCAGCATATTTTACCCTCTGGTAGTGCTGGGATTGATATACCTGCTGGCCAGATTTTACACCACGGAAACGAAATGCCCGGGAATCCTTTATTACCGCTTTCAGTGGCCATTGCAGATGAAGAAAATGTTATGGCTGATATAGCAAAAACCAGCGCTAACAATACACTGTTAAATTTATTCATAATATTATCCACATAGTTGAGAGTTATGCTGCCTTCTTAACTTTTACCGCAATCCTTTTACCAGGATAAAGCAGAGGCGAAAATTTTTCTTGTCTGTCTACTGATTGTTAAGCAAGTATTTACTTTGAAATGGAATAATAAGTGTAGTAATTTCATTCTCTACAGAAAATTTACTTGTATCTGAATGAACTCGTGTAGATACCAGAACCAAACTAACGCCTAAAAAACTGCAAGTTAGTAGTATTACTGTGATAATGCAGACCATCTGATTGCTGTGAAGGTGGCCTCATCTGAAACGCCTGTTAAGTCCAGCGTTTTAAGCTTCCTGATATAAGCCATCCATTTAGCCTGGCTGGCTTTATCGTCGTCACTGCTTTCACCCCGCGCCAGTTCTGTTCGTCAGTCGGCAATGGTGCTTGTCAAAACTTTGTGGCGGCTACTCTGGATTTATCTGCCACTTTCTGGCAAGTATGATTCTGTTTTCATCAGATAACCAGCTATTTACAGCATCAAGAAGATACTGATTATCCTTCGCCATCATATAGACTTTATTACCGGCAGTGTCGGGGAGGATACTCCTGGTTGATACGCAGAAGACGCCTGGCTCTTTGTTCTGGTAATAAGTACCTTCGAGCAAGTCGGTAAACATGACATCAGCGCTGCGTTCACGAATCCTCTGCAGAGTGGCATCATTATCTTTTTCGCGAATAACATCTGCATACCTGATATGCTTGTCAACATAGTCCAGATTTGTACCACCTGGATTAACAACAATCCGCACGCCCTTACGGTCAATATCTTCAAGAGATTTGAAGTCATTAATCCTGTTACATTGCGTCAGCGCTATTTTCCCATTTTTAAGTACCGGAGCAGAAAGTGCGAACTGTTTTCTTCTGCCGGGAGTTTCTGTAATCCCTCCCATTGCAATATCAAATTTGTCTGCTGCCAGGTCAGTTGACAGTGTAGGCCAACTGCTAGGTACAAACAGGATATTCAGGTGCAGAGCTTTGCCCAGTGAATATGCCATATCAATATCAAAACCGATTAATTTATTTTGTTTGTTGTGAAATGCGAGGGGAGCATAGTCACCAGGCACCCCCACACGTAACTCTTTGCTTTCTTTAATCTCCTGCCAGGGTTTTGCCATCGCGGAATGAATACCTGAAAGTGACAACAAGATAACAAACATAAAATATACTTTTTTCATTACTCTTACCCTAATGTTTGATCAGTAGACTACAGATGAGATTGTCTTCTCTCCATTGCACCGGTAACCTATACTGGGCAGGGAATCCAATAATAGTGGTATATTAAACGGGAGATCCTCTCGCCACGATATACTATCCGCTATGAAGACCTGCTTCGGGTTAAGTGACAGCTTCAATTAAATTTTCACCCTGATTTTTCACATTTCTGATGTGATGGATTACCGCAGTCACGTTGTTTGCAAGAGCGTGCCTTGGTAGGCTGCCTGCTGTTTAGTCAGAACTGACTGTAATCGTGTTTATAGGTCGTACAGTTCACTATTGTGATGTAACGTCGTATGTTGATCAGCAGATCGTATGCTGACGATTTCAAAAGTACATAATTAAGTACATTT